>CBIHRK010000001.1:0-531976 GCA_966212465.1 uncultured Lacisediminihabitans sp.
CCCGCCACCCCCCCCGCCGGCCCCCCGCCCCGCGCCCCGGCGCCCCCCCGCCCCCCCCCCCGGGGGCCCCCCCCCCCCCCGCGGCCCGCCCCCCGCTGCGCTAGCCTCGTCTCGGACAGCTGGCCCGCGCGTCGCGGTGCCCGAAGGAGGACGCCGTGGATGACTGGCTCGCGCAGAACGCCGGGACCCTCGTGCTCCCGCTCGCCGTCGCCGGTGCCGTCCTCCTCCTGCTCGCGCTGCTCTTCCTCGTCTTCTGGCTGGTCACCGCCCGCGACCGCGGCCGTCAGCGCCGCGCCCGCATCGAGGCGGAGGCGGAGCGTCTCGAGCTCTCCCTCGCCCTGCAGGAGGAGCTGGCACGGCTGCGCATCGTGCGCGAGCTGCACGAGCTGGCCGTGCACTCGGTCTCGACGATCATCAGCCAGGCCGACGGCGCCCGGTTCTCCGGGCGGACCGACCCGGAGGTGGCCGTCCGCTCGGCGGCCGCGATCGCGGAGACGGCACGCGCCACCCTCGCCGATCTGCGCCGGGTGATGACGATCGTGCGCGACGGCGAGGCGGCCGTCTCGCCGCAGCCGCGCCTGAAGACCGCGCGCGAGCTGTTCACCGTGATGCGGGATGCGGGGCTCCAGGTCGACTTCGTGGAGACCGGCACGCCCTTCGCACTCAAGGAGGGGGCCGAGCTCGCGGTCTTCCGCATCCTGCAGGAGGCTCTCGCCAACGCCCTCGAGTACGGCGGCGAGGGGACCCACGTGAAGGTCTCGTTCACGTGGACAGAGGAAGGACTGCAGGTGCTGGTCGACGACGACGGCGACCGCACCGCCGCGCGCCGCCAGGGGCTCGACCCCGACACCGTCGCCCAGCAGCGCGCCTACACCGTCCAGGACGACCTCGACGCGCTCACCGAGACCGTCTCGGGCCCCGGGATCACCGAGATGCGGGAGCGCGCGGCGCTGTTCGGCGGCATCTTCAACGCGTACAGCGTGCCCGGAGTGGGTTTCTCGGTCTCCGTGGTCTTCCCGGCCCTCAAGTACGACAACGGCGTCCATGGCGTCAACCTGGACCGCTAGCGATCGGTCCCGTCGGCGACGATCGGCGGAAGGGTAGGCATGGCTCGGAGCGTCGAAGACACGGCCGCGGTGCGCCGTGCGCTGGCCGTGGGTCTGGCGGCCGCGGCATACGGGGTCTCCTACGGCGCGCTGGCCGTGGCCGCGGGCCTCGACGTCTGGCAGACCTCGGTGATGAGCCTCCTCATGTTCACCGGCGGCTCGCAGTTCGCACTGGTCGGGGTGATCGCGACCGGGGGAGTGGCGGCGGGGCCGACGGCGATCGCGAGCGCCGCCATCCTAGGGCTGCGCAACGGCGTGTACGGCGTGCGGATGTCGCCCATCGTCGGCCGCGGCTTCTGGCGGCGCTTCGCGGCCGCCTGGGTGACGATCGACGAGACGACGGCCGTGGCGATCACGCAGCCGACGCGGCGAAGTCAGTTGATCGGGTTCGCGGTCACGGGGGCGACCGTGTTCATCGGGTGGAACGTGACCTCGCTCATCGGCGCCCTGATCGGCGACGCGCTCGGCGATCCGCGCGCGTGGGGGCTGGATGCCGCGGCCGCAGCCGCGTTCCTCGGTCTCCTCTGGCCGCGCCTGCGGCAACGGCAGACGGTGGCGGTCGCCGCGGCTGCGGCCGTCGTGGCGGTCGCGCTCACACCGGTGCTGATCCCCGGGCTGCCGGTGCTGGTCGCCTCCCTCGTGGCGATCCTGGTCGGGGCGTTCAACTGGTTCGGCGCCCGCGGATCCGATGAGGTGGCGTCGTGACGCTGTGGTGGATCGTGATCATCGCCTCGCTCGCCTGCCTGGCGCTGAAGGTGGGCGGATATCTCGTGCCCGAGTCGCTGCTCGACCGGCCCACCCCCTTCCGCATCGCCAACCTGCTCACGATCGCCCTGCTCGCCGCGCTCGTGGGCGTGCAGACGCTCGGCAGCGGGCAGGGGGTGGCGCTGGATGCCCGGGTGCCCGCCATCCTGGTGGCCGCCGTGCTCTTCGCGCTGCGCGTGCCGTTCGTGCTGGTGGTGATCGCGGCGGCCGTCACCGCGGCGCTGCTGCGGCTGCTCGTCTAGAGGCCCGGGTCGCCCGGGGCGTCGGGGTCGTCAGGCGTCGAGGTCGTCGACGCCGGGCTGCCAGCTGTTGCCGGGCTCGCCCCAGCCGTTGCGCCTGATGGCCTTCACCACGGCCTTCGAGTACTCCTGGTCGAGGCGGTCCACGTAGAGCACCCCGTCGAGGTGGTCGTACTCGTGCTGGAAGATGCGGGCGAGCCAGCCCTCTGCGCGCACCTCGAAGGGCGTGCCGTCGGCATCCAGCGCGCGGAGGATGGCGAGCTCGGCGCGGCGGAGCGGGAAGCGTTCGCCGGGAACCGAGAGGCATCCTTCCGACTCCGTGTCCTCGTCGGCCGGGCCGACGGGGGTCGGGCTGATCCAGAGCTCGGGGTTGACGGCGGCCCCGCGCCAGAGGGTGCCGTTCTCGTCGGTCCAGTTGTAGACGAACAGCCGTCTGCCCACCCCCACCTGCGGGGCGGCGAGGCCCACTCCGGGCGCCGCCTCCATCGTCTCGTACATGTGGTCGATGAGCGCAGCGAGCTCCTGGTCGAACTCGGTCACCTCGGCGGCGGGGGTGTGGAGCACGGGCGCCCCTGTAATCAGAATGGGGAGTACGGCCATTCGCCAAGAATATCCTGTGGGCTCCGGGTACAGTCGACGGGTGACTCTCGACATGCTGCAACTCGCGAGCCAACAGGTTCTCACGCCCCATGAGGCGCTCGGCATCCCCATCGCCCTGGTCGGCGCATGCTTCCTCGCGCTCGGGGCCCAGCTGCAGCATCGCGGTGTGAACAAGGTCGAGGCGCAGACCTCCGAAGCCTCGTCGGGCCTGAGCGCGGGTCAGATCTTCGCGCTGCTCAAGCGACCGTCGTGGGTGGTGGGCACGCTCATGCTCGGCCTCGCGGTGGTGTTCCAGCTCTTCAGCCTCACCCTGGCGCCGATCACCGTCGTGCAGCCGCTGGGAGCGGTGGCCCTGGTGATCACGGCGATCGTGAACTCGCGGGTGTCGAAGGTGAAGCTCACCAGGGAGACGATCCGCGCCATCCTGTTCTGCGTGATCGGGGTGGCCCTGTTCGTGACCGTCGCCACGTTCACCACGAGCTCGAAGGAGATCACCGAGCGCGAGCTGGTGATCGTGCTGATCCTGCTCGCCGTGATCACCGCGCTGTTCCTGCTGGCGTTCATCCTGCTGAGGCACCGCTTCAAGGCGATCATCTTCATCCTCGGCGCGGGCGTGCTCTACGGGTTCGTCGCCACGCTGGCGAAGGTGGTGATCGGCCGCATCCAGACCATCCTCATCAACGGGGCGCAGGGCTTCGAGTGGCTGACCATCCTCTGCGTCGTCGCTCTGCTGGCCGCGGCAGGTCTGGGCGGGTACTTCGTGCAGACCGCGTACGCGTCGGGACCGCCGGATCTGGTGATCGCCGGGCTCACCGTCATCGACCCGATCGTGGCTGTCACCATCGGAATCGTGGTGCTGCAGGAGGCGGCGGGTGCGCCCTGGTGGGCCGCCTTCGCGTTCGCGGTGGCCGGCGCGCTGGCCATCTTCGGCGTGTTCCGACTCGCGCGGGTGCACCCTCAGGCCAAGCGTCCTGTCATCCCCGTAGACTGATGGTTCTTGCTCCGATCACAAGGGATGCCCCCGCGTTTTGACTGATTCGACGGATTCGACCTCCTCGGCGCCTGATGCGCCGCCGAAGCGACCGCTCAAGATCCTCATCGGGGTCGACACCTTCCCGCCCGACGTCAACGGCGCGGCCACTTTTTCCGCGCGGCTCGCGGCAGGCCTGCAGCAGCGCGGCAACGAGGTGCGGGTCGCCTCGCCGGCATCGAGCCGGAAGCACGGTTACTTCATGGAGACCCACGAGGGGGCCACGTTCGGCGTCTACCGCGTCTATTCGTGGCGCTGGTATCCGCACGACTGGCTGAGGTTCGCCCTGCCGTGGCGGGCGCAGCGCAATTCGGCGCGGATCCTCGACGACTTCGAGCCCGACGTGGTGCACGTGCAGTCGCACATCGTGCTGGGGCGCGCGCTGGTGCGTCAGGCTCGGCTCCGCGGCATCCCGGTCATCGCCACCAACCACTTCATGCCCGAGAACCTCATGGAGCACACGCTGCTGCCGAAGTTCCTGCAGCGCACGGCCGCGAGGATCTCGTGGAACGACGCGGCGAAGACCTACCGCCTCGTCTCGGCGGTGACCTCGCCGTCGCGCAAGGCCGCGGACTTCCTCGAGGCGGAGACCGACATCCGCGACGTGCACGCGGTCTCCTGCGGCATCGACGCCTCGCTGTACACGCCGAGCTTCGAGAAGCGCACCGAGAACCGCATCATCTTCGTGGGCCGGGTGACCGCCGAGAAGCACATCGACGACCTGCTGCGTGCCGTCGCCAAGCTCGATCCGGCGCTGGACGCGAAGCTCGAGATCGTGGGCACCGGCGACCTCATGAACCAGCTGCAGGCCATGGCGCGGTCGCTCGGCATCGCCGACCGCACCACGTTCACCGGCTATGTCACCGACGAGCAGCTGCGGGCGGCGCTGACCCATTCGACCGTGTTCGCGATGCCCTCCATCGCCGAACTGCAGAGCATCGCCACCATGGAGGCGATGTCGTCGGGCCTGCCGATCGTGGCCGCGAATGCGATGGCGCTCCCGCATCTCGTGCACAACGGGGAGAACGGCTACCTCTTCGAGCCGGGCAACGTGGACGACCTCGCGGCCAAGCTCACGGCGGTGCTGACCCAGCCCGAGGCCGACCTCACGCGGATGAAGAAGTGGTCGTTGCGATACATCGCGGCACACGACATCCAGCGCACGCTCACCATCTTCGAAGCCCTGTATCGTGGGGAACCGGTGACCGACCCGGTCACCGATGCGTCGCTCGACGAGCAGTTCTCCTGATCGCCGGTCGCGCGGGGCGGTAGCTCAGCTGGTTAGAGCAGCGGACTCATAATCCGTCGGTCACGGGTTCAAGTCCCGTCCGCCCTACGGACGTGTGCAGCCCTCCCGCGCCAAGTGGCTCACGCTATCGGCCCACTGGTTGCGCAGTCGTGGTCCCCTGAGCACCGCGCGGGGCGACCACTACCGTGCAACGAGTTCGGATGGGTGCTGTGGGTGCCCACAATCCTAAGAAGCGGCGGTGCCGTTCGTGCCGAGCAGGGTTCCCCGCACGATCGAGTCGCCCGAGTGCGCGGGGTTTCCATCGAGCGGTTCCTCGGAGATGTCGACGACCGGATAGGCCTTCAGGCTCACGTCGGCGGGGAGGATGAATCGCCCCTTCGTCCCCGACAGCACGCCGATGCTGATCAACTTCGTCAGATCTCGGGACATCAGCCAGACCTCTCTGTACCCTGACGCCCCGTGGGAGACGGTCAGAGAGACGACGACCTCACGCTCGCCCCCCGTCGATCTCTCGACCAAGGCGACACCCCGTGACCCGGTCCACCGGGGGAGCGCGGTCAGGCTCGCGCGGGTCGTCACCGACTCGGGGACGGACGTGTTCACGCGCACGATGGCGATGCCGGCGATTCCTGCGCCTACGACCACGGCAGCGGCGACCGACAGGGCGACGGCCCAACGACGGGCTCGCCTTCGGCGGGGCGGCCGGGGCTGCATTCGCCGGAGGGGAGCGGGTGCGAGTGCAGCGTGAGCATCCGGCGACGAGGCGACCGCCGCTCTCGACGGGCCCACCGCCGGGTCGAGCGCGAGAGTGGTGCTGATGCGCGTCCACACGGACGGGTCGGGTTGCTCGAGACGATCGTCCAGGGGCGAGCCCGATCGGGCCAGGTGAGCGACCCGCCGCAGACTCTCGAGCTCATCGCGGCACTCGGGGCAGGCGTCGACGTGAGCGATCGCGTCGGCCGGGATGTCGGGTTCCTCCAGCGCCATCATGGCGAGCAGTTCAGGATCGCTATGCACCGTCGTTCACCTCCAGTCGTGTTCTCAGCCTGTCCAGGCTCCTGCGGATGTGGGACTTCACCGTGCCGAGAGGAAGGTCGAGCCTCTCGGCGATCTGGGAATGGGTCAGCCGATCGTAGAACGCGAGTCTCATGATCTGCCTCGGAACGTCCGGCAGCTCGGCGAGAGCGTCGGCGATCATCAGCCGATCCGCGACATCGTCCGGCCAGTCGGTGACGTCACGGTCGAGACCGAGGATCATCGCCTCGCGATCGCGCCGATCGCGCGCGCGACGCTGGTGCACGTCGACGATGGTGTTCTTGGTGATTCCGACGAGCCAGGCCGAGAGCCGTGCGCGATCCGGGTCGAAGGTGGCTCGCCCCAGCCACGCGGAGACGAAGACCTTCTGAGTCACGTCCTCGGCATCCGAGACATCGCCGAGGGAGCGCAGGGCCAGTCCATAGACGAGCCTCGCCCAGTGCTCGTACATGGTAGCGAGCGCCCGTTCGTCGCCCCCCTGAAAGAGCGCGACGAGCGACGCCTCGTCGTTCTGGCTGAGCAGATCAGCCATCTCTGCGCCTACGCATCATTCATTCTCTCGCCGTCGGTCGGGGCTATGGGGTGACGAGCGGGGTGGCGGTGACGATGACATTGTCGAGGTAGTGCCCGGTTTTCGCGTTGAAGACACCTCCGCAGGTGACGAGCATCAGCCGCGCGGGCCCGGCGACGTCGAACACCTCCGCCATCGGCGCGTCGATCTTGCCGATCTGTCGCAGCTCGGTAACGGTGTAGATCGCCGTCGACCCGTCGTCGCCGGTGAGAGTGATCGAGTCGCCCGCCACCGCGTTCTTGAGCCGGCTGAACGGACCAATACCGCCCTGCACCGCATCGATGTGGGCCGCCAGGACGGTCGCACCCTGCGTCTGCCTGAGCCCCGGGCTGAACCGATACCAGCCCGCCACCTGGGAGTTGGAGGGAAGGCCCATGCCGCCTCTGGCGTCGAGCGCCTCGGGCACCACCTGCATCGAGATGCCGAGCCGCTCGAACTGCACCCGTACCGGGGCGACGACCGCCTGGCGAGTCACGTTCCCGATGCCGGCGTCCGTTGTGGGGATGTCCGGCACGGTCGGCGTGTCTGCCGCGGGAACCGGGGATGCGGGGGCGGGGGCCGCAGGAGCGGTGGTGCACCCGGACAGCACGGGGAGGATCAGGGCGGCGCTCATGACGAGCACCGCCCCGACCCTCCTCGTGCGATTGCCGGACTGCATGTCGTCCGGGTCAGCGCCGCGCAGCAGCCGACCTCCGGACGCCGATCACCGCAGCCAGGCCGGCGATCAGGAGCAACCCGAATGCTCCGAAGCCGATCGCCTGCTCGAGTGACTGGGTCGAGTCGGCGCGGGCAGCCGCACCCGTCTCGCCAGCCTGGATTCCGACGGGAGGGGTGTGAAGTCCGCTGATCGTCTGGACCGCGAGGGCCAGCGAGTTGTTCGCCAGGCTTCCGTACGCGTAGACGATCGTGTTCACGCCGTCCTGGATGGGTACGTCGGCCGGCCCGAGAAGTGCCGGGGTGGTGGTTCCCGCGGCCACCACCGACGCCGAGACGGTCGTCACACCGAGGTTCAACACTCTCTCGTTCGGATTGGTCAGATTGGTGATCACCGGAGTCGTGCCGGCCAGCACGTCGACCGCAGGTGCGGCGGCCACGTGACGGACCGTGAGGCGTCCCTGGCCGGGAGCGGTCTTCGAGATGTCGTTGGTGAAGAGGGTCGCCGTCGGTGCGCCCGCGGCGTCGAGGTGCGCCACCGCCGTGTAGTTGCCTCCATCGGCGAGCGGCAGATCGACCGGTCCGATGACCACCTGGTCGGTCGCCGACGTGGCGTTGGACGCGGTGATCGCGACCGAGTACGTGGCCGGCGGCAGGCTCAGCGGGCCCGCGAGCGTTCCGGGGGTGAAGTCGTTCAGGGTGAGGGCGCCATTGACCCACACATCGACGGTCACTCCGGGGACGCCGTGCAGCACTGACAGCTGCGCATTCGTCGCGGCCGAGGCGGATGCCGGAACGGCGAGGGAGGCGAGGAGCAGGGCGCCGGCGGCGAAGCCGGCGACGGATCGTGGTTTCACGGTGATCTCCTTGGTGGCACGAAGCCGATCGGGGGTAGCTGTTGTGAAGTACTTCCTCCCGAATCGGCGTTTGGATGCACACACCCCGAAAACTTTGGGGAGCTGCACCCACCCCGTCAGCGTGGAGTGGCCGCGTAGGTCTCGAGCACCGCGGCGGCCGTGCCCGCATCGTCGACGGTGACCACGATGGAGCGACCGTCCCGGCGCACCACCTCGAGGCTCGCCCCGCGGCGGGTGACGATTCCCCAGCGGCTCGAACGCGAACCTCCCGTCACCCAGCGGATGCCCCATCCGCCGAAATCGGCCACCGGGTCGATCTCGACGACGCCGGCCTTCTGGATGTCGGCCGCGGGGACGGTGAAGCGGGGCCACCCGATCAGCGATCGGGCCGTGAAGCCCCGTGGACCCGCGGTCACGATGAACTGGCCGGTGATCAGCAGCGCGACGAGCACCACCGTGGGCGCGATGAAGAGCGGCCACACCCGGCCGCCGACGACGAGGAGCAGAACCACGCCGAGCGCGAGCAGAAGTGCGGCCAGGGTGGCGACGACCACCAGGAACCAGGCCGGCAGGTCGACCTTGCCGGTCCAGGCCGCCACCTCGCCCGGCGCCACGGGGAGCCGGTCGGCCGACACGACCTCCGGGCTCGCCGGGGCCTCGCGCGGGAGCAGCCGGTAGGTGATCAGAACGGTGGCGACGGCGAGCACTGCCCCGGCGAGGATCGGCACCGCGGGCGCCAGCGGCGAGGAGTTGAGCGCGACCGACCCGACCCCCGTGCCGAGGCCGATGAACACCGACATCCCGAGCGCGATCGCGGGCAGCCAGGCGATCATGCCGGCCAGCCGACTCGCGCGAGCGATGAAGGCCCCCATGAGCACGACGATCGACAGGCCTACGGCGGCGACGAGGATCGTGTAGGTCCACCATGGCCCGTAGCTGTCCGGCCCGCCGCCCCAGTGCACGACGAGGGGCGATCGGGACGTGGCGCCGATGGCGACGATCGCCGCCTCAGACGCACCGAGGATCGCCAGCGGCACCCAGACCGTGGCGATGAGCGCGGCTCGGCGAGCGGTCGGGTGATCGACGATTCGTGTGGTCATGATTCGTATTCCTTTCGGGTGAGTGCGAGCAGGGTGCCGATCGGGATGCCAGCGGCCTTCGCCTCGGCTGCCGCCCGTGCGACCGCCTCGCGCACCCGGTCGGCGGTCGGCAGCCCCACGACGACGGCGCCGCGACCGCGCCTCAGCTCGATCAGACCCTGATCGCGGAGCTCCTGGTAGGCGCGAAGCACGGTGTGCACGTTGAGGTCGAGCGTTTCCGCGAGCTCCCGGGCGGCGGGCAGGCGCGTACCGGTGGCGAGCGCCCCGGTCGCGATCTGGGTCGCGATGGACGTCTCGATCTGCGCGAACACGGGTGTCGCGGCGGTCGGATCGATGAGAACCAGCATGGATTAATGCTAGTGCAACTAGAACAACTAGCGCTAGATCCTCGCGCGGCATCCACCGGCCCTACCGCGCCGGGTGCGGCAGGCCTATGCTCTGCCCATGACGCGGCAGTCTGCGGTCGCCGTGCTGGCGACCGTCGCAGTGCTGGGCATCGGGGCCACCATCGCACCGACGTCGATCGCACTCGGGCCGGCAGCGGTCTACGGCGCGCCATGGGCGGCACCCGGATCGGCGGCGCCGGTGATCGACACGGAGCGCTCGTGGCCGATCGTGTACCGGGTCACCGGTGACGGCACGACCGCCGCATCCATCACCTGGACCGACGGTGGCAGCGAATCCCAGGCCATCGACGTGCGCCTGCCCTGGTCGGTCTCGCTGCCCGCGGGAGCGCTGCCCGGCCATATCGTGCTGGCGCAGGCCGGGGACGGCACGATGCTCACCTGCACGATCATGCAGGGGCGTCGGCTGATCGACGCCACGACCGGAGTGGGGCGCGGCGCGATGGCGCTCTGCCAGGAGTAGCGGCAGGATGTGAGAACTCACTTCGGCCACGCGGGCGAGGTGGAGCGCGAGCGGAGCCGGGGGTGGAAGGCTGCAGTGAGCGGCACTGAACCTGAGGGAGGGCCCATGCACGCCCAGCCGGACCTGAGACGCGCGATCGGCGCGGCATCGGGGGCCCGCTGATGGCGGCACGGATCCTCGTCGTCGAGGACGACCCCGAGATGAGCGCGCTCGTGGCCCAGGGCCTGACCGACGAAGGCTACGAGGTCACCGTCGTGGACAACGGCATGGACGCACTGATCGCCGCGGCCGGCGGCGAATTCTCGGCCGCGACCATCGACGTGATGATGCCGGAGATGACCGGCTTCGAGATCTGCCGCCACCTGCGCAACCACGGCAACACGCTGCCCGTGCTGCTCGTCACCGCTCGCGACGCGATCGAGGATCGGGTGAAGGGTCTGGATTCCGGCGCCGACGACTACCTCACCAAGCCCTTCGCCTTCGCGGAATTCGCCGCCCGCGTGCGCGCGCTGGTGCGGCGGGATGCCGCGACCCCGCGTCCGGTGGTGCGGGCGGGCAACATCGCGCTCGACACGTCGACGATGCGCGCCACCGCGAGCGGCGCGAGCTTCCCGCTCAGCTCCAAGGAGTTCCTGCTGCTCAAATACCTCGGGCAGAACCTCGGCAGATCGCTCACCCGCCACGAGATCCTCGAAGAGGTGTGGGGCACGGTGAACAACATCGACCCGACCATCGTCGACCAGTACGTGAAATATCTGCGCCGGAAGCTGGAGGGCGTCGACAGCGGCCTGTCTATCCAGACCATTCGAGGCACCGGCTACGCCCTGCGTGAGGCGGACGACGGATGAGCCGTCTGCTCAACCGCCTGTCCGTGCGCGCGCGGCTCACCATCGGCAGCGTGCTGATCGCCGCGATCCTGTTCGGTGCGGCCCTGGTGATCGTGCGGATCAACGTGGGGAGCATCCTCGACTCGGCCAACCGGACTCTGGCCTCGGCCGACCTCGTGCCGCTGGCCACCGAGATCGCGCGGAAACCGGGCGGCCCCATCGACGACACCGGCAAAGGCAGTCTCGTCTACGTGCGCGACCCGAGCGGCCGCGTCGAGCTCGACTCCCTGCCCGACGACCTTCGGGAGAAGATCGCGGAGCGCCCGGCGGCCGACGAGGTGTTCTCGGCGAGCGTCGACGGCTCATCGTTCGTCGTCGTGGGGGAGAAGGTGGCGGGCCGCGACGGCACCTGGGCACTCTGGGCCGCGCGGAGCGTGGAATCGAGCGACCTCACCGCGCAGGCCCTGGACCGTCTGCTCGTGATCGGCGGCCTGGTGCTGCTCGCCTTCTTCGGCGTCGCCTCGTGGCTCCTGGGAACGGCGGCCCTGCGACCGGTGACCAGGATGCGCCTGCAGGCCGAGAATCTCAGCGCGGCCGAGGGGGCGGAGGGGCTACCGGTCGGCCCCGCCCGCGACGAGATCAACGCGCTGGCGGTGACGCTCAACGCGTTCCTCGCCCGGGTGCGACGATCCACGGCCCGCGAGAAGCAGGTGGTGTCGGATGCCGCCCACGAGCTGAGAACACCGCTGGCGGCCCTGCAGACCCAGCTCGAGCTCACCCACAACCACCTGCACGAGCCGGAGGTTCTCGAAGGCCGGATCCGAGCCGCGGAGAAGTCGGTGGGGAGGCTCTCCTCGCTCGCCTCGAACCTGCTGGCGCTCTCGCGGCTGGAGGCGGGGGAGACCGACGAGGAGACGAGCACCGGCGACCGTCTCGCGACGGAGTTCATGGACGGGATCGACCGGGCGCGACTGCTCGGCATGGGCACCCATGTGGAGGTCTCCTACTCGCTGGAGATCGGGCGACCGGAGGCGCGCTACGCGCTCTCGCCGGCATCCTTCTCCCGCGTCGTCGACAACCTCGCCTCGAACGCCATCGCGGCGGTGGGGGAACGGGGGAGCGTCTCGATCGAGCTGCGCGACGACGGTGCGGGGATCGAGGTGGTCGTGCGCGACGACGGGCCGGGCATGCCGCCCGAGTTCCTCGAGCGCGCTTTCGACCGGTTCTCGCGGGCCGACGACTCCCGCACCGGTGTCACCGGCGGGTCGGGTCTCGGGCTCGCGCTGGTCCGGGCGATCTGCGTCAAGGCGGGCGGATCGGTGTCCCTCCGGAACTCCGATCCGGGACTCGTCGTGCGCGTTCTGCTCCCGAACATGTAAGAACTCTCTCCCCGCACGGTGCTTCCTTACTGCCCTCGCAGAGGTGGCTCTTAGATTCTGGATGAATCGTGAACATCACCTGAAGCGTGATGACGATTCGAACCGGGAGGGCACGTGAGCGCAGTGATGGAACGACGGGCGACCGCCGCCGTGCCCGACCGCCGTCGCGAGTACCGCCGCCGCATGCGTCGCTCCGACGCGATGGTGGCCGCACTATGGGCCTCCGCCGCCGCGGCGGTGGCGCTCTACCTGGCCTACGGCGGCGCGGGCAAGTTCGGGACCATCGCGGATGCCGTCACCAGCCTCGGCATCGTGGCAGGCCTCATCGGCACCGACCTCATCCTCGTCATGCTGGTGCTCGCCGCCCGCATCCCGATCATCGACCGCACCGTGGGCCACGATCGCGCGATCGCCGTGCACCGCTCCCTCGGCAAGCCCGCGCTGTACCTCCTGCTGGCGCACGGCCTTCTGCTGCTCGTGGGTTACGGCATGGCCAGCGGGTTCAACCCGATCGCCGAGATCGGACCGATGCTGGCCCTGCCGGACATGCCGCTGGCCTTCATCGGGATGGGGCTGCTGCTCGTCGTGGTCATCACCTCGCTGGTGGCGGTGCGCAGGCGGTTCAGCTACGAGGCCTGGCACCTGGTGCACCTGCTGAGCTACGTCGCCGTGCTCGTGGCGGTGCCGCACCAGCTGAGCGTCGGCGGGCTCTTCGCTGCGGGCACCTTCGAGCGGGCGTACTGGATCGCGCTCTACATCCTGACCTTCGGATCGATCGCGACCTTCCGTTTCGCCGAGCCGCTCGTCTCCAGCCTCCGCCACGGGGTTCGGGTGCGGTCGATCGAGCAGGTCGCCCCGGGCGTCGCATCGATCACGCTCTCCGGGCGCTCTCTGCGGTCGCTCGGTTCCGCCGGCGGCCAGTTCTTCGTCTGGCGGTTCTGGACCGGCCGCACCTGGTGGCATTCGCACCCCATCTCCCTCTCCTCCGTGCCCACCGACGGGACCGCGCGCATCACCGTGCGAAACCTCGGCGCCGGCAGCGACGCCATCACCCGCGTGCCGATCGGCACACGCGTCTGGTTCGAGGGACCGTACGGCGTGTTCACCGACGCGGGGCGCACGGCGCCGCACCTCGCGGTGATCGTGGCCGGGATCGGCATCACCCCCGTGCGCGCGTTCCTCGAGGACTCGCAGATCCGCCCGGGTGAGGCCACCCTGCTGCTCCGGGCGTCCACTCAGAGCGAGACCTACCTCTGGGACGAGGTGATGGAGCTCGCCCGGGCCAAGGGCGTGCGGGTCTACACGATGGTCGGCCCGCGTGCTCGCTCCGGCCACCGCTGGATGACCCAGGAGGACTCGCGACGCGGTGTCACGCTGCGCAGCATCTTCCCCCGCCTGCGGGATTCCGACCTCTACATCTGCGGCCCCACCGCCTGGCTCGACCTCGTCGAGGCCGAGGCGCGAGCGCTGGGACTGCCCGACCATCAACTCCACACGGAAAGGTTCGACTGGTGAGAGTCAGAGCAACAGTGAGCGGCATCTTCGCGGCGACCGCGATCCTCGGCATCGGCTGGCAGTTCGGGTCGGCGGCGGCGTCGTCGTTCCTGGCTGCGGATGCCGCGGCATCCGGCACCACGACCACGTCGAGCGGGAGCTCGACCACGGGCTCCTCGTCCGGTGGCACCACCACTTCCGCCACCGCGACGCCCACGCCGACGGCGTCGGCCTCCGCGAGCACCCCGGCGGCGTCGGGCGCGAGCGGGACCTACACGGGTTCCGTCGAGTCGACCCCGTTCGGCACCGTGCAGGTGGAGATCGTGGTGAGCTCGGGCAAGATCACGGACGTGAAGGCGCTCAAGCTCACCGATCAGGGCGGACGCTCGGTCGACATCAGCAACCGTGCGGCGCCGATCCTCCGGCAGCAGGTGATCGCCGCCCAGTCGGCGAACGTGAACGGCGTGAGCGGCGCGACGTACACGACCGAGGGCTACCTGAGCTCGGTGCAGTCGGCGATCGACAAGGCCAGGCTCTGATCGCCTAGGGCTGCCAGACCATCAGCACAGTGATCGCCACGAGGCCGAGGGCCGCCGCGCCCGAGCTGGCCGCCACGCGGCGGTAGGCGGGAGTGGACGAGGCGCTCGGCTCCGCCGCCGGGGCGGCGAGGCGCCGCGCCTCGAACACGAGGGAGGGCACGGTCACGAGCAGGATGAGACTCACGGCGGCCACGAAGATGATCACCGAGGCGGCGACCCAGGGCGTGGCGATCGTGGCCGGGTGCCGGTCGTGCGAGGTCGACAGCAGACCGAATCCGATCACCAGCACCAGGATGGAGAGGAACGCGAACAGCCGGGTGGATCGGGCGATGGCCGCCACCCCCTCCGCTCGCCCGTTGCGGATCTCGCGCAGGCCGAGCATGGGCAGGATCGCAAGCGGCCCCACGAGGAAGACCGCGCCGAGCACGTGGACGATGAGCAGGACGATGAACACTTCTCTTCCTTCTTCGCGCCGAGCGCGACGATCGGGGTCGGGGGACTAGGCGGAACGGATGGGGCTGTGCACCCGGCGGAAACGCCTGCCGGAGACGATCCGCGGGTCGATCCGCACGTAATTCCACTTCTCGGTGGGGCTGTAGCTGCGGAGCTCGTGGATGCCCGACTCCTCGATCTCGGAGTCGTACTCGAGGCGGTGGGCCTCTCCGCGCACGACCACGCTCCAGCGTTCGCCGTCGGCCGTGCCGTCCGCCTCGAACGCGACCGCAGGGTACAGGGTGATGTCGATCAGCTTGGTGCCGGGAGCGCTCCGGAAGTAGACCTTGCCGTTGCCCCCCAGTAGGTAGTTGACCGGGAAGATGTCGGGCGTCTCGTCGCGGATGACCGCGAGCCGGCCGAGATCCGTCGTGGCGAGCAGAGCGAGGCACTCCTCGGCCGACAGTTCGGTGAGCGGGGTGGCAGGTTTCGACATCGTTCACTCTTTCGTGGTGGCGGCGGCGCGGCGCGCGGCGCATGATCGGGGGAGGTGCCGCTCGAGGAGGTCCGATGCGGCTCGGACACCACCAGCCTGGCGCGGCGCGAGCCTGCTCTTCGGGACGAAAGGCCCACGGCCGGGCGGGACCAACGTCCCACCGGCGGCGCCCGGGCATCCATAGTCTTCACAGGTCACGGAAGGACGACCAGATGAGCTCCAGCTCCAGCCCGATCGGCGACGCGCTCGCACGACGCGAGGACTTTCCGCTCTACGCGGTGGACGCGTGGTGGCGGGCGGCGAATTACCTCACCGTCGGCCAGATCTACCTTCTGCGGAACGCGCTCCTGCGCGAGGGGCTCGCGCCCGAGCAGATCAAGCCGCGCCTGCTGGGACACTGGGGCACGTCCCCTGCCCTCAACTTCGTCTACGCGCATCTGAACCGGCTGATCGTCGAGCGCGGCGACTCGGTGCTGTTCATCGCGGGCCCGGGCCATGGCGGTCCCGCCGTGGTAGCCAACGCGTGGCTGGACGGAACGTACTCCGAGCTCTTCCCCCGGATCACGCAGGACGCCGACGGGATGGAGCTGCTGTTCCGGCAGTTCTCGTTCCCCGGCGGGATCCCCTCCCACGCGTCGCCGGACACCCCCGGGTCGATCCATGAGGGCGGCGAGCTGGGCTACTCGCTCGTGCACGCCTACGGCGCCGCTCTGGACAACCCCTCCCTGACCGTCGCGTGCGTGATCGGCGACGGCGAGGCCGAGACGGCCACGCTCGCCGCCAGCTGGCACCTCAACAAGTTCCTCAACCCGGCGACGGATGGCGCGGTGCTGCCGATCCTCAACCTCAACGGATACAAGATCGCCAACCCCGCCATCCTCGCCCGGATCCCCGAGGAGGAACTGCTGGAGCTGATGCGCGGCTACGGCTACTCGCCCCGGGTGGTCTCCGGCGGATTCGACGGCGAGGACCCGATGGCGGTCCACGCGCGCATGGCGCCGGTGCTCGAGACGGCGTTCGACGACATCCGCCGCATCCAGCACGCCGCTCGCCTGGGCCACGCGACCGAGCGGCCCGCCTGGCCGATGATCGTGCTCCGCACTCCGAAGGGCTGGACCGGCCCCGGCTTCGTCGACGGACTCCCGGTGGAGAACACGTGGCGCGCCCACCAGGTGCCGCTCTCGGAGGTGCGCGAGAATCCGCAGCATCGCCGGCAGCTGGAGGAGTGGATGCGCAGCTACTCCATCGACGAGCTCTTCGATGAGGCGGGCCGCCCCGCGGTCGTGCTCGATGCGGTCCGTCCGCGAGGGGACAAGCGGATGAGCGCGGTCCCGGCCTCCAACGGCGGCCGGTCGCTGCATCCACTCCTGCTTCCCGCGATCGAGCACCAGGAGGTCGCGCTGAGCGAGGGCCGCGGGGTGACGGCCGAGGCCACGCGGGTGCTGGGCCGCTGGCTCGCCGAGGTGATGGAGCACAACCCGTCCGACTTCCGGATCTTCGGACCGGACGAGACGGCGAGCAACCGGCTCGATGCCGTCTACGCGGTCTCCGGAAAGCAGTGGATGGGTGAGACCACGCCCACGGACGAGCACCTCGCGCCGACCGGCAAGGTGATCGAGGTGCTCAGCGAGAACCTCGTGGAGGGGCTGCTCGAGGGCTACCTGCTGACCGGTCGCCACGGCATGATGAACTCCTACGAGGCGTTCATCCACGTGGTCGACGCGATGTTCAACCAGCACGCCAAGTGGCTCGAGTCCAGCGCCCGCGTGCCGTGGCGGCGGCCGATCGCCTCGCTCACCTACCTGCTCAGCTCGCACGTCTGGCGGCAGGATCACAACGGCTTCTCCCATCAGGATCCGGGCTTCCTCAGCCACGTGGTGAACAAGAGTCCGGCCGTGGTGCGCGTCTACCTCCCGCCGGACGCGAACTCCCTCCTGGTCACGGCCGAGCACTGCCTCGCCAGCCGCGACTACGTCAACGTGATCGTCGCGGGCAAGCAGCCGGCGCCGACGTTCCTCTCGGTCGAGGAGGCGCGCGTGCACGGAGCCCGCGGGATCGGGATCTGGGACTGGGCGGGAACCGAGCGACCGGGGGAGCAGCCCGATGCCGTGATCGCCGCGGCCGGCGACGTGCCCACGATGGAGGCGATGGCCGCCGTGCGACTGCTCGCCGACGCGATCCCGTCCCTCCGCGTGCGGTTCGTCAACGTGGTGGACCTGATGCGGCTGAACGCGCCCTCGAAGCATCCGCACGGCATGCCCGACGCCGACTTCGATTCGATCTTCACCACCGACCGACCCGTCGTATTCGCCTTCCACGGCTATCCGGCGCTGGTGCATCAGCTCGCCTATCGCCGGCACAACCACGAGAACCTGCACGTGCGCGGATTCGCCGAGAAGGGCACCACCACCACGCCGTTCGACATGCTGATGCTCAACGACCTGGACCGGTATCGGCTGGCCATGGACGTCATCCGTCACGTCCCCGGTCTCGACGAGACCTACGCGGGACTGTCTCAGCACTTCGACGACGAGCGGTCGCGCCACCGCGCCTACGCCTACGACCACGGCGAGGACTCGCCCGACGTCACGAGCTGGAAGTGGGTGGCGGAGCTGCCGCGCGAGGGCGACCATCCGTCCCTGCTCGCGGATCGCGGATGAGCGTCGCGAGCGACCTCTGGACGGCCCCGCTCGCTCAGCTCCGGAGTGCCACCGCCGACCTCGCGGAGCCTGCCGCACCGCACATCGCCCATGCGAGCTGGTGGCGGATCCTGCTGCGGCAGTTCGCCTCCCCGGTGACCCTCATCCTGGTGCTCGCCGCCACGATCGCGGGAGCGGTCGGCGATGCGACCGACGCGACGATCATCGTGGGCATCGTGCTCGCGAGTGCCCTCCTCGGGTTCGTGCAGGAGTATCGGGCCTCTCACGACGTGCAGGCGCTGATGGCGCAGGTCACGGCCACCGTCGAGGTGGTGCGCGACGGAGAGACCATGACCCTGCCCGTCGACGCGGTGCGGCCGGGCGATGTCGTCTCGCTCTCCGCGGGCGACGTGGTGCCCGGGGACTGCAGGCTCATCGACTCAACCGATCTGACCGTCGACGAGTCGGCGCTCACGGGCGAGTCCGTGCCCTGCGAGAAGGATGCGACGGCCGCTCTCACGCGGGAGACGCCCCTCGCCGGCCGCATCAACAGCGTCTTCAAGGGGACGCACGTGGTGAGCGGTCTCGCCAGCGCCCTGGTAGTGGGAACGGGACGGGACACCGAGATCGGTCAGGTCACGGAACGCCTGCGGTCGAAGACCCTCCCCACCGCGTTCGAGCACGGGATCAGCCGTTTCGGGCTCCTGCTGCTCAGGGTCATGATCGTGCTGACGATCGCGGTCTTCGTGATCAACATCCTGCTCGGCCGACCGCTCGTCGATGCGCTGCTGTTCTCGCTCGCACTCGCGGTCGGGGTGACCCCGCAGATGCTGCCGGTGATCGTCTCCGTGAGCCTCTCGGTGGGGGCCCGCGCGCTCGCGCGCAATCGCGTCATCGTCAAACGACTCGACGTGATCGAGGATCTGGGCTCCCTCACGGTGCTCTGCACCGACAAGACGGGCACGCTCACCTCCGGTGCCGTGGAGCTGCACGGGGCGCTCGCACCGGATGGCGAGACGGATGCCTCGGTGCTCCGCCTCGCGGCCCTCAACGCCGGCCTGCAGCACGGCTACGCGAACTCTCTCGATTCGGCGATCCTCCGGGCGACCGCAGCGCCGGAGGGAGTGGCGCTCGGCGAGGTGCCGTACGACTTCTCCCGCAAGCGGCTCTCCGTCGCGGTGGAGCTGGACGGCATCCGCACCCTGATCACGAAGGGGGCCTTCGACTCCGTGCTCGGCCGCTGCGCGGGGGTGGCCGGTGACGACTCGGCGGGCGCGCTGGATGCGGCCCGCTCGCGCTACGCCGCGCTGAGCGCCGACGGGTTCCGCGTGCTCGGCATCGCGACCCGCGCGCTCGGCGACGGCGAGGCCGTCGACGTTCCCGCCGAACGCGACCTCCAGCTCGCCGGCCTGCTGGTGTTCCGCGACGAGCTGAAGCCGGACGTGCAGCAGGAGGTGGCCGAACTGCGCGACCTGGGCGTTCGCGTGGTGATGGTGACCGGCGACAACGCGCTGGTCGCCGGTGCCCTCGCCGCCCGCATCGGGCTGCGTGCCGCCGTGGTCGTCACCGGCGCGCGGATCGACGACATGAGCCCCACCGCCCTCCGGCAGGCGGTGGAGAACTGCGACGTCTTCGCCGAGGTCGAGCCGAGGCACAAGGAGGAGATCGTCTCTGCCCTGCGCGCCGGCCGGCAGACCGTGGGATTCCTCGGAGACGGCATCAACGACAGTCCGGCCCTTCACGCGGCCGACGTGGGCATCTCGGTGGACACGGCGACCGACGTGGCCAAGGAGGCGGCGGCGATCGTGCTGCTCGACAAGAGCCTGGGCGTGGTGGCGACCGGCGTGCGCCTCGGCAGGCGCACCTTCGCGAACACGCTCAAGTACGTGCGGTTCGCCTCCAGCTCCAACTTCGGCAACGTGCTCAGCATGGTGATCGCCTCGGCGCTGCTGCCCTTCCTGCCCATGCTTCCCGGCCAGATCCTGCTGCTCAACTTCCTCGCGGACCTCCCGAACACCCTCGTGGCCCGGGATCGGGTCGACCCGGAGCGGCTGGTGCACCCCGGCCACTGGCGCATCGGTTCCATCCAGCGCTTCATGATCGTGTTCGGCCTGCTCAGCACCGTGTTCGACCTCGTCACGTTCGCCGTTCTCGCCTGGGGCTTCCACGCGCCCGAGGCCGTGTTCCAGAGCTCGTGGTTCATCGAGTCCGCCCTCACGCAGATGGTGGTGCTCGTCTCGCTGCGCACCGGCCGGTTCTTCCTCCGCAGCCGCCCCGACGCGGTCTTCCTCGGGGCGACGGTGGCGATCGCCGCCCTCACCTTCGCGGTGCCGTTCCTGCCGTTCGCGGGATTCTTCGGATTCTCGGCCCCCTCCCCGGGAATCCTCGTCACCCTCCTGGGGATCGGGGCGGCCTACCTCACGTGCACCGAGCTGGTGAAGCGGCTCGGCTGGACCGGCTTCGATCCCGACCGATCGCGCCGGTTCAGTAGCGTTCCGGCTCCGGCGCTCGAACGAAGCGCCGCCCGCTGAGTTCGGTGGGCACGATGCGCACGTAGACGTACTTGAGGGTGGGGATCCAGGGGGAGAGCGGCGTCGCATCGGCCTCGAGGATCTCCCTCTGACTCTCCAGCGCGTGCGCGGCGCCCTTGGCGACGACGCTCCAGGCCTGGGTCTCCGATGCGCCGTCGGCCTCGAAGGCCACGGTGGAGTTGATCGTGAGAGCGAGCAGTTTCGTGCCCTCCGCGGTGCGGAACAGGATGCTCGAGCCGTCGGCGTAGTAGTTCACGGGGAAGATCTCGGGCACGTTCCTGACACTGAGGGCGAGTCGACCGAGTGTCGACGAGCCGAGCAGTTCCCAGGATTCCGCGTCGTCGAGGACCGTCACCGGCCCCTCTCCGGCGTGCCCCGGCTGCTGGGTGGAGTTCATGGTGCGATCACCTTTCTTCTACCGGGACGCGACTCTGCGTCCCGTCGGTTCCAGACGCATGCTCCGCGTCACGAGCGACGGGTCCACCGCGGTGTGGCTGATCACCACCACGATGCGTCGATCGTCGGAGGCGGCGGTGAGGATGTCGGCCATCAGCCGGTCGGCGAGGCCCTCCTCCACGTTGGCGGTCGGCTCATCGAAGACCACGACGGCGAAGTCGGCGAGAAGGGCCCGCGCGAGGGCGATGCGCTGGGCCTGTCCGCCGGAGACGAGTCCGCCCCCGTCGCCGACGCGCGTGTCGAGTCCGTCGCGGTCCATCGCCCAGTCGAACAGGCCCACCCGCCGAAGCACCTCGAGCAGGTCGTCGTCGGTTGCCGTGTCGCGAGCCAGCAGGAGATTCTGCCGCAGGTCGGAGTCGAAGAGGTACGGCGTCTGCTCGCACAGACCCACGACGGAGCGGAGGGCGTCCTCCGAGAGCGTATCGACCTCGACCCCGCGCAGCCGGTACGAGCCACGGTGGGCGAGGAAGCCGACGAGGGCGTGGGCGAGGGTCGTCTTGCCCGCGCCGCTCGCCCCGGAGATGTGCAGTCGGTCGCCGGGGGACAGCTCCAGGTCGAGGGCCGTGATCGTGTCATCCGGAGCACCGGGCCAGCGCACCGAGAAGTCGTGGAGGGCGATGACGGGTGCGCTCGCTCCGAGGGCCGATGGTGCAGGGGCGGATCCGCCGCGCGGTGGGACGGTCCACTCCGCGGTCGTCGTGTCGGCGATGCGCTGGGCGCTGGCGCGCACCTGGCGCCATGCGGCGACGGCCAGGGGAGCGGTTCCGAGCGACTCGAAGACGGCCAGAGGAACGAGGGCGACGACGGCGAGGGCCGGGGCATCCAGGGATCCCGAGGTCAGGGCGGGGACGGCGGACGCGAGCCCGGCGATCGCGGCGAAGCCGGCGAGGGCGCCGAGCAGCGCGGTGGTCGTGCCGGCACCGGCCGCCCGGCGCAGCGAGGCGCGGGTGAGCCTGCCGTCCGCCTCGTCGATCGATCGGAGGCGGTCATCGAGGGCGTCGAACGCGGTCAGCACGTCCAGTTCGGCGATCGTGTCCAGCACGCGTCCCGCGAGCGCGGCGAGGAGCGGCGCGGACTGCCGCTCCGCCGCCGCAGAGATGGCCGAGTGCACCAGGGTGGAGACCACGAAGCCGAGGGCGAGAGCCAGCGCGAGAGCGATCCCCGCGGCGGGCAGCAGCACCGTGACGCCGATTACGCTGAGCATCGCGGTGACCGCGGCGACCACGAGGGGCTGAACCACGCGGAGCGGGAGGTCGGGCATCCGGTCCACGTCGGAGACCAGCCTCGTCATGAGGTCTCCCGTCGAGGCGACCGGCAGGAGGTCGGGTGCGAGCGGTTCGAGCCGCCGGTAGATGCCCACGCGCAGGGCGCCCAGCCGGCGGAGCGCCGCATCGTGGCCCGCGAGACGCTCGGCGTAACGGAAGGCGGCGCGTCCCAGAGCGAAGGCGCGCACGCCCACGATCGCGGCCGAGAGGAACAGGATCGGCGGATGCTGCGACGCCCGGGTGATCAGCCAGGCGGAGGTCGCCAGGAGCGCAACGGAACTCAGCGCGGAGAGCGTGCCGAGCGCCGCGCCGGGGAGGAACCGCCTGAGCGGCGGCTGGGCCAGGCGCAGCACTTCTCGTTCAGACGACGACATCGCTCACCTCGCCCAGTTCGACGACCGAGTCCGCGCACCGGAGCACGGCGTCGCGATGGCTGGTGACGATCACGGCCACTCCGAGCTCCGCGAGACGTCGGAGGCCGTCGAGCATGCGCGCCTCCGTATCGGCGTCGAGAGCCGCGGAGGGCTCATCGAGCACGATGACCGGGGTGTTCCGGCTCTGACACCGGTAGATCGCCCGAGCGATGCCGATCCTGCCGGACTGGCCGCCGGAGAGGCCGCGGCCGTCCGCATCGACCACGGTGTCCGGGTCGATCTCGTCGGCCGCCGCCAGCGCGAGCGAGCGGCGGACGAGCACCGGGTCCGGCCGGTCGTCGCCGAGTGCAACGTTCTCGCGGACGGTCCCGCGCACCAGCCGCGGCCGCTGACCGCACCAGGCGATGTCGGCCCGCTCGACCGTTCGGCCGCCGATCGTGAATGAGCCGGCGTGGTCGGCGAAGCCGAGCAGTGCGGCCACGAGGCTCGACTTGCCGGAGCCGCTGGGTCCGCTGATGGCGGTGATCCGGCCGGCCGGGGCGGTGGCGGAGAGACCCGACGCGACGGTCCTGTCTCCGCGGGCCACCGTCACACGGTCGAAGACGACGTCGCCGCCGGCGAGTGGTCCACGCGGAGCCGCCGCCGCCGGCACGTCGTCGATGATGGCGAATGCGTCGGAGGCGGCTGACAGCCCGTCGGCGGAGGCGTGATAGTTCGCACCGACCTGGCGCAGCGGGAGGAACGCCTCGGGGGCGAGCAGCAGCACGAAGAGCCCCACCTCGAGGCCGACGGCTCCGTCCACCAGGCGAAGTCCCACCGAGACCGCCACCAGCGCGACCGAGAGCGTCGCGATGATCTCCAGCGCGAACCCGCTGAGGAACGAGAAGCGGAGCACCTTCAGCGTCGCCCTGCGGTAGTCGTCGGTCACCGCCGCGAGCCGGGACTCCTGACGCGTCGCGCGCCCGAAGATCTTGAGCGTGGCCAGGCCCATCACGGCGTCGAGGAAGCGGCCCGAGAGATGCAGCAGGCGCGACCACTGGCGCTGCTGCGCCGCCTGGGTGGCCCACCCGATCAGCACCATGAAGACGGGGATGAGGGGGATGGTCGCGACGGCGATGATCCCGCTGAGCGGGTCGGCGAGCAGCATCGTCGCCACCACCAGCGGAGTGGCCACGGCGGTCAGCACGAGCTGCGGGAGGAAGAGGGCGAAATAGCCGTCCAGCGACTCGAGCCCCATCACCGCCGTCGTGGCGACCTCGGCACGGTTGCGCCGGGCCACCCACTGCGGCCCGAGTCGGCCGATGCTCGCCATGACCCGCCTGCGCAGCTCGGACTTGACTCGTGCGGCACCGGATGCCGCGGCGGCATCCATCGCCCAGACGGTCACGCCGCGCGCCGCCACCACCAGCGCGAGACCGGCGAGGGTCCACTCGAGGGAGCGCCCGGCGACCGCGGCCGCCACCCCGTGGGCGAGCAGCCAGCAGAAGGCGATCGTGCACGCCGTGCGCAGCAGCCCGAGCACCGCGGTCGACGCCAGGAACCAGGCCGAGGATCGGGCGTGGCGCAGCAGTCTCGGGTCGAACGGACGCATCACTCGACCAGGGTCGTCTGGAGCTGCGGGATGGACTCCCGCGTGACGCGCTTGCGCAGGATCCAGTAGGTCCAGATCTGATAGGCGAGCACGATCGGCAGCATCGCCAGAGCGATCCAGCTCATGACCGTCAGCGTGTACGTGGTGCTCGAGGCGTTGTGGATGGTGAGGCTGTTGGCCACGTCGTTGCTCGCCGGCATCACGTTCGGAGCGAGGCCGAGGAAGAGGCTCGCGACCGCGGTCGCGATCGACACCGCCATGAGCCAGAACGACGGCAGCTCCCTCGAGCGGAGGGTGGCGACGTAGGCGGCGATGAGCGCCACGGCGGCGATCCCGGCGACGAGCCAGGAGAGCGGGGTGCCGTGGTCGGCGTTGGTCCAGAGCAGGAAGGCCGCGGCGACGACGATGGTGACCAGGCCGGAGCGCACGGCGAGCGCGCGGGCGCGCAGCCTCAGGTCGCCGTCGGTCTTCAGGCTGAGGAACACCACCCCGTGCGTGAAGAACAGCAGGAGGGTCGTGAGTCCGCCGAGCAGTGCATACGGGTTGAGCAGGTCGACGAGCGTTCCCGTGTAGTTGTGCTCGGCATCCAGTGGCACTCCGTGCACGATGTTCGCGAACGCGACCCCCCAGAGCAGGGCGGGGACGGCCGAGCCCACGACGATCATGCCGTCGAACCATTTCTTCCAGCGCGACTCGGGCCGGTGGTGGCGGTACTCGAAGGAGACACCGCGAGCGATGAGGGCCAGGAGAATGAGCAGCAGGGCCAGGTAGAAGCCGCTGAACAGGGTCGCGTACCACTCCGGGAACGCCGCGAACAGCGACGCCCCGGCGACGATGAGCCAGGTCTCGTTGAGGTCCCAGACCGGGCCGATCGTGTTGATCATGACGCGCCGGTCGATCTCATCGCGTCCGAGGAAGGGCAGCGCCATCCCGACGCCGAAGTCGAACCCGTCGAGCACGAAGTACCCGATGAAGAGGAACCCGACGATCCAGAACCAGAGGGTGGGCAGATCCATTGTCGTTCTCTCCTAGTAGACGGTGACGGGTTGGGCCGAACGGTCCGAGGACTCGTCGGCGGCTTCGATGGGGTCGGGGCCGGCCTGAGCGGCGCGCTTGAGCAGCCGGAACTCCACGACGGCGAGCGCGCCGTAGATCGCCGTGAAGGCGACGATGGAGATCAGCACGGTGAGACCGGTGACGTTGGGCGAGACCGCATCGGCGGTCTTGAGCAGCCCGAACACGATCCAGGGCTGACGCCCCATCTCGGTGAAGATCCAGCCGAGGATCATCGCGGCGAGCGGGAGCGGGAACGCCCAGACCGCCACGCGCCACATCCACCGCCTCGGCGTGCGGCCCTTGCGGGTGACCCAGAGGCCCACGACGGCGATGAGCACCGCCAGGAGCCCGAGTCCGATCATCCAGCGGAACGCCCAGTAGGTGATCCAGATGATGGGCGAGTAGTTGCCGGGCCCGTACAGCGTCGTGTACTGGGCCTGCAGCTCGTTGATGCCCACGACGGTGCCGTCGAAGGTGTGGGTGGAGAGGAAGGAGAGCAGGTAGGGGATCCGCACCGAGAAGAGCTCGGTCACGCCATCGGGGGTTCCGAGGGTGAAGATCGAGAACGACGCGTCCGCGCCGGATGCCGTGTTGTAGAGCGCCTCGGCCGACGCCATCTTCATGGGCTGGGTCGACTCCATGACGAGTCCGAGCTGGTCGCCCGTGATCACGGAGAGCACTCCGGCCCCCACCATGGTCCACAGCCCGAACCTGAGGGCGGGCCGCATGGTGGCCGCGTTGCGGCCCCGCGCGAGATGCCAGGCCGCCACGCAGATCACGAGCGCGGCGGAGACCATGAAGGCCGTGATGATGGTGTGCGGGAAGGCGGCGAGCGCCACCTTGTTGGTGAGCACGGCCCCGATGTCCGTCAGCTCGGCGCGGCCCCGCGACTCGTTCAGTCGGTAGCCGACGGGGTGCTGCATGAACGCGTTCGCCGCGATGATGAAGTAGGCGGAGAGGATCGTGCCTGCCGCCGTCAGCCAGATCGTCGCCAGATGCACCCGGCGCGGCAGCTTGTCCCAGCCGAAGATCCAGAGCCCGATGAAGGTCGCCTCGAGGAAGAACGCGAGCAGGCCCTCGATGGCGAGCGGCGCCCCGAAGACGTCGCCGACGAAGCGCGAGTAGGTCGACCAGTTCATGCCGAACTGGAACTCCTGCACGATGCCGGTCACCACGCCCATGGCGAAGTTGATGAGGAAGAGCTTGCCGAAGAACCTCGTCAGCTGCAGGTACTCGAGCCTGCCGGTCCGCACCCACGCGCTCTGGAAGACGGCGGTGATCGTCGCCATCCCGATCGTCAGCGGTACGAAGAGGAAGTGGTAGATGGTGGTCAGGCCGAACTGCCACTGGGAGAGGACGAGCGGGCTCAGGATGTCGTTCACGTGGTTCTCCGGGTCGGTGTTACGGGGTGTCGCGGACGGGGGCAGGCGGCGCGATGGCCACCGGGCAGGGGAGGTTCATCAGCAGGTCGTGCCCCACCGAGCCGAGCAGCAGACCGGCTAGTGCGTGCCGGCGGTGGGTGCCCACGACGGCCAGGCGGGCACCGCGGGCGGCCTCGACCATGGCGACGGAGGGGTCGGCGAACTCCAGCCGTGTGGAGATGGAGAGCGACGGATGCCGCGGCGCAAGGCTGCGCAGCGTGCCGTCGAGCAGCTCGCGTCCCGCCGCCTCCAGTTCCGCCGTCAGCTCCGCGTACTGCTCGGTGTCGGCGAACAC
Source organism: uncultured Lacisediminihabitans sp. (assembly GCA_966212465.1). Lineage (GTDB taxonomy): Bacteria > Actinomycetota > Actinomycetes > Actinomycetales > Microbacteriaceae > Lacisediminihabitans. The sequence continues at coordinate 26,869 of CBIHRK010000001.1, forward strand.
GAGCGGGGCCGTGTTCCACGCGTGCACGAGCACGAGGTCGGTCGCGAAGAATCCCGCGGCGCGTGCGGCGAAGTCGAGTGCGGTGTCGTCCGTCTCGTGGTCGACGCCGACCACGACGCTGCCGCCGGCCGGGGTCCACCCCACCGGCACCACCACGACCGGCACCCGGGCGTCGTCGGCGACCTTGAGCGGCACCGTCCCGTGGATGACGCCGGGCAGCGCGGCGGGCTTGTTGGAGCCGACCACGAGCACCTCGGCATACCGCGCGTTGTTGACGAGCTCGTCCGCGATCTCGCCGAAGAGGAGGGATGTCGTGGCCTCGACGCCGGAGGCGAGCGACGCGGCCCGCTCGAGCGCTGCCTGGAGCCCCTTGACGTGGGCGAGGGCGAGCTCGGGCGACAGGTTGGCCTGCCAGCGCGGTTCCACGACGGCGATCAGGGCCAGCGGGGTCGACGAGTCCCGGGACCACTGGAGCCCCCAGGCCAGGGCGGAGTCGCTCGCGGCCCCGCCGTCGATGGCGACCATCGTCTGATGTGACGGCATTGCATCTCTCCTCGCGGTCGGTTGGCTCCAGCCTGTCGGGCGGGCCGGGGCGGGTTCGGGACCAACGTCCCGTCGATGTCGTGGTCCGCTCAGTTGTCGCCGGCCGGAGCGGCGACGGCCATGTCCCCGTGCACGACGATGGTCGGGCCGGTGATGTTCATGAGCACGTCGTGGCTGACCGGTCCCAGCGCGGAGAGCTCGGCTCCGCGGCGCCGGGAGGAGCCGATCACGAGGAGCTTGGCCTGGAGGGCGGCGTCGATGAGCGCCTCCGCCGCGGGCCGCTGGATGTCGCGGGTGCGGATCGGGGATCGCACGCCGAGAGCCTTCGCGACATCCACCGCGCGCTGAGTGAGTGCATCGACCCGCGTCGACGTTCCGTAGCCGCCCGCCGCCACCGGCTCGCGCACGGCGTGCACCATGACCAACGGCTCCGCGGTCGTGAGCGACTCCCGCGACCCGAACTCGACGGCCGCCTCCCCGGCGGGCGAGTCGTCGACGCCGACCACGATGGCGCTGCGGAACGAGGTCGCCTCGGCGGGGATGACGGCGACGGGGCAGTGCGCCATGGCCGCGAGTTGCAGGCTGCGTGAGCCGAGCGCCCTGCCGTGGAAGAAGCCGGTCTTGTGCGTGCCGATGACGAGCATCGCCACGGTGCGGGATCGCTCGGCGAGTTCGACCATGGGGTCGCCGCGGCGGTGCGCGCGGGTGCGGGCGACATCCGGCGCGATGGTGTCGACGATCCCGTTCGCGGCATCGAGGATGGACTCCGCGCGCGGATCGAGTTCGTCGAGGCCCTGGCTGCCGAGGGTGCCCCACTCGTCGTCGGAGACGTGCAGCAGCTCGAGCCGGCACTCCCGCTCTCGTGCGCGCTGGGCCGCCCAGCGGATCGCGGCCGCCGAGGCCGCGGTGCCGTCGACTCCCACGACGATGACATCATTCATGCCGGTGCTCTCCTCACGGTGTCCGACACAGTGTCGGGCACGGTGCGCGGCGGTGTCGGGACTTACGTCCCGCGAGACAGGGGTGCTCCATCGGGAATACAGTGAGCACACGGGTGAACGTCTCGCGCGATCAGGACCCCGTCGTGCGTGAGAGGAAGTCAGCGATGAACGACGACACGCTGTCGTTTCCCGACGAGCCGCGAGCGCAGCTCGACACCGTGCTCGGTGACCTGGTCGAGCGCGCACGCGAGGTGATGGCCACGCAGGGTCGGCTGCGCGCGCTGCTCCGCGCCAATCAGGCCGTGGTCGAGTCGCTCGACCTGGACGAGGTGCTGCGGCGGATCGTCGAGGCGGCGACGGAGCTCGTCGGGGCGCGCTACGGCGCGTTGGGGGTCGTCGCTCCGAACGGCTCGCTCGAGCGTTTCATCCACGTCGGCTTCACCGAGGATCAGGTGAAGGCGATCGGGCGCCTGCCACAGGGGCACGGGCTGCTCGGCGCGTTGATCGACGATCCCCGCCCGATCCGGCTCGAGCACATCCGCGACGACCCCCGCTCCTCGGGATTCCCGGCGCACCACCCCGCGATGGAGGGGTTCCTCGGCGTGCCCATCCGGGTGCGAGAGACCGTGTTCGGCAATCTCTACCTGAGCAACCCCGAGGCGGACGGCTTCAGCGCGGACGACGAGCAGCTGGTGATGTCCCTCGCGGCCACGGCCGGCTACGCCATCGAGAACGCCAGGCTCTTCGCCGAGACCAAGCGCAGGCAGGCCTGGGCGGCCGCGTCGGCCGAGGTCACCGCCGCGATGCTGTCGACCGAGCAGGAGCATTCGCTCGCCATCCTGCTCAGCCGCGTTCGCACCCTCGCGGATGCCGACCTGGTGCACCTCGCGGTGCTCACGGACGGCGAGATCGAGGTGGCGCTGGCCGACGGTCTGGATGCGGAGCTGCTCACGGGTCGCCGGTTCCCGACCGACGAGACCGTGGCAGGCCGCGCCTTCGAGGGGAGGCAGCCGCTGCTCGTCAACGACGGCAGCGGATCGGCCGTGCGCACCAGCGACGGGCGGTCCTTCGGGCCGATCATGGCGCTGCCCATGCTCGCGGCGGGGGAGGTCGAGGGCGTGCTCGTCGTGAGCCGTCTCGAGGGTTCGGCCGCGTTCACCCCCGCGGATCTCGACATGGCGTCCGACTTCGCGGCGCAGGGGAGGGTGGCGCTGGAGCTCATCCGCGCGCGGTCCAACCAGCAGCGGATGGCGCTGCTCGAGGATCGCACGAGGATAGCGCGAGACCTGCACGACCACGTCATCCAGCAGCTGTTCGGCACCGGACTCGAGCTGCAGAGCCTCGCCGGGGCGGCACCGGACCCGGTGCTGTCGAACCGCCTGATGCAGAGCGTGGGGAACCTCGACGTGGCGATCGCCCAGATCCGCACCGCGATCTTCGCCCTCACCGCCCCGGCGGGCGGTGGCGCGACCATCCGGCACCAGCTCATCGACCTCGCCAACGACATCTCGGGCGCCTTCGGGCGTGTGCCCTCGGTGGGCTTCGCGGGACCAGTCGACCTGGTCGTGACGGGGACGCTCGCCGACGACGTGCTCGCGGTCGCCCGCGAGGGGCTCACGAACGTCGTCAAGCACTCGGGCGCCTCTGCGGCGAGCCTCCACCTGCGCACCGAGGATGACATGATCGAGCTGGTCGTCACCGACGACGGGCACGGGATGGCCGAGTCCTCGCGCCGGAGCGGGGTCGCGAACCTCGAGGAGCGCGCGCGGGCGCGCGGCGGCACGATGACGATCAAGACCGGGACGACCGGCACCCGCCTCACCTGGGCGGTGCCGGTTCCGAGTGAGGGAGAGCGTGGGGATGAGTGATGTGATCCGGGTGTTCCTCGTGGACGACCACGAGATCGTGCGCCGCGGAATCGCCGACCTGCTGAATGCGGAGAAGGACATCGAGGTGGTGGGCGAGGCGTCCACGGCTGCTCAGGCGCGGGGCCGGATCGCAGCGACCCGGCCCGACGTGGCGCTGCTGGACGTGCGCCTTCCCGACGGGAGCGGCATCGACGTGTGCCGGGACATCCGGTCGGCCGACCCCGGCATCCGCTGCCTCATCCTCACCGCCTACGACGACGACGAGGCGATCGCGGCGGCCGTGGTGGCGGGCGCGTCCGGGTACGTTCTCAAGGACATCCGGGGCAGCGGCCTGCTGGACTCGCTCCGCAAGGTGGCGGCCGGTCGGTCGCTGCTCGACCCGGCGCTGACGAAGAGGGTCGTCCAGCGCTTCGAGACCGACACGGAGGCCGACCCGCGGCTCGGCTCGCTCAGCGTGCGCGAGAGCCAGATCCTGGCGCTGATCGCCGACGGGCTCACGAATCGTCAGATCGGCGACCGGCTCGACCTCGCCGAGAAGACGGTCAAGAACTACGTCTCGGGGCTGCTCAGCAAGCTCGGCCTCCAGCGTCGCACCCAGGCGGCGATCCTCAAGCTCGGCCAGCGGCCGGCCGCCGATCGCTGATCAGGGGCGGATGACCCGTTCCCAGGTCATCCGCGTCAGGTGGTGGGCCTGGTAGAACCGCAGCACCCGCTCCGGGTCGAGCCCGCGCTCCTCGTCGAAGCGCCAGGAATTCCACGGTTCGTCGTTGAGATACACCCGCGACGGGGTGAGCACGCAGATCGAGACCCTCGCCCAGGGCAATGAGAGCGGCTCGTCCTCGAACTGCAGGAGGCGTCCCGCGGTGAGCGAGGACTGCAGGGAGTCGAGCACCGCCCGAGCGACCCGGCGCCCGTCGCGGTGGTGCGAGACCGCGACGCGGTTCCCGGCGCAGAGCGCGCCCAGCGCGTTGCGCACGATCATGCTCGTGGAGCAGTCCGGGGAGGTGACCAGCAGCACGGACCCCAGTGGGGTCGCCTCGTCGACCGTGATGGTGCCCTCCTCGACGAGGAGCTGCGGGCGGCCGTTCCGGTGGGTGTGCGGCAGGAATTCCTCCAGCACGGCGAGAGCCTCGGCGCACTCGTCTCGTTCGGCCCCGCTCGAGACCGTGCCGGCGAATCGGCGGAGGTCGGTCTCGGCGACCAGGATGGCGCGATCCAGCGGGGCGTCCATCGTGCGGGCCGGGACCATCGCGGGAGCGTGGGGCCGACCCAGCGTCGTGGTCATGGCGCACCTACCAGCTCGGGGTGACTTTGATCTGATTGCGCACGTCGTTCACGTGCGGTGAGCACCACGCCGCGAGGGCGGCCTGCCGCTTCTCCGCGTACGACTGCACGGTTCCGGTCAGAGTCGCGACGTTGTCCTCGACGGTGACGTGGATGCGGCGCGCATCGAGCAGCGCGTTGCGCTCGAGCGCCTGCGTGATCCGTTCCTGCGCGTCGGCCGCGGACGCCCGGGACGACAGCTGGATCCGGTCCACGACGGCCCGCACGCCCGGGACGTTCTCGGCCGAGCGTTCGGCCGCCATCCGCTCGAAGTGCCAGCCGAGCGTGCCGGTGAGGGTCACGACGCCCTCGTGGACCTCGACGGAGACGGCGCTGGGCGGCACGGGCACGGTGAGATCGAGGGCGCGACGCACGGCCTCGGCGATCTCGAGGTCCCTACCCGATTCGGTGTAGTCGACGACGAGTTCGTCCTTCACGTCGACGACGCCCGAGATCCTCCGTGCGGCGTCGACGGCCGCGAGCCGTTCCGCGTGGGTGGCGATGCGCCCGGAGAGGGTGACCACGCCGTCGAGGACGCTCACCCCGATCTCTTGCGCGTCGACCTCCGGAATCCAGACGAGTTCGTCCTCGACGGCGCGCTCGATGGTGACGTCGTTGCGCAGCCGGGTCTTGGCGATGGTGGTCATCTCTGTCTCCTCAGATTCTCGGGGTGGATCGTCAGCGCTTCTCGGCGGCGGTGCCGACGAGGCGTCGGGCCCTGGCGCGATCGTGCTCGTGCACGACCAGCACGGGGCAGTGGGCGTGCTCGGCGCAGTGCGTGCTCACCGAGCCCAGCAGAAGGCCGGTCAGCGCATTCCGCCCTCGGCTGCCGACGACGAGCAGCGCGGCACCCTCGCTCTCGTCGACGAGCGCCTCGGCGGCGGGCCCGACCTTCGTGACCAGCGTGACCCACGCGGGGTTGACCGCTCCGAACACGGAGTGCGCGGCGTTCCGGCCGATGGCCCGCGCGTCGCTCTGCGGATCCCACACGCCGCCGACGTCCTCGACGCCCGAATAGTTCCAGGTGGTCACGACCCGCAGGTCGGCGTCGAGCAGCTGGGCGTACATGCTCGCCGTCCTCAGCGCCTCGAGAGAGGACGGCGAACCGTCGACTCCCGCGATCACACGCTTCTTGGCCATTGCTCTTCCTCTCTAGAGTGCGGGTACGACGACGGCGCGCCCGTTGATCGTTCCGGCGTGGAGCCGTTCGTAGGCTTCCGGCGCCTGCTCGAGCGAGAACCGCTCCACGTGCACCTTCACCAGGCCGCGGCGAGCGAGATCCAGCACCTCGATCAGTTCCGACCGAGAGCCCCAGTACGGCGCGCGCACGGTCGCCCCGAAGGGGGTGGAGAAGAAGCCGGTGGACAGCACGCCGCCCCCGATGCCGACGATCTGGATGATGCCGTCGGTCGCGACGGACTGGCGCGCGATCTCCAGCGTTGGCGGCGCTCCGACGAAGTCGAAGACGGCGTTCGCGCCGTGGCCGCCGGTCGCGTCGCGAATCGCTGCGACGGCCCCCGCGTCGGAGTGGATCGTGCGGTGGGCGCCCACCTCTCGCGCGAGCGCCAGTTTGGACTCGTCCAGATCGAGGGCGATGACCGTCGCACCGGTGATGGCCCGAAGGATCTGGATCGCGACGTGACCGAGCCCGCCCGCGCCGATCACGACGGCGGTGGAGCCCGGGTAGAGGGCGCGGAGGCTCGATGCGATGGCGTGATACGGGGTGAGCCCGGCATCCGTCAGCGAGACGGTCTCGACCGGGTTGAGGTCGCCGAGCGGCACGAGGTGGCGCGGATCGTCGACGATCAGGTAGTCCGCCATCGCGCCGGGGGCACCGAGGCCCGGGGGCACGATGCCGAGGGCGGCCGCGTTCTCGCAGTAGTTCTCCCGGCCCTCGGAGCAGGCGTGGCAGCGCCCGCAGCCCCAGGGTCCGTAGACGGCGACCGAGTCGCCGATGTGCACGCCCGTCACCCCGTCGCCGAGCATGTCGACGACGCCGGCGCCCTCGTGACCGAGGGTGAGCGGCAGTCCGTACACGTACTGTTCGGCGGGCAGGCCCATGATGAACTGGTCGGAGTGGCACAGGCCCGCCGCGGTGACCCGGAGTCGCACCTGCCCGGGACCGGGTTCCGGAGTGGGGACGTCCACGACCTCGGGGCTGCGGCCGATCTCGCGATACTGGAGTGCTCTCATGGCATCGATGGTGCTGCCGGCTCCCGGGCGTCGACGGGCATAAAGTCCCGCGGGTGCTCGAAGGTGAGACAGAGCGAGCCGGAGGCGCGCCCCTCGCGCAGGTCCGCGAGCGCGACGTCGGCGTGCGAGAAGGGATACGTCGTCACGCTCGCCGCGACGCCGAGGCGCAGGGCGCGATCGAGGAACGCCCTGCCGTCGGCCCGCGTGTTGGCGGTCACCGATCGGAGGTCCCGCTCTCCGAACAGTGTCGTGTCGTAGTCCATCGCGGGGATCTCCGACATGTGGATGCCGGCGAGCACGACGGTGCCCCCGCGTGCTGTGGCGCGCAACGCGACCGGCACCAGGTCGCCGGCCGGGGCGAAGATGATGGCCGCATCGAGCGGCTCGGGCGGCTCATCGCGTTCCTCGCCGACGAATTCGGCGCCGAGTTCGCGGGCCAGCGCGCGGTTGCCCTCGCCTCGGGACATGACGACGACGCGAGCGCCCTCGCCGCGGGCGAGCTGGGCGGTGAGGTGCGCGCTGGCGCCGTAGCCGTAGATGCCGAGCACCCCGTGATCGGGGAGGCGGGCACGATCGAGGGCGCGGGAGCCGATGATGCCGCCGCACAGCATCGGGGCGAGGCGCTCGGGGGCGACATCGGGAGGCAGCGGGTACGCGAAGTCGGCGGGCACGGTCAGGTACTCCGCGTATCCGCCGTCGGCGTCCCAGCCGGTGAAGCGGGCCTCAGGGCAGAGGTTCTCCCGGTCGGACAGGCACCAGCGGCAGACGCCGCAGGTGCGACGCAGCCATGCGACCCCCACGCGGTCGCCCACGCGGAGGGTGGTCACCCCCTCGCCCACCTCGACCACGTCGCCCACCACCTGATGGCCCGGGACGACGTGCGGCGCGTGAACGGCGAGGTCCCGGTCCACGACGTGCAGGTCGGTGCGGCAGACGCCGCACGCCAGAACCGCGACCAGGACCTCGCCCCCCTCTGGGCAGGGGATCGGCGTGATCACCCGGGCGATGCTGCCCGGCGCATCCGAGGTGCGCCAGGCCTGCATTCCGGCGTTCACGAGGGTAGGGGCGCCCGCTCAGGCGCGGACGAGGATCTCGTTGTGCACCTTCGAGACGTGCGGAGACGCCCACGCGGCCGCCGTCGCCTGCTGCTTCTCCGCCCAGGAGCGAACGTGGCCCGTGAGCGTGACCTCGTTCCCGCTCATGCGCACGGTGATGGCGTCGGCGTCGAGTTCGGCGTTGCGCACCAGCGCCTTCTTGATCCGGTCGGCGGCGTCCGATGCCGAGGCGCGCGGGGTCAGCGTGATGTCGTTGATCACCGAACGCACGCCGGGCACGTGCTGTGCTGCATTCCGGGCCGCGTCGCGCTGGAAGTTCCACGCGACCTGCCCGGTGAGCCGGACCGCGCCGTTGGTGACCTCGCACTCGACCGCGCCTCGCGGAACGTCGGCGCGCAGCCGGAGCGCCGCGACGACGCCTTCGGCGACCTGGGTGTCGGTGTGCTTGTACGCGGCGGATGCCTCGACCTCGAGGTCGTCGGCGATGCCGGTCACGCCGGCCACCCGTCGGGCCGCGTCCTTGGCCGCAAGCCTCTCCGCGTAGGTCTCGACCTCTCCGGAGAGGGTGACGACGCCGTCGTGTACGGAGACCCCGATGTGGGCGGGCTCCACGTCGGGAGTCCAGTCCAGCTCGTCGAGCACGTCGAGCTGGATGTCGGTGTCGCTTCGTATCTGGGTTGTGGTTGATGCAGTCATGGCAGACATGTTTCGCCGGGCCGCGCGCATCCGGCTAGGGCCGAAAGGCCCGGGTGCGACGGAGGGACCTTCGGCCCCGTCGGCACGGCCTCACAGGGGAGACGATCATGCGATGACCGGGTCGCCGAGTGCCGAACTGCGCTTCCTCGGCGCCACCGAGACGGTCACCGGCTCCCGCTTCCTCGTGCAGACGCCGTCGCATCGCGTGCTGGTGGACTGCGGTCTGTTCCAGGGCTACAAACTGCTGCGCGACCGCAACCGGTTGCCGTTCCCTGTCGACCCGTCGTCGATCGACGCGGTGCTCCTCACCCACGCGCACCTGGATCACTCGGGATACCTCCCGGCGCTGGTGAAGCAGGGCTTCCGGGGTCGGATCCACTCCACCGCCGCGACCGCGGAACTCGCGGAGCTGGTGCTGCGCGACAGCGGCCACCTCCTGGAGGAGGAGGCGGAGTTCGCGCGCCGGCACGGGTACTCCAAGCACGAGCGACCGAGCCCTCTCTACACGGTCGAGGATGCGGTGCGGTCGCTCGTCCACTTCTCACCCGTCGCCTTCGACACCGACGTGCCGCTCGGGACCGATCTGCACGCCATGTTCGTGCCCGCGGGCCACATCCTGGGCGCGGCCCAGGTGCGGCTGTCGGTGGGGGGACGGATCGTGCACTTCACCGGGGACCTGGGGCGGCCGCACGATCCGCTCATGCACCCGCCCCGACCGCTCGAGCGCGCCGACGTGCTCGTGAGCGAGTCCACCTACGGCGACCGACGGCATTCGACCGCCGATCCGGGCGAGCGGCTCGGCGCGGTGGTCTCCCGCGTGGCCGCCCGGGGCGGCGTGGTCGTCGTCCCCGCCTTCGCGGTCGGCCGGACCGAGTCCATCCTGCTCCAGCTGGCGCGGCTGCGGCGCCGTGGCGCGATCCCGGAGATCCCCGTGTTCGTCAACAGTCCCATGGCGAACGACACGGCGGCCATCTACCGCCGGCATCGCGCCGAGCATCGGTTGACCGACGACGAGTTCGAGAGCATGTACGACCTCGCGACCGAAGTGCGCACGGTCGATGACTCGAAGCTGCTCAACCTGCGCGGGGGACCGATGGTCGTCATCAGCGCCAGCGGCATGCTCACGGGGGGCCGCGTGCTCCATCACGTCGTGGCCTACGGCCCCGACCCGCGCAACGCGATCGTCCTCACCGGCTTCCAGGCCGGCGGCACGCGTGGTGCGGCTCTTGCCGCAGGCGCGACCTCCCTGCGCATCTTCGGGAAGGACGTGCCGATCCGGGCCGAGGTGGTGCAGATCGACGAGTTCTCGGCGCACGCCGATGCCGACGAGCTGGTGGCATGGATGTCGGCCACCACCGCACCGCCCGCGATGACCTACCTCGTGCACGGCGAACCCTCCGCCTCGGACCTGCTCCGGGCCAGGATCGAGCACCAGCTCGGGCGGCGCGTCCGCGTGCCCGAGAACCTCGAGACGATCTCGTTGGACCGGCCCGCCTAGGCCTCGGCGCCCTCCGCGGAGGGCCGGGGGTGGGTCACCAGCACGGGGCATTCGGCCCTGGTGACGCAGGCCAGGCTGACCGAGCCGAGATAGCGCGCAAGTCCGGTGCGACCGCGTCGACCGACCACGAGCATCTGTGCGGTGCGCCCGGCCGCCACGAGCACGTCCGCGGCATCACCCGGCGCCGTCAGCACCTCGAGCCCGCTCGGCCAGTGCTCGCCGAACACCTCGCGAACGCTGTCGCGGGCGGCGTGCGCCGCATCGGCCTCCGGGTTCCACGAGGCGTAATCGGGGCTGTGCCACGCCGCCAGCACGTGCAGTGGCGCGGAGAGCGCCGAGGCGATCGATGCGGCGGTCCGGAGCGCGTCGACGGACTCCTCGGAGCCGTCGACCCCGACCACGATGTGCCCGTGCGGCTCGATGAACGGAGCCCGGTCGGCATCCGGCCCGGCGACCCTGGTGTACTCGACCATGCCGCAAGCCTGGAGGGGCAAGCGTGCGAGATCCGGGCACAAAGTCCCGCGCCGGTCGGGCTGCGCCCGGGATGCTGGAGCGTGCCCTCATCCGAGAAGAGTCCCCGTCGCCCCACCGGCCCGAAGACGGTCATGGCGCTGGTCGGACGATACGGCCTCGTCACCGCGACCGTGGCGATCGGCCTGGCGGGGGCGGTGCTCGCGCTGACCGGCCACGCCGCGATCGTGCCCTGGCTGTTCAGCGGGTTCGCGGTGCTCGCGGCGATCGTCGAGGCCGTGGGTATGGTGCGTCAGCTGCGCGCAGGCATCTTCGGCATCGATGTGCTCGCCGTGCTCGCCATCGTGGCGACCGTGGCGGTGGGCGAGTACATCGCGAGCCTCATCATCGTGCTGATGATCGCGGGCGGGGGAGCCCTCGAGGATTACGCGCGCGGTCGCGCCCAGCGCGAGCTGGACGCCCTGCTCACTCGGGAGCCGCAGGTCGCCCACGTGCAGAGGCACGATCCGGATCGCGTCGAGGACGTGGCGGTGGACATCGTCGAGATCGGCGACGAGCTGGTGGTCAGGTCGGGCGAGGTGGTGCCGGTGGACGGGAGGCTGGTGTCGCACGAGGCGACCTTCGACCTGTCGTCCATCACGGGGGAGAGCCTCCCCGCGACGATCGCCCCCGGGGGGTCGGTGCTCAGCGGGTCGGTCAACGGGAGCGCGGTGGCGCTGATCACGGCGAGCGCCCGGGCGGCCGACAGTCAGTACCAGGGCATCGTCGCACTCGTGCGGCAGGCGGCCGAGAACAGGGCGCCGGTGGTGCGCCTCGCCGATCGCTTCGCCCTGCCGTTCACGATCGTCTCCGTTCTGATCGCCGGCATCGCCTGGGCCGTGTCCGGCCAGCCGGTGCGTGCGGCCGAGGTGCTGGTGCTGGCGACGCCGTGCCCGCTGCTGCTCGCCGCGCCCATCGCATTCATCGGAGGCATGAGCCGGGCGGCGCGCGCGGGCATCATCGTGAAGGGCGGCGCGGTGCTCGAGGTGCTCTCCCGGGCGCGTTCCGTGGTCTTCGACAAGACGGGCACCCTCACGGCCGGTGCTCCCTCGATCGCGGCGGTCGTGCCCTACGGCGGGTGGGACGCCGCAGAGGTGCTGACCCTCGCGGCCTCCGCCGAGCGGTTCTCCTCGCATGTGCTCGCCCAGTCGATCGCCCGGGAGGCGGAGGCTCGGGGGAGCGTCCTGGTCACGGCGCACGACGTGGTCGAGGAAGAGGCGCGCGGGGTCGAGGCGAGGGTGGACGGCCATGTGGTGGATGTCGGCACCCTCGCCTTCGTCCGCTCCCGCTGCGGCGACGTGGACCCTGCCGCCATCGGGCCCGGCCAGCTCGCCGTCTACGTGGCGGTCGACGGACGCTTCGCCGGAACGATCCTGGCGACCGACCCGATCCGCGAGAACGCGAGAGGGACGGTCGGCCGCCTCCGCACCATGGGGATCGAGCACATCACGATGCTCAGCGGGGACGCCCGGGCCACCGCCGACGACGTGGCCGCGCGGGTGGGCATCACCGAGGTGCGAGCCGACTGCCTCCCCGCTGACAAGGTGGCAGCACTGACCGGGATGACGAGCCGTCCGGTCGTGATGGCGGGCGATGGCGTCAACGATGCGCCGGTGCTTGCTGCGGCCGATGTCGGCATCGCCATGGGCGCTCGCGGGGCGTCGGCGGCCAGCGAATCGGCGAGCGCCGTGATCCTGCTCGACGACATCTCCCTCGTCGCCGACGCGATCGCGATCGGTCGCGGGACGGTGCGCATCGCCCTGCAGAGCATGGGGATCGGCGTCGCCCTGAGTGTCGTGCTGATGGTCGTGGCGGCCTTCGGGGTGATCCCCGCGGTGGTCGGCGCGGCGGTGCAGGAGCTGGTGGACCTGGCGACGATCCTCAACTCCCTGCGCACGCTGCGGGTGTCGACGGGGAGGGACCTTCGACCCTGACCGTGCCGCGTCTCCCGGCGATCCTGGAACCATGAACGCAGCCCCGACGGTGAGCGCCGAACGAGATCAGGATCACAAGCAGGTGGTCATCGTCTTCGGCGGCAAGGAGTACGTCGCCGACCTCGACATGGCCGAGATCTTCCTCCGGCACGCGCTCGAGGTCACCGAGCCGGAGGACGAGCGTCTCGTCCCCCTGCTGCACCAGGACGGCGTGGAGCTCCTGCTCGTCACCCCCGACTCGCCGATCGCGATCGGGAGCTGCTGAGGCAGTCGCGGAGGTGTCGCCCATGTCATTCCCCCAGGCCATCCAGTCGGCGCTGCGCCAGTACGCGCAGTTCACCGGGCGCGCCGGGCGCGCGGAATTCTGGTGGTTCATCCTCTTCACGGTGATCGTGCAGGCGGCCCTCGGCAGCCTCAACATCCTCACGCCGCGGGGTCTGATCACCATCGGGTCGAGCCTCGCCGGAGTGTGGGCGATTGCGATGCTGCTGCCGACCCTCGCGGTCACGGTGCGCCGCCTGCGGGATGCCGGCCGCTCCTGGGCCGAGCTCTTCTGGCTGCTCCTGCCGATCGCCGGTGTCATCGTGCTGATCGTGCACCTGTGCGAGCCCGCTGCCGCGGTCGGCGGCGCACCGGCCCCGCCCGCGGCGGCCCGCGACATCCCGTCACCATCCCAGCCACAAGGAAAGTAGGAACCATGGCCGAATCGCTCCCCGCCCACGACGCCGCATCGTCGACGCGTCCGCGCATCATCGTCGGTGTCGACGGGTCACCGGGTTCCGTCGAGGCGCTCCGGCAGGCCGGACTGCTGGTCACGTCGTTCTCCGGCTCGGTCGAGGCGGTCTTCGTGTGGCAGTTCCCCGCGACCGTGATCGGCGTGTTCCCCTCGGAGTGGTCGCCCGAGGACGACGCCAAGACGATCCTCGACGGCGCGGTGCGCGAGGTGTTCGGCGCGGTCCCGCCCAGCTGGGTGCAGCAGACAACGGTCGAGGGCGCTCCGACGCGCGCGCTGATCGAGCTCAGCGAGGATGCCGATCTGCTGGTGGTCGGAAGCCGCGGCCACGGCGGGTTCGCCGGTCTGCTGCTCGGCTCGGTCAGTTCGGCGTGCGCCGAGTACGCGCACTGTCCCGTGCTGATCATCCATGGCGATCGGCTCTTCGGCGCGAAAGCCTGAACGGGGGCCGACGACGGGTCAGGGTCGGGCGGCCCTCGGCTCCGGCGCGGGGTGCACCACCAGCACCGGGCAGGTGCCGTGTTCGGCGCACTGGCTGCTGACGGAGCCGAGCAGCAGACCGGCGAATCCGCCGTGGCCACGGCTGCCCACGACGAGCATCTCGGCCCGCCCGCTCTCGGCGATGAGCACGTCCGCCGGGTTGCCCTCGACGATGACGGTCTCGGTGCCCTCCGGCACCTCTCCGGAGAAGGTGGTCTCCACCAGCTCGTCGACGGCCGCCTGGACCGCCCGGCGCGGCTCCTCGTCGAGGAGCACGGGCACGAGCCCGATGGGCGGCACGCCGAAGCCGGACGCGCGATAGTGCCAGACCCCGACGACCCGCAACGGCAGGTCGAGGGCGCGGGCCAGGCGCGCGGCGTAGGCGAGCGCGGCCGCCGAGCTGGGGGAGCCGTCGACTCCGACGACGACGGGGCGAGGGGCGAGTTCGATGTCCATGGCTCGAGCCTTCTCCGCCCGAGGAGCCCCCGCCGGGCCCAAGGTCCCGTGACGCTAGCGGGAGGGAATCACCTGGGTGCCGGCTGTTCCGCAGACGAGATCGGTGAGGGCGCCCAGGGCGCCGATCGCCGAACGGCGCCCGGTCGCCGAGGTGAATCGGGCCGCTGCCTCCGCCTTCGGTCCCATCGACCCGGCGGCGAGGTGCAGGCCGGCGAGATCGGCTGCGGACACCGACCGGAGCACGCTCTGCCGCGGCGTGCCGAAGTCGGTCATGATCCCGTCCACGTCGGTGAGGATCACGAGGAGCTGCGCGTCGAGTTCGATGGCGATGGCGGCCGCCGCGAGATCCTTGTCCACGACCGCCTCGACGGTGTGCTCGTGGCCCCGATCGCCTGCGATCGCGATGCCGCCCCCGCCGCCCAGCACGACCGTGGCCCCGGCGTCGAGGAGCACGCCGGCCATCCCGCACTCCAGCACCCGGATCGGATCCGGCGACGGCACGACCTGACGCCACCCGTCGCCGTCCCGGGCGACCGACACGCCCCTCGCCCTCGCGGCGGTGGCGGACGCGTCGTCGAGCATCGGGCCGATGAACTTCGTCGGGGCGGTCATGGCTGGGTCGTGCTCGTCTACCAGTGTGCGCGACACGAGCGGGACGACCGGTCGTGCAAGGCCCGCCCGGGCCAGCGCGCGCTGGATCCAGAACCCGATGAGCCCCTGGGATTCCGCCACCATGTCCGTGAGCGGATACGGGGTGCCGAGCGCCGGGTCGGTGCGGTTCTCGTCCACCAGGAGCCCGACCTGGGGGCCGTTGCCGTGCACGATCACCACCTGGTGGTCGCGGGCGAGGGCGGCGATCCCGGGAGCGGCCTCATCCAGATGGCGCGCCTGGGTGGCGGCCTCGGGGCGCTCCCCGCGGCGGAGCAGGGCGTTGCCGCCCACGGCGAGCACGATCCTCATCGGGCGTCCGCGCCGAGCGCCGCCGACATGACGGCCTTGATCGTGTGCAGTCTGTTCTCGGCCTGATCGAAGACCACCGAGCGCGCCGAACGGAAGGCCGCGTCCTCCACCTCCGCACCGGCGAGCCCGTAACGGTCGAGGATCTCCCGGCCCAGGGTCGACGATGCGTCGTGGATGCTGGGGAGGCAGTGCATGAAGCGGGTCTCCGGGTTGCCGGTGGACTCCAGCATCCGCTCGGTCACCCGGTACGGCGTGAGCATGCGCACCCGCTCCGCCCACTCGTCGGCGGGTTCGCCCATGCTCACCCAGACATCCGTGTAGATGACGTCGGCGCCGCGGATCGCGGCATCCACGTCGTCGGTGACCGTGATCGCCCCGCGCCCGGCGGCCCGTTCGCGCGCGATGCCGACGACCATCGCGTCGGGCTGCAGCGCGGCCGGCGCCGCGATCCTCACGTCGAGACCGCACGATGCTCCCGCCACCATGAGGCTGTTCGACACGTTGTCGCGTGCGTCGCCGACGAAGCACACCACGAGGGAGTCGAGCGGCTTCCGCGAGTGCTCGCGCATCGTCATGAGGTCGGCCAGGGCCTGGGTCGGATGCCAGAGATCGGTGAGTGCGTTCCACACGGGCACCCCCGAGGCGCGTGCCAGCGTGTCGACCGTGGATTGCGCGAACCCGCGGAAGGCGATCCCGTCGTACATGCGCCCCAGCACGCGTGCCGTGTCCTCCGCCGATTCGCTCACACCGAGATGGCTGCTCGCGGGATCGATGTAGCTCGTCGACGCACCGAGCTCGTGGGCGCCCACCTCGAAGGCCGCCCGGGTTCTCGTCGACGGCTTCTCGAAGAGGATGGCGATCGAGCGGCCGGTCAGGTCCGCGCCGCCCGGAGCACGTCGCCGCCGCTTCAGCTCGGCCGCGCGGTCGATGAGCGCCAGGGTTGTGGCGGGTGGATAGTCGGCATCGGTGAGCAGGTGGCGGAAGGGCGCCTCGCCGACGGTCATGGGCGGGGCACGACCGCATCGCGCGAGATCGGGCAGCTCATGCAGCGCGAGCCGCCGCGACCCCGGCCGAGCTCGGCTCCGGCGACCGTGATCACCTCGATGCCGTTCTTGCGCAGCATCGTGTTGGTGGTCACGTTGCGGTCGTAGCCGACCACGACACCGGGTTCGACGGTGAGGAAGTTGTTGGCATCGTCCCACTGCTCCCGTGCCGCGGCGCGCTCGTCCTCGTCCGAGACGAGCACCCTCAGGTGCTCGGCGCCCGTCACCTCCGAGAGGAGGTCGAAGAGCGGGGTCTCGGCACCGAGCCGCACTGTCGCGGGGTCGTCGTCGGGTGTCAGCAGCCACGCCCGGAAGCCGCCGCGGTCGAGATACGGGAAGAGCACGAACGTGTTCACATCGACGTTCGTCATCACGGTGTCGAGGTGCATCATCGCGTGCGATTCCGGGAGCGTCACCGCGATCACCGCGCGCGCCTGTGCGCCGGCGAACAGCGACCGGGCGAGGAGCTCGACCGCCATCGGCGTGGTGCGTTCGCCCATCCCCACCAGCACGACGCCGTCGCCGAGCACATGGATGTCGCCGCCCTCGATGCTCGCCGACCGCGACCTCGGCTCGACGGGGGCGTAGCGCACGAAGTCGCGGCCGGCGAACAGCGGATGATGGTCGTAGACCGCCCGAACATGGTCGGCCTCCCGAGCGCGGGCCGGCCTCGCCATCACGTTGACGTTCACTCCGCCGTAGATCCAGGCGGAACTGTCCCGCGGGAATAGGGTGTTGGGCAGGGGCGGCACGAGAAATGCGCCCGGCGCCATCGTCGCGCCCTTCAGACTCGTCCATCGGTCGACGTGCGCCTCCGATGCGACGATCCCGCCGACGAGCGCCTCGGCCAGCCGTTCCGGCTCGTGATCGTCGAGGTGCCGCCGCAGGGCTCCGGCCAGTGCGGGCCCGTACGACTCCTCCGAGCACAGCCGGTCGAGCACGAACGCACGCGCCTCGGCGACGGCGAGCGTCTCCGCCAGCAGCTCCTGCGCGTAGTGCACCTCCACGCCGTGGGTCCTCAGAGCGTCCGCGAAGCCGTCGTGCTCGTTGCGCGCCCGCGCCGCCCAGAGCACGTCGTCGAAGAGCAGTTCCTCGCGGTTCTGCGGCGTCAGGCGGGAGAGCTCCACGCCGGGGCGGTGCAGGATGACCGCGCGGAGGACGCCGATCTCCGAGTGCACGCCGAGCGGCGCTTCGGGGTCGTGCCGCGGCATCCGCGTCTTGGCAGCAGTGTCGGTGGTCATCGCGCCGTCTCCGACTCGCGTGCCGGGCGTCCGGCCGCCGCTTCATCGACGGGCGGGGCCGCTCCTCGCTCGGGCGCGCGCGTGCGGGAGACCAGGAGCCAGACGTACAGCGGCACGCCGAGCATGAAGCAGAAGCCGCCGAAGTAGGCCGCCTGCTCGCCCGTTCCCGCGAGCGCCCAGAACGAGAAGACGAGGGCGAGCACCGCGATCGTCATGTCCTTCGCGAAGGCTCCCGGGGACACGGACCGCGTGCCGGTCAGCAGCCAGTAGCACTGGGCCGCGGCCGAGAAGAGGTAGGGGATGACGGAGGTGAAGACCGTGAGCAGCACCACCGTGGTGAACACCTGCTCGAAGTTCGTGTACGCGGTGATCGTGAGCGCACTCGCGAGCACGGTGGACGCGACGATGCCCACCACCGGGACACCGCGCCGCTCGCGAGCGAAGACGGTCGGGAACATGCCGTCCTTCGCCGCCGCGTGGGGCATCTCGCCGACGATGAAGGTCCAGCCGATGAGGCAGCCCAGGCCGGAGACGACGGCCACGACGGCGATGACATCGCCCGACCAGCGGCCGCCGAAGATGGCGTTCGCAGCGTCGCTGAACGGCGCGCTCGACGTTCGCAGCGCCTTGTTCGAGACCGTGCCGAAGACGACCAGCGTTCCGAGCAGATAGACGACGGCGCAGGCGATCGTGCCGAACACGGTCGCTCGTCCCACGTTCTTCGCGGGGTCGCGGACGCGTCCTGCCGCGACGGACGCGGTCTCGATCCCGAGGTAGGCGAACAGCGCGATCGCGCCGGCCCCCGCGAGGGCGACCCATCCGTTCGAGCCGGAGGAGTTGAACGGCCCGAAGTTCGCCCCGCGGATGAAGAACACCCCGATGGCGGCGATGACCGCCAGGGGCACGATCTTGAGCACGGTGAACACGATCTGCCATCCGCCCATGCTGCGGATGCCGGTGAGGTTGATCGCGACCGGAATCCACAGCCCGACCAGCGCGATCACGGTCGACCACAGCCGGTCGTGCCCCGTGTTGACGAAGACCTCGACGTAGCCCGTCAGGGCCACCACGATCGCGGCGTTGCCCGCCCACGCGGTCACCCAGTACGACCAGGCGTTGAGGAATCCGGCGAAGTCGCCGAACGCCGCGCGAGAGTACAGGTAGGGACCGCCGGAACCGGGGACGCGCTTCGAGAGCCGGCCGAACACCATTGCCAGCGCCACCGAACCGATCGTGACCAGCAGGAAGGCGACCAGGCTGATCGGGCCGAACGCGGCGAGTGCGGCGGGCAGACCGAACACGCCGGTGCCGATCACCGAGCCGACGATGAGCGCCGTCGCGGCGGGGAGGCCGATGGTGCGGGCGAGCGCAGGATCCTGTTCGCCCGTGCGGGGATGCGTGCTGTGCGTGGACATGCTGAGAGGGTGGCAGCGCGCTCATCGGCTGGCAGGGTAGAAAGTCCCCCAGCGATCCGGTGCGAGGCGATGCGGCGCCCCGCGAGCTGACAGAATCGGAGGATGCCGACCACCATCGACGCCCGGGCCTTCCTCTTCGACATGGACGGCACGCTCATCGACTCCGGTGCCGCGGTCGCCCGGATCTGGAGCCTCTTCGCCGTTCGCTTCGGTCTGGATGTCGACGAGATCCTGCGCACGTCGCACGGAGTGAAGATGCTGGAGACGATCCGCACCCATGCGCCGCACGGCACCGACGCCGAGGCGGTCGCGCGCGAGCTGAGCGCACTCGAGCTCGCGGATGCCGACGACATCCTGCCCCTCCCCGGGGCCTCGGAGCTGTTCGATGCCCTCGGGTCCGGGCGGCGCGCGCTGGTCACCTCGGCGAGCCGGGAGCTCGCCGTGGTGCGGATGGCGCAGGCGGGGCTCCCGCTGCCCGCGGTGCTGGTGACAGCGGAGGACGTCGCTCGGGGCAAGCCGCAACCGGATCCCTACCTCCTGGCCGCCGAGCGGCTCGGCGTGGACCCGGTCGACTGCGTCGTCTTCGAAGATGCCGATGCGGGAATACGTTCCGGCCTCGCCGCGGGGATGCGGGTGGTGGTGGTCGGTGCCGTCGACAGCCCTTCGGCCGTGGGTCTTCCGCGCATCCCCGACTATCTGGGGGTCGACGTCGCGGTCGACGAGCTCGGCGGCCTCCGGATCACGCTCCCGGCCGAGGATGCTTGAGGCGGCCCGCCCCCTCGACGACGAGGCGCGCGAAGACGAGAGCGCGGTCGCGTCGCAGGATCAGCTGCTGGGCCGCTGAGAATGCCCGCACCCCGCGCTCGAAGGCGAGGGGCTCGACCGCGATCACGTGATACCACTGGCGGTGGCGCAGGATGTCGCACGAGTTCGCCGCCAGCACGTTGCGGTACCAGTCCACGTCCGGTCCGTAGGTCAGGGCGATCACGAATCCGCCGTCGATGGGCTGCACGATGATCGGGGTCTCGTAGATCCTCCCGCTGCGCCGGCCCACGTGCCGCACGATCGAGAACGGACCGAACGAGGTGTGTGCGACTGCGGCGGTCAGGTGGTTCAGCGAGTGCTTGATGAGCGTCAGCCATCCTCGCCGTGCGCGGGATCGAATCTCCATGCCCCGCACAGTAGACCTCGCACGGAGCGGAGTCGATGAGCGCATCTGCGCCATACTGGGCGCATGCTCGATCCGTGGCACGACTTCTTCGTGGCGACCGTCGGAGCGTCGGCCGCGCTCGGCGGTCTCATCATCGTCGCGATGTCGGTGAACATCGCGCGCATCATCACCATCGAGTCCATGCCCTCGCGAGCCGCCTCGACCATCGGCTCCCTGGTGCTGGTCGTCGTGGTGGGCAGCGCCGCCCTGATCCCGGATCAGCCCGCTCTCGCGCTCGGGATCGAGGTCCTCGTGTTCTCGGCGATCGGGGCCGGGCTGGCGGTGGACTCGATCGTGAAGATGTACCGCGTCCGCTCCCAGGCTCCCGCCGGGATGACTCTCGCCAAGTCCGCGGTGGAGGCGGCGAAGATCGCCCCCTTCCTGATCGGCGGGGTGATGCTCGCGTTCGCGCTGCCCGGAGCCGCGTATTGGATTGCCGCCGGCATCCTGCTCGTCTTCGTCGGTTCCGTGCTCAACGCGTGGGTGCTGCTGGTGGAGATCCTGCGCTGACGACGCCGTACGTCCGCACGCGCGGGGGCTTTCGCCCGTACTCGCGGGGGCAGTTCACGTAGCGCCCTGACTGCGCTGCGTCATCCGAACCGACGGCACCTAGGGTCCGTCTGTGCAATTCGCGAACATCGCCAGGTCCAGGGTGCGCCGGTTCGGCGCGTCGTTCGTCGCGCTGACGGTCGTCGTCGGCCTCCTGGTGGCGTCGCCCTCCCCGACGACCGCCGCGCCCATGCCCGGTCCGGATGCCGCGGGCAGCGCGCCCTCGGTGACCGCGGCGGGGCTGTACGACACGCCGATACGGCGCACGCTCACGGGACCACGGCATGGCTTCGAGATCTCGGCCACGGAGTTCGCGCCGGGGTTCGCGGTGACCGATTCGGTGCTGGAAGACGTGGAACGCGAACGCTTCACCATCACCGACTCGCTGTCGGCGGCCGAGTTCGCCGCATTCGAGCGGCAGGTCCGGGTGATGTGGGCGAAGAACTACCAGGAGTCGGCGACCTTCAAGTCGATGGTCGACCTCGTGCCGGCGCTGGCGCCCCTCGATGTCGAGCAGTCGTGGACGGAGGGCGGC
Source organism: uncultured Lacisediminihabitans sp. (assembly GCA_966212465.1). Lineage (GTDB taxonomy): Bacteria > Actinomycetota > Actinomycetes > Actinomycetales > Microbacteriaceae > Lacisediminihabitans. Next base: position 48,052 of record CBIHRK010000001.1, read on the forward strand.
CGGCGGTCCTCCGTGCGCATCGTCATCGGCGCCACGCCCGATGTGCCGAAGCTCACCTCGTCCGGGTTGTTCTCCATGGCCCGAGGATCGGACTCGGTCGTTCTGATGGGGGACCAGAGCAGCGGCCTGGTGTTCGACGCGCAGGGCGTGCCGCGCGTCCTGTCACCCAACGTGGTGATGGCCCACGAGATCATCCACGGGGTGCACCGACTCGCCGGAACCGAATTCGACCGGTCGACCGAGCCGGACGTGGGGATCCCCATGAGGCCCATCGTGTACGCCTCCTCGGACGGGAAGTATCCGCAGAAGACGTACGTGCCCACGGCCGACGCGGACGACCACACCTTCCCCGTCGCGCGCGAGGAACTGCTCACCATGGGGAGTCCGTCGGACATCGCGGCCCTCACGCGGGCTCTGGACCCGAAGACTCCCGCAGGCGAGGTCCTCGGTGCGCGCTACGAGCGTGCGATCACGGTGACGAAGTCGGCCGGCGCCGACACGTCCGCTCGGCAGACCGCTCTGCGCACGCTCGCGAGGCTGGAGCCCTCCGAGTTCACGATCGGGAGGGAGATGGGCTTCCTCGGTCGCGACAGCTACCTCAACCAGGTGGTCGCGGCCACGGACAATGCGGTCACACGAGAGCAGATCGCCGCGGGCAACTTCAACGGCGTTCCGTGGCAGGCACCGTTCGACGACACCGTCAGACTGGCCCCGGGCTTCACCCTGTCGGATGTCACGGCCGAGGACGCGAACGACCCGGTGAACTCGCCGAAGTTCATCGACGTAACGTCGAACATGCACGAGGGCGTCGCGGCGGCAGTGCGACGGATCGCAGCGGCGGGCCGGCACGGCTGGACCTCCCGGAATGCGCCCGTGTCGACACCGCTCGATCCGCGCAGCCGGCTGCTGTTCGAACATCCCGTGCGGCCGACCGTCTCGCGCGAGGGATTCGCCGTCGGTCCGCTGGGCCCCGGCGTCGCGGACGAACGCGCACTGACCGGGGACGGCCTGTACAAGGAGCCGCGGTCGCGGACCCTGACCACGGATGGGGTGAGCGGTGAGGTGCGGGTGACGGAGCTCGGTCCGGGTGTCGGGCTGACGGATCGCACCTTCGCCGGACGATCGGGTGGCAGGACGCTGTCGGCGTCGGAGTTCGAAAGGTTCTCCGGCGAGGTGAAGGCGTTGTGGGGCCGTGCCTACCGCGAGTCGGCGCGCTTTCAGCAGCTGGCCGGCATTCTGCCGGGCCTGGCACCGGCGGACGGTGGCGCCGTCTGGACCGAGAACGGCCAGGTGTCGCCGATTCGGGTCGTGATCGCTCCCGCCGTCCAGGGGAGCACCGGGGTCATGGTGTCGACGCCGCTGGATGCGAGGGACGCCAGCTCCGGGCTCGGGTCGGATTCGATCGTGACGATCTCCGGGTCCGTCTTCGGTCGTTTCTCCGCGACCGGGTCGATCTCGGTGGCCTACCCGCCCCTGGTGCTCGCGCACGAGCTCATCCATTCGGCCCACTACTCGGGCGGCGTGGCGCTGCTCGACCTGGACGGCTCCGGGCGTCCGATGAGCAACGCGCCGGCCACGCGTTCGGTGACCCTCCTGGCGAACGGCGACCAGGAGGCGGTGCTGTCACAGCTCAGCGAGCCGGTTCTGGCCGAGGAGGTCGTCACCACGGGTGTCGCGTCGGAGGTGCACGAGGTCCAGGAGGACATCGTGCAGGCGCATGTCCGTGCGATGTTCCAGCGCGGCCTCCGGTCGGCTCGGTCGGTGGCCCTGGGGCTTCTGCGAGCGGTCGACCCGACCGAGGTGCGACTGGCCGAGGAGATGAAGGTGATCCCGCCGGCGTCCGCGCTGGAAGCCGAGGTGGTGGTCTCGAGCGATCCCGGCTCCCGCGAGAAGTTCGTGAACGGCGATGCGCGCGGGCTGGACCGGAACGGGGACGTGCTCGTCCGTCTGGCGCCGAAGGTGCTGCCCTCCGATCTCACGCCCGCCGACGTCAACGACCCCTTCTCCTCCTCGAAGTTCGTGGACGTGACCGCGGGGATGAAGCCCTCCATCGCCGCGGCGGTCTCGGCGGGCCGGGCGACGGCGAACCTCCCCGCGTCGACCGAGTCGCCTCGCGCGGGTGGGAGCTGGTGGCTCGACTCGGATGATCCTGTGGCGGGAGCGGGCACGTCCCGCGATCCGCACGCCTGTTTCGCCGCCTGCAGCGGTTCGACGAACCGGGACTCGGTGCTGTCGCAGGACGAGATCGCCGCGAATCGGATCGCGGCGTCGAAGGCGAGGGCCGGGCGTGAGCCGATTCTCGGGGAGAGGAACGGGAATGGTGCGCCCGAGCCGGGGAAGGATCCGTTGCCGGGTGCCGTGGAGCACGAGGTGGCCCGCGGCTCGGAGCTGGGTGTGCTGGATGCCGGGGTGCTCTCGGGCGAAAGGGGCGTGAGGCTCGGCGCAGCACCGGTGGGGGTCGAGCCTCCGGCCGTGACGCTCCCGGAGGGCCGTCTGCCGGGTTTGTCGGAGTCGGATTGGGTGGGTGCGGGTGAGGCTCGGGGGGTGTTGGTGGGGTCTGAGGTGTTTGGTGGTGGTCGGGGTGTGGGGTCGTTGTCGGTGCCGGGGTCGTCGTTGAGTTCGTTTGGTGGGGCGGCGATGGGTGTTGTGGGGTTGGTGTCGGCGATTCAGGGTGAGGATGCGTTGGGGGTTGCGACGGCGGTGTTGGGGTTGGCGTCGATGGTGGTTCCGGAGTTGGGTGTGGTTGCGGCGGGGGTGGGGTTGCTTGCGGGGATTGTGGGGTATGACCGGACGGGGGATGCGTTGGGGTTGCTTGCGGCGGTGGCGGGGTTGTTGGCGTTGGCGGTTCCGGAGTTGGGTCCGGTGGCGTTCGTGGTGGCGTTGGTGGATGTGTTGTTGCAGGTGATTCCGAATCATGAGGGGCAGCGGTTGGCGCAGTTGGATGCGTATCGGCGGATGGGGTATTCGATGTTGGAGCGGATGACGGTGGAGGCGGCGCGGCAGGAGGCGGCGGTGTTCAATATCGCGGTGGCGCAGATCGCGTATCGGGCGCGGTATGCGCAGACTCGGGCGGTGTCGGAGGCGGTGGGGTTGGGGTATTCGGTGTCGACGTATCCGGTGTGGTTGGAGCGGTCGTTGCAGCAGATCGGGCAGACGGCGGATCGTGATATCGAGGCGGCGCGGCAGGCGGGGGTTCAGGATTTGGAGGAGACGATCGGTCGGTTGGTGGAGGAGATCAATCGTGGGGGGACGTGGAAGAACATGCAGATCGCGTATGCGCAGGCGACGGATGGGAATTATCAGCGGTGGTGTGTGAAGCCGAAGCCGATGGGTCCGGTGTGGGAGTTGGGGCGGTGGACGTTGTGGGAGTTGACGTGTCGTGATTTCAATTCGCGGGTGTCGTTGGTGGCGGAGAATCCGTCGCCGGTGGATGCGGATGCGTACGGGGTTCTGGATGCGTATGTGGGGTCGGTTCGGGGGCAGATGCTGCGCACCTATCAGGAGAAGGTGTATGCGATGTCGTTCTTCGATCGGGACCGGAATGTGTTCCATGTGCCGGTGGTCGATCCGGCGACCGTTGTCGCGCAACTGGCCGAGGCCTACCACGACGGGGTCTCTGGGGTGTCGGGGGTGTCTGGGGTGTCGGGGTCGTCGGTTCGTGCCGTGTCGTTGCCGTTCACGGTGACGGCTCCGACGGGGCTGGTGGCGGCGGCGGACGGGTCGATGGTCAACGCGCCGATCAGCGTGTTCCAGGGCACCGGTGTCCCGGGCCGGTATGTGCAGGTATTCGATGTGAATACCGGGAAGCGGGTGTTGGGGGTGCGGCAGGTGAACGCGATCGGTAAGTGGCGGTATGACACGGGAGTCGATTTTCAGACCGCGGGGACCGCGGCGACGTATGCGGTGTATTCCTCGGCCTCCGCCTCGGGCGGGTTCCAGGACACGGGTGCCCGGTTCACGATCCGGCTGGGCGGCACCCCGCCGGTGCGGCCGTTGCCTCTGGACGGTATCCGGGTATCGGAGCGCACCGTCACCGGTCACACCGACCCGGGGGCGTCGGTTCAGCTGCTGACCCAGGATCCCTCGAAACCCGACGCGACCGGGTCCGGGACGGTGTTGTCCGCACCGGTCACCGCGGACCCGTCGGGACTGTTCACGGTCACCGTGGACGGATCGTTTCCCGGTGGCATCGCGCAACTCCTGGCCCGCACCACGACACAGACCACAGCGGTGCAGGTCATCCTCTCCGCGGTCCCGGCGATCACCGGGGTGCCCGGCAACCCGATCCAGATCACGACGATCACCGACACCGGTCAGCTCACCGGAGTGGTCCCCCCGGGCTGGTGGGTGCAGAACACCGCCACCGCCCCCGGCACCCCGGACCGGACCACTGCCCGCACCCGCGCCGACCGCACCACCGGGCAGTTCACCCTCCCCACACCCACCACCACAACGAGCATGGTGGGTATGGTGTTCACGATCACCGCAACCCCGACACAGGACGGACCACCGACCGCGTCCCGGCAGGTCGCGGCGACACCGATGACCTCACCGCTGTGGGTGACCCCGACCGGGACCCTGCAGGTCACCATTCACGCGGCGAAGAACCACAGCATCCTCCTCGTCCCCATCACCGGCGACACCCTCGACACCGACAACGCCTCCAGCTGCTCCACCGGAACCGACGGCACCTGCGAACCCTCCCACTACCCCAACACCGGCACACCATTCCTCGTCATCGACCAGATGACCACCACCAGAATCGCCTACCAACCCACCGACCAGAACCACACCCTCACCGTCACAGACACACCATGACCTGAGGGCGGGCAGCACTGGCGCGGGACGGCGGGCCGGCGGTAGTGTGCGTGCACCTCAGGTGGGAGGAGAAACGGTGGCTCGACTGGTCTACACCACGATCGCGTCGCTCGACGGGTACATCAACGACGCCCAGGGCGGATTCGAGTGGAGTGCGCCCGACGAGGAGGTGCACGCGTTCGTCAACGATCTCGAGCGTCCGATCGGCACCTACCTGCTGGGGCGCCGCATGTACGAGACGCTCGCGGTGTGGGAGACGATGGACGCGGCACCCGATCAGCCCGAGGTGATCCGCGACTACGCGAGCATCTGGCGAGCCGCGGAGAAGGTGGTCTTCTCGACCTCGCTCGACGCGGTGCGGACCGAGCGCACGAGACTGGAGAGGCGCTTCGACCCGGTCGCCGTGGCAGCGCTCGTCGTGTCGGCCGATCGGGATGTGAGCATCGGAGGCGCCCACCTCGCCGCCGGAGCGCTGCTCGCCGGTCTCGTCGACGAGATCCGGGTCTTCGTCACTCCGGTGATCGTCGGCGGTGGCACCCGATTCCTGCCCGAAGGCGCGAGGCTCGAGCTCGCACTGGTCGACGAGCATCGATTCGGGAACGGTGTCGTGTACTGCGGCTACCATCGGAAGCACGACGACTAGCGCAGGGCCGGCTGCCTCCACGAGAGGAGTTCCATGGCCCTTCAGCACGCCGAGAAGCACGGGCGGGACGCGGCGCAGCGCGCGAGTCGCACGTACGTCGAGGGGTGGCATCCGGTGCTCGCCGCCCGCGAGGTGGAGCCGGGCCACTGGGTGATGGTCGACCCGCACGAACGGCCGTACGGCGACATCCGCTTCCTCCGCCGCGGCAGCGAGCTCGGCTACCGGGCGGTCACCTGGGCGCCGGAGAGCAGCGCCCGGGAGCTGATCGGCTACTACCGAACGCTCCGTGCGGCAGCGACCGCGGCGCACGCGCTCTTCGTGCGCAGCCATGTTCCGGCCGAACCCCGCCGCGGTGAGCTTCGGTCGCGATAGCATTCCCGCATCACACCGCAGGACGGCAGCACCAGGACTGGAGCGACGATGCAACTCTCTCTCGACGGAAAGGTGGCCGTGGTCACGGGCGCCAGCAAGGGGATCGGACTCGCGATCGCGACCGCGCTGGTGGGGGAGGGCGCCCATGTCGTGGCCGGCGCGCGCTCCTCCTCCGACGCGCTCGACGCACTGGTGGGCTCGGGTGGGGCCACGATGGTTCCCGTCGACCTCTCGCTGCCGGATGCCGCGGCGCGCCTCGTTCACGCCGCCGGCGAGCGCGTCGACATCCTGGTGAACAACGTCGGAGCGGCGAAGACGCGCACCGGCGGCTTCCTCTCGGTGACGGATGAGGAGTGGCAGGCCTCCCTCGACCTCAACCTGCTCGCGGCTGTGCGCATGTGCCGGGCCGTCCTGCCCGCCATGCTCGAGGCGGGCGGAGGGGTGATCGTCAACGTCGCCTCGGTGAACGCCACTCTGCCCGACCCCGCGGTGATCGACTACTCGGCCGCGAAGGGCGGGCAGCTCAACTTCGCGAAGTCACTGTCCAAGGAGTTCGGGCCGCGCGGCATCCGGGTGAACAGCATCAGCCCTGGCCCCGTCGAGACCGATCTCTGGCTCGGCGCCGGGGGAGTGGCGCAGACGGTGTCGGCGGCCGCGGGGATCGACCCGAAGGAGGTGGCCCGGGGCGCCGTTGCCGGCAGCGCGACCGGGCGGTTCACCCATCCCGCCGAGGTGGCCGATCTCGCCCTGTTCCTCGCCAGCGATCGCAGCGCGAACATCACGGGTGCCGAGTTCGTCATCGACGGCGGTCTGATCTCCACGATCTGACCGCCGTCGACGGACGCGCCCGTCAGCTAATCTTGCGCCGATAGGTCACGATCGCGAGGGCGTATGCCGCGACCAGGATGCCCACCAGCCAGGCGAGAGCGACCCAGAGTTCGCCGCCCACCGGCTGCTCGGCGAAGAGCGCGCGGATCGAGTCGACGATCGACGTCACCGGTTGATTCTGCGCGAACCAGGCGACCGGCGCCGGCATCGTGGTGGTGGGCACGAAGGCCGAGCTGATGAACGGGAGGAAGATCAGCGGATAGCTGAAGGCACTGGCCCCGTCGACGGTCTTCGCCGAGAGCCCCGCGATCACCGCGAGCCAGGTGAGCGCCAGGGTGAAGAGCACGAGGATGCCGGCGACCGCCAGCCATGCCCCCACCGACGCTCCGGTGCGGAAGCCCATGATGAGCGCCACCCCGATGACCACGGCGACGGACACCAGGTTGGCGCACAGCGAGGTGAGCACGTGCGCCCACAGCACGCTCGAGCGCGCGATCGGCATGGACTGGAAGCGCTCGAAGATGCCGCCCTGCAGATCGAGGAAGAGCCGGTAGGCCGTGTAGGCGATGCCCGAGGCGATGGTGATGAGCAGGATCCCGGGCAGCATGTAGTCGATGTACGACTGCCCGGAGCCGGTGCGGATGGCGCCGCCGAGCACGTAGACGAACAGCAGCATCAGGGCGATCGGAGTGACCGCCGTGGTGATGATGGTGTCGGGGCTGCGCAGGATGTGGCGCAGCGAGCGACCGGTCAGGGTGCCGGTGTCGCTGAGGACGTGGGTGGTCATCGTCGTTCCTTTCCGTGCCGGTCCCCGGCACCGGGGTCGGCGGGCTCGTCGCCCACCAGGGCGAGGAACACATCCTCGAGGGAGGGCTGCTTCTCGACGTATTCGACCGTCGCGGCGGGCAGCAGCGCCTTCAGCTCGGAGAGGGTTCCGTTCTGGATGATGGTGCCGTGGTGCAGGATCGCGATCCGGTCCGCGAGTTGCTCGGCCTCATCGAGATACTGCGTGGTGAGCAGCACCGTGGTGCCCGCGCCCGCCAGCTGTCGAATGGTCTGCCACACCTCGTTGCGCGCCTGCGGGTCCAACCCGGTCGTGGGCTCGTCGAGCACGATGACCGAGGGGTCGCCGATGAGGCTCATGGCGATGTCGAGCCGCCGACGCATGCCGCCGGAATAGGTGCCCGCCCGCCGATCGCCCGCCTCGGCGAGCGAGAAGCGCGCGAGCAGCTCGTCGGCGACGGCGCCGGGATCGGGCACGTGCCGCAGTCGCCCGACGAGCAGGAGGTTCTCCCGCCCGGTGAGCACCTCGTCGACGGCGGCGAACTGGCCGGTCAGGCTGATGGCACCGCGCACGTTCGCCGCCTCCGTGGCCACGTCGAAGCCGCCCACGGTCGCCCTGCCCGCGTCGGGGCGCAGGAGTGTGGCGAGGATCCGCACGAGGGTCGTCTTGCCTGCCCCGTTCGAGCCGAGCAGGGCGAAGATGCTTCCGCGTTCCACCTCGAAGTCGACGCCGCGCAGCACCTCGAGGTCGGCGAACGACTTTTCGATCCCGCTGACGCGGATCGCCGTCTGCGTGGTCATCCGCGCTCCGCCTCCTCCGCGTCCCGGATCGACTTGGTGAGCCGTGCCCGCTCCTTGTCGAGCCACTGGGTGCCGGTGTATGCCTGCGCGAAGGTCTCGGCGAATTCGACCGGGTCGTCGCCGACGATGTCGTGCACCGGCGTGCCGTCCGCCGCAGCGCGTTCCCACAGGTCGGCGAGGTCGCCGAACATGGTGACGAGCGTGTCGCCGTCGGTGATGCCGCCGAAGTACATGAAGTACCGGTGCATCGCTTTCGCGGCCGTGCCGTAGGGCTCCGGGAGGTCGTCGATCCGGGCCTTGTCCTGCCTGTACTGCTTCTTCTGTTCGAGCGAGCCGGTGAGGGTCTCGATCCATTTGGCGACCATGTCAGTTCTCTCCTTCGTGTGATCCGGTCTGGAGCTGTGCGATCCGTTCCGAGAGGAAGCTCCAGGTCCTCCAGAATTCGTCGAGCTGGGCTCGACCCAGCGCGTTCAGCGTGTACACCTTGCGGGGCGGGCCCTTCTCGGAGGGCACCTTCTCCACGTCCACGAAGCCGCGCTGTTCGATGCGGATCAGCAGCGCGTAGACGGTCCCCTCGGCGAGGTCGGTGAAGCCCTGGTCGCGCAGACGCGCCGTGACGTCGTAGCCGTAGGCGGGGCTCGCCGCGAGCACGGCGAGCACGATGCCTTCGAGCGTGCCTTTCAGCATCTCTGTCATCTGCTGCTTCGCCATGGGCTGCCTCCCGCTACTCCGTAATAGTGACTACCGGTAGATAGTAACGCCAGGTACTGGTACTTAGCAACACTGACTTCTGAAGTCTTTGGCGTGTCGCGGAAGGGCGTCGTAGAGTCGTGATCCGTCGAACACATGTTCGAATGACCGAGGAGGAGATCATGACACTGGTGGCAGGCACGGTGACCGTGTGGACGGGTGCTCGGGGCATCCCCGAGCGTTTCGTCTGGGAGGGCACGCGCTTCCGGGTCTCCGATACGCCCACGCCGCTGGACTTCGACTACGCGGCCGTCACTCATCTGCCCGACATGCCGCTCGGCTGGCGATTCCAGGGAACGGATGACGACGGGCGCAGTCGCATGTTCGACGTGCTGTACGACGACTCGCGCCAGGAATGGCAGCTCCTGCACACCTACGAATGATGCCGCCGCTAGTGTGGGGCCGATCACGACCTACGCGAGAAGAGGGGCGGCTCCCGTGAGAATACTGTTCGGAACCCTGAGGGTCGCGATCGCGGCTCTGGTGGTGGCGGCGATCGTCGGCCAGCTGACGCTCAGCACGAGCAACTGGACCGCTGCGGGTGCGACGAATTTCGCCGTGCTGTACACGAACTTCTTCAGTTTCTTCACGATCGACTCGAACGTGCTGACCGTGATCGTGGCTCTCGTCGGTGCCTGGGTGCTCTTCACCAAGCGCGGCGACGACCCGCACTGGTACCTCTCCTTGCGCCTCGCGACGGTCACCTACATGGCCACGACCGGCATCGTCTACAACCTGCTGCTCCGCGGGATCGCGCTCCCGCAGGGCCAGACCCTGCCGTGGTCGAACGAGATCCTCCACGTGGTCGCGCCCGCCTACGTGCTGCTCGACTGGCTGCTGGCACCGGGGCGACGCGAACTCGCGTGGCGCGCCATCTGGCCGGTGCTCGTATTCCCCCTGGTGTGGGGCGTCTACACGCTCATCCGCGGGCCGCTGGTCACCGACGAGATCCTGCACCGCCCGTACTGGTACCCCTATCCGTTCCTCAACCCCAACACTTCGCCGGAAGGGTATTTCTCCGTCGCCTTCTACATCGTGCTGATCGCGGCGGTGATCGGTCTGGTCGCCGCCGGCGCGGTCTGGACCTCGCGGCGCGCGCTGCCCGCCTTCTCCCGCGCCTGACCGGTCATCCGCCGGTCATTCCGGCACGGTGTGCACCCTCCGTGCCACGAGCGGCACGATTCCCAGCAGGGTGATCAGCACCACCGCGGCCACGATGCCGCCGACGATCCCCGCCGTGAGCCCCACGGTGAAGTCGAGCACGAAGAGCACCACCCCTGCCGTCAACGTGGCGACCAGCCAGATCGTGATGCGGAGCAGGCGATCGGCCACGCGCACCAGTTCCGCTTTCTCGTGGCGGTGGAACAGGCCCCGATGAAGGGCGACAGGCGCCAGGCCGACGGCCGTGGTCGAGCCGGCCAGCACGATGAGCGCCACGTAGATCGCGAGCTCGTAGGAGTGGATGCTGGCGAACCGCTGCTGGAACGGCAGGGTGAGCAGGAAGCCGCTCATGATCTGGGTCCCGGTCTGGGTCACCCGGAGCTCCTGGAGGATCTCCTCCCAGTTGCGATCGGATCGCTCGCTGAGGGTCTCGTGCCGACCGTCCGCCGCGTCGGCGTCCAGCCCCGGGTCGCTCATGGTGTCGTCAGCGCGGTGACGACCGCGGCGATCCGCCGCGCCCGGGTGTCGGGATTCTTCGTTCCCTCGACGGCGGTGACGTGCGCCTTGCGGCGCGAGGGGGAGAGGGCGTCGAACGCCGCCCGCGCCTCGCGGCCCGCGGCATCCAGGGCGGATGCCAGGTCGTCGGGCACCTCGACCGTGCGCGGCTCGGCGTCCAGCTCGATGGTCACCTCGATCTCGTCGCCGGCGTTCAGTCCCGAGGCGGCGCGATGCTCTGCGCTGAACGGGGCGAGGGAACGACCACCCATGCTGCCGATCGTGGTGCGGTAGCTGTAGTCGCCGATGGTCAGGCGCACCGCAGGCTTCTTGGCCGACCCGAGGCCTACGATGACGTCGTCGGGGATCGGAATCCCCGTCGCCTTCATGCCCGGAGCCTGCGTGAGCGTGGTGCGAAATGTGACCGACATGGCCACAACTCTAAACATTCGCGTGTCGTTTACGTCACAGGCTTGACTAAAAGGCAGCCGCCTATACTACGCTGGGCCGTGCAGTTGCAGTACCTCGCACATCTTGAATGCAGGGAACCCCCGGATATCCTCGGGTGCCTTGAGCCTTTCGGGAGCGGACGAAGACACCGTGACGAGTGATTCGAAAGTCGGATCACGCGAATAACTCCTGAAGGAGACAAAAATGGCACTAGGAACCGTGAAGTGGTTTAACGCTGAAAAGGGCTTTGGATTCATCGCCCCCGACGACGGCTCGCCCGACGTGTTCGCCCACTATTCGGCGATCAACTCGAGCGGCTACAAGACCCTCGACGAGAACCAGAAGGTCGAATTCGACCTGGCGCAGGGCCCCAAGGGCCCGCAGGCGGAGAACATCCGCCCGCTCTAAGCCTCGCTTGGACGCGCAGCGCTCAGCGCTCGTTGAACGAAGCCGATCACCCCTCGGGGTGGTCGGCTTCGTGCGTTGTGCCGCCCGGTCGCCGAGGCCCTAGACCGGTGCCGGGTTCGGCGCAACCCGGTGCGCGTCCCGCCTTACCCGCGCGTACTGTGCCAGAGTAGAAGTCTCAGCCGACCGGGGGTAACCATGCAGCTCACACGCAAGACGCTGTTCACGGGTGCGCTCATCCTGCTCGCCACCGTGCTCGCCGTCGCGGCCATGGCGCTGCTCCTGCGCTGACCGCGGCATATTTCCGTGTTGCTGTCGGTTGCACGGTGGGTAGCCGACAAGGATGGACAGCATGAGCGACACTGCAACGAACCCACAGACCGCCGAATCCCAGTTCGACCTCTTCCATTCCCGGCGTGAACTTTCCGTCGTGCAGCCGAAGGGCAGCCTCGCACTGGTGAACACCCAGTGGATCGACTCCGAGCAGACCATCTGGGGGGTGCCGGGCACGTGGGCACCTCGGGAGGAGGGCGAGTCCGGCCTGATCCTCACCGCCGCGGCATCCGATGGCATCGTGGTCGACGGCGTCCTCGTCGACGGTCGGGCGGTGGTGCGCGGGAAGGACGATCCGCAGCCGAGCGAGATCGTCTTCAGCGACACCGTCACCGGTTTCGTCATCGCCAGCGAGGAGGGCACCTACGCGCTGAGGGTGTGGGATGCCGAGTCCGAGGGCATCCGCGAGTTCGGCAGCATCTCGGTCTTCGACTACGACCCGGCGTGGGTGATCACCGGCACGTTCACCGAGAACCCCGAGGGCACGACGGTCGGGTTCGAACACCTCAAGGACGATGGCAAGACCCGCGAGATGGCGGTGCCCGGCGAGATCCGATTCTCCAAGGACGGTGTCGACTACAACGTGGCGGCCTTCAAGTCGGGTCGCGCGCTCCAGCTCGTGTTCTCCGACGCGACCAGTGGCGACAGCACCTACAGCGTCGGCCGGTTCCTGTTCGTCGCGCCGAACCAGGACGGCACGATCACCCTCGACTTCAACCGGGCGATCCTGCCGCCCTGCGCATTCAGCTACGCGTTCAACTGCCCGATGCCGCCGAAGCAGAACCGCTTCACGGTCCCGGTCGAGGCCGGTGAGAAGCAGGTCCTCAAGAAGGACGGCTCGCTGCTGCACGAGTAGCCCGCCGTATCCGAACCGTGACCGTCGGCCGGATGTCGCACTGATACCTTCTCAGCTATGAAGCTGCTGAGGCGTTCCCTCCCGGTCGCGGTCGTCGCGGCCGTCGTGCTGGTGCTGAGCGGGTGCGTGGCGCCTTCCGGCTCGCCGCAGCCGAGCGCCTCCAGCGCGGCACCCACCCGGTCGGCTCCGCCGTCGCCGACCGCGACGAGCTCGCGCGCGGCGACGGTGCGGCTCGGCACGGCGGCGATCAGCCTTCTCGCGTCGGACGGCTCGACGGTGGCGACCATCCCCACGTCGTCGTCCCCCGAACAGGCGATCGCCCGGCTGACCGCAGCGATCGGGTCCGCGCCCGAGGTGTCGCAGACCGCCGCGGACCAGTGCTCCGCGTCCTACTCGATCGACGACTGGGACGGAGCACTCCGGATCTATCACGGCACGGGATACTTTCTTCCCGCCGGCTACGCCTTCGGCTTCTCCTCCGAGCGAGCGCAGACCCGGCACGGCACGCGCGTGGAGGGGCCAGGCGGCATCGCGGTCGGCGAATCCGGCACGGCGCTGCTCGCGAGCACCCCGAAGGCCGACATCGACACCTTCCTGATGCACGACGGTGAGGCCGCGACCGTCTGGCTCGACCTCAGGGGCGACCCCGGGCCCGACCAGGTGGGGGTGGTGGTCTCGCTGTCCTCGATCTCCGGGCGCGCCCCGGTGCGGTACATCTCCGGTCCGGTGCTGCGGGTCGGGGAGTGCTGAGGCCCGCCGCCCTGACCCGCGCGCGTATGATTGCCCCACTCGATTGACGTGGATCGGAGGGCGGCGTGGCCAGTCCCTGGACGATCGCGCCCGACGGCGCGGTACGGCGAGTGGTCGCGGAGTCCTGGCAGCGGTCGCTCGAATCGCACCTGGACCCCGATCGGGTGGTCCCCGAACTCGAGTTCGACGATGACGACCTGAGGGAGTACCGGAATGCGCACCCGCTCTCGCTCGTGCTGCCCACCATCCACAGCCTGCTCATCCGGCACACGTTCGACGCCGGCCTGATCATCGCCGTCGGCGACGAGGCCGGGCGTCTGTTGTGGATCGACGGCGATCGAAGCCTGCGGCGGAAGGCCGAGGGAATGCTCTTCGTCGAGGGGGCCGACTGGTCGGAGGCCGCCGTCGGCACGAGCGCGCCGGGCACGGCCCTCGCGCTCGACCACGGCATCCAGATCAAGGGCGAGGAGCACTTCAATCGCATCGTGCACCCGTGGAGCTGCACCGCGGTGCCCGTGCACGATCCGGGTTCGGGTGCGGTGCTCGGAGTCATCGACATCACCGGCGGCGACGACGCGGTCGCACCGGCCACGCTTCCCCTGGTCGAGGCCGCGGTCGCGGCGGTGGAGTCGGAACTGCGGATCCGGCGGCTCGACGCCCCGTCGCGGCGACCCGTGACCCGGCGCAGGACCGAGGTCGAGCCGGTGCTCTCCGTGCTCGGAACGGATGTCGGCACGCTCTCCGGCAGGAACGGCAGCGTGGAGCTCAGCACGAGGCACGCCGAGATCCTCACACTGCTCGCCTGGCATACCGAGGGCCTCTCGGTCGACCGGCTGGCCTCGCTCGTCTACGAGCGGGAGGGGGCGATCGTCACTCTGCGCGCCGAGATGGTGCGTCTGCGGAGGGTGCTCGAGGGTGTGGATCCGGCGCTCGTGCCGCTGTCCCGTCCCTACCGCCTGCAGCGCCGCCTGGCCCTCGACGCGCAGCGCGTGCTCGCCTTCCTCGATCGCGGAGCGCACCGTGTCGCCCTGGGCGCCTACACCGGTGCGATCCTGCCGACCTCGACGGCTCCCGGGATCGTGCAGCTCAGATCCGAGGTCAGCGCACGGCTTCGCGACGCCCTGCTCACCGATGCCTCCGTGGACACGCTCCTGGGCTACGCCCGCACCGACGAGGCCGCCTACGACGCCGAGGTGTGGCGCGCCTGCCTGCGCCTGCTTCCCGCACGCTCCCCGAAACGCGCCTCCGTCGTCGCGAGACTCGAGCGCATCGAAGCGGACCTCGCGCAATAACTCGCAACCTGCCCGCAACCTGCCATCGCCTAGCGTCGCACCTGGACCAGACCCGGTCCACCACCGACAGAGACGTCGACAGGAGTTGCAATGACCGTATACGCGGCCCCGGGTTCCCCGGATGCGAAAGTCACCTTCAAGCCCCGCTACGAGCACTGGATCGGGGGTGAATGGGTCAGGCCGGTCAAGGGCCAGTACTTCGAGGACATCTCGCCGGTGAACGGCAAGCCCTTCGCCGAGGTGGCGCGCGGCACGGCGGAGGACATCGACGCCGCACTGGATGCCGCACACCGGGCGTTCCCCGCCTGGGGCAAGACCTCGGCCACCGAGCGGGCCGCGGTGCTCAACCGGATCGCCGACGTCATCGAGGCGAACCTCGAACTGCTCGCCGTGGCGGAGACCTGGGACAACGGCAAGCCGATCCGCGAGCCGCTCAATGCCGACCTCCCGCTCGCGGCCGACCACTTCCGCTATTTCGCCGCAGCGATCCGAGCCCAGGAGGGCTCGTTCGCCGAGATGGACGGCGACATGACGGCCTACCATTTCCACGAGCCGCTCGGGGTCGTCGGCCAGATCATCCCCTGGAACTTCCCCATCCTCATGGCCGTCTGGAAGCTCGCGCCGGCGCTGGCGGCAGGCAACACCATCGTGCTGAAGCCGGCGGAGCAGACGCCCGTCTCGATCCTCGTGCTGATCGAGCTGATCGGCGACATCCTGCCGCCCGGTGTGCTGAACATCGTCAACGGGTTCGGCGCGGAAGCGGGCAAGCCGCTCGCCTCGAGCCCCCGCATCCGGAAGATCGCCTTCACCGGTGAGACGACCACCGGTCGCCTGATCCTGCAGTACGCCTCCGCGAACATCATCCCGGCGACGCTGGAGCTCGGCGGCAAGAGCCCGAACCTGTTCTTCGCCGACGTCGCCGACCACGACGACGCCTTCTACGACAAGGCGCAGGAGGGCTTCGTGCTCTTCGCCTTCAACCAGGGCGAGGTCTGCACGTGCCCTTCCCGGGCGCTCATCCAGAAGCCCATCTACGACCGGTTCCTCGGCGATGCCGTCGAGCGCACCAGGAAGGCGGTGCAGGGCAACCCGCTCGACACCGACACCCAGGTGGGTGCGCAGGCCTCGAACGACCAGCTGGAGAAGATCCTCAGCTACATCGACATCGGCAAGCAGGAGGGCGCGACGCTGAGACTGGGCGGTTCGCGGGTCGATCTGGGCGGGGACCTCACCGACGGGTACTACGTCGAGCCGACGATCTTCGAGGGCAACAACCGGATGCGCCTGTTCCAGGAGGAGATCTTCGGACCGGTCGTGGCGGTGACCAGCTTCGACGACTACGACGACGGCATCGCGATCGCCAACGACACGCTCTACGGGCTGGGGGCGGGCGTCTGGTCGCGCAACGGCAACGTCGCCTACCGTGCGGGGCGAGACATCCAGGCGGGTCGGGTCTGGGTGAACAACTATCACGCCTACCCGGCGGGTGCCGCGTTCGGCGGATACAAGAGTTCGGGCATCGGCCGGGAGAACAACCGCCTGGCGCTCGATCACTACCAGCAGACGAAGAACCTGCTCGTCTCGTACTCGGAGAACAAGCTCGGCTTCTTCTAGACCGGCTACTTCTCGACCGGCGCCGATTCCGCCGCGACCGGAGAGAACCATTCGAATGGAGACGTGATGTCTGGGACCGCAACCGCCGTGGCGAGCGTCACCGTGCCGGGGGAATCGAGGCCGCGCGTGGAGTTCCTGCCGGCGACGGTCGATCTGCTCCGCCGTCTGTGGGCGATGCACGGCCCGCTGATGTTCCACCAGTCGGGCGGGTGCTGCGACGGCTCCAGCCCGATGTGCTTCCCGGCCGGCGAGTTCATCACGTCGGCGCAGGACGTGCTGCTCGGACGGGTGGACATCGCACCGGCGGGCGCGGATCCGCAGGTGATCGAGTTCTGGATGTCGTCGGAGCAGTTCGCCTACTGGAGTCACACGTTCCTCAGCGTCGACGTCGTGCCGGGCCGCGGCAGCGGATTCTCGGTCGAGGCGCCCGAGGGCGTGCGCTTCATGATCCGCTCCCGGCTCATGAAGACCGCAGCACCGTTCGAGTGACCGACCGCCCGGCGGAGAGCGGATGTCCGCCGCAGCGGGCAGACTGGGCGTGTGTTCGTCGTCGTCTCCGCCTCCGCCGGGGGAGCACTGCTCCGCGAGCTGGACGACGCGGCGGCCGTCGTCGCCGAGCCGCGGGAGGTGCCGCTGGACGAGCTGCCCGCGGCGGTGGCGGCGCTCGAACGCTCCCGTCCGCGCTGGGTGTGGGACGACACCGAACGGTGGTACCCGCGCCTCCTGGCCGAGCACGTGCGGGTCGAGAGGTGCGTCGATCTTCGGCTCTCGCACGTGATCCTCCGCCGCTCCGCCCTCACCGCAGGGTCGCGACTGGCGACCTCGGAGGCGTCGGCGTGGGATCGCCCTGCCGCGGAGACGACCGTGCGGGTGGACGACGCGCTCTTCGACTTCGACGAGGAGCCCGCGGAGCAACCGGACGTGCTCGCCGAGTTCCTGCTCCAGCGCGACGCCCTCGCCGGGGCGGAGGATCCCGCGCGTCTGACGCTCCTGCTCGCCGCCGAGTCGGCCGGGGCGCTCGTGGCCGCCGAGATCTTCCATGCCGGCCTGCCGTGGCGCGCAGACCTCCACGACGCGATCCTGGCGGGCCATCTCGGCCCGCGGCCCGCCGACGGCGACCGACCCGCGACACTGCAGGCTGCGCTCGACGAGGTGCGCCGTGTGCTCGATGCGCCGGACCTGAACCCCGACTCGCCGCCCGACCTGCTGAAGGCGCTCGGCCGTGCCGGTCTGATGGCGAAGAGCACGCGGTCGTGGGAGCTGAGGAAGATCGATCACCCGGTTATCCCTCCGCTGCTCGAGTACAAGAAGCTGGCTCGGCTGCTCAGTGCGAACGGCTGGCACTGGCTGGACGGAAACGTGCGCGACGGCAGGTTCCGACCGGAGTACGTACCCGGCGGTGTGGTCACCGGGCGCTGGGCGAGCAAGGGCGGCGGGGGCGCGCTGCAGCTGCCCAAGCAGGTGCGCGGTGCCGTCGTGGCCGACCCCGGATGGAAGCTGGTGGTGGCGGATGCGTCGCAGCTGGAGCCGCGCATCCTGGCGGGCATGGCCGGCGACCGCGGCATGATCGAGGCGGGAGCAGCCGGCGACCTGTACGCGGGGATCGTCGCGAGCGGCGCCGTCGCGACGCGCGACCAGGCCAAGGTGGCGATGCTCGGCGCGATGTACGGCGCCACCACCGGCGAGAGCGGTCGCCTGATGCCCGCGCTCTCCCGCGCCTACCCTCGTGCGATCGCCCTGGTGGAGAACGCGGCGCGGGCGGGGGAGCGTGGCGAGAAGGTGACCACCCGTCTCGGCCGCAGCTCGCCGTTGCCCGGGGAGAGCTGGCGCGAGATCCAGTCCGAGGCCTACGGGGATGCGGCGACGGATGCCGACGCGAGCCGGGCGCGAGGGCAGGCCCGCGGCTGGGGGCGCTTCACCCGCAATTTCGTCGTGCAGGGCAGCGCGGCCGAGTGGGCCCTGTGCTGGATGGCGAGCCTGCGTCGGTCCCTCCACCGCCTGGGGGGCGGCGCCTGGATCACCGAGTCGCCCCATCTGGTGTTCTTCATGCACGACGAGGTGGTGGTGCACTGCCCGGCGGATGCCGCGGACGAGGTGGAGGCGGCGGTGCGCGCCGCCGCGGCGGAGGCGGGCCGCCTGCTCTTCGGTGCCCTGCCGGTGACGTTCCCCCTCACGGTCGCGGTCGTCGACGACTACGGGCAGGCCAAGTAGGCGCTCGGCGGCCCGCTCGGGTCAGGTACGCGGACGTCGCCCGCGCTTCGGGCGCACGTCGCTCAGCGGTCGATAGGAGTCGAAGTCGCTGAGGGCCGCGACCGCTGCTCCCAGCCAGGCCACGGCGGCGACACCCTGGGCTTCGCGGGCGACGAGGGCGAGGTGGATCTCGGTGGCGAACGATCCGTCGAGACCCGGGGTGCGGGTGCTGGAGAGGTCGTGCTCCCACCAGCGTCGGAAGGCTTCGGCGAGCAGTTTCGCCGCGGGCGGATCGACGGTGCTGGTGATGAGCACCTGGTCGAGCATGTCGGTCCACTCCGGTAGGTGCTCGAACTCGGGCTCGGTCATCCAGCGTCGCGCCTCGGTCGAGCCCTCGGCGGTGAGCCGGTAGAGCGGCAGCGCATCGTCGGTGACACCGGCATCCTCCGTCAGGCCCTGGCGGCTGAGCCGATCGAGGGTGCCGTAGATCTGGCCGACGTTGACCGGCTTCCGGTGCGGAGCGCGGCCGGCGAGTTCGGCGTGCAGTTGAAGGCCGTAGGCCGGCCCGAGTGACAGGATCGCGAGCAATCCACCGCGAACGGACACACCGACTCCCAAGAAATGTTCTGCCGAGTATAGGTCTTCCGGGAGAACACGGCAATTACACAGTTGTGATTCGGAGGTCTGATCAGGGATAATTGCCGATGACGGCGTGCCGTCGCCAATTTCATAGCTCGGCAGCTAGATGACCATTCCGAGGTCGATGGGGAAGTCGCACCTCAACGGAATGGAGAAATCGTGACTGCAACACAAGCTGGCGTCACCGCACCGAAAGCCGCGGTGTCGCGCGGCGTGCTCTTCGTGCACTCCGCTCCCAAGGCGCTCTGCCCGCACATCGAGTGGGCGGCTGGGCGTGCGCTCGATCGCGCCGTGAACTTCGACTGGGACGACCAGCCGGTGCTGAAGGGCTCCATGCGGGCCGAGTTCTACTGGGAGGGCGCCCAGGGTACCGGCGCAGCCCTCGCCTCCGCCCTGCGCGGATGGGAGCACCTCCGTTACGAGGTGACGGAGGATCCGACCCCCGGAAGCGATGGCGGCCGCTGGCTGCACACGCCCGACCTCGGCATCTTCTACGCTCAGACCGATACCGCGGGCAACGTGGTGATCCCGGAGGACAGGGTGCGCTACGCCATGGAGATCGCCGGTTCCGACGCGTTCGAGCTGCACCGCGAGCTGCGGCTCGCTCTGGGCCAGGCCTGGGACGACGAGCTCGAGGCGTTCCGCCACGCGAGCGACACGAACCAGGTGGTCTGGCTGCACAAGGTCGGCTAGCTCGCGCTCGGAGCGGTCACAGCACCGAGCGATACACCTCGGTGACGCGGTCGACGTACCGGGACGGGGAGAACAGCTCCCTGTCTGCGAGGGCGCCCCGGGAGAGCGCGGGCAGCAGCTCGGGATCCTCGACGAGAGCGACGAGGGCATCCGCCAGTCCCGTCTCGTCGGGGGTGGCAGAGAGATAGCCCGAGTTCTGCAGCCCCTCCCTCAGCTTCGGATCGCAGTAGAGCACACCGCGTTCGCGGCTCACGGCCTCTGCGATGGTCATCGGCTGGTTGTCGAATCCGAGCGACGAGAGCACGACGGCCGACGACTCGTCCATCAGGCCGAGCACCGTCTCGTGCGGGAGCGCGCCGTGCACCCGGATCTCCGGGTGGCCCGTCGCAAGCGTGCGCAGCTCCGCGAGGTCGGCCCCATCGCCCACGAAGTCCACGGAGAATCCGTTCCCCGTGCGGCCCAGGGCGTCGATCGCCGCGCGCGCGAACACCAGCGGTCGTTTGATCGGCTCGCAGCGGGCGACCCAGAGAAACCGCGTTCGGGCACCCGCGCGCAGGGGGGTGGATGCCGTGGCCGACGTCGCCACGGGGTTCGGCACCACCACGATCTCGCCCGGCACTCCCGCGGCGGAGAGATCCCGCGCCTGGTGGGCCGAGGGCGAGATGACCCGATCCGCTCGCATCGCCATGCCGAGCGTCAGGTTGCGCATCACGTCGTCCGCCGGACGGGAGCTGAACACCCGGCGCGAGATCGGCGCCTTCGTGACCACCTGGAGTCCCCAGCGCAGGAACCAGGCGATCGATCGCTGCGGTCCGCCCTCACTGGCCCAGTAGAACGTGTGGACGGTGTGCACGACGGGGATGCCCAGGCCCGCCGCGGCATCGGCGGCGGCGCGCGCGAGGCTGAACTCGGTCTGCACGTGCACCACGTCGATCCGCTCGCGACGGAAGAAGTCGGCGAGGTGCGCCCGGACGCGCCGGTTGTTGGGGATGATCGGCAGCTGCAGCACCGGGATGGTGTAGTTCGGCGAGAGCCGGATCCCGTCGGGCTCGCGGTGCACCCGGCGCACCGAGAGGCCGCGCCGGGCCGAGACCATGACCACGGTGTGGCCGGCCTCCTCGAGGGCGAGCTTCTGCTGCTTCATCGACGTCTGAGCGCCGCCGACGTAGTCGAGGAAGTAGTCGCTGATGATCGCTATCCGCATGGGCACCGACGCCGTCGTCGGCTACACGCTCCTGATCGCGAGAACCGAGTTGTGACCGCCGAAGCCGAACGAGTTGCTGATGGCGAGCAGCGGTCCGTCCGGGAGCGCGCGGGGAGACGTGACCACGTCCACCGGGATCTCCGGGTCCTGGTCGACCAGGTTGATCGTGGGCGGCGCGATGCGGTCGCGCAGGGCGAGGATGGTGAAGATCGCCTCGAGCGCGCCCGTGCCGCCGAGCAGGTGGCCGGTCGCGCCCTTCGTGGCGGAGACCGGGATGCTGCGCAGACGGTCGCCGAACACGGCCTCCAGCGCCCTGTACTCGGCGATGTCGCCGACGGGCGTGCTGGTGGCGTGCGCGTTGATGTGCACGACATCGTCGACGCTCGCGCCGGCCTGCTCCAGCGCGGCGAACACCGCGCGGGCGGCGCCGCGACCCTCGGGGTCGGGGGCGGTGATGTGGTACGAGTCGCTGGTCACTCCGCCGCCGGCGATCTCGGCATAGATGCGGGCGCCGCGTGCACGCGCGTGCTCCTCGGTCTCCAGCACGATGGTCGCCGCGCCCTCGCCCATGACGAATCCGTCGCGGGAGACGTCGAAGGGGCGCGAGGCGGTCGCCGGGTCGTCGTTCCGCTTCGAGAGCGCCTGCATCCCGGCGAAGGCCGAGATGGTGAAGGGGTGGATGACCGACTCGGTTCCGCCGGCGACGATCACGTCGGCGAGACCCTGCTGGAGGTGGTCGTAGGCGTTGGCGATGGACTCGGTGCTGGACGCGCAGGCCGAGACGTCCGTGCGCGCGAAGGCGCGGGCGTCGAGATCCATGCTGATGGCGGCCGCGGCCGCGTTCGGCATGAGCATGGGCACGGTCATGGGGAGCACCCTGCGTGGGCCCTTCTCGCGGAGCGTGTCCCAGCCGTTGAGCAGGGTCCAGAGTCCGCCGATCCCGGTCGCGTAGTCGACGCCGAGACGTTCCGGGGCGACCTCGGGGGAGCCGGCGTCCTTCCACGCCTCGCGGGCGGAGACGAGTGCGAGCTGCGAGGAGGGGTCGAGGCGTTTGGCCTCCTGGCGCTCGAGGAACTCCTCGGGCCGGGTGATCGCCTCGGCGGCGAAGGTCACGGGGAGGTCGTACTTCTCGACCCACTCGTAATCCAGCGTGCGTCCGCCGGATGCACCGGCGAGCAGCGCCTTCCAGGTCTCCGGGGCGGTTGCGCCGATCGGCGAAATGGCGCCGATTCCGGTCACCACGATCTTCTTGGTCATAACGAAATCTCTCTCAGTGGATCAACGATGGCGTGCATCGTTCATCCGGGCGCGGCCGACCCGGGGTCCGGGCCGACCTGCCGCGGATGGTTCCAGGCGTCAGCCCTGTGCGTTGACGATGAAGCTCACGGCGTCTCCGACGGTCTTGAGGTTCTTGACCTCTTCGTCCGGGATCTTCACGTCGAACTTCTCTTCTGCGTTCACGACAATGGTCATCATCGAGATGGAGTCGATGTCCAGGTCGTCGGTGAACGACTTGTCCAGCTCCACCGAGTCGGTGGCGATGCCGGTTTCGTCGTTGATCAGTTCCGCGAGACCTGCCAGAACTTCTTCTGTGGACAATGCCATTGTTGTATCTCCTCTTAGGGGGTGTCGTTTGACCGTTGATTATCTTACGGGAGGACCACTACCTGGGCGCCGAAGACGAGCCCGGCGCCGAAGCCGATCTGCAGGGCGAGGCCGCCGCTGAGCTCCGGGTGCTCCTGCAGGAGCCGGTGGGTGGCCAGCGGGATGGATGCCGCCGAGGTGTTGCCCGTGGTGGCGATGTCCCGGCCGATCACCACGTGCTCGGGAAGACCGAGCTGCTTGGCGAACTCGTCGATGATGCGCATGTTCGCCTGGTGCGGGATGAAGGCGGCGAGGTCGTCGGCGGTGACCCCCGCCGCCTCGAGCGCCTGCTTCGCCACCTTCGCCATGTCCCAGACGGCCCAGCGGAAGACGGTCTGACCCTCCTGACGGAGGGTGGGCCACGGGGTCTCTCCGTCGCGGAATTCGGTGAGCGTGGCGTTCATTCCGACCGCGTCGGCTTTCGAGCCGTCCGATCCCCAGACCGCCGCGGCGATCCCGGGGGTCTCGCTCGGCCCGATCACGACGGCACCGGCGCCGTCGCCCAGGAGGAACGAGATCGAGCGGTCCGTGGGGTCGACGATGTCCGAGAGCTTCTCCGCGCCGATCACGAGGGCGAAGTGGGCGGCGCCGGCGCGGATGAGGGCGTCCGCCTGCGTGACGCCGTAGCTGAAGCCGGCGCAGGCCGCGTTCTCGTCGTACGCCGCCGCCGGGTTCGCTCCGACGCGGTCGGCCACGACGGCCGCCATCGAGGGGGTCTGGCGCGTGTTGCTGATCGTGGCCACGATGACGAGGTCGATCTGCTCGGGAGAGACCCCCGACTTCGCGATGGCCTCACGGGCGGCATCCGTGGCCAGGTCGACGGCGAGGACCTCATGGGAGGCGCGTGTGCGGGTCACGATGCCCGTGCGCTGCTGGATCCACTCGTCGCTGGAATCGATCGGGCCGACGAGCTCCGCATTCGGCACCACGAGGTCGCCGCGTGCGGCGCCGTAGCTGTAGATGCGGGTGAATTCCGCCCCGTGGGACTGCGTGAGGGTGGGCTGGCTCATGAGATCCCATCGATGAGGTCGAATGCTGCGGAGAGGTCGTCCGGCGTCTTCACGGCGACCGTCGGCACGCCCTTCAGGCCGCGCTTCGCGAGCCCCACCAGGGCGCCTGCGGGCGCCACCTCGACGATACCCGTCACACCCGCCGCCGCAAGCGATTCCATCGTGCGGTCCCAGCGCACGGGGGAGGAGACCTGGCCGACCAGGAGATCGACGAAGGCCGCGCCGTCCGCCACCGGGCTGCCGTCGCGATTCGACCAGATGGTGAGGGTCGGGTCGTGCTTCTCCAGCGTGGCCGCGACCTCGCGAAGGCGTTCGACCGCGGGCTGCATGTACCGGGTGTGGAACGCGCCGGCGACCTGGAGCGGGATGACGCGCGCTCCGGCGGGCGGATCGGCCTTCAGCGCCTCGAGCCCGGGCAGCTCGCCGGCGACCACGATCTGGCCGCCGCCGTTGAAGTTGGCCGGGGAGAGGCCCAGGTCGTCGAGCCGGGCGAGCAGCTCGGCCTCGTCGCCTCCGACCACGGCGCTCATGCCGGTGGCGGTCAGCGCGGCGGCGTCGGCCATGGCCCGTCCGCGTTCGCGCACCAGGGTCATGGCATCCGTCTCGCTCAGGATCCCGGCTGCGGCAGCGGCCGTGACCTCCCCCACCGAGTGACCGGCGACCCCGCCGATCCGATCGCGCCGACCGTCGAGGAGCGCTCCGAGGGTGAGCAGGCCGGCGGCGACGATGAGCGGCTGCGCCACCGCGGTGTCACGGATGGTGTCGGCATCGGAGACGGTGCCGTGGGCGATCAGATCGATGCCGACCGAGTCGGAGATGCCCTGCAGCTGGTCGCGGAATCGGCTCTCGGCGAGCCAGGGTTCGAGGAATCCGGGGGTCTGGGAGCCCTGGCCGGGGCATACGACGACGATCACTAATCAAGTCTCCATTCGCGGGCATGACGCTGGGTTGCAAATCCAGACTAATAACCCGGCGAACCTTTGGAGTTGTTCTACAGTGTCGCGTCGCCGGATAGGTTGGGCTCATGACCTGGGGGATCGTCGGCGCCACCGGACACACCGGCCGGATGATCGCGCGCGAGGCCGTGGCGCGCGGAGAGCATCCGCTGCTCCTCGGCCGCAACCCCGTCTCGCTCCGGGCGATCGCCGACGAACTCGCCCTGCCGTTCCGCGTGACGGGCGGCCCGGCCGCGCTGATCGCCGCCGCCCTCGACGTGGACCTCATCGTCAACGCAGCCGGTCCCTTCGCGGTCACGGCGCAGCCGGTGCTCGACGCCTGCGTGGCCGGGTCGGCCCACTACCTCGACCTGTCGAACGAGTTCGAGCCGGTGCACCGGATCTTTGCGCAGCACGACCGCCTCCGTGCCGCGGGGATCTCGGCCATTCCCGCCGCGGGCTTCGGCACGGTCGCGACGGATGCCGCCGCTCTCGCCGCGGTGGCGGCGCTCGCGTCCCGCCTCCCGTCGTCCGCCCTCCGGGTCGACGTGGCCATGCTGGCGCAGAACGACGGCGGGGGCGCGGGCACAGGGGCGAGCGTGGCGGCCGTGATGTCGGTGGGCGCCGTCCGTCTTCGCGACGGTGCGATCGTGCGATCGCGGCTCGGCTCGGGCATCACCTCGACCGACACGCCCCTCGGTCGCCGCAGCATCGTCCCCCTCGCCACCGGAGACGTGGTGACCGTCGCGCGGAGCACCGGGGCCGCCTCCGTGACCGCCGGTGCGGCGTTCCGCGCACCCGCCCTCGCCCTCCGGCTCGGCCTGCCGGTCGCTCAGGCTCTCACGCGGGCACACGCGCTCCGATCGATCCCCGAGCCGGCCACGCACGCCCCCTTCCGCTCCGCGGCATGGGCTCGGGCCGGGGACGGGGAGGCGTCGGCGACCGCGTGGCTGACGACCGGTGAGGGGTACGCGTTCACCGCAGCGAGCGTGGTCACCGCGGCGATCGCGACGCGGGGCGGGATGGAGCCGGGCGCCCACACGGTGGCCACGGCGTTCGGCGCCGATTTCGCGCTCCGCGTGCCCGGCACGCGGATCCGGGTGCTCGACTAGCGGCGGCGGAGGGGGCCGTCGGGCTCCGCGATGGAGCCGAGGATCAGTGCGGCCTGGAGGATCAGCGACTCGCGGGCGCCCGTGGCATCCCAGCCGATCACGTCGGTGACGCGCTTGAGCCGGTAGCGCACCGTGTTGGGGTGCACGAACAGCTCGCGCGCCGTGGCCTCGAGCGAACGGCCGTTGTCGAGGTAGCACCAGAGCGTGGTGAGCAGCTCGGTCGAGTGCGCCTGGAGCGGCTTGTAGATGCGGTTGATCAGCGTGGCACGAGCCAGACCGTCGCCCGCGAGAGCGCGTTCCGGCAGCAGGTCGTCGGCCAGGGTGGGGCGCGGTGCGTTCCGCCAGGACCGGGCCACGGCAAAGCCCGCCAGAGCCGCCTTGGCGCTCCTCGACGCCTCCACGAGCGTGGCGACCTCGTGGCCGAGCACGAGATGGCCCTCGCCGAATCCCGGCTCGAGCGCGGTGGCGATCTCGAGGAACGGCACGAGGGTGCCGACCACCGGTTCGTCGTCAGCGGGGGTCGGATGCGCCCTGCCGATCACGAGCACGAGGCGGGATCCCTGCACGCCGATGAGCACGTCCGCGTCCAGGTGCCGAGCGGTGCGCCGGAGCATGTCCACGTCGAGCATCTTGGGCGCCGTGCCGACCAGCACCGAGACCTCGCCGTGCCCGTGCCAGCCGAGAGCGGCGATCCGCGATGGGAGCTCGTCGTCGTACTCGCCGCTGAGGATCGAGTCGACCACGAGTGCCTCGAGCCGGGCGTCCCACAGGCCGCGTGCCTCCGCAGCTCGCGCGTAGACGTCGGCGGCGGCGAAGGCGATCTCGCGGGAGTACAGCAGGATCGCCTCGCGCACCGACACGTCGGCACCCTTCACCCGCTCCTCGACGACCTCGACGGTCACCTTGATCAACTGCAGCGTCTGAGTGAGGCTGACCGACCGGAGGAGTTCCCGCGGGGCCGCGCCGAAGACATCCGCGGCGATCCACGGGGTGGACGAGGGATCGTCGTACCAGTGGATGAACGAGGTGATGCCCGCCTGCGCGACCATTCCTACGGCCGAACGCCTGCCGGGAGGCATCTCTCCGTACCACGGGAGCTCATCGTCCAGGCGCTTCAGCGTCGCCGTCGCGAGCTCGCCGGAGAGCGAGCGCAGCCACGCGAGCGTCTGCTCCTTGGTCTTCGCCACCGGGGACATTCTGCTGCGCGCGGCCTAGCTCTCGCCGCCGGCGGAGCCCGAGGTGCCCGCGCTCACGTCGTGGAGCCGGTACTTCTCGATCGCCTGCTGCGGGATGCTCGGCGCGAGCTTGCCCTGTACGACCAGCTGCTCCAGCGTCTTCACCACCATCGACGGGCCGTCGATCTTGAAGAAGCGCCGGGCGGCGGCACGCGTGTCGGAGAAGCCGAAGTCGTCGGCGCCCAGGGTGGCGAACGGTCCAGGGACGAACGGCCGGATCTGGTCGGGCACCGCGTGCATGAAGTCGCTGACGGCCACGAACGGTCCCTCGGCCACGCCCAGCTTCTGCGTGACATAGGGCAGGCGCCGCGGCTCCTCCGGGTGCAGGAAGTTGTGCTCCTCGGCAGCGAGACCGTCGCGCCGGAGCTCCGTCCATGAGGTGACGGACCAGACGTCGGCCGCGACTCCCCAGTCGTTGGCGAGCAGTTCCTGCGCTTCGAGCGCCCACGGGATCGCGACACCGGATGCCAGCAGCTGGGCACGGGGACCCTGCACCTCGGCCGACTTCAGGTGGTAGATGCCGCGCAGCAGCCCATCGACGTCGAGACCTTCCGGCTCCGCAGGCTGCACCAGCGGCTCGTTGTACACGGTGAGGTAGTACATGACGTTGGGGTCGGGGTGCGGGGTGCCGTCGGGGCGGGTGCCGTACATGCGCTCGAAACCGGCGCGCACTATGTGCCCCAGCTCGTACCCGTACGCCGGGTCGTAGGAGACGACGGCCGGGTTCGTGGAGGCGAGCAGGAGCGAGTGACCATCGGCGTGCTGGAGGCCCTCGCCCGTGAGCGTTGTGCGACCGGCCGTTGCGCCGACGATGAAGCCGCGCGCCATCTGGTCGCCGGCCGCCCACATCGCGTCACCGGTGCGCTGGAAGCCGAACATCGAGTAGAAGACGTAGACGGGCACGAGCGGCTCGCCGTGCGTGGCGTACGACGTTCCCGCGGCCGTGAAGGCCGCGAAGCCGCCGGCCTCGTTGATGCCGACGTGCACGATCTGCCCCTGCGGGCTCTCCTTGTACGCGAGCAGCAGCTCCCGGTCGACCGACGTGTAGTTCTGGCCGTGCGGGTTGTAGATCTTCGCCGTCGGGAAGTAGGCGTCCATGCCGAACGTGCGCGCCTCATCCGGGATGATCGGCACGATGCGGCTGCCCATGTTCTTGTCGCGCAGGATGTCTTTCAGCAGCCGGGCGAACGCCATGGTGGTGGCGATCTCCTGCTTGCCGGAGCCCTTCTTGGCGATCTCGTAGGCCGCGTCATCCGGAACCTGGATCTGCGTGTACTTGGATCGGCGCTCCGGCACGTACCCGCCGAGCGCGCGACGGCGCTCGTGCATGTACTGGATCGCCTCGTCGTTCTCACCGGGGTGGTAGTACGGCGGCAGATACGGGTTCTCCTCGAGCACGGCGTCGGTGATCGGAATGCGCATCACGTCGCGGAACTGCTTGAGGTTGTCGAGGGTGAGCTTCTTCATCTGGTGGGTCGCGTTGCGACCCTCGAACGACGGTCCGAGGCCGTAGCCCTTGACGGTCTTGGCGATGATGACGGTCGGCTGGCCGGTGTGCTCGGTCGCCGCCTTGAACGCGGCGTACACCTTGCGGTAGTCGTGACCGCCGCGCTTGAGGTTCCAGATCTGCTCGTCGGTGTAGTCCTTGACCAGTTCCAGGGTGCGCGGGTCGCGGCCGAAGAAGTTCTCGCGCACGTAGGCGCCGCTCTCGGCCTTGTAGGTCTGGTAGTCGCCGTCGGGCGTGCGGTTCATCAGGTCGCGCAGGGCGCCCTCGGTGTCGCGCTCCAGCAGGGCGTCCCACTCGCGACCCCAGATGACCTTGATCACGTTCCAGCCCGCGCCGCGGAAGAAGCTCTCCAGCTCCTGGATGATCTTGCCGTTGCCTCGGACCGGACCGTCGAGCCGCTGCAGGTTCGCGTTGATCACGAACGTGAGGTTGTCGAGCCCGTCGTTGGCGGCGAGCTGCAGAGCGCCTCGGCTCTCCACCTCGTCCATCTCGCCGTCGCCGAGGAAGGCCCAGACGTGCGCGTCCGATGCGTCCTTGATCCCACGGTTGGTGAGGTACTTGTTCGACTGGGCCTGGTAGATGGCGTTGATCGGCCCGAGGCCCATCGACACGGTGGGGAACTGCCAGAAGTCGGGCATGAGCCGCGGGTGGGGGTACGACGAGAGGCCGTTGGGCGCCTGCGACTTCTCCTGACGGAAACCGTCGAGCTGCTGCGGGCTGAGCCGGCCCTCGAGGAAGGCGCGGGCGTACATGCCGGGGGAGGCGTGTCCCTGGTAGAAGACCTGGTCGCCGCCGCCCGGGTGGTCGTGGCCGCGGAAGAAGTGATTCTCTCCGACCTCGTAGAGCGCCGCCGAGGAGGCGTAGGTGGAGATGTGGCCACCGACCGCGATGCCCGGTCGCTGAGCGCGGTGCACGGTGATCGCGGCGTTCCAGCGGATCCACGCGCGGTAGCGGCGCTCGAGCTCCTCGTTGCCGGGGAAGGCGGGCTCGTTCTCGGGGGCGATCGTGTTCAGGTAGTCCGTCGTCGGGACCATCGGCACGCCGAGGTGCAGTTCCTTCGATCGTTTGAGAAGACTGAGCATGATCTCGCGACCCCGCTCATGCCCCTGTGCCGCGACAAGCGCGTCCAGGGATTCCTGCCACTCGGCAGTCTCCTCAGGGTCTCTGTCGGTGTGGTTCACCGAATAGGGGTCCTGGTCGTTAACTGTCAACGTCGACCTCGCTCGTGTTCGCGGTTTTCTGTGGGCCCCACGCGACGAGAACCGGGTTGCGGTGTGCGGGTCGGGGATGCGGCCTCAACGATTCTAGTTCGCGGCGCGGGCTCCCTCGTGCGCAGGGCACGGCCCGACCCGTCTCGCGGTAGCGTCTCAGCATGGCTCTCATCACCATCGGCGATCACGCTCTGCGTGCCTCGATCAGCTCTCGGGGCGCTGAGCTCAGCTCGCTGCTCGACCGGAGCGGGCGGGAATTCCTCTGGCAGGGCGGGGCGGCGTGGCCCCGTCGCGCGCCGGTGCTCTTCCCCATCGTCGGGCAGCTCCCCGGGGGCGTGCTGGTGCACGACGGGGTCGAGTACCCGATCGGCCAGCACGGTTTCGCGCGGGATCTCGAGTTCGCCGTCAGCGAGGTGAGTGAGGGCAGCGCCCTCTTCACCCTGGACAGCGGTCCGGAGACGCGCGCACACTTCCCGTTCGACTTCCGCCTCGACATCCGGTTCACGGTGCTCGAGTCTCGGCTGGGCGTGGTCACGACCGTGAGCAACACCGGCGGCGAGGCGTTCTCGGCGTCGCTGGGGGAGCATCCGGGATTCGCGTGGCCGATCCTGCCCGGGGTGCCTCGTGAGCAGCACACGCTCGAGTTCCCGCATGAGGAGCGTGCCGACATCCGGCGGATCTCCGGCGGCCTGCTGCTGCCGGAGGGCGTGCCGACCCCGGTCGACGGACGCACGCTGACCCTCCGCGACGACCTCTTCGTGGATGACGCGATCATCTTCGACGCGCTCGCGAGCCGTTCGGTGCGCTACTCCGCACCCGGTACGCCGGTGATCACGGTGGACTTCGACGACTTCCCGCTGCTGGGGGTGTGGTCAAAGGCGCCCGGCAGGTTCGTCTGCATCGAACCCTGGTACGGGATGACCGCGCCCCAGGGCTTCAGCGGCGAGTACTCGGCGAAGCCCGGGCAGTTCGTGCTGCAGCCGGGCACGCTCCGCGCGTTCTCCCACGGCGTGTCGATCACCGCGGAATAGCGACGGAACGGGGCGATTTCAGGCGTATAGTTGCCAATCGTGTTTACCGGGAATTAACCCTTCCCGGAGGAATGGATATGACATGGCTCTGGAGAATGACACCCAGGCTCCCGATTTCGATCTTCCCAACCAGTTCGGCGAGCACATCCGACTGAGCGACTTCCGTGGCAAGAAGCCCGTGGCGCTCGTGTTCTTCCCGCTCGCGTTCTCCAGCACGTGCACGTCGGAGCTCTGCGAGCTGCGCGACAACCTGGCGCTCTTCGACGACAAGAGCATCGAGCTGCTCGGCATCTCGGTGGACTCCAAGGCCACCCAGCGCGCGTTCGCCGAGGCGGAGGGCTACGACTTCAATCTCCTCGCGGACTTCTGGCCGCACGGAGCCGTCTCCAAGGAGTACGGCGTTTTCCTGGAGAACAAGGGCTTCGCGAATCGCGCGACCTTCCTGATCGACGTCAAGGGCGTGATCCGCGCCAGCTTCATCAGCTCGCCGGGCGAGGCGCGCCCGATCTCGGCGTACCGCGCCGCCCTGGCCGAGCTGGCGCCCGTCGCGGCGTAGCACGCGCGGGACGTCTCGCGCGGTTCAGCACCGCGCGCTGCGCTGCGGTGCACTGTGCTGCGGTGCACTGTGCTGCGCCCCCCTATGCGACTACAGCCCGACCAGATCTATGCCGCGGCGGGGAGGTGGATTCGTCCGCCCTGCCGGGGTCGTTGATGGGGGTCGATCCACGGTGGTGGGATGAAGTAGGGGACGCCTGCGTGGAGACGGATGTTCCAACCGTCGTCGTGGATGCGGTGGTGGTGGAATCCGCAGAGCATGACCCCGTTCGACACATCCGAAGTGCCTCCGTGCGACCACCAGGTGATGTGGTGGGCTTCGGCGTAGGCGGGCGGGCTGGTGCAGCCGGGGAAGGCGCATCCGTCGTCACGTTCAATGAGGGCGAGACGCTGGGTTCGCGTGAAGAACCGGGTGGCGCGCCCCGCGTCGAGGACCTCACCCCTACTGCCGAGGACGAGAGGGATGAGTTCGGCGTCCGCGGCGAGCTTGCGGGCGGTCGCGATCGAGATCGACTCCTGCACGCCGTCGATCGAGGCGGCACCCGTGCCGCTACGCAGATCGTCGAGGGACAGACGCACCACCATGGTGGTCGCGGGGGCGCTGCCGGTTGCGGTGGCGCACGTTGCGAAGTGGTGGAAGAGGCGGTCGGCGGCGTCCGCGCGCTGCTGCTCCAGACTCCGATCATCCGTCAGGGCTCCGTCGTGGGAGTCGTCGCGGGCAGCGTGGAGATCGGCACTGACGATGCCGTCGATCGCGGCCTTCACCATCCCCGCCGTCTCCGGCCCCATCTCCCACTCCAGGCGAAGCATCCCGTGCGAGGCGACGCGGAATCGTAACGCCCGGCGGCCGCGGCGAACCGCGTCCCGATCGAGGAGACCGTCCTCCTCCAACCGGTCCCGCACCTGCCGAGCCAAGGTATGCAGGTCAGCGATGGAGAAGTCCGGTGCCCGCGACACCAGCTCGCGTTCCGCGATCAGCCGGTCCTCCGTCGAACAACGACCGGATGCCGCGCCCAACTCGCGGACGATCACCCCCGCCGCCACCACGCTCACCTCGCACCGGGCGACCGCGGCCGCGACCGCCGGGAATTCCGGCGGCAACGCCACCCCGTCCAGGCCGAACCGTTCCCGGGTGGCCAACCCCAGATCGCAGAACCGTTGCGCCTCCTGCACCGTGATCTGCCACAGATCCGCCAACATCAGCGCGGGCCGCGCGTACCCGGCCCGCCGCGACAACCCCTCCCGCTCCAGGTGCCGGGCCGACCGGGCCGCGAACTCACCCGCCGCCACCACGCGACGCGCATCCAGCCGCTTCCCGATGGCGCGAGTCCTGAGTGCATCGGCCGGGTCGAAGCAACGGTCCACCTCGTGCAGAGAGGCGTTCGCACTCCCACCGACTCAGCCCGAAGCATCACCCAGTTCGCGCACTCGACGCTGGAGATACCGCCGCTCCGGTTCGCTCCTCGCGAGCGCGACGGCCTGGAGGTACTGCTCCCGCGCCTCTGACGATCGCCCGAGTCTGCGCAGGAAGTCGGCGCACGCCGCCGGCACCAGGTAGTAGCCGTCGAGCGCCGCGTCGAACCCATCGAGTGCGTCGAGGCCGGCTTGCGGCCCGCTCGCCATGCCGATCGCGATCGCCCTATTGAACGCCACGATCGGCGATGGGTCGAGCTCCGCGAGAGCGTCGTAGGCCGCCGCGATGTCCGCGAAATCGGTCTGCTCCCACGCGGGCGCGAGGGCGTGCGTCGCCGCGATGACCGCCTGAAGCTGGTACGGTCCCACGCGGCCGCGCTCGAGCGCCGCCCGAAGCGCCGCGATTGCTCGGGCGATCGCCGCGCGATCCCACCTCGACCGGTCCTGCTCTTCCAAAGGGATGAGGTCGCCCGCGGCATCCACTCTGCCGTCACGTCGGGCGTGCTGCAGGGTCATCAGGGCGAGCAGGCCGGTGACCTCCGGCTCGTCGGGCATGAGCTGGGCCACGAGCGTCGTGAGGCGGATCGCCTCCTCGGCCAACGCCGTGCGGACGAGTTCCGCGCCGGACGATGCCGCGTACCCCTCGGAGAACAGCAGGTAGAGCACGGCGAGCACGCCCGGGAGGCGTTCGCCCAGCATCCGTCCCTCGGGCACTCGGAACGGGATGCCCGCGTTCCTGATCTTGGCCTTGGCACGCACGATGCGCTGGGCCATCGTGGCCTCCGGCACGAGGAATGCACGCGCGATCTCCGGCGTGGTGAGGCCCGCCACCGTGCGCAGCGTGAGCGCCACACGCGCCTCGAGCGGTAGGGCGGGGTGGCAGCAGGTGAAGATGAGCCTCAGCCGGTCATCCTCCAATTCCGGAGGTTCGGGCGCTTCGAGTTCGTTCACGATCGCCAGGTCTCTGAGTTTGGAGCGCTCGGTCGACTGCCGACGCAGCCGGTCGATCGCGCGATTGCGTGCCACCGTGGTGAGCCATCCGCCCGGGTTGGGCGGGATGCCGTCCCGCTCCCAGCGCAGAAGCGCGGTCTCGAAGGCCTCCTGGGCGCAGTCCTCGGCGAGGGTCCAGTCGCCGGTCACGCGGATGAGCGTGGCGACGACCCTGCCCCATTCGGCCCGGTAGGCGTCGGCGACGGCCGCGCGGACGTCCAGGTCAGTCCTCGAACGGCCAGAACGGGCGGATCTCCACCAGACCGGCCCGCACCACCGGGTGCTTGCTCGCGATCTCGATGGCCTCGTCCAGGTCGGCCGCCTCGATCACGTCGAAGCCCGCGATGTAGTCCTTGCCCTCGACGAAGGGGCCGTCCGTGACGAGAAGCTCGCCTTTCCGGAATCTTACGGTGGTGGCATCCTCGACGGGGCGCACCCGATCGCCGATGAGACGGGCGCCACGGCCGTCCATCTCCTCGACCCAGGCGTCCGGGGTCTGATCCTCGGGATCGGAGTAGTCCGGGTCGTTGTACGGGCTGTCCGGCGAGCTCTTGATGAGAAAGAGATACTTCACTGTCGTTCCTTCCGTTGAAGTGACGTTACGTGAGGACAACGGATGGATGCCACGGATTTCGACATCGCCGCCGATTTCGCACCCCGGCGACGTGCTCCTGTACCCTGGAGGTCTCGCGGCGAGAGCCGTCGAGGGCCTTTAGCTCAGTTGGTAGAGCGCCACGTTTACACCGTGGATGTCATCGGTTCGAGCCCGGTAGGGCCCACCCTTTCGTCGAGCGACTCCTCGGCCCGCCGTCCACGGGACTTGAACCGCCGTCGGCTCCGTTGGAGACTCGTTGCATGACGAACACGGCGGCGACGAGACGGCGACCCGCGGAGCTGATCCTCATCGTCGTTCTCATCTACGCGAGCGCGATCGCGTCGATCGTGCTCGGAGTGGTGATGATCCTCGCGCGCTACATACTGCCCGACGGCGATGCCTCGGCGCGCGCGGTGGTGACCGTCGCCGGCGCGTTCGTCGTACTGATCGGCTTCATGCTCGTCTCGCTCGCGTCGGGGATCGCACGCGGGGATCGGAACGCGCGCGTGCTCGCCACGGTGCTGCTCGGCATCAGCGCGACGGTGTCGCTGGTCTCGCTCGCCGTCGACCCGGAAGACCTCTGGACTCAGATTATCGGCGTCGTCGTCGACGCGGGGGTCATCGTCGTGCTGTGGACAGGGCGAGTGCGGCGGTTCTTCGCGCGGACATCCGCCTGATGTACCTCAGGTGCGCGAACCGCACCACCTCGATGGCGGCGATGGAGAGCGCGGCCACGAGCACGATGAGCACGGCGGTGTCGAAGCCGGGGTCGGTGAGCTGGAGGAACCCCGTGGTCCACGGCACCGAATAGACCAGGATGAGGCCGATCATCATCGCGCCGATGACGAGCGCCTTGATCGTGGTGACCGGGCGCGAGAGCACCACGAGGATCCAGAGCCCGATGATGGTCAGCAGCAGGGTGGAACCGGTTCGCACCTGCTCGACGCTGATGCCCGAGTCGGCGGCGATGCGGGAATAGAAGCCGAGAGCGACGGTGACGACTACGCCGGCGGGGATGGCGAAGCTGAGCGACCTCCGGAGGAAGCCGGGCTCGTAGCGGCTCCGGTTGGGCAGCAGGGTGAGGAAGAACGACGGGATGCCGATGGTGAGACCGTCGATCACCGTCTCCTGCCGCGGCAGGAACGGGAACGGCAGCAGCAGCGCACCGAAGACCAGGGCGAGACCGGTGGCGTAGGACGTCTTGGTGAGGAAGAGCATCGAGACGCGCTCGATGTTCGCGATCACCTGCCTGCCCTCGTCGACCACCCTCGGCAGGTGGGAGAATTTGCCGTCGAGCAGGATGAGACGCGCGACGGCCTTCGTCGCGGCCGATCCGGAGTTCATCGCGATGCCGATGTCGGCCTCCTTGATCGCCAGCGCGTCGTTCACGCCGTCGCCGGTCATCGCCACGGTGTGACCGCGGGCCTTGAGCGCGATCACGATGCGCTTCTTCTGCTCCGGTGTCACACGACCGAAGACGGTGTTCTGCTCGAGCACCGTCGCGAGGGCGTCGTCGTCCGCTGGAAGCGCGCGTGCGTCGAAGCCTTCTGCGGCGTCCAGCCCGAGGTCCCGGGCGATGGCGGCGACGGTGCGCGGGTTGTCGCCCGAGATGATGCGGACCGCCACCCCCTGCGCCGCGAAGAAGGCGAGCGTCTCCGCCGCGTCGGGCCGGACCTTCTCGCGGAAGGTCACGAGCACCACCGCCTCGAGCCCGCCGGGGAGGGCCTCGCCCTCGGTGTCGAGCGCCTGCGGGCTGCGGGCCAGCACGAGCGTGCGGAGACCGGATGCCGCGAGCCCCGCCGCCGCGTCGAGCACCTCCCGCGCGCCCGCAGGGAACACCATCTCCGGGCCGCCGAGCACCCAGGAACCGGCCGGCCCCGAGTCGAACTCGACGGCGCTCCACTTCCGAGCCGAGGAGAAGGGGATCCGCCGCACGGCTTCGACCGCGGGCACCGCGGTGTACTCGGGTGCGAGGGAGCGCGCGGTCGCATTGGAGTCGGCCTGGACGCCGTACCAGGCGAGCACCTCGCGCCAGCCCGGATCGCCCGGATCCGCGAGCGTGGTGACCCCGTCGTAGACGATCTCGCCCTCGGTGAGGGTTCCCGTCTTGTCGAGGCAGATGATGTCGACCCTCGCGAGGCCCTCGACCGCGGCCAACTCCTGCACCAGCACGTTCTGGGTGGCGAGCTTGACCGCACCGACGGCGAAGGCGATGCTCGTCATCAGCACCAGGCCGAGCGGGATCATGGCGACGATCGAAGCGATGGTCGCCACGATGGCGAGCCGCCAGGAACCGGATTCGAACGCGTGCTCCCATCCGCCGTTGGCGGCCATCTGCGAGTTGACGACGAGCAGGGCGACCGGTCCGACGATCCAGGCCATCCAGCGAAGCACTCGGTTGATGCCGGTGCGCAGTTCCGAGTTGATGAGCGAGAAGCGGCGCGCCTCTCCGGCGAAACGGTTGGCGAACGAGTCGGCGCCCACCCTGTCCGCCCGGGCAAGTCCCGACCCGCCGACCACGATCGAGCCGGAGAGCACCTCGTCGCCCTCGGTCTTGTCCACCGGGTCCGACTCGCCGGTCAGCATCGACTCGTCGAGCTGGAGACCGGCGGCCACGACGACCACCCCGTCCGCAGGAACCTGATCGCCCGCGCGGAGCACGAGCAGATCGTCCTGCACCACGGAGCCGACGGCGATCTCGTCCTCCCGGGAGTCGCGCAGCACACGGGCATGCGGCGCGTTGAGCAGGGCGAGCCGGTCGAGCGAGCGCTTGGCCCGGAACTCCTGCACCGAGCCGATGATCGCATTGGCGATCGCGCTGATGCCGAAGAGGGCGTCCTGCCACCGGCCGATCACGAGCAGCACCAGGAAGCAGGAGGCGATGATCCCGTTGAACAGCGTGAGCGTATTCGCCCGGACGATGCTCCAGATGCTGCGACTGGATGCCGGCACGAAGTCGTTCGTCAGGCCCGCGTCGGTGCGCGCTGCGACCTCTGCCGAGGAGAGACCGGTATCGATGGCGGCTTCACTGGTGCTCGTCACCCGTCCATCCTCGCATCCGACCTCCCCGCGGCGGGGTGCGGATTACATGAACCGGAGGAGCCCGGCGATCGGCGGCGGGACGCGGCCCGGTCGGACCGCTGCGGCGAGCGCGGCCGCGTAGCGCGCCTTCCGCCCGGACATCGTGCCCATGAACCGATGCAGCTGCTGTTCGATCGGGCGGTCCCGCTGGGCGGGCTGAGCGCGGAAGGTGCGCAGCGCGCGGCTCTGCCCCTCGGCGGCGATCCGCTCCAGCACCCCATCCACGCCGACGGCACGGATCAGCTCGTCCTCGAGATCGGCCACGCAGACGAAGAAGCCCAGCTGCTCCATCTCGTCGCGGGTGAGCTCCGGATGCCGGTCCGACCCCTGCACCACCTGCCGGAAGAACCTCTCCTCGCCCTCGTCGACGAGCCCGGCGAGCCGCAGGTCGAGGCCCCGAGGGCCGAACGGCTCGAGGAACCGCCGCACGGCGGTCGCACCTCCGACAGGCAGCACGACGATTCGCTCGGCCGACAGGTCCCGACCGGAACGGGCCGCGAGCACCTCCACGGCGGCGGCGTCGCTCGGGCCCTCTACGAGCACGACGGTGGCGATCCCGGCGAGCGCGAGTGAGCGGGCTGCGGCGGCCGCGGCATCCGCTGCCTCGCCTCCGGCAACCCAGGCGATGGCGGCGGCGCGGAATCTCGCCATGTCGTCCATGCACCCAGTCTGGCCGAATGCCCGGTAGCCCGGATCCGTTGTGCGCCCCACCGCCGACGGGCTAACCTGCTGCCCTCGGAGTAGAACGACTCGCGGATCGAGGCGCAGTGATGGCAGCCGACGGCCGGGCGACCGATGCCGACGGAAACGACGGGGACGACGAGCTCGCGGCCACGCGCAGATCGCTGCGCGACATGGGCGCGCTGCTCACGCTGCCGGCTCTGTGGGTGGACCACGAGCCGAGGGAGATCGCGACGGTCTTGATCAGCGTGCTGGTCGGGGTGCTGCGGCTCGACTCGGCGTACGTGCGGTTCGACGATCCCGACGGCGGCGAGCCGGTGGAGACCTGGCGTCCGGCGGGCTCGCGGCCGCCCGAGGAGCTGGTGTCGTCGATCTCCGGCGCGTCGATCGCCGCCCGCGGGATCGCCACCACGGGTCGGAGTGGGCCCTCCGAGCCGCATTCGCCGCGCGTCGCCACCGTCTCCTTCGCGCTGCCCTGGGAGACCGGTCTCGTGACCCTATCCGCTCCGCGGTCGTCGTTTCCGACGGCGGCGGAGACCCGGTTGCTCCGCGTCGCGATCAGTCAGGGGGCGATCGCCGTGCACACGGCCCGGCGCGTTGCGCGCGAACATGCTGCCCGGGTTTCCGCTGAGGCGATGCTCGAGCGCCAGGACCGGCTGCTGCGGAACCTCGCCGACGATGTGGGCGAGTCGCTCGAGTCGATCCTGAGACGGATCCGCGAGGGCGGGGTCGAGCTCGACGTGGGCCCGGATCGGCCCGAGCCGCGTGACGAACCGATGGCGCCGCATCCTGCCGGCCGTTCCTTGACCCGTCGCGAGCAGGAGGTGCTTGGCCTGCTCGCGCAGGGCCTCAGCAACAAGGAGATCGCCGGGGTGATGTGGTTGAGCGACCGCACCGTGGAACGGCACATCACCAGCATCTACCGGAAGATCGGCGTGGCGAGACGGAGCGAGGCCACGGCTTTCGCCCTTCGCAACGGCGTCGTCTGAGCGCGACGGTCAGCCGAAGGTGACGCAGTACGCCTCCAGGCCGGCCGCGCCGAATTCCAGTTCCACGACCCGGTCGACCACGGGATGAGCCTGCCGGATCAACTGGTACGTGCCCGGCGTGCGGGCGAGGCCCGTGCCGTCGGACGTGACATCCGTTCCACGGGCGGTGCCGACCGGGCGGCCGTCGAGGGTGACGCGGAAGGGGATGCCGGCGGCGACCCGCCCCGGTGACATGACGAGGTTCACGTCCCGCGCGTGGAATGCGAACGAGATCCGTCCCCCCGCGGCTCCGAGCAGTGCGGCGTGCCGCGCCACCGTCCAGTCGCCGGTGAGGTCCCACTGATTGAGAGCGAGCGGCTCGTGCGGCGAGTACAGATGCGGTCGGTCGTAGAGCGCGGGATCGTCGGCGGCGAACCCGCTGCTCTGGCCGTAGCCGAGATAGGTCTCGGGGGAGCGCAGCGAATCCCAGTCCGCGGCCACCTCCAGTCCCTCGGGCGTCACACGGACCAGTCCGGTGTCGAGGTCGTCGGCGCCGGCCTCCGTGAGCAGCTGCTGGACCGCCATCTCCGTCATCGCATACTCGCCCTCGCCGAAGTGGTGATACCTGAGGCGCCCGTTGGCGTCCGTGAGGTAGAGGGCCGGCCAGTAGCGGTTGGCGAAGGCATCCCAGACGCCGTACTCGCTGTCCACGGCCACCGGATAGTCGATGCCGAGGGCGTGGACCTGCTCGGTCACCGTGCCGAGGTCGCCCTCGAACTCGAACTCCGGCGTGTGCACTCCCACGATCGTCAGCCCGTGGCCCGCGTACTTCGCGCTCCAGGCTCGAAGGTAGGGCGCGGTCCTCAGCCAGTTCACGCAGGTGTAGGTCCAGAAGTCGACGAGGACGACTCGCCCGCGGAGCGCCGCCGCCGAGAGCGGTTCCGAGCCGAGCCACGCGGTGGCGCGGTCGAAATCGGGGAGGCGGCCCTCGTCCGGCAGCACGGTTCCGTCTCCCGGTCTGCGATCCGCCACGGAGCGCGGGAGACGGTCAGCGGACATCGCTTGCCCCCGCACCGCCGGTGGCGGTCTGCGCCATCCTGTCGACCGACATGATCGCCTCGGCGAACGCCAGTGGGGCCTCCTGGGGCAGGTCGTGACCTATGCCGCCGCTGATCACACGGTGCTCGTAGGGGCCGGCGAACAGGGAGCGGTAGGTCTCCGCCTCCGGGTGCGGTGCGCCGTTCGCATCGCCCTCGAGCGTGATCGTCGGCACGGTGACCTTCGGCCGGGCGGCCAGCTGCCGCTCGAGTTCGTCGAGAGCCGCGTCCCCCGGAGCCAGCCCCAGCCGCCAGCGGTAGTTGCCGATGACGATCTCCACGTGGTCGGGATTGTCGAACGCGACGGCGGATCGGTCGAAGGCCTCCTCGTCGAATCGCCATTCCGGCGACGCGGTCTGCCAGATGAGGTGCGCGAACTCGCGGCGATAGGCCTCGTAGCCGGCCCGGCCCCGCTCCGTCGCGAAGTAGAACTGGTACCACCACGCCAGCTCCGCCGCCGGCGGGAGCGGCGTGGCGTTCGCCGCCTGACTGCCGATGAGGTAGCCGCTCACCGCGACCAGGCCGACGCAGCGTTCCGGCCACAGGGCGGCCAGGATGTTCGCGGTGCGCGCCCCCCAGTCGAAGCCGCCGACGACCGCGCGCCCGATGCCCAGGGCGTCGAGCAGGGCGATCGCATCGAGGGCGAACACCGCCTGCTGCGCGTTGCGCGGGGTGGACCCCGACAGGAAGCGGGTCGTGCCGTGACCGCGCAGGTATGGCACGAGCACTCGGTAGCCGGCATCCGCGAGCGGCTGCGCCGACTCGGCGAAGCTCTCGATTCCGTAGGGCCAGCCGTGCAGGAGCAGCACCGCCGTACCGTCGGCAGGTCCGACGTCGGCCAGCCCGACACTCAGCTCGCCGGCTTCGACCTGACGGAGCGAGCCGAGGCCCGCGCTCACCGCAGCGACCGGAAGGCCGCGCGCAGCTCCCGTGAGAAGAGCTCGGGCTGCTCCCACGCGGCGAAGTGGCCGCCGCGGTCGAGCCGGGCGAAGTGGATGAGCTGCGGGTAGGCGCGCTCGGCCCAGCTGCGCGGTGCCGCGTAGATCTCGTCCGGGAACACGCTCACGGCCACGGGAAGCGTGACGCCCTTCGGGGCGAAGAAGGGAAGCGTGCTCTCCCAGTACAGCCGCGCCGACGACACCGCGGTGTTGGTGAGCCAGTAGAGCGTGACGTTGTCGAGCACGTCGTCGCGGCTGAGGCCCTCCGAGCCGCCCCGGAACACTCGGGCGATCAGCTCGTAGCTGGCGGCATCGTGATCGAGCATCCAGGCGGCGAGACCGATGGGCGAATCGGCGAGTCCGTACAGGGTCTGCGGTCGGTTGCCCATCTCCTGGGCGTAGGCGAGGCCGTGCGCGTAGAACGTGGCGAGCTGGTCCCATGCCCGGCGCTCCTCCGCGGAGAGGTCGGCCGGAGGCGGGTCACCGTTGGTCAGACCCTGCTGGATGCTGTCGGGCACCGTCGCGGGCATGTTCGTGTGGATGCCGACCAGGCCGGGAGGAGCGAGAAGGGCGAGCTGCTCGGTGACCGCGTTGCCCCAGTCGCCGCCCTGAGCGACGTAGCGCTCGTAGCCGAGCCGGCTCATCAGCTCCGCCCACGCGCGAGCGATGCGGATCGGGTCCCAGCCGACCTCGTCCGGCTTGCCGGAGAAACCATGGCCGGGCAGCGAGGGGATCACGAGGTGGAAGGCGTCCGACGCATCCGCCCCGTGAGCGGTGGGGTCGGTGAGCGGTTCCACGATCTTCAGCTGCTCGATGATCGAGCCCGGCCAGCCGTGGGTGACGATCATCGGCAGTGCGTCCGGGTGGGTCGAGCGCGCGTGGATGAAGTGGATGTCGAGGCCGTCGATGGTGGTGACGAACTGGGGGAGATCCCGCAGTCGCGCTTCCACCCGGCGCCAGTCGTGCTCGTCGGCCCAGTAGTCGGCGAGCGCGCGCATCACGTCGAGCTGCACGCCCTGCGAGGCATCGGGCACGGTCTCCCGTTCGGGGAACCGGGTGGCTCGGATCCGTCGCCGGAGGTCGTCCAGCGCGGCCTCCGGGATGTCGACCGAGAAAGGGCGGATGCCGTTCGGCCCGTCGGCGGAAACGGTGGGGGCACGCGTGCTGGAGATGGTCATCGGCGGTTCCTTCCGGGAGGGGGCGTGGCGCCGCCCGACTCAGACACTGACGCAGGACGGTCGCGTGCCGCATCCGGGTCAGCACCCAACCTGCCCCCACGTCGCACGCCGGATGTGGGCGAAAACCCCCACACCCGGTCTAGCGTGGAGCAGTGA
Organism: uncultured Lacisediminihabitans sp.; assembly: GCA_966212465.1. Classification (GTDB taxonomy): domain Bacteria; phylum Actinomycetota; class Actinomycetes; order Actinomycetales; family Microbacteriaceae; genus Lacisediminihabitans. Next base: position 90,466 of record CBIHRK010000001.1, read on the forward strand.
CCACCGCGAGCACGGCCAGCACCCGGAGTCGTCGGATCGCGGCGCTCGTCACGGTGGTGATCGCCTTCGGCGCCAACCTGCTCATCGCGGTCGCCAAGACGATCGCGGCCGTCATCACCGGGTCGGCCTCACTCCTCGCCGAGGCGGCTCACTCGTGGGCCGACACCGGCAACGAGATCTTCCTGGTGGTCGCGGAGCGTCGCTCGGCGCGGGCGGCCGATGACGGGCACCCGCTCGGCTTCGGCAAGGAGGCCTACGTGTGGTCGATCTTCGCCGCGGTCGGGCTGTTCGCCGTCGGCGCGGCGGTCGGCGTGCAGCACGGGATCCAGGAGCTGTTCGATCCGGAGCCGGCGAGCGCGTTCGCGGTGGCCTACGCGGTGCTGGCCCTGTCGTTCGTGCTCGAGGGCGTGTCCTTCCTCCGGGCGTTCCGCGAGGCGCGGCGCATGGCGGCGAATCGTCGGGTGGGCACTCTCGAGCACGTCTTGCGCAGCTCCAACCCGACGCTCCGCGCGGTCTTCGCCGAGGACGCCGCGGCCCTCGTCGGACTCCTGATCGCTCTCCTCGGGGTGCTGCTGCACGACCTCACGGGTGTGGCCGCGTTCGACGCGATCGGGTCGATCCTCGTCGGCCTGCTGCTGGGGGTGGTCGCGCTCGTGCTCATCGACCGCAATCGACGGTTCCTCGTGGGTCAGACGGTGCCGAAGCAGATGTACGACGTGATCCGCGCGGAACTGCTCAGCCACCCGTCGATCGAGCGGGTCACCTACCTGCACGTCGAGTTCACCGGGCCGGAACAGGTGTTCATCATCGCCGCGGTCGATCTGGCCGGGGATCTGCCCGAGCACGAGCTGGCGCCGCGGCTCAGGGCGGCGCAGCGGGAGATCGCCGCGAACGACCACGTGGCGGCGGCGCTGCTGACGCTGTCGGCACCGTCGACCGACTGATCCCGGAGCGACGGGCCGCACCCGCGAGTCGGCGTCCTGCGCGGAGCCAGGGCAGTTCGCGGGGCCAGTGAGCCAGGATCGTGTGGATGCCGCGTCTCGCCCGCAGACCGCCCCGTCCATCCGTCAGCGGGCGAGACGAGATCCCCACGCGCACGCGGGAGCCGTAGCGGATGCCGCGGACCGGCCCCAGGTGGAACGAGACATCCATGTCGTCGTGCACGAGCAGGTCCCCTCGGTGCACCGCGCCGCTGATGCGCCGCCAGTCCGTCGCGCGCATGGCGAAGTTGGAGCCGAAGAGGGGGACGTGGGCGAGCGCCGTCGACACCGCCACGAAGTAGGCTCCCAGGTAGACCGCGGCGCCGAGCCGTCGCAGACGCCGAGGGCCGTCGGTGAAGCGCGCGCCGCCGGTGACCGCCGCGACGGTGGGGTGCGAGTTCAGGAAGCGCAGCACCTCGCTTGACCAGTCGGGGTCGGGCACGGAGTCGGCGTCGAGCCGGCCGATGATCGTCCCCGCCGCCGCGTCGTAGCCGGCCGACGCCGCCGCCGCGATGCCCGGGGAAGTCTCGGTGAGCAGGGTCGCGCCGAAGCGGCGGGCGACGAGTGCGCTGTCATCCGTCGACCCGTTGTCCACGACGATGACCTCGAAGACGCTGTCGCTCTGGCCGCGGAGGGCTTCGAGGCAGCGCGCGAGGGCCACGGCGTCGTCCTTGACCGGGATGACCACCGAGAGGGTCGGTGCGATCACTCGACGAGGCCTGCGGCGACCGCCCTCATCGCTTCAGCTCCGCGGCGTGAGGCGGCACGTAGCGGTACAGCTCGCGCGGCGGCCGGTCGTAGTCGTCTCCGGCCGGGCGATCCGGAAGCGCTATCGGGTCGGGTTCGATCTTCTCGTACGGGACCTGGCTGAGGAGGTGGCTGATCGAGTCGATGCGCGCCGACTTCTTGACGTCGCTCTCGATGGTCCACCAGGGTGCCTCGGGGATGTCGGTCACGGCGAACATCGCGTCCTTGGCACGCGAGTAGTCCTCCCACTTCGTGATCGAGAGCAGGTCGGTGTCCGAGAGCTTCCATCGTCGCATCGGGTCGTTGAGCCGGGACTCGAAGCGCTTCTGCTGCTCGTCGTCGGAGACGGAGAACCAGTACTTCACCAGGATGATGCCGTCGTCGACGAGGAGTCGCTCCACGATCGGGGCCTGCTGCAGGAAGCGCTCGTACTGCTCGGGGGTGCAGTAGCCGAGCACGTGCTCGACTCCGGCGCGGTTGTACCACGAGCGGTCCATCAGCACGATCTCGCCCGCGGCCGGGAGTCGTTCGAGGTAGCGCTGGAAGTACCACTGCCCCTTCTCCCGCTCGCTCGGCTGGGGGAGCGCCACCACGCGGGCGGACCGCGGGTTGAGGTACTGCATGATCCGCTTGATCGCTCCGCCCTTGCCCGCGGCGTCGCGTCCCTCGAAGATCACCAGCACCCTCGCCCCCTCGGCGATCACCCACTGCTGCATGGCGACCAGTTCGATCTGCAGCCGGGTCAGTTCGGCCTCGTACGCCGCCTTCGTCGGGCCGTCGTGCTGTGCCTTCTTCGTGCCCTTGTGTGCGGCCATGGTGTTTCCTCAGTTCCGGGGTGGGTCGGTGGAGCGGCGAGTGGTGAGGTAGAGGCGGTGGGCGGTGATCACCAGCGAGAGCCAGGCGAGCCCCAGCACCCAGCCGGCCAGCACATCGGTGAACCAGTGGTGCCCGAGGAACACCCGGCTCAGGCCGATGGTGAGGGCGAACGACCCGGCCACGGTGATCGTGATCGCACGGGCGCGCCGGGTGCTCATCCGCAGGACGAGCAGGTACGCGATGACGCCGGCGACGACGGTCGCGTTGAGCGTGTGGCCGCTCGGGAACGAGGGGGAGTACTCGTAGGGCGGCACGGCATCCGCCAGCGGGGGGCGGGACCGATCGATGATGTCCTTGCCCGCGACGGTCATGAGCAGCGACCCGATTCCCGCGGCGGCGATCAGGATCGCGGGGGTCCACGACTTGCGCACGAGGGACAGCACCACGATCGCCACCACGGCGATGATCGGCATGCCGATCGGGCCGGCGATGTGCGTGTACGCCGTCACCAGCCCGTCGAGGAACGGGCTCCTCGCTCGCATCGCGGCATCCAGGATCGGGCGGTCGAGCCCCGCGACCCCGTCGGACTCGGTGATGGACTCGTAGACCCGCGACGCCAGGAAGCTGAGCACGAGGGCGATCCCCGCGCCGACGAGCAGGATGAGCAGCAGCGCGCCGCGCGCGGTCAGCACCGAGCCGATGCGACGGGCCAGGCGGGCGAGGAAACGGCCCCACGGCGTGTACCAGTGGGTGAGGTCGACGGTGCCGACCGCGCTGTCGTAGCGGACCTCCTCGCGGTCGCCCTCGGCCTTCGCCGCCTTCGCCGCTCGCAATGGCCCCGGAGTCGTCGGGTCTGTCACGATCGGCGCCCGTGGATGGCGCGGCCAAGGGCAGCGCCGTAGATCACGTGAGCGCCCAGGATCGTGAGCGCGCGTGCCCGATCGTCGCGGTGAGCAGGCGGCAGCACGTGCGCGGCCGGCACCCACAGCTCGTAGCTCGACGCCCAGACGAGCAACCCGTAGCCGATGCCGGGGAGTGCGCGCCGGAGGGGCAGGAGCCCGAAGACGGCGCCGGCAGCAGAGCCGTAGGCGACGTGCGCGATCACGGATGTGACGCCGGTGGCCCGTGGGGAGAGCGCGGGTGCGAACCGTTCGACGATGAGGCGCGGAGGAAGCGTGCCGATGGCCCCGGCTCGATGGGCGGCGAGGAAGCCCGCACTCATCGCGAGCGTGGCTACCACTCCGGCCGCCGCGCCGCGGAGTGCTCGGGTGACCAACGCATCCGACCGGATTCTGCCCGTCACGGTTCGACGATGTCGTCGGGCGGGAAGGTCTCGTCGGGAGGCACCGATTCGGCCCGGTTGGGTCCGAGTCGCATCGTCTCGGCGTGGACGCGCGTCACGAACGCCTCGTCCTGCAGCTCGGAGGCGTCCGTCGGCTCGGGGAACGAGATGAACTGGCTCGCGGGGCCGACGAGCACATGCACGACGGAATCGTTGCCCGCCGAGTCGCGCGCGGGAACCTCGAGTGCGACGGACCCACCGCGCTCGGCCAAGGCCGCGGCGTACCCCAAGAGTGCTGCACTGATCTCCGAGCCCGTGAGAAACGAGCCGCCCGCGTACTGGATGCGTTCCATGACTCCATTTGACGGCCGTTCAGCCCCGCGCGCTAGGCCTTGCAAAACACCGGATCGCCTGTAGGGCGCGCACGCGCGGCCGTGTCAACCCCGCAGAAGGGAATAGGAGAAGCGGTCGAGCGGTGCGAAGGTTGCATCACCGCAAGTCCCGATCGTGAGGAACCCCGTGTCAGAGACATCCCCGTCGGTCGCCGCCGTCATCTACAACCCCATCAAGGTCGACCTCGACGCCATCAAGGTGGCCGTCGCGCGCGAGCAGCAGGAGAACGGCTGGGGCGAGACCCTGTGGTTCGAGACTTCCGAGGAGGATGTCGGCCAGGGCGTGACCGCTCAGGCGCTGGAGCAGGGCGCAGACCTCGTGATCGCTGCCGGTGGCGACGGCACGGTGCGCGCTGTCGCCGAAGCGGTGGCGGGGTCGAAGGCCTCGCTCGCCCTGCTGCCGTCGGGCACGGGAAACCTGCTGGCGCGCAACCTCAAGCTCACGCTCGACGACGTGGATCACAGCATCCACACCGCCTTCGCAGGCAAGGACCGCGTGGTGGACCTCGGTCGCATCACCATCGAGGACGACGAGGGAGCCCGCACCTCCCACGCGTTCGTCGTCATGGCCGGGCTCGGGCTCGACGCCAAGATGCTGGCCAACACCGACGACGAATTGAAGGCGAAGATCGGCTGGCTCGCCTACGTGAAGGCGCTCGGCACCGCGATGCGCGACAAGAACCAGCTGAACCTGAAGTACCGCCTCGATGGGGCGCGCCAGGTGACCACTCGAGCCCACACCGTGATCATCGGCAACTGCGGATCGCTGCCCGGCAACGTGCTGCTCCTGCCCGAGGCCGCGGTCGACGACGGCCTGTTCGACATCGTCGTGCTGCGCCCGAACGGGTTCCTCGGCTGGCTGCAGATCTGGTACAAGGTCATCGTCGAGAACGGCATCCTGCGTCGCACCGCCTGGGGCCGCAAGATGCTCGACGCGGCGAAGGACGTGCACGTGCTGCGCTATTTCACCGGGCGTGAGTTCGTGCTGCGCCTCAGCCGCTCGCACGATCTGGAACTCGACGGCGACAGCTTCGGCACGGCGCGCGCCATCCGCACCTGGGTGGATGCCGGCGGCCTCACGGTGCGCATCCCCGCCGACGCCTGAGCGCGGCGCGTCCGCTCAGTTGACGCAGCTGGTTGCGGAATAGGTGCTGGTCTTCGGCGTGGAGGTCGGCGCAGCGGCGGGCGTGCCCGCACCCGTTCCGGTGCCCGTCTGCGCCGCGGGGTGGGCCGCGACGCTGAGACCGTCCTGCCCCAGAATGAGCGTGACGCCCGCGATGCCCGCCTTCTGCTCGGTGCGCGCCCCTGGAACGTAGGCGAGCACCGCCTTGGCTGCGGCCTCGCCGCCGGCCGGGTACTGGATCGTGGTCAGCCCGGTCGCGCCCACGGTGCTCGGCTGGGTGGTCTGGAAGCCCGCTGCCGCGAGGGTCGCGGTGGCCGCTGCTGCCGCGCCGGTGACCGCGCGCCCGTTCTGCACGGTGACGGTGACGGATGCCGGCTCCGCCGCGGTCACGCCGTCCATCGCCGTCTTTGCCGGCTTCTTGCCGGTGATCGTCTGGATGAACGCGGGCATCGCCGCGGTGTCGACCTGCACGATCGAGATCCCCTGTCCGCGCACGCGGATCGTGGGCGTGCCGGCCACGGGGATGGTCGCGCTGGTGATGCTGCTCTTCGAGACGCCGTGGAGTCGCACGGCGAGCGAGATGAGATCGAGGTTCGGGTCGGTCTGGATGGAGGAGCTGATGGCTCCGAGCACGTTGTGCAGCTTGACCGGGTCGAGCAGGGTGCCCGCCGAGATGATTTTGTGCGCCTCGAGCGACAGGAAGTACTGCTGGCGCACCTCGCGGTCGAGGTCGCCGCGGGGCAGGCCGTGCCTCTGCCGCACGAAGGCGAGTGCCTGCTGCGCGTCGAGGGTGGAGACGCCGGCAGGGAGGTTGAGCGTGGAGTACGGGTCGTTCACCGCGTGATTCAGGCAGACCTCGATCGGTCCGAGCGCCTTCGCGATCGTGTAGAAGCCGAGCAGGGAGACGCGCACGAAGTGGTTGATGGTGAGCCCGGTCAGGTCGCTCACCGTCTGGATGAGCAGGGAGGCTCCGGCGGAGTCGCCCTTGCCGCCCGAGGAGCCGAGGCTGAAGGCGGAGTTCAGCTTGTTCATCCCATAGCCGGGCACCGCGACCCAGGAGTCGCGGGGGAGTGAGATGAGCGAGATCCTGTCGCCCGAGGCCGGGATGTTGAGGATCATCATCGTGTCGGTGTTCGTCCCACCGCCGTCCTGCTGGGTGCCGAGCTGCGCCAGCAGTTCGGGCGACGCATTCGCCGGGCGGTGGTCGTCGCCGACCAGCAGGATGTTCTGCTCCTTGCCGTCGAGATCGCTCGAGGAGGGCAGCGCGTCGATGTGGCTCACCCCTGCAAGGAACTGCGCGTAGTTCACACCGACGTAGCCCACCACGATCACGACGACCGCGAGGATCGAGAGCAACACGATCCGGCGGGTGCGGCGCGTCCTGCGCGGAGGGGGCGGGGTGAACTCCGGCTCCGCCCATCCGCGCACCTGGGGCTGCGTCTGCGGCGGCAGGGACGGGCGCTTCACCGGGCCCCCAGCGGGCTGTGCGATGTCGGTGTGGTGGGGAGAGACACCCGGAAAGGGTATGCGGGCTGGGCCGGGAACGGCGGGCGACGCACCGGATACCCCGGTCCCTCCCAGCATTTCCGGAAGAACACCTGCCGGTCGCACGCCGGCAACCGACGGCGAGTATGGTGCGCGGTATCCAACCGATCAAGGAGGAGAGATCATGCCCTACTTCACCACGTCCGACGGAACCGAGATCTACTACACCGACCAGGGCTCCGGCCGGCCCGTCGTGCTCAGCCACGGCTGGCCGCTGTCCTCGGACGCGTGGCAGGTCGAGGTCAAGCTCCTCGCCGACAACGGCTACCGCGCCATCGCGCACGATCGCCGCGGCCACGGTCGCTCCTCCAAGACCTACACCGGCAACGACATGGACACCTACGCGCGCGATCTGGCCGAACTGATCGAGAGCCTCGACCTGTCGGATGTCGTGGTCATCGGCCATTCCACCGGCGGCGGCGAGGTGGTGCGGTACGCGGCTCAGCACGGTGTCGGCCGAGTGTCCAAGGTGATCACCGCCGGTGCGGTGCCGCCGGTGATGGTCAGGTCCGAGAGCAACCCCGACGGCCTGCCGATCGAGGTGTTCGACGACATCCGCGCCAATGTCCTCAAGGACGCGTCGCAGTTCTGGATCGAGCTGGCCGAACCCTTCTTCGGCGCGAACCGCGAGGGCAGTGCGGTCTCAGACGGTGCCAAGCGCGACTTCTGGCGGCAGGGTCAGCTCGTGAACCTCGCCGCCGCATACGACTGCGTGAAGGCCTTCTCCGAGACCGACTTCACCGAGGATCTGAAGGCGCTGGACGTGCCGATCCTGATCGCCCAGGGAGACGACGATCAGATCGTGCCGATCGCGGATGCCGCCCGCAAGGCCATCGAGCTGGTGAAGCACGGCACCCTCAAGGAGTACCCCGGTGCCCCGCACGGCATCTACGGCGACTACCAGCAGGCGCTGGACCGGGACATCCTGGCCTTCATCGCCGACTAGGCAGCGGGTTACATCGCCGCCCCGGTGTACGAGTACTTCACGAACACCTCGGCGGCGATGCCCGCGTCGTCCAGGAGTCCCTGCACCGCCGAGAGCATGTACTTCGAGTCCCAGCCCATGTAGATGTAGTGGCCGGCGTCGATCTCGTCCCAGTGCCCGTTCCACGACTGTGCCTCGAAGATGGGACCGCCTCGACGGGCGGTGAACGCCACGACGTGCTCGTGCGAGTCGGCCCAGAGCCGCTTGAAGATGCGGTTGAAGAGATACTTCACGTCGAAGACGTCCCAGTGCTCGCCGCGGTACTCGACGTATTCGAACTCGCGCTCCCAGCCGCGCGGCCACCCCCTGCGGTGCTTCGCATCGAGGATGGGGGTGAGGCCGTCGTCGTCGATCGGCACGGTCGCCGGGCGCGCCCAGACGGCGAGGAACCGCTCGGTGAGGGCGACCGTCCGGGCCGCTATCGCCGCGGTTCCCCAGTTCTCGGCCTCGGCCAGTTCGCGGGTGAGCTCCACGTCGCTTCGGCCGTACAGGGAGCGTTTCCCCGGGAAATCGGCGTCGAACGCGCGCTCCGCCAGCGACTGCTCGAGCAGTGTGAGGTTGCCGAGCGTCTGCGCGAGTGCGCGGTGACTGTTCTGCTCGTCGTCGGTGAGATCGCTCCAGGTGCGCGGCCCGCCGCCGGTCCAGGTGTCCGCCGGCGCGAGCGGCACGACGTGCTCCACGTCGAGACCGGCGAGCGAGTCGACGCCCGAGAGTCGTCCGAGCACATAGGTGGCGTGCGGCAGGTCGCCGAATTTGAGCGCCACGCGCACCCGCTCGTCGGAGGGGGTGATGCGGGCGATGGCGAGGGTCAGGGCCTCGCGCCCCGCATCCAGCGCACGGCAGAGGCGACCGACCAGACGGTCGTTCTCGAGTCCGACGGTCGTCCTCCGCAGCAGCAGGGATTGAACCTGCTCGAGGGAGGCGATGAGGGAACCGGTGTCCAGCCCGCCGCGACGCCGGTCGTGCACCTGGCGCATCACCAGCGGGTACATTCCGCGTCCGAAGGTGGCGAGGTAGCCGAGCTGGCGGGAGAGCTCCGGATCGGGCTCGAGGGTCGGATCCAGCAGCGCGGCGTACACCTCGGCGTACTCGCGCCACTCGGCCGCCCGCTCCCGCAGCGTGGCGATGTCGAGCCGTGGGAACCGCTGCCGGAACGCGTCGTAGACCCCGCGACCTCCGGCCAGATCCACCTCGCGACCGGTGACCATGACCAAGTAGTGCCGCCAGAACGAGGCGATGGCGTCGCCCGTGGAGCGTTCGATCGGTGCCCAGTAGAGGTCCTCGATCTCGCTCTGCTCGGCGTGCGAAAGGCCCATGAGCACGTAGTTGTGGATGAGCTCGTGATCGCGCAGGGGCTCGCCCGTGGAGTTCAGGCTCTCGAAGATCTGCTGCGCGTTCGCGTCGGCGCCCAGGGTGATGGCCACGTGTTCGAGACGCTGCAGGCCGCGCCAGATGCGCTCGACCTCCGACGGCGGGACCTGGCTCCTGAAGAAGGAGTAGTTGTCGTCGAATCGCGAATCCCGCGGCCCTTCGGCGCGGTCGAGCACGACGCTCTCGAACACGTCGGCCCACGCACGGTGCGGCGTGAGCTTCGTGCGCGACGGGTCGGATCCGCGCACCAGCACCGCCTCGAGCTCTGCGGCGAGACCCGGTCGAGCGGCGAGGGCCGGGTCGCCCAGCACGCTGTGGTGCAGGGCGGCGACCAGCAGCATGAGCGTGGTGATGCGCTGCTGACCGTCGATGAGGACCAGCTCCGCGTCCTCCACGCCCGTCGTGCCCGAGGAGAGGATGGAGCCGATGAAGTGCAGGTGGCGCTCGTCGGCGTCGGCGACCGCGCGGATGTCCCCGAGCAGCTGCTCGCAGGCACCGATGTCCCACCGGTACTGCCGTTGATAGACCGGCACGACGATCGTCGTGTCCGCGGCGGAGAGCCAGGCGATCGTGTTGACGGCGGTGGCGTCGATATTGGTGGCGGTGCCCATATTGTCCTCAGTTTAACCGCCTCCCGGTGTGTACCGGCCGTGACACGACGGCCGATGTTAGGCTCACCTAAGTCGGGCCTGTTAAAACGTGCTGGCCCCCTACGAAAGGCATGATTCGCATCATGGGTTACATCAAATCCGCCGCTCTCGAAGAGACCGGCTACGTCGTCCTCGACCGCTACAACCAGGAGCTCGACCCCCAGGAGTGGAAGGACATCGAGTACGTCGACTGGAAGTCCTCCGGCGAGACGCAGTTCGCACCGCTGGCCAGCGCCAAGGGCGAGATCGAGGTGAACGGCTTCTGGAACCACAAGCCGCCGCGCACCGACAAGGACGGCGTCTGGATCCCGTCGCAGGTGGAGAAGGCCCCGAACCTGGTGCGCCGCGCCCAGGAGCCGGGCGCCAACGTCGGTCGCTGCCGCGTCATCGAGCTCCAGCCGAACGACTACGCCGACTGCCTCTACAACCTCCACCAGGACGACAACAACCGCCTCAACCCCGACGGAACGGGCTGGGTGGTGAGAGGGTTCTTCAACCTCACCGACGACAAGGACAGCTTCTTCGTGCTGCGGGACAACCGCACCGACCCGAGCGTGGAATACCGGATCGCCCTCCCGGCCGGTGCGCAGCTCATCATCGACACGCAGCGGCTCTGGCACGCGGCGACCCACCTCGGCACCGAGCCGCGCTACTGCCTGATCACGTCGTGGGAGTCGGGCCCCGAACTCGACGCCTATATCGAGAAGTACCACGGCAGGAGCCGCGTTCCCAACGTCGAGGTGCCGCAGGACGTGCTGGACGCCGGCCAGGCCGAGCAGTCCCGTCGCATCGCGGCCCGCGCCGCGTACTACGCCGCGAAGGGCCAGGCGGAGAAGACCGCGATGAGCGAGGCCTGATCCACTGACGCGCGCCCATGCGGCGTGTTGCGGGTCGACGGGGGAGAGCATTCCCCGGCCGACGGGCGACATGCCGCATGGGCGCTTCTCTGTCCGGGTGTCAACTTAGTTGACAGGCGCCCCGGGGCAGGCGGAGAATCGTGGCGCGACGGTCGACGACGACCGTCCGGGAGAGGAGTCACCGTGGCCAAGAAGGACAAGCCGCTCACCGCCAAGAGCTCGATCGGCGAGTGGTTGAAGCATCCGGTCGGCGGTCCTCTGCTGCGTGAGCTGCTGGCATCGGGCGGACAGAGCGAGAGCGCGCTGGCGCCGGTGAAGCTGTTCTCCCTTCAGCGTCTGGTGGCGATGAGCCAGGGGATGCTGCAGCAGGAGGTCGTGGACGACCTGGTGCTCAGGGCCAACGGAGGGGTCGCCCCCGCCGAGGAGGAGGGCGGAGAGAGCGAGCAGACGCCCGCGGCCGCCGCGTGGGTCGAGCGCATCGTGCCCGACCGTTTCGCGGGACGGACCGTCATCGTCACCGGAGCCGGGTCCGGCATCGGGCGCGCCACGGCGTCCCGGGTGGCGCGCGAGGGGGGACGGGTCATCGCCGTCGACATCTCCAGGGAGCGCCTGGACGAGCTCGTCGGCTCGCTTCCCGACGCCGCCGTGAGCGCCGTGGTGGGCGACATCACCGATGCCGCGGATGTCGCGGCGATCGTCGCCGCGGCGGGGGAGAGGATCGACGGGCTCGCCAACGTCGCCGGGATCACCGACGACATGACACCACTGCACGAGGTCACCGACGCGGTGTGGGATCGCGTCTTCGCGGTGAACGTGCACGGCATGTTCCTGCTCACAAGGGCGGTGCTGCCCGTCATGCTCGCCGCCCGCAGCGGCTCGGTCGTGAACATCGCATCCGAGGCGGCGCTGCGCGGCTCGGCCGCGGGGCTGGCGTACACCGCCTCCAAGCATGCCGTCGTCGGCCTCACCCGAAGCTCCGCGTTCATGTATGCCGCGGAAGGCATACGGTTCAACGCCGTCGCTCCCGGTCCGGTCGCCACCAACATCGGAGCGACCTTCGCATCGCAGCTGGGGTCGGACCGCCTGGGACCGATGCTCGCGACGATCCCGCCCATCGCGGAACCGGCGCAGCTGGCCGCCTCGATCACCTTCCTGCTCAGCGACGACGGCACGAACGTCACCGGAGCGATCCTGCCCTCGGATGGAGGCTGGTCGGTTCAGTGAGCGGCGAGCCCCGGGGTGATCAGACTCTGGAGCAGACCGCCGTACCAGCGCACGAGGTCCTCGTGGTCGGTTGCCAGCAGCCTCGCGTCGCCCACCACCCAGAGGCTGTAGAGCAGTCCGCCCACCAGCGCGGCGGCCAGTCGAGCCCGCAGCTCGGCGTCATCGCCGTCGAGTCTGCTGAGCAGAGGAGCGACGAAGGCGGCATTGTGCGCCGCCTGCAGTCGCGAGCCGATCTCTTCGCCGTCGCTCGCCCGGAGCAGCGCGATGAAGATTCCCCTGACGTTCTCGTCCGAGTCGAGGAGGAAGCGGATGAAGCGCTCCCCGAGCGTCTCGATGGGCCAGTCGAGCAGGGGCTGATGATCGAGGTCGAGGCGCATCGTCTCGAGGAAGAGCTTCTCCTTGGACTGGAAATGCCGGATGACGAGCGCCGGATCCACCCCGGCCGCCCTGGCGATGTCGCGCACGGACGTTCCCGCATAGCCGCGTTCGGCGAACAGGGTCGCGGCGGCGCTGCGGATCGCGGTGGGGGTGTCGGAGGCCATCGCCACGAGTTTAGGCGTCGAAGCTCCCGAACAGACCGTTGCCGTAGGTGTAGATCGCGTCGTACGCCTCACCGTAGGTGGTGGGCACCTTGCTCCCCGGATTGAACCGTGCCAGCAGCAGTCCGGTGAGGCCCTCGCCCGGAGCGGAGAGTCTGCGCGAGCGATGGCGCTGCGCCGCGCGGTGCGGACCGTCCGCCTCCGGGTTCTTCGGCGCGTAGAGCGCCTGCGGCGTGGGCCACGTGTAGGGCTGGCGCGGCTCGGTGAGGTTGATCGCATTGAAGATCGGGTTGGCCTCGTCATCCCGCCGGGTCAGCGGCTTCAGCCCGTGCAGCCGACTGAGCGTGTTGATGATCGAGCCGTGATGCATGTCGTCGTGGATGACGCTTCCCTGCGCGGTGTACGCACTCACCACGATCGTGGGCACCCTCACCCCCAGGCGGTCGAAGGCGAAGCCCATCTCGCCCGGGCCGGTACTGTCGGGCGGCGTCACCTTGGGCGGCGGCACGTGGTCGAAGGTGCCACCGTGCTCGTCGAAGGTGATCACCAGCGCGGTGTTCATGGCGTTGGAGCCCCGGTTCGACTTCGACTCGCGGATGGCGTCGTAGATCCGCTTCACGAAAGCGTCCCCGGCACGCACGTCGGAGAGGGCGCTGTTGTAGACGTGCAGCGTCTCGCCGTTGCTCAGCCTGACGTCCGTCTCGTGGACCGACGACCCCCACGGCGGATGCATGTCGTTGTGGTTGAAGACCATTCGCGGCTCGATGAAGGAGTAGGCCGGGAGATCGCCGTTGGCGGCATCCGCCTCGAACTGTTTGATGTCGCGGAAGTTGCTCTTCCAGAAGGGCTGGAGCGTGGGCGCGTGCAGCATCCCGGTGAGGGAGACCAGCTGAGAGCCGTCGTAGTAGACGCGCCACGACACGCCGGCGCGCTCCAGGCGGTCGAAGATGGTGGGAGCGGCCGGTCCGTTGATCCACTTGTAGTAGCTGTCGCCGCCGTGGTTGGTGACGAATCCGTGCGAGGTGGAGGCGTGGAAGAAGAGCCGGTTGCAGAAGGTCTGCGAGGGCACCGCCGCATGCCAGTGGTCGTAGATCGCGAACTCCCGCGCGAGCGTGGAGAGCACCGGCATCATCTCCGGGCTGAAGCTCCCCATCGCGACGCGGTACTCCTCCTGGGTGGGCTCGGTGCCCCTGGTCGCGCGGAAGTTGATGATGTAGTCGTTCACGAAGCCCTTGTTGTTGGGCTTCATTCCGTCCGGCGGCCGGTTGTAGGGGTCGAGCTGCCCGTATTCGCGCACGTAGGCGTTGCCGGGCGGGTCCACCGTGTTGAACAGCTGGGTGTTCACGTGCACGAAGTGCTCGCCGGGATCGGGTTGCGGCTGCTGCATGACGATGTCGGTCGGTCCGTCGTACACGTAGGCCTGGATCGGCTCGCCGTCTCGCCCCGGGTTCGAGTAGTTCCCCTGCGCCAGCCCGTCGAAGTCGGCCGCGGTGGGCTTCTCGTCCTTCGTGTAGAGCCAGCCCATCATGTTGTCGAAGCTGCGATTCTCGAACATCACCACGACGACGTGGTCGAAGCCCGGTGCCGTGCGCTTGGCCAGCGCCGCGAACTCCGGGGGATGGCTCGTGGATGCGGCGGTGACGGCCGCCCCGGCCGAGCCGCCGATCGCGAGACCTGCAGCCCCCAGACCGGCGCCTCTGAGGAAGTCGCGACGCGAACTGCCGCGGGGCTCAGAGGGCCTGCCGCCCGATTCCGGCTCCTGGTCGGTGGTGTCGGACATGCTCCGCTCCCGCCTCGTGGTTACGTTCCAGCAGTCTAACGCGAGCTTCTGACGTATTCGGGGTGTCTGTAACCCGGCCCCGCGCTAGGGTCGATCCATGGCAGAGCGATTCCGACTCGATTCGAACGGGCGCTACGGAGTCTCACTCGTGGGTGTGCTCTTCGGCGCATATCTCACCATCGCGACCGACTTCTCGGCGTTCATCCAGGCCTCGAACTACGACGGCTCCCTCGGCACCGATGTGCCGCTCGTGAACCTGGTGCAGTTCGTCACGATCCTCGGGCTCTACGTCGCGTCCTTCGCGATCCTGCCGGTGGATGCCGCCCGCCGGGTCTCGGCGATCACCCTCGCCTGCACCATCCTGTTCCTTTGGGCCACCCTCGGAATCGAGCGGGGCACGGGCAACATCGTCCAACCGGTGGCGTTCTGGGATTTCGTGCTCAACCAGGGGTTCATCACGCTGGTCGTCGCGCTCGGCGGCTGGTTCATCGTGCGCGGGCGGCGCTGGGGATGGGTCGTCTATCCGATTGCGATCGCTCCGCCGATCGTGGGGCACGCCCTCGACCTCGCGGAGGTCACCTCGGGCTCGTACACGCTCGTCATCGAGGGAGTCGTGGTCGTCGGCGGGATCGGTGCGGCCTGGCTCGCCGCGCTCATCGATCGGATTGCGGCCCGGGCGCTGGGATCGCGCCGACCGACGGGGCTCGGAGCTCCGGCCGTCTGAAGTGCTTTCGGGCCGGTCCCGCCCAGAGCAGCACGATGACCAGGGCGGCCAGGAGCGCCGTCACGGCACCCGAGACCGAGAGACCGAGCACCGTGCTGAGCACGGCCGGCACCATGGTGATGCCCGCGATGACGGTGACGCCGATCCTGGCCCCCCTGCTCGCGGCCGGCAGTCCGCCGGTGACGAAGACGAACGCGAGCCCGAAGGCCACACCGAGCGCGCCGAGCAGCAGCACGGTGCCTTTGACGAGCCCGTCGGTCGAGGCGCCCGCGAGCAGCGCGAGGAACAGCCCGCCGAGGATGTTCAGGATGCCCGCCACCCAGCCGAGCACCGTGACGACTCTGACGTTCCGCGGGATCCCTCGCATCGGTCTACCAGGCGCTCGCGGGCGCCTTCACCACGTCGACCGGCGTGTAGTGCCAGCGCGACCCGTTGCCGTAGTGACTCGACGCCCAGGGCGATGCCCAGATCGCCTGCTCGGTGACGGTGGTCGAGTTGCCCGCAGCGAGACCGGCCACGATGCCGGCAAACGACGGGTTCCGGTGCAGGTTCTCCGCGGCCATGCGGGCCGCGATGTCGAGATTGGCGTAGCTACCCGTGCCGCCGCCACCGCCCGAGCCGTAGCCGTTGTTCATCGGGTTGTTCCGGTTCCACCAGTTGTCGGCGCCGTTCTCCTGCCGCATCCACCGGGTGAAGACGGTCACGTTCTCGGTCGTCATCGGCCAGCCGCCGTACATCATGACCAGCTTGGCCCAGTCGTAGTTGGTGCCGCCGAGGATGAGGCTGTCCACCCCTGGGCTCGCCGAGTAGCCGTCCCGCGCGAGACTGTCGCGCCCGCTCACGGGCTTCACGACCTTGACGGTCTGGGCATGGGCCTCGACGTAGGCGCGAAGCTCGGCCGCCGCGCTCGGCGGAGGCGGGGGCACCACCGCGAGGATCACGGCGAGCGAGAACGCGGTCGCGCCGGCGCCGACGATGAGGCGCCCGGTGCGTCCACGCTGGGTCCGCGGGAGCGCGAATGCTCCTCGGATCGTGTCGAGCAGAGGTGTCGTCGAAGTCATATGTGTGTGCGTCGAATCCCGGTGGTTCTGATCATCCAGCGGTCGGCTCAAGCTCCGAGGCTACCAGAGGGCCTCCGAGCGGTACAGGAACGCCGGGGGTGTGGAGGCGATGCTCAGGATGCCTGGCCGGCGCGCCGGCGGTCCCGTCGTGCATAGATCCGCGCCCGCCGACTGGAGAGGGCGAGCAGCAGGAGGATGTCGAGCGCCAGTCCGGGGAGCGTCGTCTGGAGCGTGATCCGGTCGCCGCCTGCGACGTGGCCTAGCGCCTGCACGGCGATGGCGAGGGTGCTCAGGGTCATGGCGAGCAGCCGGGCCCAGTTGCGGCCGAGATAGACCCGCCAGGCGATGAAGAGCTCGGGCACGGCGAACAGCACCAGCACTCCGACAGCGCCGGCGAGAGCGAGCTGGGCGGCGAGGCCGGCCGGAACGCCCGCCAGATCGACCACCAGATGGGCCCCCTCACCGGTGACCGCGACGAGCGCGAGGGCAAGGGCGGCGATCGCCCGCGCCGCGACGAGCAGCGCGCCGACGACGATCGGCGCCGGCCGCCGGTCCCGGCTGTCCGTGGCGGTGAGGCGAGCGGTGGGCGACGAGGGCAGGCCCCGCACGTCCACGATCGGAAGGTCGCCATCCGTGCTGATCTGATCGCCGCCGCCGTTGCGGGAGTGGTAGCCGGTGGAGAAGTCGCGGATGACGGTGACGACCACCCGGGCATCCGCGTCGCGCAGCGTCTGCACGATGTGGTCCCGCTCGCGATCCGTGTTCTCGTCGATCTTGTGCGTGATCTGCAGCGTGAAGAGCGACAGGCCCACGCTCCTGTCGTAGGTGCCGGCGGCCAGCCATTCGACGGGGATGCCGCCCGGCAGCATCCACCCGTCGGGGCAGCGCCAGAAGCGCACGTGATGCCGCCTGCCCGGAGTCCCGTCCACCTCCTGCTGGTAGGCGAAGTCCTGCTGCCGGTCGAAGAGCAGCAGCGGGCTCACCGGCGCTTCGAGATAGCTCCGTCGCAGCAGGGTCGAGCGCACTATCCGCAGGCCGGAGTGCAGATCCAGGTCGTCGGCGCGGGTCCACCCGGCAGCGCTCATCGCACCGTGCACCTGCTCCTCGGAGCCGAAGGCGGCCAGGTTGATCGGGTCGCCCAGCAACCCGTCGCTGGTGCGGGCGCGACCGATGAAGTATCCCGGCACGTAGATGGTCGTGAGGATGCGGTGGAGCCGGGGGAGCACCAGATAGGCCAGGAGCACCCAGAACACCACGGCCGAAGCGATCTGCCACCACCCCAGACGGAAGCTGTCGACCGCGAGCAGGTAGGCGAGCCACACTGCCGAGGCGCCGCCGATCACGAAGAACGCGTTGTCGAGGCGCGAATCGGTGCGGGCCGTGATCGTGGCCGTCGGATCCCTCCGCTCCCGTGCGCTGTTCACGATCGACACGCTACAACCCCGCCGACGCCGATGACGGTGGGGCCGCCTACTCTCGTCGCGGGAGGTGGCGGTGCCGGAGAACGTGCAGAGCTGGTGGGCTCGGCGCCAGTGGTCGAAGGGGCTGCCGATCCCGTACGCGGTCGGGGAGTTCCGCGCCGACTGGGAGCGCTATCCGGTGCTCGTCCGGCAATACCACCCCGATCTCAATCACGGCGTCGCGCTCACACAGGTGCCGCCGGCCGCCGACGTGTATTTGCAGTGGCAGTGCGATGTCGGGCACGTCTTCGTGGCCACGCCGCTCGAACAGCGCAACAGGCCGAGCGGCACCCGCAGGAGATCCACGTGGTGTCCGGAGTGCTCGGCGAAGTCGGGCGCCGCGCCCCGGAAGCATCGCACGGTGGCCCGCCCTCCAGCGCCGGGCCGGCCGGGCGATGCGCTGGTCAGCCCCCATGCGCCGCGGGTGGCCTCGGCCGCGGAGGCCCTGCTGCGCCAGAGGATCGCCGAGCGGCTCGACGTCGATCTGCGCCCGAACGCGGTGCGCGTCGCGCGCCCGTTCCACGGTCGCACCGAGGTGTGGCCCGACCTGGTGATCGACGAGCTGAGGGTGGCGATCGAGTACGACACGACGGGGCGCGACGGACTCGAGCACGTCGGTCCGCGCGAGGCGTCGGATCGCAGCAAGGACCGGCTCCTTCGGCAGGCGGGCTGGGAGGTCGTGCGCGTCCGGACGGGCAAGCTGCTCCCGCTCGGCCCATACGACGTCGCGGCCTCGGGCGTCACGACGAAGGTCGTGGACGACATCCTCGAGCGCCTGCGGGAGATCCGCGGCGACCTCATCGTGGCGAGCTATCTTCGGCGCTGACCCCGCATCACCACGGTTGTCAACCCCTTCGTGCCCATCTCGCGCGGCGCTTAGCCTTGCTAAAGATCCGGTGGATGCCGGAATCGGGAAGGTTCGACGGTGAACGAGAAACGCGATCCCTGCCCTGTGGGCGACCTGCAGGTGAGCAGGATCTCGGTGGGGGAGTGGCGCGTCGCAGACGGCCGGCTCCCGGACGCCTCGCCGCGCAAGGTGCTGGGGTTCATCCAGCTGCGCGACGGCAGCTACGAGGTGCTGCACATCGAAAAGCCCGACCGCGATCTGCGGTTCGGCAGCTGGGAGTCCGCGATCGGATCGTTCGCGATGAGCGGCCGTGTCCTGGCCTCGGCCGGCCGGCGAACGAGGTAACGAATATGTCACGGCGCCGCCTTTGTCAACCCCCTCGCGGCATTCACACGGGGAACCATACGCTCGAAGCATCCAGTCCATGTGACCTAATTGGGAGTCAGAAATGACGATCGCGACCAGCACTTTTTCTGAGCGGGCAGCCGTCTCCACCCGTCGTTTCTCCGAGGTGTCCATCGATCCGCTGCGCGACTACCTGCAGCGCATCGGCCGCACCCGTCTGCTGACCGCCGAGGAGGAGGTCGAGCTCGCGCAGCGCATCGAGATCGGCGTGCTCGCCGGTGAGCGCCTCGCCACCCGCGAGGGACTGACGGGCAAGGAGCGCCGCGAGCTCCAGTTCCTCGAGCGCGACGGAGCGCAGGCCTACGACCACTTCGTGCACGCGAACCTCCGGCTCGTCGTCAGCATCGCCAAGCGCTACGCCGGTCGCGGGCTGCCGATCATGGACGTGATCCAGGAGGGCAACCTCGGCCTGGTGCGCGCGGTCGAGAAATTCGACTACACGACCGGCAACAAGTTCTCCACCTACGCGACCTGGTGGATCCGCCAGTCGGTGCTCCGCGGCATCGCCGACGCGAGCCGTCTCATCCGGATCCCGGTGCACACCGTGGAGAAGATCGAGAAGCTGGACAGGATCCGCCGTGACCTCGCGGGGGAGCTGGGCCGCGTCCCCACCCTGCTGGAACTGGCGGATGCCGCGCAGATCAGCACCGAGGAAGTACTGAAGCTGCAGAACACCGAGCACGACACCGTGTCGCTCGGCCTTCCGATCGGCGAAGACGGCAGTGCGGAGCTCGGGGACCTCATCGAGGACACCGACAGTGCCGAGCCGTTCGAGGCCATCGAGATGGACATGCGCCACGATGACATCACCCGGCGGCTCGACGAACTCCCGCAGCGCGATGCGACCGTCATCCGCCTGCGCTTCGGACTCGACGGTCGGCAGGCGATGACGCTGGACGAGGTGGGCGAGCTGTACGGAATCACCCGCGAGCGGGTGCGTCAGCTGGAGACCCGGAGCCTCAAGCGCCTGCGCTCGGCGTCGCTGCACTCCTACCTGGCCTAGGCGGGAGCCCGAGTTCGAGGTCCCCGACCACGGACTCGAACGGGACGTCGTCCGCCTGCTCGGGCGGTACGCCGACGACCTCGGCGCGCGTGCTCACCACTTCGTGGATGAGTCCGTCCGACGCCATGCTCGTGCCTTCCGCCCGTTGATGCGAGGTTAGGTGGCGCGGAGCGCTCGAGCCAGAGCCTTGACTCCAGCACGGTCCCGACTAGAGTCGGGCGTTCGATCTCAGTCCTCGGACGTCTTTCCGAGCGCGCCGACCTCATCGGTCAGCTGCAGGCCCTGGGCGCTGTTCGACGAGATCGTCAGCGCCTCGAGCCAGTCCCGATTGATCGTGGGCATGCGCCCTCCGTTGTAGCGGAACACCAGCGGGATCGAGGGATCGAGCCAGATCACGCTCCGGCCGTCGCCCACGCTCTGCTCGTCACGCCAGGAGAAGAAGAAGCTCTCGCCGCGTCGCAGCTTGAGCCCGATCACCAGCTGCAGGTGGGCGAGCACCCGGTCATCGAAGATGACCTCGATCGTCGGGCCGTAGAGAAGCTTGCCCACGTGTCGCTCCTTCGCTGTCGGGGTTCGTCGGTCTGACGATCATATGTACTCGCGTGCCGGGAGGCGCTATTCGAGATGGATGTCGGCGGGAGCCTTGTCCGGCCGCCACCCGCGCCAGACGGGCTGCCGGAGCCGGCGGTCGCTCGTCCACTCCGCGAACTCGACCTCCGCGACGAGATCCGTCCGGGTCCAGTGGGCGTCGCGGGCGTCGGCCGCAGGCACGCCGGTGAGCGACGGGGTCGATCGCCAGCGCGTGCGCAGGGTGGCGAGGATCTCGTCCAGGTCGCGGTCCGAGAATCCGGTGCCGACGCGCCCGACGTAGCGGAAGCCGTCGCCGTCGGGGACGCCCAGCAGCAGGGACCCGATGCCGTCCGCACGTCGACCGTTGCCGGGTCGCCATCCGCCCACGACCACCTCCTGGTCGCGGTGGAGCTTGATCTTGATCCACGACCGGGAGCGTTTGCCCGACTCGTACCGGCCGTCGCGACGTTTGGCGACGACGCCTTCCAGGTGCAGCCGCCGACTCGTGGACATCGCCTCGTCGAGGGTGCCCGCGAAGGCGGGAGGCACCTGCACGGAGTCGCCGGTGCCGGGCCGGACCAGGGCGTCGAGGGCGGCGCGGCGCTCGTCGTAGGGCTTGCCCAGGAACGATTCGCCGTCCAGCTGCAGGAGGTCGAACACCAGGTAGTGAACCGGCGCGCTCGATCGCGCCCGCTCGACGTCGCCCTTCTTGGTGAGCCCGTTGCGCTGCTGCAGCAGACCGAAGTCGGGAGCGCCGCCCGCACCGATGGCGACGATCTCGCCGTCGAGCACGGCGTCGTGGTCGCCCACGTCGCGTGCCAGCGACTGGAGCTCGGGGAAGGTGCGCGTCTGATTGATCCCGTTCCTGCTCGTGAAGACGGCCTTCCCGTCGGAGACGTGGGCGAGCGAGCGCACCCCGTCCCACTTCATCTCGAAGCTCCACTCCCGCTCGTCGCGGACGTCGGCCGCGCTGCCGAGGGTCGCGAGCATCGCCTTCGGCGCGGTGAGGACGGCGGATCGGGTGACGCCCGCGGGCGCGGTGGCGCGGGGCGCGGCATCCTTCATGCGGTGGATCAGCCAGTTGTCGGCCTCCCGGCCGTGGCCCCCCGTGTGGATGAGCGCGACCTTGCGATCCCCGCCGAGGCCGCCGCCCTTCCTGCCGTGCAGGGTGACGATGATCTCCTCGCCCTCGCGCCACTTCTCGAGGTCGTACTCGCCGGCGTCCCAGATCGTGACGGAGCCTCCGCCGTACTCGCCGCGGGGGATCGTGCCCTCGAACGAACCGTATTCGAGCGGATGATCCTCCGTCTGAACGGCGAGATGATTCTGCTTCGGCTCGTCCGGCACGCCCTTCGGCAACGCCCAGCTCACCAGCACCCCATCGTGCTCGAGGCGGAAATCCCAGTGCAGGCGGCTGGCGTGGTGCTCCTGGATCACGAAGGCGGTGCCGCTCGACGACGGGGTGGCCCGCTCCGGCACCGGCTCCGGAGTCTTGGACGGGTTGCGCTTGCTGCGGTATTCGCCCAGCCGATCGGAATCGTCGTCGAGGTGGCCGGCGGAGAGCTCGGCGAGCGGGTCGCCGCGCCGTTTGACCCGGCGGAGCACCTCGCGGTAGTCGAGCTGTGCGAGATTCTTCGACGCCAGCTCCCGCCAGGTGCGCGGCGCCGCCACGGTGGGCTCGAATCGCCCGCGCAGCGAGTACGGCGTCACCGTGGTCTTCGAGCCGTTGTTCTGACTCCAGTCCACGAGCACTTTGCCCACGCGGTTCGATTTCTTCATGTCGCTGACCACGAGGTCGGGCTGGTCGGCCTCCAGCGCCCGGGCCAGCTCATGCGCCACGGAGGAGACCTGATCGGAGGTCTGGGTTCCGTCGAGCGCGGCGTAGAGGTGGATGCCCTTGCTCCCGCTGGTGACCGGCATCGCCTCAAGGCCCATGTCCCGGAGGATTGCGCGCACGGAGCGGGCCACCTCGGCGCACTCGATGAGTCCGACGCCCTCGCCGGGATCGAGGTCGAACACGATCCGGTCGGGGTTCTTGCGGGTTCCCGTGCGCCCGAATCGCCACTGCGGAACGTGGATCTCCAGGGCGGCGATCTGCGCCAGCCAGGTGAGGGTGGCCAGATCGTTCACCAGGGGGTAGTCGTTGCTGTGGTCGCTGTGCTCGATCGAGCGGCGCTTGACCCAGGAGGGCGCGTGGTCGTCGAGATCCTTCTGGAAGAACACCTCGCCCGGCGAATCCGGGGTGCCCACACCGTCGACCCAGCGTTTGCGGGTGGCGGGGCGGTCGCGGGCGTGCGGGATGAGCACGTCGGCGATCTCCGCGTAGTACGCGATCACGTCGCCTTTGGTCGTGCCCGTCGAGGGGTACATCACCTTGTCGAGATTCGTGAGCGTGAGGCGATGACCACCCACACTGACGGTCTGGTCGCCGCCGGAACCTGCCATGCGGCCAACATACGCCGATGCGCGAGGAGAGCAATCCGATTGTCGTGGGGGCACCGCGGGTGTCCAATTGGTTCATGAGAGCAATCTGGACCGGCGCGATCACCTTCGGCCTCGTCAACGTGCCCGTGAAGGTCTACAGCGCCACCGAGGACCACGACCTCCACCTGCACCAGGTGCACGACAAGGACGGCGGACGCATCTACTACGAGCGTCACTGCGAGATCGACAAGGAGCTCGTGCCGTTCGAACACATCCAGAAGGCGTACGACGACGGGGAGCGCACGGTCGTGCTCACCGAGGAGGACCTCGCGATGCTCCCGGCCGAACGAAGCCGGGAGATCGAGGTCGTCGAGTTCGTGCCGAACGACCAGATCGATCCGATCATGTTCGACCGCAGCTACTTCCTCGAGCCGGACTCGAAATCGCCGAAGGCCTACGCCCTGCTGGTCAAGACGTTGCAGAACACCGACCGAACCGCGATCGTGCACTTCGCTCTTCGCCAGAAGACCCGGCTGGGCGCGCTGCGCGTGCACGGCAAGGTGCTCATGCTGCAGTCGCTTCTGTGGGACGACGAGGTGCGCGAGGCCGACTTCCCGGCGCTCCGGGAGACCACGAGGATCTCGGCCCAGGAGCTGGAGCTCTCCAACGCGCTCGTCGAGAGCTTCTCCGGCCGGTTCACTCCCTCCCGCTTCAACGACGACTACCAGGACGAGTTGAAGAAACTCGTCGAGCTGAAGCTGAAGAAGGGCGACTCGCTCGACACCGCCGAGACGTTCGGCGAGGAGGACGAGGAGGAGAAGGGCGGCGGCGACGTGCTCGACCTCATGGATGCCCTGCGCAAGAGCGTGGAGAAGAACAGGTCGAAGAAACGGGCCTAGCCCTACTCCCGTTCGCCTGTGGATTCAACCCCCTATGGGCGAACGTGGATGCGCCTACCGTGTGGGCTGTTCAGGTTGCAGACCGCAGCCTACGGACCGAGGAAAGGCACACACCCCCATGAACATCCTCCTTATCATCATCATCGTCGTAGCAATCGTGCTCGCGATTACGGGTGGGCTGGTCCAGTCGCTCAACTTCCTGCTCTGGGTCGGGCTGATCCTGGCGGTCATCGCCATCATCGCCTTCCTGGTGCGGGTGATCACGGGTCGGCGCGTCTGACCCCTCGCTCGACGAATGGCGTGACCGGAATCATCCCGGCCACGCCATTCGTGCGTTAACGCCTTGCGACCGACGGGGGCGCCGCGCAATAGGGTCGAGACGTGACCCGAGCCGGACGACACCCCGCCGCAGCCCTCGTTCTGGCATCCGTGCTCTGGGGCACCACCGGTACCGCCGCGAGCTTCATGCCGGGGGCGGTGAGCCCGCTCGCCGTCGGCGCGGTCACGATGGGTGTGGGCGGCCTCCTGCTGTTC
This sequence comes from uncultured Lacisediminihabitans sp., assembly GCA_966212465.1. GTDB lineage: Bacteria > Actinomycetota > Actinomycetes > Actinomycetales > Microbacteriaceae > Lacisediminihabitans. The sequence continues at coordinate 114,684 of CBIHRK010000001.1, forward strand.
GGAGTGTCCTGGCGCTCGAGCATCATCGCGCTGCGCGACCCGCGCGCGCTGCGCTGGCTGCTGGTCGGCGCGGCAGGGGTGGTCGTGTATCCGCTGGCCTTCTATACCGGGATGCACCTGGCGGGAGTGGCGATCGGCAACATCGCGGCGCTCGGCTCCGGGCCCGTGTTCGCGGCGATCTTGGAGTGGGCGTTCGAGCGCCGCCGCCCGGGGTTGCTGTGGGCCGGCTGCACCGGGGTGGCGGTGCTGGGGATCGCGGTGCTCGCGATCGGGGGGCGGATGCGGGCGGCGGGGTCATCCGACATCCCGAGCGGGGTGCTGCTCGGGCTGCTCGCCGGTCTCGCCTACGCCACGTACACCTACGCCGCGTCGCGCGCACTGCGCGCGGGGCATCCGGGGCGTGCGGTGATGGGCGGCATGTTCGGGGTGGGCGGCGCGGCACTCCTGCCGGTGCTGGTGGTGACCGGCGGGCCGCTGCTGGCGAGCACCACCTCCCTGGGCATCGCGGCATACCTCGTGGTGGGGCCGATGGTCGTCGCCTACCTGCTGTTCGGGTACGGGCTGCGGGGCATCCGGAGCAGTGCCGCCACGACGATCACGCTGGTCGAGCCGCTCGTCGCCACCGTGCTCGCGGTGATCGTGGTGGGGGAGAGGCTGACCGCTGCGGGGTGGCTCGGACTCGTTCTCGTGCTCGGTGGAGTGACCGTGCTGGCGGCGGCCCGTCAGCCCTCCGACCTGCCCTGACCCCCCTATCATTCTGGGTATGGACGCGGACGACGGCGGCACGGACCCCGGGGCCGCCGACCCCTCGGTGCTCCCACCGGGCCCGCGACGCTCGACCTACGTGCCCCCCGCCGTGACGACGCCGTCGCCGGGGCTCTTCGCCGAGGAGGCCGGCACCCCGCGTCAGCCGCTTCGCTCTCCCGCTCCGGAGCCGGACGAGGACGACGGCGCACTGCTCTCGGCCTTCGAGGCGGAGACCGCCCAGCTCGTCGCCAGCTCCACGTCGCAGATCGCTGACCCCGCGGAGGCGCCTCCGCGCCCCCGGCTCGAGGACCTCCCCGCCCCGAGTGGGCCGCCCGTGCTGGTTCCGGGCGAGCCCGGCGGGGCCGACGCAGCGGGCGGTCCGGCCGGCGCCGCGCCGCTCGGTCGCCACTCCGCCGCGACCGAGCCCGACGCGCCGTCGCAGGCCGCGGCTCCCGCTGTTCCGGCGCCGCGCCCGCCGAGGATTCCACGGGACTGGGAACCGGAGGTGACAGGCCCGATCGATCGCACGTCGGCCGCCCAGGACGATCTGCCCGCGCCGACCGCCTCCATGGAGCCCTTCGCGGCGCCACCGCCCGTCGTCTACGAGCTGATCGAGCCGACGCGCCCCGCCGGGACGCTCGATCTGGGGGCCCTGCGCGAGACTCCCGTCGAGCTTCCGGCGCCGCCCGCGGAGAGCATGGGTGCGCCGTTCGCTCCTCCCACGTCAGCGGCCCCCCTCGACAACTCTCCTGCCGACAACTCCTCGGTCGACAACTCTCCGGTCGACAACTCTCCCGTCGCCGGGGCCCCGCTCGTCGACCCGGCGATCAACCCCGGCGCCGTCGAGCAGCCGCGTGAGCAGGATGCCGCCGACGACTTCGACCGGGTGCTACTGACTCCGAGCGCGGCGGCCGGCCCCGCGGCGGTTGCGACGGGAGCCCCCGTCGTGGTCGAGCCGAGGAATCCACCCGCATTCGTGGTCGAGGCCTCGGGCCAGGAGCCCACTCCGCGGGAGCTCAGGGCAGGGCGGGGCGCGAGGCTGTTCTGGCTCTGGTTCGCGGCGAACTCGTCGGTGCTGACCATCGCGTTCGGCGCCGTCGTGTTCTCGCTCGGCATGAGCCTGCGTCAGGCGCTCGTCGCGGTCTTCCTCGGCGTGGTCGCCTCCTTCGTTCCCCTCGGCCTCGCGGCTCGGTCCGGCAAGTGGAGCGGGCAGCCCACGATGATCACCTCCCGGGCGACCTTCGGGCTGCGCGGAAACGTGGTCCCCTCCGCCCTCGCCGTGCTCACGCGGGTGTTCTGGGGCGGGGTGCTCCTCTGGCTCGCGGGCGTCGCCGCCGCGCGCACGCTCATCCTCTCGGGCCTGAACGGCGCGTTCGACGAGCGACAGCTCGCGGCTGCCGTCATGGCGCTCGGCTTCGTCCTCGCGCTCGGCATCGCCATTCTCGGCTTCGGTCTCATCGCCCGGATCCAGCTCGTGCTGACGATCGTCTCGGCCGTTCTCGTGGTCGGGTTCATCGTGCTCACCTGGCACGCCGTGGACATCGGCACGGCGCTCACGGTGACGGACGGGCCGTGGACGCTCGTGGTCACCGGCATCGTGCTCGTCTTCAGCTTCCTCGGGCTGGTGTGGGCCACCAGCGGCTCCGATCTGGCGCGCTACCAGCGCCCGGCGAGCTCCGGAGCTGCCGCGATGGTGTGGAGCCCGCTCGGAACCGTGGCGGCGCCACTGGTGCTCATCGCCTACGGAGCGGTCCTCTCCGCCTCCGACCGCGACCTCGCCTCGGGACTGGTGCGCGATCCGGTGCAGGCCATCGCGTCGCTGCTGCCGAGCTGGTATCCGCTTCCGCTCCTGGCCGCGATCGCGCTGAGCCTGATCTCGGGGGTCACGATCTCCCTGTACTCGGGAGGTCTCTCCCTCCAGGCGCTCGGCCTCCGGGTTCACCGATCCGTCGCGAGCGTCATCGTCGGGGTCCTCGTGCTCGCCGTGTCGATCCTCATCTGGGTCGGCTCGCTCGGGGTGCTCGCGGTCTTCCGCGACCTCGCCACCACTCTCGCCGTGCCGATAGCGGCGTGGGCGGGCATCATGACCGCCGAGCTGATGCTGCGACGCCGCCGCTTCGACTCGGCGTCGCTGATCACCCGAGGCGGCGTCTACCGCGACGTCAACTGGGTGAACCTGGGCGCCCTCGTGGTCGCCACGGCGATCGGGTACGGTCTCACCTCGGCGACGGTGGCGGGGCTCGCCTGGCAGGGCTATCTGTTCCGCCTCGCCGGCGTCGAGCTGCGGAGCGATCTCGGTGCCACCGACGTCGGAGTGCTCGTGGCCCTGGCCCTCGGCGCGCTGACCCCGTTCGTCGCCGGAGTCCGCGCGGTCAGGGCGCAGGAACGGGCGACGCCGCCGACCTCGCCGCGGCCCGGCGACCTCGCGCAAAACTAGACTGGTCGAATGCCTCACACCGTCGCCGACATCTGCACCGTCATCGAGCGACTCTGGCCGATCTCGGGCGCCGAGGGGTGGGATGCCGCGGGCCTGCTCTCCGGGGACCGCTCGGCCCCCGTGCGCCGAGTGCTTCTCGCCGTCGACGCCGTGCCCGACGTGGCGGACCAGGCCGTGGAGGCGGGAGCCGACCTGCTGCTCGTGCACCATCCCCTGCTGCTGCGCGGGGTGACGACCGTCGCGGAGGACGGGTTCAAGGGCGCGGTGCTCGCGCGGCTGATCCGTGGCGGCTGCGCACTGGTCTCTGCCCACACCAACGCCGACGTGGTGGAGACCGGCACCTCGGCCGAGCTCGCCTACCGGTTGGGCGTCGTCGACGCCTCTCCGATCGTCCCGTCCCCGATCGCGACCCGCGGCATCGGCCGGGTGGGCCGTCTGGCCGCACCGACCACGCTCGGCCGACTCGCGCGCCGGCTCGCGGAGATCCTGCCCGCCACCGCCTCCGGCATCCGGGTCTCCGGCGATTTCGACCGGCCCATCGAGACCGTCGCGCTGTGCGGAGGAGCGGGCGACAGCCTGCTCGGGGAACCGGCTGTGCGGGGAGCGGACGTGTACATCACCTCCGATCTGCGTCACCATCCCGCGAGCGCATTCCGAGAGGACGCCCGCCTCACGGATGGTCCGGCTCTGATCGACGTCTCCCACTGGGCCAGCGAATGGCTCTGGCTGGAGACGGCTGCCCAGGAACTCGCGCGCGAACTCCCCGACCTGAGCGTCGAAGTGAGCGACCTGCGCACCGACCCGTGGGATTTCACCATTGTCCAATAGCGAACGAACGAGGAACCCGTGGCACTGAAAGCCAGTCCTGACGACCAGGCACGCCTGCTCGAGCTGCAGGCGATAGACACGAGGCTGCGACAGCTCGACCATCGAGCGAAGTCGCTCCCCGAGACCGCGGTGATCGCAGGCCTCGGCAGCGAGGCCGACGAGCTGCGGATCGAGCGGCTGAGTGCCACCGGCGCCGTCGAGGACGCTCGGCTCGAGCTCTCCCGGGTGGAGTCCGACGTCGCGCTGGTCGAGACGCGGATCGCCAGGGACACCGAGCGGCTGCAGTCATCCTCGTCGGTGAAGGACGTCGCCGGGCTCGAGAGCGAACTGGCCGGCCTGCACCGGCGTCAGCTGGATCTCGAGGAGATCGAGCTCACCGTGATGGAGCGGCTCGAGACGCTCGAGGCCGCCGAGGGCGAACTGACCGAGAAGCTCCGCGAGCTCGAGGAGCGCATCGCCGCCACCACCGCACAGCGCGATGCGCTTCTCGCCACGCTCGATGACGAGCGTGCAGAGGCGTCGGCTGCCCGGGCGCGCATCGCCGACCGGCTCCCCGCCGACCTGCTGGCCCTCTACGAGCGCCAGCGCGAGCGATACGGCTTCGGGGCGTCGCTGCTGCAGCACGGGGTCTCCAGCGCGAGCGGGGTGAAGCTCAACGAGAACGACATGCAGGCGGTGCGGTCCGCGGCTCCGGATGACGTCATCCTCTGCCCGGACAGCAACGCGATCCTCGTGCGCACCGCCGAGTCGGGCATCTGATGGCGCGCGTGCTGCTCGTGGAGGCCGACGGCGGATCGCGGGGCAATCCCGGGGTCGCGGCATCCGGCTCGGTCGTCATCGACCCGACGACCGGGGAGGTGCTCGCCGAGGTGGGGCGCTACCTCGGTCACGCCACCAACAACGTCGCCGAGTACACCGCTCTGGTGGAGGGCGTGCGCAAGGCGCTCGAGATCGACCCGGATGCGGAGCTCCACGTCAGGATGGACTCCAAGCTGGTCGTGGAGCAGATGTCCGGTCGGTGGAAGATCAAGCATCCGGACATGGCCGAGCTCGCCGCCGTGGCGCGCGGGCTGCTGGTGGGAACGCCGGTGAGATTCGAGTGGGTGCCGCGGGCGCAGAACGCCAGGGCCGATCGGGTGGCCAACCTCTCGATGGATCTTCGGGGCGACATCGACGGCTAGGCTGTGAGGCGAATGGGTCGGCAAGACGGTCGCGTCGGCGCTTCGCCTTCCGGGGCGGGCGCCGCCGAGGAACGTCCGGGCTCCGCAGGGCAGGACGGTGGGTAACACCCACCCGGGGCAACCCGCGAGAAAGTGCAACAGAGAGCAGACCGCCTGGGTCTCGCGCCTCCTCGGGGGTGGGGATCCCGGTAAGGCTGAAACGGTGGTGTAAGAGACCACCAGCGGTGCGAGCGATCGTGCCGGCTAGGTAAACCTCGTCCGGAGCAAGGTCAGACAGGAAGCTATGGGGCTGCCCGTTCCGCTTCCGGGTAGACCGCTGGAGGGCTGCGGCAACGTAGTCCCGAGATAGATGACCGTCGATGGCGCTGCTCAGGCAGCGCCGGGACAGAACCCGGCGTATCAGCCGGCCCATTCACCCCCTACGCGTCGGGTGCGAAGCGGTAGCCCATTCCGGGCTCAGTGAGCAGATACCGCGGGTGGGCAGGCACCGGCTCGAGTTTCTTGCGCAACTGGCCGAGGTAGAGCCGGAGGTATCCGTCCTCCTTCTCGTAGCCGCTGCCCCAGACGGTCTCGAGCAGGAGTCGTTTGGTGACGAGCCGGTGCGGGTTGCGGGCGAGCACCTCGAGGATGTGCCACTCGGTGGGGGTGAGCTTCACCGGGGCTCCGTCGCGGGCGACCGTGTGGGCGGCTAGGTCCACGGTGACGTCGCCGAAACGGATGGTCGGCTCGGGGGAGTCCGCCGCGGCGCGCCTGCCGAGTGCGCGGATCCGGGCCAGCAGCTCGTCGATCTGGAAGGGCTTCGTCACGTAGTCGTCGGCTCCCGCATCCAGCGCGTCGACCTTGTCGCTCGAGTCGCTGCGGCCGCTCACGACGAGGATCGGCACGGTCGTCCAGCCGCGCAGTCCCTCGATCACCTGGATGCCGCTGAACCCGGGCAGCCCCAGATCCAGCACCACGAGCTCGGGCCGGCTCCTCGCCGCGACCTCGAGGGCCTCCGGACCGGATCGCGCCACCACCACGTCGTAGCCGCGCGCGACCAGGTTGATGCGAAGCGCCCGGAGGATCTGCGCGTCGTCGTCCACCACCAGGATCTTCATGCATCCCCCTGTGCTCGGCGATAGGCGGGCAACGAGACGACCATCGTCAGACCGCCTCCCGGTGTCTGCTCGGATTCCAGGCGTCCACCCATGGCGGTCATGAACCCGTTGGAGAGGGCGAGACCGAGCCCGACACCCGATCCGGAGTCGACATCGCCGAGCCGCTGGAAGGGCTGGAACGCCTCCGCGATGCGCGAGGCCGGGATACCCGGCCCGTGGTCGATCACACGGAGCTCGACCCGACCGCCGAACGCGCTGGCGGCGAGCGTGGGCGGAACGCCTGCCGGTGAGAATCGCAGGGCGTTGCTCAGCAGGTTCACGATGACCCTCTGCAGGAGCGCCGCGTCGGCGCGCACCGGCGGCAGCGTTCCGGGAAGGTCGACCAGCACGTCGTCGGACGACACGTCGAGCTCGTCGAGGGCGAGCGGCACGACCTCCTCGAACCCGACGAGCCCGAGAGACATCGGGAGCACCCCGGCCTGCAGGCGGCTGGCGTCGAGCAGGTCGGCCACCAGGTCGGCCAGGCGCCGGAGCGAGGTGTCGGCGGTCTCCAGGAGTTCCGCGCGGTCGGCATCGCTCCACTGCACGTCCGTGCTGCGCAGGCTCGAGACCGCCGCCGTCGCGGACGCGAGCGGCGTGCGCAGGTCGTGCCCGACTGCGGCGAGGAGCGCGGTGCGCAGCCGGTCCGCCTCCTCGAGCGGCCGGAGGCCGGACGCCGCCGACCGCAATCGCTCCTGTTCCAGAGCGGCGGCGATCTGGGCGACGAAGGCGTCGAGCACGCGTCGGCTCTCGGCCGGCACCTCCGGTCCGGCGAGCACCAGGCGTCCGCCGTCGAACGTCACGGTCGTGGAGCGCTCACCCTGTGCGGCAGCGCCGGCCTGGTACACGGCCGAGTCGCCGCTGAGCACCGTCACCGCCGAGAGCCCGAAGGACTCCCTCAGCCGGCCGGCGAGGGCCTCGACCGCGTTCTCACCGCGGATGATGCTGCCCGCCACAGTGGCGAGCGTGTCCGCCTCGGCGGCGGAGCGCACCGCCGCACGGCTCCGCCGGGCTGCCAGATCGACCACGAGGGAGACGAGCGCCGCGACGATGAGGAAGATCACCAGCGTCACGGCGTGGGCGGGGGACGCGATGCGGATCGTGTACAGCGGTTGCACGAAGAAGAAGTCGAGGCCGAAGGCGGCAAGCACGGCGGAGGCGAGCGCGGGCCAGATGCCACCCACGAGCGCGACGACGACCACCAGCAACTGGAAGGCGAGCACGTCGCCGACGAGGCTGTCGGAGCTGCGCTGGCCCGCCAGTGCGAGCACGAGCAGAGGGATGCCGACCACCGCGATCACGAAGCCCCAGACCCGCCGTCGCGCCGAGAGCGCGCTCCGGGAGCGGGGGAGCCGCAGACGTCCGTCGTCGGTGTTCGAGACGATGTGCACGTCGATGTCGCCCGCCGACCGGACGAGACCTGCGCCCACCCCGCCGCCCGTGATGACCGCCGCGAATCGGCCGTGGCGGCCGGTGCCGACCACGAGCTGGGTGGCGCTCACCCCGCGGGCGAAGTCGATCAGCGCGGAGACCACGTCGTCCGAGACCACCTGGTGGTAGCTCCCGCCGAGCGACTCGACCAGTGCCCGCTGGGCGACGAGTGAGCCCGGGTCCGGCTCCCGCAGTCCGTGCGCGCCGGCCACGTGCACGGCGATCAGCTGGCCGCCGCTGGTGCGCGCGGCGATGCGGGCGCCGCGCCGGACCAGCGCGTCGCCGGTCGAGCCGCCGGGCACCGCCACGACCACCCGTTCTCTGGCCTCCCACCGGCCGCGGATGGCGTGCTCGTCGCGGTAGGCCTGCAGCGTGGCATCCACGTCGTCCGCCACCCAGAGCAGGGCGAGTTCGCGGAGGGCCGTGAGGTTGCCGAGCCGGAAGAAGTGCGACAGCGCGGCGTCGACGTTCTCGCCCGGCACGATGAGCCCGGCGGTCAGCCGATCGCGCAGGGCCTCGGGCGACAGGTCGACCAGTTCGATCTGATCCGCCGACTGCAGCACGGAGTCGGGCACGCTCTCGCGCGGGGAGACTCCGGTGATGGACTCCACCACGTCGCCGAGCGATTCGACGTGCTGCACGTTCACCGTCGAGATCACGCTGATCCCTGCGCCGAGCAGTGCCTCCACGTCCTCCCACCGCGTGCCGCGCGGGGAGCCGGGGGCATTGCCGTGCGCGAGCTCGTCGACCAGCGCCCACTCGGGGGAGCGTCGGATGACGGCCTCGACATCCACCTCGCCGACCCCGGCAGCTCCGCCGTCCGGCCGCCGACGCGGCACCTCCTCGAAGCCCTCGGTCAGCGCGGCGACGGCCTCACGGCCGTGGGTCTCCACCAGGGCGATCACCACGTCGTGCCCCTCCTGCCGCAGTCGCCGTCCCTCCTCGAGCATCGAGAAGGTCTTGCCCACCCCCGGTGCCGCGCCGAGGTAGACCTTGAGGAGACCGCGGCCCACCGGACTACCGTCCGGCGGCGAGCGTGGCTGCCCCCATGATGCCCGCATTGTTGCGCAGGGTGGCAGGCACCATCGGGGTATCGATCGACAGCAGGGGAAGGAAGTCCTGATACTGCTTGGAGACGCCGCCTCCGACGATGATCAGGTCGGGGTGGAAGTAGCGCTCGAGGGCCGAGTAGTACACCTGCAGTCTCGCGGCCCAGTCGGCCCAGGAGAGGTCCTCGCGCTCCTTCGCCGAGTAAGCCGCACGGGTCTCGTAGTCGACGCCCTCCAGCTCGAGGTGGCCGAGTTCGGCGTTGGGGATGAGCACCCCGTCGTAGATGAGCGCCGTGCCGATCCCCGTGCCGAGGGTGGTGAGGATGACGAGGCCCTTCTGTCCCTGGGCCGCGCCGAAGACGGTCTCGGCGTAGCCGGCGGCATCCGCGTCGTTGACGAACTTGATGTCGCGCCCCAGCTTCTTCTCGAACAGCTTCTCGGCCTCGAGCCCGATCCAGCTCTTCGACACGTTCGCCGCCGAGAGCGTCTTGCCCTTGATCACCACCGCGGGGAAGCAGACCCCCACCGGGTCCTTCTTGCTCGCGTTCAGCTGATCGATGATCGTCGCGACGGTGTCGACGATGTCCTTCGGCTCGCCGCCCTCGGGCGTCGGAAGCTTGATCCGGTCACTGAGCATCTTGCCGGTGGACACGTCGACGATCGCCCCCTTGATGCCGGTCCCGCCGATGTCGATACCAACCGCTTTGTCAGCCATGGAGCCATTCTCTCGTTTCTGTCGGTGGAGCGTGGCGCCCCGCGACGGTGTGTGGACGATGCGGACGGTGCCGCTCAGGGAAGGGTGAGCACCTCGGCGCCCCGCTCGGTCACGACGAGGGTGTGCTCGAATTGGGCGCTCGGCTGCCTGTCCTTCGTCACGACCGTCCAGCCGTCGGGCCACATCTCCCACTCCGCCGTGCCGAGGGTCAGCATCGGTTCGATGGTGAAGACCATGCCCTGCACGATCTCGGTCGCGTGGGCGGGCGCGGCGTCGTAGTGCGGGATCACGAGCCCGGAGTGGAAGGCAGTGCCGACGCCGTGCCCGGTGAACGCGCGCACCACGCCGTAGTCGAAGCGCCGGGCGTAGGACTCGATAGCGCGGCCGATCACGTTGACCGCTCGACCCGGAGCCACCGCCCGGATGCCGCGGGAGAGCGCCTCCCACGTGCGGTCCACCAGCTCCGTGACCTCGTCCTCGGCCTGGCCGACGACGAAGGTGCGATTGCTGTCGCCGTGCACCCCGCCCGTGAACGCGGTGATGTCGATGTTGACGATGTCGCCCTCCTCGAGCACCGTGTCGTCCGGGATGCCGTGGCAGATCACCTCGTTCACCGAGGCGCAGAGCGATTTCGGGAACCCGCGGTATCCGAGGGTGGAGGGGTAGGCGTCCCTGGCGATGAGATGGTCGTGGCCGATGCCGTCGAGTTCGTCGGTGGTGATCCCGGGGCGCACGTGCTCGCCGACCAGTGCGATCGCCTCGGCGGCGATGCGTCCCGCCTCGCGGATGCGGCGCACGGCGGCCTCATCGTAGACGTCCGAGCCGGTGAACTCGCGCGGCGCGGGGCGACCGACATATTCCGGTCGCGGGATGTGCCGGGGTACCGTGCGCTGCGGGGAGAGTCGCCCGGGCGTGAGATGGCCGTGCGAATCCCTGGGCATATCATCGATTTTAGGTGAGCGAAGGAGACACGATGACCGACTGGTACTACAACATCCGCACCGGCGAGGTGGAGGAGGGGCGTCAGTCCCTCGCGTCGGACCTCGACGGGCCGTTCGCCACGCGTGAGGAGGCTGCCCGCGCCCCGGAGATCATCGCCGAGCGCTCGCGCAAGTGGGCCGAGGACGACGCGAAGAACAGCTAGCGCCCCTGGCCGGGCTCACTCGTATTCGTGCTCGGGCGCCGGGTAGGTGCCCGAGGTGACGTCGTCGATGTAGTGTCCCACCGCCTCGGTGAGCACACCGCGCAGGTCGGCGTACTGCTTGACGAACTTGGGGATCCGGCCCGTGGTGAATCCGGCCCAGTCGGTCCAGACGAGCAGCTGACCGTCGACGTGGGGCCCGGCTCCGACGCCGATGGTGGGGATCCGGAGCTCCTCGGTGACCCGCTTCGCGACCTGCGAGGGCACCATCTCGAGCACCACCGCGAACGCGCCGGCGTCTTCGACCGCGTGGGCATCGGCCAGCAGCTGTTCGGCACCCTCGCCGCGACCCTGGATCATGTGGCCGCCCAGCTTGTGCTCGCTCTGCGGCGTGAACCCGATGTGGGCCATGACGGGGATGCCGGCATCCACGATCCGCCGGATCTGCTCCGCGCTGCGAACTCCGCCCTCGAGCTTCACGGCGTGCGCCTGGGTCTCCTTCATGAAGCGGAAGGCGGTGTGCAGGGCCTCGTCCGGGCCGGTCTCGTACGACCCGAAGGGCATGTCCGCCACGACGAAGGCGCGCTTGACCGAGGTGGCCACGGCGCGCGCGAGCGGGATGAGGTGCTCGATGGTCACGGGCAGCGTGGTGTCGAAACCGTAGACGTTGTTGCCCGCGGAGTCGCCGACGAGGAGGAAGTCGATGCCGGCGGCATCGAAGATCGAGGCCGTGAGCTGGTCGTAGCTCGTGAGCCCGGTGATCGTGATCCCGTTCTCCTTCGCATTCTGGAAGTGTCGGGTACGAACGCGCTTGACCGCCTGCTCTGCCATCCTTCGAGCCTACTCGCGCGGGTCAGTCCCGCGGGCGGTAGGTGATCGGCAGTCGCCGGTCCCGCCCGAAGGCCATCCCGCTGATCTTCGGACCGATCGCGCCCTGCCGGCGCTTCCACTCCGACCGATCGACGAGGCCGGTGACCTGCTCGACGGTCTCGCGGTCGAAGCCGAGGTCGACGACGTCCTCCTTGCCGAGCGCCCGGGTGATGTACGCGTCCAGGATGGCGTCGAGCGTCTCGTAGGGCGGCAGGCTGTCCTGGTCGGTCTGGTCGGGTCTGAGTTCGGCGCTCGGCGGCTTCTCGATCGAGTTCACGGGGATGGGGGGCACCTCGCCGAGTCGTTCCGCGTGCGCGTTCCGCCAGCGTGCGAGTTCCCAGACCAGAAGTTTCGGCACGTCTTTGATCGGGGCGAAGCCGCCCGCCGAGTCCCCGTAGATGGTCGAGTAGCCCACGGCCAGCTCGGTCTTGTTGCCCGTCGTCAGAACGAGGTGCCCGTCGAGGTTCGACAGGCCCATCAGGATGATGCCGCGCACCCGCGCCTGCACGTTCTCCGCGGCCGTGCCCGTCAGCGAGAGCTGCTCCTCGATCGGCTGCACGAGACCGGCGATCGGCTCGACGCGGTAGTGCAGACCGATGTTCGCGGCGAGATCGCCGGCGTCGCTGCGCGAGCCCTCGGAGCTGTAGCGACTCGGCATGCTCACGCCCCACACCCTGTCGGCACCGATCGCGTCTGCCGCGATCGCGGCACAGACCGCGGAGTCGATGCCGCCCGAGAGGCCCAGGATGACGGAGGCGAAGCCGTTCTTTCGCACGTAGTCGCGCAGGCCCAGCACGAGGGCGTTCCAGAGCTGCTCGCGGTCGTCGGGCGGCACGGCCACGCCGGATGCCGCACCGACGGGCGTCGAGCGCGGATCGGCCAGCTCCACCCGGGTGACGGATGCCGGAAGCGGCGCGTCGCCCGCGGCGGCGACCTCGACGTCGGCCAGCAGCAGGTGCTCCCGGAACTGCGGCGCCCGCGCCAGCAGCCTGCCCGCGGTGTCGACGACCACGCTGTCGCCGTCGAAGACGAGATCGTCCTGGCCGCCCACGATGTTGACATAGGCGACCACGGTGCCGGTCTCCCGCGCGCGGCGGGTGACGAGCGGCAGCCGCACGTCGTCCTTGTCGCGCTCGAACGGGGAGGCGTTGACGACGACCAGCAGACCCGCGTCCGCGTCGAGCACGCGGGCGAGTGGGCCGCCCTCGCGCCAGAGGTCCTCGCAGATGATGAGCGCCACATCCGCACCCTTGATGCGCAGGACGAGCAGCTCGTCGCCGGGGATGAACACGCGGTACTCGTCGAACACCGAATAGTTGGGCAGGTGGTGCTTTGCGTAACTCGCCTTGACGTGACCGTGCTGCAGCACGCTCGCCATGTTGCGTGCGATCGCGGTCGGCGCGTTGCTCGTTCCCAGCGTGCGCGGCGCGAACGGGCCATCCGGATGCCCGACGATGACCGGCAGATCGCCGAGCCCGGCCTCCTGCAGCTCTCGTGCCAGCCGATCCACCGCCTCGTGCGCCGCGCGGAGGAACGACGGACGCGAGGCGAGGTCCTCGATGGGGTAGCCGCTGAGCGCCATCTCGCCGACGGCGAGCAGGTCGGCGCCCGCGGCGGAGGCGGCGCGCGCCGCCTCGAGCACCTGACGGGAATTGCCCGGGAAGTCGCCCACGACGGGGTTGGTCTGGCCCAGTGCCAAGCGGAGTCGGGGCATGTCCACTAGCCTAATAGCGGGGCCTCCTGTGCCCCTGGAACGTCAGGCAAGAGGAGCCCATGGACAAGCAGCGTGACTTCGTTCTCCGCACAATCGAAGAGCGCGGCGTCAAGTTCATCCGGCTTTGGTTCACCGACGTCGTGGGCACGCTGAAGTCGGTCGCGATCGCCCCGGCGGAGGTCGAGGGCGCGTTCGCCGAGGGCCTCGGGTTCGACGGCTCCGCGATCGAGGGCCTCACCCGGTCGTACGAGGCCGACGTGCTCGCGCACCCGGACCCGGCCACGTTCCAGATCCTCCCCTGGCGCGGCGAGATCGATCCGACCGCCCGGATGTTCTGCGACATCACCACTCCGGACGGCCAGCCCGCCGTCGCCGACCCGCGCAACGTGCTCAAGCGCACGCTCGCCACCGCGGCGGATCGCGGCTTCACCTTCTACACCCACCCCGAGATCGAGTTCTACCTGCTCAAGAGCTCCCAGTACGGCGCCGAGGGGCCCGAGCCGGTCGACAAGGCGGGCTACTTCGACAACGTGCCCGGCGGCACCGCGCACGACTTCCGTCGTCGATCCGTGCGGATGCTGGAAGACCTCGGCATCTCGGTCGAGTTCAGCCATCACGAGGCGGGTCCGGGCCAGAACGAGATCGACCTGCGCTACGCCGACGCCCTCACGACGGCCGACAACATCATGACCTTCCGCACCGTGGTCAAAGAGGTGGCGATCGAGCAGGGCGTGTACGCCACGTTCATGCCGAAGCCGCTGTCGGGCGAACCGGGATCCGGCATGCACACGCACATGTCCCTGTTCGAGGGCGACACCAACGCGTTCTTCGACGCGGGCGGGCAGTACCAGCTGTCGAAGATCGGCCGCCAGTTCATCGCAGGCCTGCTGCGTCACGCGCCGGAGATCACCGCGGTGACCAACCAGTTCGTCAACTCCTACAAGCGACTGTGGGGCGGTGCCGCGCAGAACAAGCTGGGCGAGGCCCCCAGCTTCGTCACCTGGGGCCACAACAACCGGTCCGCGCTCGTGCGGGTGCCGCTGTACAAGCCCGGCAAGGGGCAGAGCGCCCGCGTCGAGTACCGCGCCATCGACTCTGCGGCGAACCCCTACCTCGCCTATTCACTGCTCCTGGCTGCGGGACTCAAGGGCATCGAGGAGGGCTACGAGCTGCCGGCGGAGGCGGAGGACAACGTGTGGGAGCTCTCCGATTCGGAGCGACGCGCGCTCGGCTACAACCAGCTGCCCGCCAGTCTCGACCATGCCGTGTCGCTGATGGAGGACTCCGAGCTCGTGGCCGAGACCCTCGGCGAGCAGGTCTTCAACTACGTGCTCCTCAACAAGCGCCAGGAGTGGCGCGAATACCGGGCCCAGGTGACGCCGTACGAGCTCAAGAGCAACCTGGAGATGCTGTAGCAGCTCCCGCTGCGGGAGACCACGACGATGGCGCGTGAACTGACCACCCTCACGGATCTTGCGCGGCTCGGCTTCGCCGACCTCGACGAGTCGTCGCGCCTGCTCGACGAGGCGGGCGGGTTCGCCCCGGTCGCCGAGCTGATGCCCTCGTTCGCGGCGGCGGCGGATCCGGATCAGGCGCTGCGGCTGCTCTGCGAGCTCGCGCGCCGGCATCCCGCGCCGACCGCTGCCCTCCTTCGCGACGGTGCCGCCGCCGCCAGGCTGCTGCGTGTGCTCGGGGCCTCCGCGGGGCTGGGGGAGTTCTTCCTCCGGCGCCCCCATGAGCTCGATGCCCTCTCCGACGCCATGACCGCGCCTCCGGAGGGCGCCGGCTATCGTGACGAGCTGCTCGGTGCGGTCGAGGGGACAGCGACGGAGGAGGAGGGCTGGACCGCGCTGCGCGTGCGCTACCGCCGGCACCTCGCCCGCCTGACGGCCTTCGATCTCGATCAGCCCGACCCGCTCGGCGGACTGGACGTGGTGGCGTCTGCCCTCGCCGACCTGGCCGCCGCGGCGCTCGATGCCTCCCTCGCCGTCGCGCGGCGGCACTCGCCCTACCCGGCCGCCAGCGTCGCCGAAACGCGGCTCGCCATCATCGGGATGGGCAAGGCCGGAGCGCGCGAACTGAACTACGTGAGCGACGTGGACGTCATCTTCGTGGGCGAAGGATCGGGCGAGACCGACAACGCCCGCGCGATCGAGATCTCCACCCGGCTCGCGATGGCCACGATGCGCGGCATCCACGAGACCTCGCTCGAGCCTCCGCTGTGGGAGGTCGATGCGAACCTCCGCCCGGAGGGCAAGGACGGGGCGCTCGTGCGCACCCTCGAATCGCACGTGGCCTACTACGACCGGTGGGCCAAGAGCTGGGAGTTCCAGGCCCTGCTCAAGGCTCGGGCGATGGCGGGCGACCTCGAACTGGGGGAGCGGTACGTGGAGGCCGTGTCGCCGAAGGTGTGGAGCAGCGCGTCGCGGGACGGCTTCGTCGAGGGCGTGCAGCGCATGCGCGAGCGTGTCACCGACAACATCCCGAGCGACGAACTCGACGTGCAGCTCAAGCTCGGGCCGGGCGGGCTGCGTGACGTCGAGTTCACGATCCAGCTACTCCAGCTGGTGCACGGCCAGACCGATCCGGCCGTGCGGCAGCGGGACACCCTGTCGGCGCTGCGCACCCTCGCCGAGCAGGGCTACATCGGCCGCGTCGAGGCGGGTGAGTTCTCGCGCGACTACCGATTCCTGCGCCTTCTGGAGCACCGGCTCCAGCTGACCCGGCTGCGCCGCACCCACCTCATGCCGACCGATCCCGATGCGCTCAGGATCCTCGCCCGGGCATCCGGCGTGGCCAGCAGCGGTGTCGATCTCGTCGAGCAGTGGAACCGCACCAAGCTCGCGGTGCGGAGCCTGCACGAGAGGCTCTTCTACCGGCCGCTCCTGTCGGCGGTCGCCGCACTGCCCGAGGGCGGGATGGTGCTCACCTCGAGCCAGGCCGAGGCCCGCCTCGCCGCCATCGGGTTCCGCGATCCGCGGGGCGCCCTCTCCCACATCGCGGCGCTCACGAGCGGCGTCTCCCGCAGGGCGGCGATCCAGCGCCACCTGCTTCCGGTGATGCTCGGCTGGTTCGCGGCGGGAGCCGATCCCGATAACGGGCTGCTGGCCTTCCGCAAGCTGAGCGAGGACCTCGGGGAGTCGTACTGGTTCCTGCGAATGCTGCGCGACTCCTCCGGCGCGGCGCAGCGTCTCACCACCGTGCTCGCCGGTTCCCGGTTCGCCAACGTGCTGCTCGAACGCATTCCGGAGGCGGCCGCGTGGTTCGAGCACGAAGAGCAGCTCCGACCGCGGCCGCTCGCGGCGCTCCTCGACGAGGCGAGAGCCACGGTGGCTCGGCACGACGATCCGGCCGAGGCGGCCCTCGCCCTCCGCACCGCCCGGCGGCGCGAGGTGCTGCGCCTGGCGATGGCCGCGATCCTCGGCTGGATCGATGTCGAGGAGCTCGGGCGAGCACTCTCGGACATCACCACCA
This sequence comes from uncultured Lacisediminihabitans sp., assembly GCA_966212465.1. GTDB lineage: Bacteria > Actinomycetota > Actinomycetes > Actinomycetales > Microbacteriaceae > Lacisediminihabitans. The sequence goes on from CBIHRK010000001.1 coordinate 131,407, forward strand.
CGATCCTCACCGGCGTGCTCGAGGTGATCAGGGCGCAGGCCCCCGACGACGGCATCGAGTTCGCGATCATCGCCATGGGTCGCTATGGCGGCCAGGAGCTCGGGTTCGGCTCCGACGCCGACATCATGTACGTCTATCGCGCCACCACGGCGACCGGAGAGGTCGCTCAGGCTCGTGCCGAGATGATCGTCTCGTTCCTCGTGCGCTACACGGAAGACCTCCGCCTGCCGCTCGACCTCGACATCGACCTCCGTCCCGAGGGCAAGAACGGCGCGGTGGTGCGCTCGCTCGACTCCTACCGCGCCTACTACGAGCGCTGGTCGCTGACCTGGGAGGCGCAGGCGCTGCTCAGGGCGCGCGCGGTCGTCGGCGATGCGGCCCTCCGATCGGACTTCGAGACTCTCGCCGACGGCGTGCGCTTCCCGGTGGGCATCCCCGAGAAGGACGTGCGCGAGGTCAAGCGCATCAAGGCGCGCGTGGAGTCCGAGCGCCTGCCGCAGGCCGCCGACCCGGCCAGGCACCTCAAGCTCGGCCGCGGTTCGCTCAGCGACGTGGAGTGGTTCGTGCAGCTCATCCAGCTCCAGCACGGCGCCGCGGTGCCGGGTCTGCGCACCACCTCCACCCTGGAGGCCCTGCACGAGGCGGAGCGCGCGCAGTTCGTCTCGGCACCGGACGCCAAGAAGCTCCGGGACGCCTGGATCCTCGCCTCGCGGGCCCGCTCGGCGATGACACTGTGGACCGCACGCACGGCCGACGTGCTGCCCACGGACCGGCAGCAGCTCGAGGGCGTCGCTCGCCTGCTCGAATACCCGCCGGGCTCCGCCAGCAGGCTCGAGGAGGACTACCTGCGAGTGACCCGACTGGCGAGAGCCGTGTTCGAGAAGCGCTTCTACGGCTGACGATCGACCCCTGCCCGCCACCGGCGGTTCGCCCCGGCTCCACCCCCGATTAATCCGTCGGGCGGAACCTGGAGAACATGACGGAGAGAGTTCTCGGCCTCACCCGCTTCGACGAACGGCACGGTGCCGCCCGACCCACGATCAGCGTCGTCGGCACCGGCTACCTCGGTGCCACCCACGCGGCGGCGATGGCCGAACTCGGCTTCGACGTCATCGGAGTGGACATCGATCCTGCGAAGGTCGCCGCGCTGGCGTCGGGCGCACTGCCCTTCTTCGAACCCGGCCTCGCCGAGCTGATCTCGGTGCACCTCGCCACGGGGCGGCTCCGCTTCACCACCGATCTCGCCGAGGCGACCGCGTTGAGCGACGTGCACTTCATCTGCGTCGGCACCCCGCAGCAGCGTGGCAGCAACGCCGCCGATCTTCGGTTCGTGGATGACGCGGTGCGCCAGGTCGCGCGGCATCTCACCCACGACGGGGTGATCGTGGGCAAGTCGACCGTTCCCGTCGGCACGGCGGCACGACTGCGGGAGGTGGTGGCGGGCGAGATCGTCGCCGGTGTCGACGTCGAACTGGTCTGGAATCCCGAGTTCCTCCGCGAGGGCAAGGCGGTCGAGGACACACTGCACCCGGATCGCATCGTGATCGGGGGTGCCTCGGCGCGCTCTGAGGAGCTCCTCCGCCTGGTCTACGCCGAGCCGATCGCGCAGGGCTGCCCCGTGGTCGTCTGCGACCTGCCGACCGCCGAACTCGTGAAGGTGAGCGCTAACGCCTTCCTCGCCACGAAGATCTCCTTCATCAATTCCATCGCAGAACTGTGTGCGGCGGCGGGAGCGGACGTCACGGTGCTCGCCGATGCCCTCGGTCACGACGCCAGGATCGGGCGACGCTTCCTCAGCGCGGGCCTCGGGTTCGGCGGGGGATGCCTGCCGAAGGACATCCGGGCGCTGATGCATCGTGCCACCGAGCTGGGCGCGAGCAACGCGGCATCCCTGCTGCACCAGGTGGACGAGATCAACATGGCGCAGCGCCAGCGGGTGATCGACGAGGCTGTGGATGCCCTGGGCGGGTCGGTGCTGAACAAGCGCATCGGCGTGCTCGGAGTCGCCTTCAAACCCGACACCGACGACGTGCGCGATTCGCCCGCTCTGGGCGTGGCCGCGGCACTGCACCTGCGCGGTGCCCAGGTCGTGGTCTACGACCCGCAGGCGGTCGAGACCGCGCGACGGTTGTTCCCCACCCTCTCGTACGCCGACTCGACCGCCGACGCCGTCGCGGGAGCCGACCTCGTTCTCGTGCTCACCGAGTGGCCGGAGTTCGTCGAGGCCGACCCCGGCAGCCTCGCCGGGCTGGTCGCGACTGCGGTCGTGATCGATGCGCGGAATTGCCTCGACGTACAGGCGTGGCGCGCGGCAGGGTGGCACGTGGTGGGGAGGCCCGCGGCATCCGCGTTCCCCGCGCCGGAGACGACGAATGGCCGGCCCCCGAGGGAACCGGCCATTCGGCGAACCGAGCTCGTTACACGCTGAAGTACAGCTCGTACTCGAACGGGTGCGGACGCTGCGCGGCGGGGATGATCTCCTTCTCGCGCTTGTAGGCGATCCAGGTCTCGATCAGGTCGGGCGTGAACACGTTGCCGGCCGTGAGGAACTCGTGGTCGTTCTCGAGGGCGACGAGCGCCTCCTCCAGCGACGCGGGAACCTGCGGGATGTTCTTCGCCTCCTCGGGCGGCAGCTCGTAGAGGTCCTTGTCGACGGGCTCGTGGGGCTCGATGCGGTTCTTGATTCCGTCGAGGCCGGCCATCAGCTGCGCCGCGAACGCGAGGTACGGGTTGCCCGAGGCGTCCGGCGCGCGGAACTCGATGCGCTTGGCCTTCGGGTTCGTGCCCGTGATCGGGATGCGGATCGACGCCGAGCGGTTGCCGGCCGAGTACACCAGGTTGACGGGCGCCTCGAAGCCGGGGATGAGCCGGCGGTACGAGTTGAGCGTCGGGTTGGTGAAGGCGAGCACGGCGGGGGCGTGCTTGAGCAGGCCGCCGATGTACCAGCGGGCGATGTCGCTGAGCCCGCCGTAGCCCGACTCGTCGTAGAAGAGCGGCTTGCCGTCGTTCCAGAGCGACTGGTGGGTGTGCATGCCCGATCCGTTGTCGCCGAAGAGCGGCTTCGGCATGAAGGTCGCCGCCTTGCCCCACTCGAGCGCCGTGTTCTTCACGATGTACTTGAACTTGAGGATGTCGTCGGCCGCGTGCACCATCGTGTCGAAGCGGTAGTTGATCTCGGCCTGGCCGCCGGTGCCCACCTCGTGGTGCGCGCGCTCCAGGATGAGTCCGGCATCGATCAGCTTGAGGGAGATGTCGTCGCGCAGGTCGGCCTGCTTGTCGACCGGGCTCACGGGGAAGTAGCCGCCCTTGTACGGGGTCTTGTTGGCCAGGTTGCCGCCCTCTTCGAGGCGTCCGCTGTTCCAGGCGCCCTCTTCGGAGTCCACGGAGTAGAAGCTCGTGTTCTGCTTCACTTCGTAGCGCACGTCGTCGAAGATGTAGAACTCCGCCTCCGGGGCGAAGAACGCCGTGTCGGCGATTCCGGTCGAGGCGAGGTACTTCTCGGCCTTCTTCGCCACCTGGCGCGGGTCGCGCGAGTAGATCTCGCCGTTGCGCGGGTTGTAGATGTCGAAGATCATGATCAGCGTCTTCTCGGTGCGGAAGGGGTCGACGTAGGCCGTCGAGACATCCGGGATGAGCTGCATGTCGGACTCGTGGATCGACGCGAACCCGCGGATCGAGGAGCCGTCGAACAGCTGGCCGACGGAGAAGAACTCCTCGTCGACCGTCGAGGCGGGGATGTTGAAGTGCTGCTGCACGCCGGGCAGGTCTGTGAAGCGGATATCAAGGAACTTGATGTCGTTGTCCTTGATGAACTTCAGCACCTCCGAAGAATCACTGAACATGTAAGGGACTCCAATGGGGTTGGTTCGATTCAGGCCGAGGGAGACAGCCAAGCTGAGGCTATGGGGGCGGGGTTTCGCCATGGTGTCGCTATTGTTTCGGGCGTGTTACGCGCGTGTCCCGCCCGTAGAATCGAGCCATGGCTACCGGCAGGACGACCTCGGCGCGGGCCGGTGAACCCGAGCGCGAGTGGCCCGGTGCACGCCTCGGACTGCCCGAGAGCGGGCCGCGATCGGTGGCCCGCTTCGGCCGTCGGCTCGGTGCGATCGCAATCGACTGGGGCATCTCGCTGCTCGTGGCCGTGGTCTTCTTCCACTACGACCTGGGCGGTCGCACCACGGCATCCGACGTCTGGCTCGTGCCGGGCATCTTCGCCGTGCTCCAGGTCGTCTTCATCGCGCTGGTGAGCGGCAGCATCGGCCACCTCGTGCTCGGCATGCGGGTGGTGCCCCTGGTGCCGAAGTGGATCGGGGTCTGGCGACCGGCCGTTCGCACGGTGCTGCTCTGCCTGCTCGTGCCGGCGATCATCACCGACCGCGATCAACGCGGCCTGCACGATCGTGCGGCCGGCACCGTGCTCGTTCGGCGCTGACCCCGGGCTCAGCGCGGGCGGGGCGCCCGGGCCTTGAGCGGGTCGACGCCCTTTGGGATGGGCAGGTTGTTCTTGCCGAGCGAGCTGAGCCGGTTGCTCACCGCGTAGACCTCAGCCTTGTTCAGGGCGCGCTTGAAGCGGTTCATGCGCGCGGCCAGCTTGTGCAGCGGAACCGAGTCCGGATCGGGCCCGACGGTCAGGAAGTTGACGGGCACGTTCGGCAGCACACGCGTCACGCGGCGGCGTTCCTCGTCGAGCATCTTCTGCGTGCGGGACCTGGGGCCTTCGCCGATCAGCACGACGCCTCCGTTGCCGACCGCGCGGTAGACCGCGTCCTGGGTCTTCGGACTGACCGCCACCGGCATCTCGCTCGCGGTCCAGCCGCGGCGCAGCGAACTCTTGAGCACCGCGCCGACCGCGCCCGGCTGACCTTCGATCTGGCTGAAGGCGGCCTTCTCCGCCCTGCGGCCGAGCACCACGAGGAAGAGCAGCACCCCGAGCAGCACGCCGGCGACGATCCAGAGCACGAAGCCGAAGACGTTGTCGGATGCCAGGAGGAAGCCGACGATCACGCCCAGCGCCACGGGCCCGATGAAGGCCAGCAGCATCCACCAGATCGCCGTGGAGTCGTACTTCCGGGTCATCTGGAAGACCTGGTACATCTGCTTCAGCCGACCGGGCTCTTTCGCCGGCTTCGCTGCGGGTGCGGGGGTTCGTGCCATGCCCTCAAGGATATACGGCCCCGCCGGCCCCCGAACCGCCGGTCGCCGAGCCGCCCGATCCGCCGGTCGCTGAGGCCCTCGAAGCGCCGGCCCGGCTCAGGAGACCGCCTGCGCGAAGCCGAGCGACGCGTCCGCGAGGTGCGACAGGTGCTCCGGCACCTCCCGCCCCTTCGCCGCCATCGACTGCGCCCACAGACGACCGGCCCGGTACGACGAGCGCACCAGCGGTCCGGCCAGCACGCCGAGGAATCCGATCTCCTCCGCCTCCTGCTTGATCTCGACGAACTCCTCCGGGTGCACCCACCGCGCGACGGGAAGGTGCCTCGGGCTCGGGCGCAGGTACTGGGTGACCGTGATGATGTCGGTGCCGGCGTCGTGCAGATCGCGCAGCGCCTGGCTGATCTCTGCGCGCTCCTCGCCCATTCCGAGGATGAGGTTGGACTTGGTGATGAGCCCTGCGGCACGTCCCTGCGTGAGCACGTCGAGCGAGCGCTCGTAGCGGAACGCCGGGCGGATGCGCTTGAAGATGCGCGGCACGGTCTCCACATTGTGTGCAAAGACCTCGGGCCGGGAGGAGAAGACCTCGCCGAGGAGATCGGGGTTGCCGGAGAAGTCCGTCGCCAGGATCTCGACGCCCGTGCCGGGGGACTGGCGGTGGATCTCGCGCACGGTCTCCGCATGCAGCCACGCGCCCTCGTCGGGCAGATCGTCGCGGGCGACGCCCGTCACGGTGGCATAGCGCAGCCCCATGCGCAGAACCGACTCCGCCACCCGGCGCGGCTCATCCGTGTCGTAGTCCGCCGGCTTGCCCGTGTCGATCTGGCAGAAGTCGCACCGGCGCGTGCACTGGCTGCCGCCGATGAGGAAGGTGGCCTCCCGGTCCTCCCAGCACTCGTAGATGTTGGGGCAGCCCGCCTCCTGGCAGACCGTGTGGAGGTCCTCCTCTTTCACGAGCTTCTGCAGCGACGTGTACTCGGGACCCATCTTCGCCCGCGTCTTGATCCACTCGGGCTTGCGCTCGATCGGGGTCTCGGCGTTGCGGACCTCGAGCCGCAGCATCCTGCGTCCCTCGGGCGCGGCGCTCACGCTGCGACCCCCAGCACCGAGGCGAAGCGCCGCTGCACGACGGGGGCGACGTCTGCCGTGGTGACCGTGCGGCCGAGCTCGCGAGAGATCGAGGTGACACCCGCGTCGCGGATCCCGCAGGCCACGATGGCGTCGTACGCCTCGAACGAGTTCGAGCAGTTGAGCGCGAAGCCGTGCATGGTGACGCCGGAGGCGACCCGGATGCCGATGGCCGCGATCTTGTCCGCCGGTCGATCATCGTGGGTGATCCACACCCCTGAACGTCCGTCCACGCGCTCGCCCGCGACGCCGAACTCGTCGAGGACGTCGATGAGCATGCCCTCGAGTCGTCGCACGTAGCCGACCACGTCGATCGGCTCGGCGAGGCGCACGATCGGGTAACCCACGAGCTGTCCCGGGCCGTGCCAGGTGATCTTGCCGCCGCGGTCGACGTCGATGACGGGAATGCCGTCCGCGGGTCGTTCTGAGGGCTCCGTGCGCTTGCCGGCCGTGTAGACGGACGGGTGCTCGAGGAGGACGAGCGTGTCGGGCCTCAGGCCCTCCACGACGTCGTGATGGATAGCGCGCTGAAGCCCGAGGGCTTCGACATACGGCACGGAGTTGGCGCTTAGCCCCGCGACGACATAGTCGATCACCCGATCAGCCTAACCCCGGCCGCGGGCTCCTCTCCTCACCATGGCCGACGTGCGCGATTTCTCCACAGATCGAGGCGGACGCCCGGCGCCGCACGCCGCCCTGCAGCCACGCTTGCGACATGCAGTCAGCGGGCGGATACAGATTGGTGAGGCTCATCGGCGAGGGGGACCGCGCCGAGGTGTGGCTCGGCCACGCCGGCGCGGACGGGATCGCCGCGGTCAAGATCCTTCGCGACGATCTCGGGCCGGCGGGGCTCGACGCGGAGATCATGGCGCTGGAGCGCGCGCGCAGCCGCCACGTCGTCGATCTGCTGGACGTGGGCACCGATGCGCGCGGGCGCCCCTGTCTCATCCTCGCGAGGCTGCCCGGGCCGAGCGTGGCCGGGCTGCTCGGCGCCCGCGCCCGCCTCGAGCCGGGCGAACTCGTGACGATCGCCGCACCGGTCGTGGCCACCGTCGCCGAATTGCAGCGTCGCGGAGTCGCGCACGGTGCCCTGTCCGCCCGATCGGTGCTGCTCGACGAGGAGGGTGCACCGGTGATCGTGGGCTTCGGCGGCGCGCGGGTCGTGAGCGCTGCAGCGGACCGCCCGCTCTCGCCCGCGGCGATCGAGGAGGATCCCGCGCTGCGAGCGGACCGCGATGCCGTGCTCGGCTTCGTCGCCGGGGTCGCCGCATCGACGGGCGAGACGGGTGCACCGCTGCTCGGCTGGTTGTCGGAGAATCGAGAGGCCGAGGGCGTGCTCGACGCCCTGGTCGATCGCTTGCACGGATTCGCGGTGGCCCGGCCGGTCTCGTCGCGCGACCCCGCCGTCGTCGTCCCGTCCGTCCGGTACGTGCCGGTGTCAACGTCGCCCCCGCCGCAGCAGTCGACACGCGGCATCGGTCGGATTCTGGCCGATCTCGTGGAGGAGGGCGCCGGCGGAGCGCTGATGCCGCGGCTCCGAGCCGCGCTCGGGCGGGTGCGGCGCCGCGTTTGGATCGTCGGCGCGGCCGGCGCCGTGGCGATGATCCTGGCGTTCGCCGTGATCCCGGCAGCGTCACCGTCGGATGCCGCGCCCGTCCCGACGCCGAAGAACGCCGCACCTCGAGCTCCCGTCGGCACCTCGACGGCCCGCGCACGACCTGCGCCGCCGCAGCCGATCCCGGAGGAGTCGGCGGACGGCACGCCAGCGGAGGGCTCCACGCCGCATGAGACTGCTCCGACTCCGGCCGAGGACGATCCCGTGGAGGCGGCGCGGCACGTGCTGGTGGAGCGGATGCACTGCCTCCGGCTGCACTCCGTGGCGTGCCTCGACGATGTGGATCAACCGGGATCGGCGGCGCTCACCGAGGATAGGGCGCACATCGCCGACACGCGGTCGATACCGCCTGTGCCACGGGAGCTCGCCCTGGTCGAGAGGCTGGGCGATACCGCGATCATCGGCGTGGGCGAACTGACGTCGAAGGGCGGCTACCCGACGTCTGTGCTGATCGTGAAGACATCCGTCGGCTGGCGCCTACGCGACACGATCACGGGAACGATCCCGTGATCGTGTCGCGTCAGCGGAATCAGATGCCGAGGTTGCCCTCGAAGTCGCCCGACTCGAGACGGTTCTTGACGGCGACCAGGAATCGCGCGGCGTCGGCACCGTCGACGATCCGGTGGTCGTACGAGAGCGCCAGGTAGACGGTCGATCGGATGGCGATCGCGTCCGTGCCGTCCTGCGTGAGAACGACGGGCTTCTTCGTCACGATGCCGGTGCCGAGGATCGCGGACTGCGGAAGGAACACGATCGGGGTGTCGAAGAGCGCGCCACGTGAGCCGGTGTTGGTCAGCGTGAACGTGCCGCCGGCGAGCTCGTCGGGCTTCAGCTTGTTGTCCCTGGTGCGGGCCGCGAGGTCCGCGATCTGGGCCGCCAGGCCGGCGATGTCGAGCGATCCGGCGTCACGGATGACCGGGGTGAGCAGCCCGCGCTCCGTGTCCACCGCGATGGAGATGTTCTCCTGCGGCGGGTAGACGATCGTCTCGCCGTCGATCGTGGCGTTGATGATCGGGTACGCGCGGAGCGCCTCGGCTGCGGCGAGGGCGAAGAAGGGCAGGAAGGAGAGCTTCTGTCCCGTCTTGGCCAGGAAGTCGGCCTTGACCCTGTCGCGCAGGCGCGCGACCAGCGTGACATCCACTTCGACCACCGAGGTGAGCTGGGCGGAGGTCTGCATGGAGATGACGGCGCGCTCGGCGACGACCTTGCGGAGGCGGGACATCGGGACGCTCGTGCCGCGCAGCGGTGAGGTCTCGAGGGCGGCTGCCGCGGGCGCTGCGGGAGCGGCGGGAGCGGCCGAAGACTCGGTGGACGCGGCGAGCACGTCCTCCTTGCGGATGCGTCCGCCGACGCCCGAGCCGACGATCGACGTGAGGTCGATTCCACGCTCGTTCGCGAGCTTGCGCACGAGCGGCGTCACGTATCCGGCGTTGGACTCCGGCACGGCCGGAGCTGCTGCGGCGGGAGCAGGCGCTGCGGCGGGAGCGGGCGCTGCGGCGGGAGCGGGCGCTGCGGCGGGAGCGGGCGCTGCGACCACCGGCTCCGGAACGGCGGGAGCCTGGGCCGGCGCGGCGGCAGGCGCAGGCGGAGCCGCAGGAGCGGGCTGTTCGCTGGCGGCGGGAGCGGCGACCGGCGCGGGCTGCGCGGCGGCGGGTGCCTGAACGGGCTCGGGCTGCGCGGGCGCGGCTTCCGCCGGAGCGGCGGGTGCGGGAGCAGCCTCGACGGGAGCGGGAGCGGCCTCGGCAGGAGCGGCCGGTGCGGGGGCCGATTCGGCCGGGGCGGCCTCGGCAGCCGGTGCCGCGGGCGCCTCGGAGCCTGCGGCCGAGCCGTCGCCGATCGTCACCAGGGGGGTGCCGACCTCGACGGTCTCGTCCTCCTCGACGAGGATCGCCTCGATCACGCCTGCGATCGGGGACGGGATCTCGGTGTCGACCTTGTCGGTGGAGACCTCGAGCAGAGGCTCGTCCACCTCCACCCGGTCGCCGACCTTCTTCAACCAGCGGGTAACCGTGCCCTCGGTGACACTCTCGCCGAGTGCCGGGAGGTTGACGGATTCGCTCATCAGTGATGCTCCTTATGCAGGTTCTTGTGGATCCAGCTTAGTTCGGTAGGGGGTTCAGATCGCGTGAAGCGGCTTGCCGGCGAGCGCGAGGAACGCCTCACCGAGCGCTTCGTTCTGCGTCGGGTGAGCGTGGATGAGCGGGGCGATGTCCTCCGGGTACGCCTCCCAGTTCACGGCGAGCTGCGCTTCACCGATCAGCTCGCCGACGCGGGCACCGATCATGTGCACGCCGACGACGGGGCCGTCCTTGACCCGGACGACCTTCACCGAACCGGAGGTGCCGATGATGTGGCTCTTGCCGTTGCCGGCGAGGTTGTAGTCGTATGAGCTGACCTTGTCGGCGCCGTACTGGGCCACGGCCTTCGCCTCGGTGAGTCCGACGGAGGCGACCTCCGGGTCCGAGTAGGTGACCTTGGGGATGTTGACGTCCTGGATGACGATCGGGTTGAGTCCCGCGATCTCCTCCGCGACGAAGATCCCCTGCTGGAACCCGCGGTGAGCGAGCTGGAGCCCGGGGACGATGTCCCCGACCGCGTAGACGTTCGGCACGCTGGTGAGCAGGCGCTCGTTCGTCAGCACGAAGCCGCGATCCATGGCGACGCCCGCCTCCTCGTAGCCGAGACCTGCGGTGGCGGGCCCACGGCCGACCGCGACGAGAAGGAGCTCGGCCTCGAAGGTCTGCCCGTCTTCGAGGGTGACCACCACGCCGTCGTCGTTCTGCGTGACGCTCTGGAAGCGGATGCCGAGCGAGAAGTTGATGCCGCGCTTGCGGAACGCGCGCTCGAAGGACTTGCTGATCGACTCGTCCTCGTTGGGCACGAGGTGGGGGAGCGCCTCGATGATCTGCACGTCGGCGCCCCACGACTTCCAAACGCTGGAGAATTCGACGCCGATCACGCCGCCGCCGAGCACCGCGACCTTCTTGGGCACGAAGTCGAGCTCGAGGGCCTGCTCGGAGGTGATGACCCGGCCGCCGATCTCGAGACCGGGGAGCGAGCGGGAGTACGACCCGGTCGCCAGCACGATGTTCTTGCCGACGAGCGTCTGGTCGCCGACCTGGACCGTGTTGGGGGAGGCCAGACGACCCTCGCCCTCGACGACCGTGATGCCGCGAGCCTTGATGAGACCCTGCAGGCCCTTGTACTTGCTGGCCACGATGCCCTCGCGGTACGCGGAGACCGCGGAGATGTCGATGCCCTCGAAGGTGGCGGTCACGCCGTACTTCGCCGAGTCGCGCGACACGTCGGCGACCTCGGCGGAGTGCAGGAGCGCCTTCGTCGGGATGCACCCCACGTGGAGGCAGGTGCCGCCCAGCTTGTTCTTCTCGACGAGCGCGACCGAGAGGCCCAGCTCGCTTGCTCGCAGTGCCGCGGCGTAACCGCCGCTGCCTGCTCCGAGGATCACGATGTCAAAATTCTGCTCGGACAACCCAGCGGCTCCCTCAGGTAAAAGGATGTGTGCGGGCGCTCCGCCGAGGTGATCGGCGGCAACGTCTCAGGTGCGAGTTTTTCGCGCCCTAACGACCTTACTACCTGAGCGAAATGCGCTCGGCCAGGGTGAGCAGCGCGCGCACGCTCACACCGGTCGGTCCCTTGCCGGTGAAGCCGTACGGTGCGGCCGTGTTGTTCGACGGCCCCGCGATGTCGAGGTGCGCCCAGGGGATGCGCGCGCCGTCCGCCGTCGTGCCCACGAATTCCTGGAGGAACACGCCGGCGAGCAGCATGCCCGCCGCGGTGTTGCCGATCTTCGCGTTGGCGATGTCGGCGACATCCGAGTTCAGCAGCGCCCTCAGCTCGCTCGGGAGGGGCATCGGCCAGAACTGCTCGCCCGTCGCCCCGGCCGCGGCCGCGACCTCGGCGACGAGTGCGTCGTCTCCCATCAGACCCGAGTAGCGGTCGCCCAGGGCGACCCGTTGCGCGCCCGTCAGCGTCGCGACGTCAATGATGGCGTCGGGCTGCTCCTCGCCGGCGGCGACGATCCCGTCGGCCATGACGACCCGGCCCTCGGCGTCGGTGTTCAGCACCTCCACCGTGCGTCCGCCGCGGATCCGGAGCACGTCGTTCGGGCGCACGGCCGAACCCGAGGGCATGTTCTCCGCCACGCACAGCCACGCGGTGATGCGGATCGGCAGATCGAGCCGCGCGGCGGCGAGCAGAACGGCCAGCACCGTGGCGGCGCCCGTCATGTCGTACTTCATGCCGACCATGGATGCAGCGGGCTTCAGCGAGATGCCGCCCGTGTCGAAGGTGATCCCCTTGCCGACCAGGGCGAGGTGGTATCCGGCTCCGGCGGGGGAGTAGGCCGCCTTGATCAGGCGCGGCCCGCGGGTGGAGCCCTGGCCCATGCCGAGGATGCCGCCGAACCCGCCCTCGGCGAGGGCCGCCTCGTCCAGCACCGTAACGTCGACCGGCAGCCCCTCGGCCAGGGCGACCGCGGCGTCGGCGAAGGTCGCGGGGTAGAGGTCGGAGGGCGGCGCGTTGACGAGGTCGCGCACCGTGTGCAAGGCGGTGGCGATCGCGACGGCCCGGTCGACCAGGGCGGGTGGGGAGTCCGGGGCGAGCACGGTGATGGTGCGCGCGGGGAGTTTCGTGGCATCCAGGGTGGCGTCGCGGTATTCGGTGTACGCGTAGGCGCCGATCGCCGCACCCTCCAGGACGGCGAGGGCCTCCTCGTCGGAGGAGACCGGCAGTGCGATGGCGAGGTGCTCGATGCCCACGAGCTGCCGGGCCGCCGACCCCGCCGCGTAGCGGAGCGAGTCGGCGGTCGACTCGGATCCCAGGCCCACGAGGGCGATGCTGCCCGCGCGCACCGGCGACGGCAGGCGGCGCACGGTGTCCCGCGCGCCGGTGACGCCGATCGCGACGAGCGAGTCGCGCAAGGCGTCGAAGGCCGTGTCCTCGCTGAGCAGTCGCGGCCCGTCGTCGGTGCCGAGCACACCGAGGACGAGCACCTCCGCGTCGATCTCGCGTGCGGGGGTATCGGTGAGCTGCAGGGCGGCGACGGTCATGCGGCAATGCTAACCGTGCGGTCGTGGCGGCCTGTTCGCTCTGGGCTTCACCGCCGCGGCCTTCTGCGGGACGCCTCGGCGGCCCGCGCTATTACTGTTGAAAGATGCAGGATCCAGACGCCCTCTACGAGCTCGACACGGCGACGCCCGTGCCCGAGGGGCTCCATCTCGTCGCGGGACTCACGGGCTTCGCCGACGCCGGGTCCGGTGTGACCCAGTTGAGCGAGTACTTCCTCGAGACCCTCGACTACCGCACCGTCGCCACATTCGACGCCGACGTGCTGCTGGACTACCGCGCCCGCCGGCCCACGATCACCTTCGACATGGACCATGTGACGGACTACCGGCCGCTCCGGCTCGGGCTGTACCTGGCGAGTGACGAGATCGGCCAGCAGTTCCTCTTCCTCACCGGCTTCGAGCCCGACTTCCAGTGGGAGCGGTTCTCCACCGCGGTGCTCCACCTGATCGAGCGTTTCAAGGTCAAGACCACCACCTGGGTGCACGCCATCCCGATGCCGACTCCGCACACGCGCCCGATCGGCGTGACGGTGAGCGGCAACCGCGTCGAGCTGATCGACTCCATGTCGATCTGGAAGCCGCACACGCAGGCGCCCGCGACGGCGCTGCATCTCGTCGAGCACCGCCTGCAGGAGATGGGCCACCCCACCGCCGGATTCGTGCTCCTCGTGCCGCACTACCTCGCCGACACCGAGTACCCCGATGTCGCGGTCACCGCCCTCGAGAGCATCGGGGCGGCCACCGGTCTCATCTTCCCCACCGACACCCTCCGCGAGGAGGGGCGCGAGTTCGTGTCGAAGATCGAGGAGCAGATCGAGAGCAATCAGGAGCTCGCCCGCCTGGTGGCGAGCCTCGAGGAACGGCACGACGCATACATGGCGGGCAACCCGCTGCGCTCTCCGCTGACGGACGAGGACGGCGAGCTGCCCTCGGCCGACGAGATCGCGGCAGAACTCGAGAACTTCCTCGCGATCCGCCGCAACGGCGAGGACGACCCTCCCGGCCTGGTCTGATCGACCGTCCGGCCCGGCCCGGGCGGCGCTCGGCGCCGGGATAGTCTGGCGGGGTGAACTCGCGGCGTGCCTGGCTGATCTGGGGCGTGGCCGCGTTCGCCTACATCGTCGGGGTCATGCAGCGCACGTCGCTCGGCGTCTCGGGCGTCGCCGCAGCCGATCGCTTCTCCGTCTCGGCCTCGGTGCTGTCGACCCTCGCGGTCATCCAGCTCATCGTCTACGCCGGGCTGCAGGTGCCGGTCGGGGTGATGCTCGATCGCTTCGGGCCGAAGCTGCTCATCGCCGGCGGGGCGGTGCTGATGCTCGCGGGCCAGGTGCTGCTCGCGGTTGCGCCGTCGTTCGCCGTCGCCGTCGTCGGCCGCGTGCTGGTGGGGGCGGGCGACGCGATGACCTTCATCTCGGTGATCAGACTGCTCGCGAGCTGGTTCTCCGGCCGGATCCTGCCGCAACTGTCCCAGTGGACGGGCAACGTCGGCCAGCTCGGTCAGGTGCTCTCGGCCATCCCGCTCTCCTTCGTGCTGCACGCCTACGGATGGACGCCGGCGTTCCTCGCCGCGGCCGGTCTGTCGGCGATCGCGCTGGTGCTGGTCATCGTGCTGCTCGCTGACCGCGCCGCCGGTGTCGAGCATCCGCCCCAGGTGCCCGGTGCGATGAAGCGGCTGCGCGACGCGCTGGCGCGGCCGGGGACCCAGCTCGGGTTCTGGTCGCACTTCGTGACGCAGTCGTCGGGCACCGTCTTCACGCTGCTCTGGGGCTTCCCCATTCTCACCGCAGCCCTCGGCTACAGCCCGGCCCTCGCCTCCCTCATGCTGACGCTCATCGTGGTGGTCGGGGTGCTGAGCGGACCGGTGCTCGGCATCCTCACGGCGCGCTATCCGCTTCGTCGCTCCAACCTCGTGCTGTTCATCGTGACCATGCTGGCGGTGGTCTGGACGGCCGTGCTGGCGTGGCCGGGTCAGCCGCCGACGTGGCTCGTGGTCCTGCTGCTCGTGGTGCTCGGGGTCGGTGGCCCCGGATCCCTCATCGGATTCGACTTCGCCCGCACCTTCAATCCGCTGCGCAACCTCGGTTCGGCCAACGGCGTGGTGAACGTCGGCGGATTCCTCGCGAGCTTCGTGATGATGTATCTGATCGGCGTCGTTCTCGACCTGCTCGACCACGCCCGCGTGGCGGCGGGGAACCCCAGCGACATGTTCGCCTGGGCTTCGTTCCGCATCGCCTTGCTGGTGCAGTACGTGGTGGTGGGTGCGGGCACCGTGGCGCTCGTGTTCGCCCGTCGGCGAACACGGCGTCGACTGCACGAGGACGAGGGAATACAGGTGGCGCCGCTCTGGGTTGCACTTGTCAGATCGCGACGGCGGCGTAATTTATAGCTCCGGCGACAGATTGGCAAGGGCGTCGCCCAAACCATGCAATAATTGAAGCAAGACCCGTTCATGGTCCGGGGACCGTCTGCACGATCGTTGTGTTTTCGCCCGCGACTTGACATGGGTCTTAGTGCTGTCCAAAAACAGCGCAGCGCTGCCCGAACAGCAGCGCAGCGCCCATCGTCAGGACTGGATCCACGCGGGTCCCGAACCGCCGTTCCGACGACAGGCGCACTCAGTGATCAAGGGGAAAGGTGAGCTCATGGCTTCCCGAACAAAGTCAACGGCTCTCGCCGAGCCGGATGCCGTGGACGAGGTCAGCGTCGACCCCGCAGCGGCCACGAAGTCCGCGCCGGCGAAGGCCGCCGCGGCCAAGAAGGCTCCGGCACGGAAGGCCGCGGCGAAGCCCGCCGCCAAGGCGCCCGCGAAGCGCGCGAAGTCGGACGATGACGACGTCGAGGACATCGACGCCGTCGAGGTCGACGACGTAGAGGTCGACGAGGTCGACGAGGTCGAGGTCGTCGCCGTCGACGAGGTGAAGGACGACGACGCCAAGGACGAGGTCGTCGACGAGGACGCCGAGGAGAAGGAGGAGAAGGACGACGAGTCCGACGCCGAAGCGCTCCCGTCCGGTGCCCTCGTGCTCTCCCTGGTCGACGACGAGGACGAGGTCCCCGTCTACTCCTCCGCGATCACCGGCGCCACCGCCGACCCGGTCAAGGACTACCTCAAGCAGATCGGAAAGGTCGCGCTTCTGAACGCGGCCGAAGAGGTCGAGCTCGCCATGCGCATCGAGGCCGGACTCTTCGCCGAGGACAAGCTCTCCCAGATGACGCCGGCCGAGCTGAAGTCGCAGCTCGGGCGCGAGCTCAACTGGGTGGCCAAGGACGGTCAGCGTGCGAAGAGCCACCTGCTCGGAGCCAACCTGCGTCTCGTGGTGTCCCTGGCGAAGCGCTACACGGGCCGCGGGATGCAGTTCCTCGACCTCATCCAGGAGGGCAACCTCGGCCTCATCCGCGCGGTCGAGAAGTTCGACTACACCAAGGGCTTCAAGTTCTCCACGTATGCCACCTGGTGGATCCGCCAGGCCATCACCCGGGCCATGGCCGACCAGGCCCGCACGATCCGCATCCCGGTGCACATGGTCGAGGTCATCAACAAGCTGGCACGTGTGCAGCGTCAGATGCTCCAGGACCTGGGTCGCGAGCCCACGCCCGAGGAGCTCAGCCGCGAGCTGGACATGACGCCCGAGAAGGTCATCGAGGTGCAGAAGTACGGTCGCGAGCCGATCTCCCTGCACACGCCTCTGGGCGAGGACGGCGACAGCGAGTTCGGCGATCTCATCGAAGACACCGAGGCGGTCGTGCCGGCGGATGCCGTGGGCTTCACCATGCTCCAGAAGCAGCTCGAATCGCTGCTCGACTCCCTCTCCGAGCGCGAGGCCGGCGTCATCCGGATGCGCTTCGGACTCGGAGACGGCATGCCGAAGACCCTCGACCAGATCGGCGACACCTTCGGCGTGACGCGTGAGCGCATCCGCCAGATCGAGTCCAAGACGATGGCGAAGCTCCGCCACCCGTCCCGGTCGCAGTCGCTGCGCGACTACCTCGAGTAGTCGACGCGGTGGCGAAGAACGCAGGCGGCGCGAAGTACGTCATCCCCGTGGTCGCGGGCAAGGCCGTCCGCGCCCTCGCTCGGCTGCGGGGCGGCGGCTCGGCGTTCCCGGGCTACGTGACGACGCGACTCGCCCCTCGGTTCCTCGAGGACGTCACGTCGCAGTTCCGCTACGGCGTCGTCTACGTGCTGGGGAGCAACGGCAAGTCCACGACGACGCACATGCTCACCGAGGTGCTGCGGGCGCACGGGCTCCGGGTCTTCACCAATCCGTCGGGCGCGAACCTGCCGCAGGGCATCGCCTCGTCGATCCTCGGCGAGTCCTCCATTTTCGGCAGGGTCAATGCCGACATCGGGGTGCTGGAGGTCGACGAGGCCTTCGCCCTGGAGTTCGCCGCGTCGGTGCCACCGTCGACCGTGCTCGTGCTGAACACGCAGGTGGATCAGCTCTACCGCTTCTACGAGACGGAGCGGGTCGCGGACATGATGCTCGACACGGCTCAGCAGGCGAGCACCCACATCGTGACCAACCGCGAGGACCCGTACCTGAGCAAGATCGCCCGCCGTTACCCGGCGGGCGACGCGGCCACGGCGCCGGACATCACCTACTTCGGGGCCTCCGATGCGCTGATCGCCTCCGCACCGCACGGGCTGTTCAACGCGAAGGACTACCGTGACGCGGACGTCGCGCCCGAGCACCACTCCGCACTGGCCGAGCTGGTGGCCGTGGACCGCGCGGGAGCGACGATCGACGTGCGTGGCGAGTCGCTGCAGGTGACCCTCCCCGCGAAGGGCCTCCATTACGGGATCGACGCAGCGGCCGCGGTGGCCACCGCCGCCGTCATCCTCGGCCCCGACTTCTCCGGCGAATCGGCCGTGGCCGCCTTCGCCGCGATGAAGCCGGCCTACGGTCGTGGGGAATTGCTCCGGTTCGGAGCCGAGCAGGTCGAGTTCGTGATGTTCAAGAACGCGGCAAGCCTCCAGCTCAACCTCGACGCCATCCCGGACCCGCCGGAGCAGGTGCTCCTCGCCATCGACGAGGGGACGCCCGACATCTCCTGGATCTACGACATCGACTTCGGTGCCCTCGATCACGTGGATGTCGTGACCGGAGCGAAGGCCTGGCAGATCGCGCTTCGGCTCGAACACGAGGGCATCCCCATCGGCGTCGTCGAGCCCGACCTGAAGAAGGCGATCGACCTCATGCGCGCTCTTCCGAAGCCCGCTGAGGGCATGAAGACGTGGATCGTCAACTACGAGATCATGATGCTCGCGCGCAAGCAGATCGGCTTCCTCAACCTGGAGAACCAGCAGAGTGTGGAGGGCAGGCGATGACGTCCGTCACGATCGTGCAGCTGTACCCCGACGAGCTCGGCGTCGCGGGCGACCGGGGCAATGTGCTCGCACTGCGGGAGCGGCTCAGTCGCGCGGGCATCGCGGTGACCGTCGTGGAGCACAACGCGGGCGACACGCTTCCCACCGCCGCCGATCTCGTGGTGGTCGGCAACGGCCCGCTGTCGGCCATGCGCAACGTGTATCCGGACTTGCGCGCCAACGCCGAGGTTCTGCGGAGCTGGACGGGCGCCGGCGTCCCGCTCTTCGCCTACGGCTCCGGCGCAGAGCTTCTCGGGCACTCGATCCGCCTGCTCGACGGTTCGACGATCGAGGGGCTTGGCATCCTTCCGTTCAGCACCACTCGGGTGACCGAACGGAAGGTCGGTTACGTGCTCACCGACACCGGTTTCGGCCCGCTGGTCGGGTTCGAGGACAACGCCTCCACCTGGACGCTCGACCCCGACGCGACCGCGCTCGGAACGGTGCAGGTCGGCGGCGGCAACGGCGACGGCCGCGAGGGCGTCATCGCCGGCGGTTCCATCGGCACTCAGGTCGGCGGCCCGGTGCTTCCACTCAATCCGGTGCTCACCGACGCCCTGCTCGGGATGGTGGCGGCTCGCCTCGACGCGGAATACGTTCCGTCGGCGGCGGACGCCCGACTCGACGAATACGCGGCACGCGCCCGAGACGTGATCGTGGCGAACGCGAAGCACGTATTCTCGAGGATCTGACCTACTCACGGCAGGGGGTGACGGTGGACCGGCCCGTTCACGAGGTGCGGATCTCCACTGAGGCGATCCGCGCGAACGCCGCCGTGCTCGCGGCCCGTCTCGGCGACCGCGTGCTTGTGGCGGATGTCTCGCACGACGCGCTCGGCCACGGCGCCGTCGCCTCGGCGCACGCCGCCATCGCGGGCGGAGCGCGTGCGATCGCCGTCGCCGACGCGTCCGATGCCGAGGCGCTCCGCGAGGGCGGGGTGCTCGCCGAGATCGTGGTCGGGGAGACCGGCGTTGCCGAGCCGCTGTACGGCCTCGACGACGACGCAGCCCTGCGGCCCGCGATGACGGTCAGCGGTCTCGTCGTGGGCACCAAGCGGGTGGCGGCCGGCGACGGCGTCTCCTACGGCTACACGTGGCGCGCTCCGCGCGCGGGGCATCTGGCCATGGTGCGACTGGGGTATGCCGACGGGCTCGATCGCATCGCCTCCAACACGGGCTCCCTGGTGCTCGGCAATCGTCGTCGCCCGATCGCGGGCAGGGTCGCCATGAACGTGGTCATGCTCGACCTCGGCGACGATGAGGCGCTCGTCGGCGACCGTGCCGTCGTCTTCGGCGGAACCCGCCGCGCCGCCGAGTGGGCCGCGTCGATCGATCGCCGTCCCGACGAGGTGGCTATGGAGTTCGCGTCGAAGCTGCCGAGGTTCTGGTCGTGACCGCGCTACCGGGTCCGGTCGCCACCATCGATCTCGCCGCGCACCGGCGCAACCTCGAGCTCATCGCGACGCGCGTGGCGCCGTCCTCGGTCATGGCGGTCGTGAAGGCGGACGCCTACGGCCACGGTCTCCTTCCCCTCGCCCACAACGCCGTGCGAACGGGCGTGCGCTGGCTCGGTTCGCTCGACGTCGACACCGCTCTGGCACTCCGGGCCGGCGGGATCGACGACGAGACCGCCGTCTTCGCCTGGTTGCTCTCGCCGACCGATGACCTGCGTGTCGCCATCGACGCCGGCATCGACCTCGGGATCTCCACCCTCGCCGAGCTCTCGGCCGTTCAGCGCGCGGAGGCACCGGTCGCGGCCCGCGTGCACCTGAAGATCGACACGGGGCTGCACCGCAATGGCGCCTCGCCCGAAGACTGGCCGGCCCTCGTCACCCGCGCCGTGGAGCTCGAGACGGCGGGGGTCGTGGATCTGGTGGGCGTCTGGAGCCACATCTCCGAGGCGTCCGACGATGACGACACCGTCTCGATCACGCGCTTCCACGACGCGATCGCGCTGGCCCAGGCCATCGGTGCGGACTTCGAGATCCGGCATCTCGCCGCCAGCGCGGCGAGCTTCTCCCGTCCAGACGCCCGGTTCGACCTCGTGCGGGTGGGAGCCTTCGGCTACGGCATCGCTCCGGGGGGCGGAGTCGGGCCCGCGGCCTTGGGCCTCACCCCGGTGATGACCCTCTCCGCCCCCGTGCTGTCGGTGGCGGAAGGCTACGCGACGATTGGGATCGGTTACGGGCACGGGGTGAGCACGGCGGCGGTGGAGCGCGTCGAGGTCGCGATCGACGGCCTGCGGCATCCGATCGTCTCCCTCGATCGGGACCGGATGCGGGTGATGGTGGGTTCCGCCCCGGTCGTCGCGGGGGAGCGGGCGCTGCTCTTCGGCCCTGGCGCGCACGGCGAGGCCACTCTGCAGGAGTGGGCGGACGCCCTCGGCACGATCGGCGAGGAGCTGGTGACGCGGCTCACCGCCGCAGTCGAGCGCGACTACCGGCAGTGACGACGAAGGCCCCCGGCGTTGCCGAGGGCCTTCGAGAGATCCGGTGAGGTCAGGAGCGGTTGTCCTGCTGCAGTCGCGCCGACTCGTCGTGCCAGTCGCTGGCGACGGCCGAGAGCTTCTCCTGGTACTTGCGGCCGTGGTGGGCGCAGAACAGCAGCTCGCTGGAGCCGATGGCGACACGGATGTAGGCCTGCGCGCCGCAGCTGTCGCAGCGGTCGGATGCGGTGAGTTCGTGGCTGGAGTCGAGATCCACTGCAGTCGTTTCGGGTGCGATCTGTGACATGAGATGCTCCTCCAGATTCTGATCGGTCGTTCGTCGGTGTCCCTGCGAACACCTCTATACAAACACGCGGTTGGTGCGACGAGCCTGCGAAACCCGCACATTTCGCTGAACGCGTACGGCTTCGAGTGTCACTGTCGGCCAGGTCGGCCGTCGTCGTTAGGGTTAAACCCGGCCGGTGCGACATCCATTCCCATGCCGCTCTCCGGCGGTCATCGTTCTTCCTAGGAGATCCCTGTGCCCGGTTCGGACTATTCGGCAAGACACCTCTCGGTGCTCGAAGGCCTCGAGGCGGTGCGCAAGCGGCCCGGCATGTACATCGGGTCCACGGATTCCCGCGGGCTCATGCACTGCCTCTGGGAGATCATCGACAACTCGGTGGACGAGGCGCTGGGCGGCAACGGCGATCGCATCGACGTCATCCTGCACTCCGACTCGAGCGTCGAGGTGCGCGACCGCGCCCGCGGCATCCCCGTGGACATCGAGCCCAAGACCGGCCTCTCCGGGGTCGAGGTGGTCTTCACCAAGCTTCACGCGGGCGGAAAGTTCGGCAGCGGCTCGTACGCGGCGTCGGGCGGTCTGCACGGAGTCGGCGCCTCGGTGGTGAACGCCCTCTCGGAGCGCCTCGACGTCGAGGTGGACCGCGACGGCAAGACGTGGGCGATGTCGTTCCACCGCGGCGAACCGGGCGTGTTCACCGATTCGGGCGAGCCGCGGCCGGACGCGCCGTTCACCCCGTTCGTGAACAACAGCGAACTGCGCGTCGTCGGCAAGGTCGCCAAGGGCGTCACGGGAACCCGGATCCGTTACTGGGCCGACCCCCAGATCTTCACCCGGGGCACGACCTTCCAGACCGAGGAGCTGCTCGCCCGCGCGCGCCAGACCGCCTTCCTGGTGCGCGGGCTCGGCATCGACATCACCGACGAGCGCGGCGAGGCGCCGACCAACGAGCTGTTCCGCTTCGACGGCGGAATCGCCGAGTACGTCGACTACCTGGCCCCGGATGCCGCGCTCACGTCGACCTGGCGGATGACGGGTTCCGGCAGCTTCACCGAGACCGTGCCTGTGCTCGACGACAAGGGTCACATGGTGGCGACCGAGCTCTCGCGCGAGTGCGAGGTCGACATCGCGCTGCGGTGGGGCACGGGCTACGACACCGTGTTCCGCAGCTATGTGAACATCATCGCCACCCCGAAGGGCGGCACCCACCAGGCCGGGTTCGAGCAGGGCATGCTGAAGTTCCTGCGCGCCCAGGTGGAGCAGAACGCGCGCAGGCTCAAGGTGGGCAACGACAAGCTGGAGAAGGACGACATCCTCGCCGGCCTGACCGCGGTGCTGACCGTGCGCCTCCCGGAACCGCAGTTCGAGGGCCAGACGAAGGAGATCCTCGGCACGCCGGCGGTGCGCAGCGTGGTCGCCTCCGTGGTGCAGAAGGCGCTCACCGAGCGCTTCGCCTCTCCCAAGCGCGACGACAAGACGCAGTCGGCGCTGGTGCTCGACAAGATCGTCGCCGAGATGAAGTCGCGTGTCTCCGCGCGGGCGCACAAGGAGACCCAGCGACGCAAGAACGCGCTCGAGAATTCGTCGCTTCCCGCGAAGCTGGTGGACTGCCGTTCGAGCGACGTCGCGAACAGCGAGCTGTTCATCGTCGAGGGCGATTCGGCGCTCGGCACCGCGAAGCTCGCTCGAGACAGCGAGTACCAGGCGCTGCTGCCGATCCGCGGCAAGATCCTCAACGTGCAGAAGGCGTCGGTGGCCGACATGCTCTCCAACGCCGAGTGCGCGTCGATCATCCAGGTGATCGGAGCGGGTTCGGGCCGGAGCTTCGACCTCTCCAGTGCCCGGTACGGCAAGGTCATCATCATGAGCGACGCGGATGTCGACGGTGCGCACATCCGCACCCTGCTGCTCACCCTGTTCATGCGGTACATGCCGGACATGATCCGCGACGGGCGCGTGTACGCCGCCGTTCCTCCGCTGCACCGCGTCATCGTGATCAACCCGGGCAGCAAGCCCAACGAGACGATCTACACCTACTCCGAGCAGGAACTGGCGGGCGTGCTGGCAAGTGTGAAGAAGTCGAACCGTCGCTATCAGGACCCGATCCAGCGCTACAAGGGCCTCGGCGAGATGGACGCGGATCAGCTGGCGAACACCACGATGGACCGGCGGCATCGCACGCTGCGCCGGGTGAACATCGCGGATGCCGCGAACGCCGAGCGCGTCTTCGAGCTGCTGATGGGCAACGATGTGGCACCGCGCAAGGACTTCATCATCGCCGGATCGAGCGGGCTCACCCGGGATCGCATCGACGTCTAGTGCGGCCGATGCGTCGCGTTCACCATCGCGACCTACAATCGCACGAGTGACAGTGGATCTCGCCCGGACCGATTCGCTCACCGCCGAGGTGGCGGGCGGCTCCGTGCGCGGCGCCATCCGACGCGGCCTGAGGATGTGGCGCAACATCCCGTATGCGGCCGCTCCACTGGGAGCCCTGCGTCTGCGCGCACCCCAGCCTCCCGCGCCGTGGGAGGGGGTGCGCGACTGCAGCGAGTTCGGCCCGGTGGCGATGCAGGATCGAAAAGGGCAGTTCGCGGGTGCGAGCGTGCGGGTGCCGATGTCGGAGGACTGCCTGACGCTGAACGTGATCGCTCCCGGCACCACGTCGGACGCTCTTCGCCCGGTGATGGTGTGGGTGCACGGCGGCGCGTACAGCGTCGGATCCGCACGCGAGATGCCGCTGCAGGGCGAGGGCCTGGTGCGCGAAGGCGACGTGCTCTTCGTCAACTTCAACTACCGTCTCGGTGCCCTGGGCTACCTCGACTTCAGCCAGTACTCGACGCCGGAGCGCCCGTTCGAGAGCAATCTGGGGCTTCGGGATCAGGTCGCCGCGCTCGAATGGGTGCGCGACAACATCCGCTCCTTCGGAGGGGACCCGGAGAACGTGACGTTGTTCGGCGAATCGGCGGGTGCGAACGCCGTGACCACGCTCATGACCGTGCCGGCCGCGCGCGGTCTCTTCGCGCGCGCCATCGCCCAGAGTTCCCCGGCGGACGCGGTGTACCACAAGGACCTCACCACGGTGTGGGCGCAGGACTACGTGGAGCTGCTGAGCGAGATCGTCGACGACAGCTCCACCGACAGCACCTCACCGGATGACGCTGCGCGCCTGCTCGCCTCCGCAGATGCTGCACAGCTCGTCGAGGCCTGCACGCGGATGCAGCGCCTCACGCCCGACCGCAACCCGGGAACCATCAGCCTCTGTCCGGTCATCGACGGCGACTTCCTGCCGGAACGTCCCATCGACGCCTTCGACAACGGCCACGCCGCCCCGGTTTCGCTGATCATCGGGACCAACGATCGCGAGGGGTCGCTGTTCACGGGGCGCCTCGACATCCTCGCCTCGACCCCGCTGCGCATCCGGGCGATCTTCGCCAAGACGAAGAAGAAGGCGCGCAAGCGCCTGAAGGCGCAGTACCCCGGTCTGCCGGCGCGGCGGCCGGCGGCGGACTTCGCCGGCGACTACTC
Organism: uncultured Lacisediminihabitans sp.; assembly: GCA_966212465.1. Classification (GTDB taxonomy): domain Bacteria; phylum Actinomycetota; class Actinomycetes; order Actinomycetales; family Microbacteriaceae; genus Lacisediminihabitans. The sequence continues at coordinate 156,012 of CBIHRK010000001.1, forward strand.
CTTCTGGTATCCGTCGATCCGCGTGGGCGAGCGGCACGCCGACTTCGCGCCCGTTCACTTCTACCGCTTCGACCTCGCGCCGCGTCTGCTCCGGCTCATGGGGCTCGACGCGACCCACGGCATCGAGTTGTTCGCCGTGTTCGATCGTGCGAAGGGCGTGTTCGGGCATGCCGTGGGGATCCTCGGCGGCTACCGTGCCTTCTCGGCGGCGGGCAAGCGCATGCGGGCCAACTGGGTGCGCTTCGCCCGCAACGGCACGGTCGATCCTGCGTGGCCCACCTACACGATCCGCAAACGGAACACGCTCATCATCGACGAGGTCGATCGGATCGAGACCGATCCTCGGCGCGAGAAGCGTCTCGCCTGGCAGGAGTTCGTGCCGCACGTGTGACGGCCCGGAGCAGCACGCCAACGACCACCACCGCAGCTCCCGTGACCGCCGCCTGCCAGGGCAGGGTGACGGCGAGGACGGCGCAGCCGACGAGGCCCAGCGCCTGGAGGCCGCGCGGATAGCGCCGATCGGCCGGCGGCTGGGTGAGCGCGGCGAGGTTCGCGACGAAGTAGTAGAGCAGCACGCCGAAGGACGAGAATCCGATCGCGTTCCGGAGATCGAGCGTGAGCACCAGCGCGAGCACTGCGGCGCCCACCGTCAGCTCGGCGGCCCAGGGCGTGCCGAACCGACGGCCGACGCGGGCGAGCATAGCGGGGAGGTCCCCTTCGCGGGCCATCGCCAGCGACGTGCGCCCGATTCCGGCGATGAGGCCGAGCAGCGCGCCGAGACTCGCCGCGGCCGCTCCCACGCGCACGACGGGCTCGATCCAGGCCCATCCGCTGTGGCCCGCCGCGACGGCGAGGGGGTCCGCCGTCGCGGCGACGCCATCCGCACCGAGCGTGGAGAGCAGCGTGACGGCGACGACGCCGTAGATGATCACGGTGAGGCCGAGGGCGAGAACGATGGCGCGCGGGATTGTCCGCGCAGGGTCGATCACCTCCTCGCCGAGCGTGGCGATGCGCGCGTAGCCGGCGAAGGCGAAGAAGAGCAGTCCCGCGGACTGCAGCACGCCGTACGCGCCGGAGGCGACCAGCCCGTCGAGGGGGCCCAGCCCTCCGCCATGGCTCCACGCGGCGGCGACACCCGCGGCGAGGCAGGTGAGCACGACCACGACGATGACGCGGGTGAGGAGGGCCGTCCGGGTCACGCCGAGCACGTTCACGACGACGAGTGCGACCACGGCGGCCGCAGCGATCGGTCGTTGTGCCGGGCCCGGCACGGCGTAGGCCGCGAAGGTCAGCGCCATCGCGGCGGAGCTCGCGATCTTGCCGATCACGAACGACCAGCCGGCCACGAACCCCCACCACGGGCCCAGCCGTTCGCGGCCGTAGACGTAGGTGCCGCCGGATCGCGGGTACGCCGCGGCGAGCTGTGCCGAGGAGGTCGCGTTGCAGAAGGCCACCACGGCCGCGACCACGAGTCCGACGAGCAGCCCGGATCCGGCGGCGCGCGCCGCCGGCGTGAAGGCCGCGAACACTCCCGCACCGATCATCGAGCCCAGGCCGATGACGGTCGCGTCGACGGGTCCGAGCCGGCGGGCCAGGGCGGGTGTCGCAGTCATGTGCGCATGATACGTGCCGCGGGTGTCGCGCTAGGGTCGAGCGATGACGATCTACCACCTCGCGCACGCCGATGACTGGAAGGCCGCGCTGGTATCGGGGGAGTACCGCATCTCCTCCCGGGGCGCGACGCTCGAGGAGGTGGGCTTCATCCACGCGTCGACCGCCGAGCAGTTGGCGGGCGTCGCCGCCGCCTTCTACGCCGACGACCCGCTTCCGCTGGTCGTGCTGTCCATCGACGAGAGCGCCGTGCCCGACCTCCGTGTCGAAGACATCGGCGACGGCAGACGATTCCCCCACATCTACGGGCCGATCCTGCCCGGCTGGGTGAGGGAGGTGCGCCCGGCCGCCGTCGTGGACGGGCGCCTGATGCTGTGAGCTAGACGGCCGCGCCGATCGAGCCGACGACCCCCTCGAGAGGCGTGCCGGAGGCATCCCGCTTCGCTCCCGCGTCGGGCAGCGTTCGTACCGCTCCATCCGTGCCGACAGCGAGCGCCGGCCCGGTGCCCGCCCAGGCCAGGGCGAGCATGTCCTCGCCCTTGAGGAACGCGTGCGCCCGGACTCCTCCCGTGGCACGGCCCTTCGCCGGGAATTCGGCGAGTCTCGATACCTTCGCCCGGCCGAAATCGACGCCGGCGATCGCGGCGCTGCTGGTGGAGACCGTGGCGACCACCGCATCCTCGCCGGGGGCGACCGAACCGAAGAAGACCACCGACGCCCGGGCCGAGAGCGAGATCCCCGCCATCCCCGCAGCCGACCGCCCCTGGGGGCGCACGGCGGATGCCGGGAAGTGCAGCAGCTGCGCATCGCTGGTCACGAACAGCAGGTCGTCGCCGTCGGAACCCTGCCGCGCGCCGACGACCTCGTCACCCGGCTTGAGGGCGATGATCTCGAACTCGGGACGGTTCGGATAGTCGCCCGGTGCCACCCGCTTGACGACGCCCTGCCGGGTGCCGAGCGCGATCGGGTCATCGGAGGAGAGCGACACGAGCGCCACCACGCGCTCGCGCTTCGCATCGATCGCTACGTAGTCGGCGATGCGGACTCCGGCGCCGAGCTGGATGGAGTTGGCGGGCACCACGGGAAGATCGACGGGCGAGAACCGGACCAGTCGGCCGCGAGTGGTGATCGCACCGATCTCGCTCCGGCTCGTGGTGATCAGCGACGAGAGGATCGCGTCGTGCTTGCTCCGCCGGACCACCCGTGCCGGAGCGTCGTCGTCCTCGGCCACGTCGACGCGGATCGCTCGACCGGTCGTCGACAGCAGTACGCGCGTTGGCGTGTCGGCGATCTCGAGGATCGGGGCCGCGGACCGCGAGGAGGTGGTCGCGACGCTCGGCCTCGCCTCGGTCAGGAGGGTCCTGCGCGGGGTCCCGAACTTCTCGGCGACCTGCTCGAGTTCGTCGGAGACGAGGGCCCGCACGCGGTGGGGTACCGCGAGCAGCGCCTCGAGCTCGGCGATCGCGGCGCGCAGTTCGTCGCGCTCGGCCTCGAGCTCGATCCGGGAGAACCGGGTCAGGCGGCGCAGCCGCAGTTCGAGGATGTACTCCGCCTGCACCTGTGAGAGGTCGAACACGTCGATGAGCCGGGTGCGGGCCTGGTCGGAGTCGTCGCTGGTGCGGATCACCTGGATGACCTCGTCGATGTCGAGGATCGCGATGAGCAGCCCCTCGACGAGGTGCAGTCGCTCGTTCTTGCGCGCCAGCCGGAACCTGCTGCGGCGGGTCACCACCGAGATCCGGTGATCGATGTAGACCTGCAGGAGTTCCTTGAGTCCGAGGGTGCGGGGACCGCCGTCGACGAGCGCCACATTGTTGATGTTGAAGCTGTCCTCCAGCGGCGTGTGCCGGTAGAGCTGCTCGAGCACGGCATCGGGACTGAAGCCGGTCTTGATGCCCACCACCAGTCTCGTCCCGTGGGCACGGTCGGTGAGGTCGGTGACGTCGGAGATGCCGTTGAGCTTCTTGGAGTTGACGCCGTCCTTGATCTTCTCGATCACCTTCTCGGCACCCACCATGAACGGGAGCTCGGTGATCACCAGGCCGGTCTTGCGGGCGGTGATCGCCTCGACGGAGACCCGGGCGCGCGTCTTGAAGGCCCCCCGACCGGTCTCGTAGGCGTCCCGGATTCCGGCCAGCCCGATGATGGTGCCGCCTGTGGGCAGGTCGGGACCGGGCACGTAGGCCATCAGGTCGTCGAGCGAGGCATCGGGGTTGTCGATCAGGTGCCGTGCGGCACCGACCACCTCGATGAGGTTGTGCGGCGCCATGTTGGTCGCCATTCCCACGGCGATTCCGGATGCGCCGTTCACCAGCAGATTCGGGAAGGCGGAGGGGAGCACCTCGGGCTGCTGCAACTGCGCGTCGTAGTTGGGCACGAAGTCGACGACGTCTTCGTCGAGGTCCTCGGTCATGGCCATCGCGGCGGGCGCGAGCCGGGCCTCGGTGTAGCGCGCGGCCGCGGGACCGTCGTCGAGCGTTCCGAAATTGCCGTGCCCATCGATCAGCGGAACGCGCATGATGAACGGCTGCGCGAGGCGCACCATCGCGTCGTAGATCGATGCGTCACCGTGCGGGTGCAGCTTGCCCATCACCTCGCCGGTGACGCGGGCGGACTTCACGTGCCCGCGATCCGGCCGCAGGCCCATCTCGGTCATCTGGTACAGGATGCGGCGCTGCACGGGCTTGAGGCCGTCGCGCGCGTCCGGGAGGGCGCGCGAGTAGATGACGGAATACGCGTATTCGAGGAACGACCCCTCCATCTCGGTCGAGACATCGACCTCGTCGATGCGCTCTCCTGGGGTGGAACCGGTGGGGGTCTCTGAGGTCGGAAGATCGGAGGTAGCCATAGGATTGCCCCCATGCTACCGGCCACGAAATCGCACCGGTTCAGCCTCGCGGATGTCGTGCCGAACTCGTTGGCCGCGATCGACGGCGTCGTGAACCCCATGGGCCTTCCGCCCGTGGATTCGGCCGTGGTGCTGGTCGTCGACGGCCTGGGGGCGGCATCGCTGGCGGCGCGCGCCGGGCATGCGCGCACGCTCGCCCCGCTCCTCTCCAAGGCCGGCACAATCTCCTCGCGCTTCCCGACCACGACGGCCGCGGCGCTCGCCACGCTCACCACCGGCGTCCTCTCCGGCGTCCACGGCCTTGTCGGCTACACCGTGTTCGACGCCGCGGGCGACCGGGTCGTCAATCAGCTCAGCGGGTGGGACGATCGGCTCGATCCGGCCACCTGGCAGCGCAGTCCCACGCTGTTCGAGACCGCGGGTCTGGGCGGGCTGCCGAGCTTCGCCGTGGGGATGGAGCGCTATCGCGACACCGGGTTCACGCATGCCGTGCTCCGCGGGGCGGAGTATCGGGCCGGCGCGTCGATCGCCGACCGGTTCGACGAGGCGCGCCGGGTGCTGGACGAGAACGACCGGGCGCTCGTCTACGTCTATGTGCCCGAACTCGATCAGGCGGGCCACTCCAAGGGCTGGCAGTCGCCCCAGTGGACCTCAGCGCTGGAACACCTGGATGCCGAGGTCGCACGCTTCGCCGCGACGCTGGGTCGTCGCGAAGGCATGCTGCTCACCGCGGACCACGGGATGCTGGACGTGCCGGAGACCTCCCACGTGCTCTACGACTCCGTTTCGGCGCTCGTCGATGGCGTACGGCACGTCGCCGGGGAGCCGCGGGCTCTCCAGCTGCACCTCGAACCCGACGCCTCGCCCGCCGTGCGCGAGCGCCTGCTCGAGAGCTGGCGTGCGTCGGAGGGCTCCCGCTCCTGGGTCGTGGACCGGCAGGAGGCGGTGTCCGCCGGGTGGTTCGGGCCCGCGGTCGACCCGGAGGTCCTGCCGCGCATCGGCGATGTCATCGTCGCCGCGCGACGGGCCGTGGCCTACTACGACGCCGCCGGGGAGGGCTCCCGGATGATCGGGCAGCACGGTTCGTGGTCGCCCGAGGAATCCGACATCCCGCTCCTGCGCTTCGGCGCCTTCGCAAGGCCCTGAGGCGCTGAGGCGGAACGACCGGAGCCGTCAGTCCTCGTCGGAACGAGCCCCGAACACGATGTCGTCCCAGCTCGGCATGGAGGTGCGCCCCTTCTTCGCCGGACGGGGGAGTGCGGTCGGCTGAGGCGAGGTGCTGCCGGGCTGATCGTCGTCGCGGAACGGAAGGTCCACGAGCCGGATCGAGCCGGTGGAGGGGTGCGCTGCCATGGCTTCGTCGTCGGCGAAGCTGGCCGCCTCGCGCTCACCGCGACGCCGGCGCAGGGCCTCGAGCAGGTCGGCGGTCTGGTTCGACTCGGCCTCGTCCACGGCGGGGGCGCGGTTGATCGCCGCATCGGCCACGCTCTGGGGGGCGTCGTTGAGACGGCCGTACGGGGTCGCCTCCGGGAGCGAGACCACCGCGCGTTCGCGCAGATCCGCATCGGCGAAGGCGCCGCTGTCGAACCGTGACTGGTCGGGGAGGCGTTCCTCGTCGCCCACCGCGCGCAGTCGCGGGATCAGGGCGCCGGTGAGCTCGCCCTGCTGCGAGAGCGTGATGGCCTCGTTGTTGAGGGGGGCAAGAGCCGACTTCTTGGGGTCGAAGCCCCAGCGGGCGTCGTGCTCGATCTCGTCTGCGGTGAAGGAGAGCTTGACGATCCATCCGCCGCCGATCTCCTTCCAGCTCGCCCAGCGCTCGTCCACGGCGCCCAGGTCGTACAGCCGTTCCCGGATGACCGCGCCGAAGGTGGCGCCGCTGAGCGGGCCGGTGTCGGCCGCGGTATGGACTGGGACGGCGAGAGCCGACGTCACCACGAACTCGCGTTCGGCCAGCACCGGGCCCTCGAACCGCTGGATGTAGTCCAAGGGCACGCCCGTGATCGCCGCGACATCCTCGGCCGACATCCCGGAACGGATGTGCGCCTGGATCTCGCGGGGCGCGAGCTTGCGCCCCGTGCCCGGGTCGGGGATGGATTGACGGAGCTTGGACTGCAACACCTCGTCGATGGCGATGCGGTAGCGCTCACCGTCGTCTGATGCGACGAGGAGAGCGCCGTTCTCTACTCCGATGACTCTCAGGTCCTGCATAACTGAACGCCTCTCGCGGTCACTGATTAGCTGTAAGAGTGTCACGCGAATGCGGGTTTTCGCGGGAATAACACGGGCGTGCCGCAAGTTCAACAACCGTCGGTCTGAGAGGTCCCTCCAGTGGTTTGCTATTCGCAAACTAATGATGCAAACTATGCCCGCCGACGCAGGCCAAACGATTCAAAAAGAAGTGGACAGGCATGGCAACCGACTACGACGCCCCCCGCAAGACCGACGACGACTCCGAGTCGATCGAGGCCCTCAAGGAGCGCGTCCCGGACAAGATGTCCGGTGTTGTGGACGTCGATGACGCCGACAACCCGGGCGGTTTCGAGCTCCCCGGTGCCGATCTCTCCGACCTCGACCTCGACGTCGTCGTGCTCCCGCCCCAGGCGGACGAGTTCACCTGCGTGAACTGCTTCCTCGTGAAGCACCGCTCGCAGCTCGACCACGAGGAGAAGCTCGGCCCGATCTGCCAGGAGTGCGCCGCCTGATCGGCGACTCGCCGCTCTGACGGATACCTCCGACCGAGAACCGGGGCTCAGGCCTTGGCGCGCGCCTCGACGAGCGCCGAGACCAGGGCTTCGGGGTTCCTCGACGACACGATCCAGTACGGGGTCGGGTCATTCGGATCGAGCAGTTCGACGCGAACCACGGGGGAGACCCAGCCCCGGATGAGAAGCCACGCGCGCGCATCCAGTTCGACGCCGCGCTGAGCCGTGGCAGCGTCGTCCCGGTACCCGGTCACCGTGCCGATCAGGGCGATCGGCACCCGCGCGCGCCCGGCGACGAACGTGCTCGGGGTGACCTCGACGACGGGTGAGCCGATCGCCAGCAGCACGACGACGGCCGCATAGAGCACCACGGCGACGACCGCGCCGGCGACGAGGCTGATCGGCAGGAACACCAGCAGACTCGCGGGGATGACGAGCGCCGTCGCGAGGAACACCCAGGGCGACGCCCAGAGGCGCTCACGGTAGATCGTCATGGCTCCACGCTACCGTCGGGCTGCACTACCCTCGTGCTGTGCCCCAATCCGACGCAGACCGGACCGTCGAGGTCCTGATCACCGCAGACGTGCTGCCCAGCTACGCCCACCCCGGGGACGCGGGAGCGGACCTGTCCTCGGCCGAGGCCGTCGAACTCGGCCCCGGCAGGCGTGCCACGGTCGGAACGGGTGTCTCGATCGCGCTGCCCGACGGCTTCGTGGCCTTCGTGGTGCCGCGTAGCGGTCTGGCGATGAAGCACGGGATCACCATCGTCAACAGCCCCGGAACGGTCGACGCCGGATACCGGGGCGAGATCCGGGTGACCCTTCTCAACACGGATGCCGACGAGCCCTACCGTATCGAGGTCGGCGACCGGATCGCCCAGCTCGTGGTCATGCCCGTGACCCGCGCCCGCTTCATCCCGGTGACGGAACTCCCCGGAAGCCAGCGCGGTCAGGCGGGCTTCGGTTCGAGCGGGTACGGTTCTTCTGGATCACCATCATCCGGCACCGCCGACAACAGACACAGTGGAGTGAGCTCGTGAGCGACACATCGACCGGCGACGAGAAGGAACTCGTCCAGGCCAAGTCCGCACCAGCAGACCGTGAGATCAACGGCCCGCTCGACGACAGCGAGGCGAACCCGGTCCGTCCCTACGTCGACCTCGGGGGAGTGAAGATCCTTCCGCGCGAAGGCCTGCACCTCCGGCTGGAGGTCGAGGAGGGCAGCCAGCGCGTGGTCGCGGTCGGCCTGGACTACGCCGGTTCCAGCCTCCAGGTTCAGCCGTTCGCCGCGCCGCGCAGTTCCGGACTCTGGCACGAGATCCGCGAGCAGATCGCGGAGCAGATCGCGCGGCAGGGCGGCTCCACGAAGCTCACCGTCGGTCCCTTCGGCCCGGAGCTGCTGGCCGAGATCCCCGCGACCGCTCCCGGACAACCCGGTTCCACCCGCCTCGCCCGCTTCATCGGGGTCGACGGCCCGCGGTGGTTCCTCCGCGGTGTGATCGCCGGCGAGGGCGCGGTGAACCCGGCCGCCGCCGCACAGGTCGAGGATCTCTTCCGCAGTGTGGTGGTGGTGCGCGGCAAGACGCCGATGCCGCCCCGCGACCTCATCCCGCTGCAGATGCCGAAGACGGCGACCGGCGAGGGAGCCTGACCCGGTGAGCGCGACGCCGCCCGAAGAGCCGTCCCCGGGCTTCCGCGAGAGCTTCGCGGAAGCGATGCGCAAGACCGGTCTGGGGCAGGTGGCCCCGGGCGAGGTCCCCACCGCGGGATCGCTGCTGAAGGCCATGGGCGGTGTGCGCGGGCTGATCGAGTCGATCCTGCCCGGTCTCGGATTCCTGGTGCTCTACACGGTCACGAGAAACGTCGCGCTCTCCGTTCTGGTCCCCGTCGGGATCGCCGTGATCTTCCTCGTCGTCCGGATCGTCACGCGCACGCCGCTGACGCAGGCGCTCGCGGGCATCCTCGGCATCGCCATCGCCGCCGCGCTCTCGCTCATCTCGGGGCGGGCCGTCGACAGCTTCATCCCCGGTATGATCATCAACGTCGTGAGCCTCACGGTGCTGCTGGTGACGATCGTCGTGCGCTGGCCCCTCGTCGGAGTGATCGTGGGGTTCCTCACCAACGAGGGCTTCGCCTGGCGCCAGAACCGGGCCAAGCGGCGGGTGCTGTACGTGGCGACCTGGATGTGGGCGGGCCTGTTCGCGCTGCGGCTCGCCGTGGAGGTGCCGCTGTTCCTCGCCGACCAGGCGGCGGCCCTCGGTGCGCTCAAGCTGATCCTGGGCGTGCCGCTCTATGCGGCGTTCCTCTGGATCACCTGGCTCATGGTCCGCGCGGTCTACGCGCGTCCGGAGGCGACGGAGCAAGAACACCGGGGCGAACCGATTAGGTGAACGGCTCGTCATGATTTATCTTGATATCAAGATACTTTCGCGGCCGATCCGCCTACACCTCGACGCCGTCGAGACTTAGGCTTGCCTTGCTGGCAGGCCACCCGGGGCACGGGGAGGATTGGCTGCGGCGGTAAGCACTTTTCAGCAAGGGAGACGACGCGATGTCGCAGGTCAACAGCTTCGGTTCGAAGGACACGCTGACGGTCGGAGGCACCGACTACGAGGTCTTCCGGGTCGACCGGGTGCCGGGTCATGAGCGGCTCCCGTTCAGCCTCAAAGTGCTGCTCGAGAATCTGCTGCGCACCGAGGACGGCGCGAACGTGACGAAGAGCCAGATCGAGGCACTCGGCGGATGGGTCCCCGCCGCCGAGCCGGACACCGAGATCCAGTTCACCCCGGCGCGCGTCGTCATGCAGGACTTCACCGGCGTGCCGTGCATCGTCGACCTCGCCACGATGCGCGAGGCCGTCGCCGGTCTCGGCGGCGACCCGAAGAAGATCAACCCCCTCGCCCCGGCCGAGATGGTGATCGACCACTCGGTCATCGCCGATCTCTTCGGCACCGAGAACGCCTTCGAGCGCAACGTCGAGATCGAGTACGAGCGCAACGGCGAGCGGTACCAGTTCCTGCGCTGGGGCCAGACCGCGTTCGACGACTTCAAGGTGGTGCCGCCCGGAACGGGCATCGTGCACCAGGTCAACATCGAGTACCTGGCCCGGGTCACCATGACCCGCACCGTGAACGGCGTGCTCCAGGCGTACCCCGACACCTGCGTCGGAACCGATTCGCACACGACCATGGTCAACGGCCTCGGCGTGCTCGGGTGGGGCGTCGGCGGCATCGAGGCCGAGGCCGCCATGCTCGGCCAGCCCGTCTCGATGCTCATCCCGAAGGTGGTCGGCTTCAAGCTGTCCGGTGCGATCCCCACCGGCGTCACCGCGACGGATGTCGTGCTCACCATCACCCAGATGCTCCGCAAGCACGGGGTGGTCGGCAAGTTCGTCGAGTTCTACGGCGCGGGCGTGGCCGAGGTACCCCTCGCCAACCGCGCCACCATCGGCAACATGAGCCCGGAGTTCGGCTCCACGGCGGCCATGTTCCCCATCGACGACGTCACCCTGGACTACCTGCGCCTCACCGGTCGCAGCGAGGAGCAGGTCGCCCTCGTCGAGAGCTACTCGAAGCTGCAGAAGCTCTGGCACGACGCATCCGTCGAGCCCGAGTTCAGCGAGTACCTCGAGCTCGACCTCGGCACCGTCGTGCCCTCGATCGCCGGGCCGAAGCGCCCGCAGGACCGCGTCGAGCTCTCCCGCGCGAAGTCGCAGTTCGAGCTCGACCTCGGCGCCTACGCCGACACCACCGTCTCCCGCGTCGACGAGGCGCTCGAGGGCTCGTTCCCCGCGTCGGATCCGATCGGTCTCACCCCCCAGGACGAGGAGAGCGCGCACCAGATCGCCTACTCCAGCCCCAGCCCGTCGCACGCGTCGAAGCCCTCCGAGGTCACGATGGCCGATGGCGAGAAGTTCGTCCTCGACCACGGAGCGGTCGCGATCGCCGCGATCACCTCGTGCACCAACACGTCGAACCCGAGCGTCATGCTCGCCGCCGGCCTCCTCGCCCGCAATGCGAGCCGCAAGGGCCTGAAGTCCAAGCCGTGGGTCAAGACCACGCTCGCCCCGGGGTCGAAGGTCGTCACCGACTACTACGAGAAGGCCGGGCTCAACGGCTACCTCGAGGACCTCGGCTTCTACCTCGTCGGATACGGCTGCACCACGTGCATCGGCAACTCGGGACCGCTCGAGGACGAGATCTCGCAGGCCGTGCAGCAGAACGACCTCGCCGTGACCGCCGTGCTCTCCGGCAACCGCAACTTCGAGGGACGCATCAACCCCGACGTGAAGATGAACTACCTGGCCTCGCCGCCGCTCGTGATCGCCTACGCCCTCGCCGGCTCGATGAACTTCGACTTCGAGGTCGACGCGCTCGGACAGGACCAGGACGGCAACGATGTCTTCCTCAAGGACATCTGGCCGGATGCCGCGGAGGTGCAGAAGACGATCGACGAGTCCATCTCGACCGACATGTTCACGCACGAGTACGCCGGCGTCTTCGACGGCGACGAGCGCTGGCGGTCGCTGCCGACGCCGACCGGTTCGACGTTCGAGTGGGACGACGCCTCCACCTACGTGCGCAAGCCCCCGTACTTCGACGGGATGACCATGGAGACCACTCCGGTCACGGACATCGTCGGAGCACGCGTGCTGGCGAAGCTCGGCGACTCGGTCACCACCGACCACATCAGCCCCGCCGGCAACATCAAGGCGGACAGCCCCGCGGGTCGCTACCTCGACGCGCACGGGGTGCAGCGGGCCGACTACAACTCGTACGGCTCGCGTCGCGGCAACCACGAGGTCATGATCCGCGGAACGTTCGCGAACATCCGCCTGAAGAACCAGCTGCTCGACGGCGTGGAGGGCGGCTACACCCGCGACTTCACCCAGCCCGAGGGGCCGCAGTCGTTCATCTACGACGCCAGCGAGCGCTACCAGGCCGAGGGCACTCCGCTCGTCATCTTCGCCGGCAAGGAGTACGGATCGGGCTCGAGCCGCGACTGGGCCGCGAAAGGCACCAGCCTTCTCGGCGTCAAGGCGGTCATCACCGAGAGCTTCGAGCGCATCCACCGCTCCAACCTCATCGGCATGGGCGTGGTCCCGCTCCAGTTCCCGACCGGGGAGAGCTGGTCGTCGCTGGGACTCGACGGCACCGAGATCGTGAGCATCTCGGGTCTCGAGAAACTGAACGAGGGCATCACGCCGAAGACCGTTCACGTCACGGCGGCACCGAGCGAGCACTCCCCGGAGGGCAAGCAGACCGTCGAGTTCGACGCCGTGGTGCGCATCGACACCCCCGGTGAAGCGGACTACTACCGCAACGGCGGAATCCTCCAGTACGTGCTCCGCTCTCTCGTGTGAGTTCGCCGGGGCGTCGGCCGCGCTTCCCCAGGCGGCCGACGGCTCGGCGTAGGGTAGAAGGCATGTCGCTGCTCGAGAAGATCCACGGTCCTCGCGACCTGGACGGCCTTTCGCAGGAGCAGCTCACCGAGCTGGCAGCGGAGATCCGCGCCTTCCTGGTGGCAGAGGTCTCGAAGACCGGCGGACACCTCGGGCCGAACCTCGGGGTCGTCGAGCTCACCATGGCCGTGCACCGGGTGTTCGAGTCGCCTCGCGACGCGATCGTCTTCGACACCGGGCACCAGAGCTACGTGCACAAGCTCCTCACCGGGCGCCAGGACTTCTCCCACCTCAGGGAGCGCGGCGGACTCGCCGGGTACCCCCAGCGCTCCGAGTCCGTGCACGACATCGTGGAGAGCTCGCACGCCTCCAGCTCGCTGAGCTGGGCTGACGGCATCTCGCGCGCCTTCCTCATGACCGGTCAGGCGGATCGGCACGTGGTTGCCATCGTCGGGGACGGCGCGCTCACCGGCGGCATGACCTGGGAGGCGCTGAACAACATCAGCGACGACAACGCCCGCAACCTGGTGATCGTGGTGAACGACAACGGCAGGTCGTATGCCCCCACGATCGGCGGCATGGCGCGCTTCCTCAGCGATGTGCGCACACGACGCTCGTACCGCAGCCTGTACGACAAGAGCCGTGCGTTCTTCGGATACTTCGGTGCGCCGGGCCGGGCGCTCTATCGCGGACTCCGCGGTGGCATGCACGGCTTCCTCAGCCGGTTCACCAACAACGAGGCGCTGTACTCCAACCTCGACATCAAGTACATCGGACCGGTGCACGGCCATGACGAACGGGCCCTCGAGGAGGCGCTCCGCCAGGCCAAGAACTACGCGGCTCCCGTGATCGTGCATGTGATCACCCAGAAGGGCAAGGGGTTCGAGCCCGCCATGCTCGACGCGGCGGACCAGTTCCACGCGGTCGGCCACATCGATCCGGAGACGGGCGAACCCATCGGCGGCACCGACCGCCCCTCGTGGACCTCGGTGTTCTCCGACGAGGTCGTGCGCATCGCCGACGCCGACCCCACCGTCGTGGGCATCACCGCGGCGATGTTGATCCCGACGGGGCTGGACCGTTTCGCGGCCAAATACCCGGAGCGCGTGTTCGACGTGGGCATCGCGGAGCAGCACGCGGTGACCTCCGCGGCCGGGCTGGCGTTCGGCGGCCTGCATCCGGTCGTCGCCCTCTACGCCACGTTCATCAACCGCGCCTTCGACCAGGTGCTCATGGATGTCGCCCTCCATCACGCCGGAGTGACCTTCGTGCTCGACCGGGCCGGTGTGACCGGACCGGACGGCCCGAGTCACCACGGAATGTGGGATCTCGCGATCCTCCAGGTGGTGCCGAACATCCGTCTCAGTGCGCCGCGCGACGCCCCGCGACTGCGCGAGGAGCTGCGCGAGGCCGTGGCGGTGCGCGATGCACCCACCGTGGTGCGGTTCTCGAAGGGAAACGTCGGGGTCGAATTCGACGCCGTCCGGCGCACCGACGACGGCGTCGACGTGCTCCGCGAGGCACCGCACCGCGACGTGCTCATCGTGACCGTGGGCCCGATGGCCGAACTCGGACTTCAGGTGGCCGAGCGGCTCGCGGCGCAGGGGATCGGTGCGACGGTCGTCGACCCGCGCTGGGTGGTGCCCGTGCCCGGCAGCATCATCGAGCTCGCGGCCGAGCACCGCCTGGTCGTGACGATCGAGGACGGCATCCGCGTGGGCGGAATCGGCACCCGTATCCGGCAGGACCTCCGCGCCGCCGGTGTCGACACCGCCCTCACCGAACTCGGTCTGCCGGACGAGTTCATCCCGCACGCGACCCGCGCCCAGATCCTCGAGGACGTGGGTCTCACCCCGCAGACCATCGCACGCGACGTCGTCGCACAGGTGCTCGGGAGCCGCATTCCGGTTGCCCGCCCGCTTCCGGACGAGCTCGACGAACAGCGCAGCGTCAACTCGGACGACGCCCAGCACCCCGGCGCCTGACCCGCGCGAACGACAACGCCCGCGGCCCCCTGCCGGGACCGCGGGCGCCCAGTCGTCCGCTACGCCACGCCGCGGATGGGCGGGTGGTGGAAGGTGTCGCCGAACGCTCGTTCCGAGGCTCCGACCCGGTCGAGGTAGGGCGTGAGGCCGCCCATCTGGAACGGGTAGCCGGCGCCGAGGATCAGGCAGAGGTCGATATCCTCCGGAGCGGAGACCACGCCGTCCTCGAGCATGCGGTGCACCTCGTCGGCGAGTCCGTCCTCGAAGCGGGTGCGCAGCTCCTCCGCGGTCATCGGGGTCTTCCCGCCGCGAACGATGTCGAGCGCCTTCTTGTCGACGCCCTTGATCTTGCCCTTCGAGTCGCGCTCGAAGATGTGACCGAGGTCAGCCAGGCGGTGCAGGTTCGGGCTGTCGAAGAAGCGGTCCGGGAAGGCGGCGTGATGCGTGTCGAGCACGTGGGCGCCGACCTTCAGCCCGACCAGTTCGAGGAGCTCGAAGGGGGTCATCGGCAGCCCGAACGGACGGGTCGACTCCTCCACCACCTCGAAGGGGGTGCCGGTGTCGACCGCGTGCATCGCCTCGCCGAGCACCTTGGCCAGCACGCGGTTGACCACGAAACCGGGGGTGTCCGTGGTGATGACCGCGTTCTTGTAGAGCTTGCCCGCAACCACCATCGCGGTGCTGAGGGTCGCGTCATCCGTCTTCGGCGTCTTCACCACCTCGATGAGGGGCATCACGGCGACCGGGTTGAAGAAGTGGAAGCCCACCAGGCGCTCGGGGTGCTTGAGCTTCGCGCCGATCTGCTCGACCGACAGCGAGGAGGTGTTCGTGGCGAGCACCGCGGTCTCCGAGATGTACTTCTCCACATCGGCGAAGACGTCCTGCTTCACGCCGAGCTCTTCGAAGACCGCCTCGATCACCCAGTCGCAGTCGGCGAAGTCCGCCTTGTTCGTCGTTCCGGTCACGAGAGCCTTGAGACGGTTGGCGTCGTCGGGGGAGAGTCGCTTCTTGCCGAGCAGCGCGTCGATCTCGTCGTGGATGTAGCGCACGCCCTTGTCGACGCGCTCCTGGTCGAGGTCGGTGATCACGACCGGCACCTTCAGCCGTCTCACGAACAGCAGCGCGAACTGGCTCGCCATGAGTCCCGCGCCGATGACGCCGACCTTGGTCACGGGTTTGGCGAGCGACTTGTCCGGCGCGCCGGCCGGCCGCTTCGCACGCTTCTGCACGAGGTTGAAGGCGTAGATGCTCGCACGGAACTGGTCGCCCGAGATGAGTTCGGCCAGCGCCTCGTCCTCGGCGGCGAATCCGGTCTTCTTGTCCGTGCTCTTGGCCGCCTTGAGCAGCTCGAGCGCCTTGTACGGCGACTTCGCGACCTTGCCGATCCGGTTCTCGAGCATCTTGGTCGCGATGCCGATGGCCGCATCCCACTTCACGGCGCGCTCGATCTTGCCCGGCTCGTTGGCCCGCTTGACCTTGGTGGTGCCGGAGATGACGCCGTCCGCCCAGCGGATCGAGTCCTCGAGGAAGCTGACGGAGTCGAAGATCGCGTCGGCGATGCCGAGATCGAACGCCTCCTGGCCCTTCAGCATCCTGTTGTTCTTCAGCGGGTTCTCGATGATCACCTTGAGCGCGTTCTCGATGCCGATGAGGTTGGGCAGGAGCCAGGCGCCTCCCCAGCCCGGGATGATGCCGAGGAAGACCTCGGGAAGGGCGAGCCCGGGGATGTTGCGGTCGATGGTGCGATAGTCGGCGTTGAGACCGATCTCCGTTCCGCCGCCGAGTGCCAGGCCGTTGATGAAGACGAACGACGGCACGCCGAGGTCGGACAGCTTGCCCAGCGCGTAGTGGCCGAGCTGAGCCATCTGCCTGCCGACCTCCTTACTCGGGATCTCGCTGACCTTCGACAGGTCGGCCCCCGCAGCGAGGAAGTACGGCTTGCCCGTGACGGCGACGCCCGCGATCTCGCCGCGGGATGCCCGCTCCTTCAGAGCATCGAGCGTGTTCGCGAACTCCACCAGAGTGGCCGGGCCGAGAGTTGACGGGCGCGTGTGATCGCGACCGTTGTCGAGGGTGATGAGCGCCAGCACGCGTCCGCCCGAGATCGGCACGTCGCGCACGTAGGAGTGCGTCACCACCTCGTCGGGAGTCAGGGCGAGAAGGTCGTCGTAAGGCGTCGTCATCACTTCTTCTTCTTTCCGTCGAAGTACGGGTTCTCCCAGATGACCGAGCCGCCCTGGCCGAGGCCCACGCACATGGCGGTGAGGCCGTACTGCACATTGGGACGCTCGGCGAACTGCGCCGCGAGCTGGATCATCAGACGCACGCCGGAGGAGGCGAGCGGGTGGCCCATGGCGATGGCGCCGCCCCACTGGTTGACCCGGGGGTCGTCGTCGTCGATGCCGAAGTGGTCGAGGAGGGAGAGCACCTGGATAGCGAACGCCTCGTTCAACTCGAAGAGGCCGATGTCGTCGATGGTGAGGCCGGCCTTCTTGAGCGCCTTCTCGGTCGACGGGACCGGACCGATGCCCATGATCTCCGGCTCGACGCCCGCGAAGGCGAAGCTGACCAGCTTCATCTTGGTGCCGAGACCCAGCTCCTTGGCGGTCGCCTCGCTCGCGAGCAGGCTGACGGTTGCGCCGTCGTTGAGTCCGGACGAGTTGCCGGCCGTCACGCGCCCGTGCGGGCGGAACGGGGTCTTGAGGGCGGCGAGCCCCTCCATGGTGGTGTCAGGACGAAGCGCCTCGTCGCGAGTGGCGAGGCCCCAACCGTTCTCGTTGCGCGTGGCGACCTGGATCAGGTCGGGCTGGATCTTGCCCGCCTCGTATGCGGCCGCGGCCTTCTGCTGGCTGCGCAGGGCGTAGCGGTCGGAACGCTCCTTCGTGAGCGCCGGGAACCGGTCGTGGATCCGCTCGGCGGTGGAACCCATGTTAAGCGCGTCCTCGCCGACGAGCTTCTCGGAGAGGAAGCGCGGGTTCGGGTCCGCACCGAAGCCCATCGGGTGGCGCCCCATGTGCTCCACGCCCCCGGCCAGGGCCAGATCGTACGCACCGAAGGCGATGCCGCCGGAGATCGTCGTGACGGAGGTCATCGCGCCCGCGCACATGCGATCGATGGCGAACCCGGGAACGGACTTCGGAAGCCCGGCGAGCAGCGCCGCGGTGCGTCCGAGCGTCAGACCCTGATCACCCTGCTGGGTGGTGGCCGCGATGGCCACGTCGTCGATCCGGTCCTTCGGGGCGTTGGGGTTGCGTTCCAGGAGCCCGACCATCGCCTTGACGATCAGGTCGTCCGCCCGGGTGTTCCAATACATGCCCTTTTCGCCCGCACGCCCGAACGGGGTGCGAACCCCGTCCACGAACACGACTTCATGTCTCTCGGCCACAATGCCTCCACTTTCGTCAGTACCGCAGACGATCCTAGGCACGGCCCTTCTCAGCCCTGAATCGTTTGCAGCTTCCTACGAATCGGGGTCGGTGGGCTCCTCCACCGGTTGGCTGGCTTCGACAAAGGCATCGGCGATAACCTGTGCGGTTGCGTCAATCTGCCAGGGCCGAGCGGAGAGCGATCGCAGTGCCTCGCCGATCTCGACCGCATCGGTACCATCCGGCGGGTTCCAGGCGAGTCGGCGCAGCGTTTCGGGGGTGAGGAGGTTCTCCACCGGCATGGACAGCGAGTCCGCGACATCCGCCACCCCCGCGCGGGCGAGCTTGAGGCGACGATCGGCCTCGGGATTCCGCTCGGCCCAGGCGCGCGGGGGAGGCATGCTGTCGCCGGGCACCCTCAGCGCGGGCAGGTCGGTGGTCGCCTTGCCCGCCTCGATGGCCGCCCACCAGCGCGACAGTTCAGAGCGGCTGGCCCGGCCGTTGAATTCGCGCAGCGATGCGAGGGCCTGACGGGACTCCGGCAGTGCGCGGGCCGCGGCGACGAGCGACGTGTCCGGCACGAGACGGCCCGGGGCGGTGTCGATCTCCTGCGCGAACCGGTCTCGCGCCTCCCAGAGCTCCCTCGCGACCGCGAGGTTCCGTGCGGAGCGCACCGTGTGCAGACCCGACAGCCGTCGCCACGCCTCCGGATTGGCCGGCTTCGCCTCGCGGAGCCGCACGGCGTCGAACTCCTGGTGCGCGATCTCGCTCTTGCCCTGCTCCTCGAGCAGGCGCTCGACCGCGTCGCGGAGGTCGACGAGCAGTTCGACGTCGAGCGCGGCATAGACGAGCCAGGACTGGGGGAGCGGCCTCGTGGACCAGTCCGCCGCGGAGTGCTCCTTGGCGAGATGGATGCCGAGAAGCTCCTCGACCACGGTGCCGAGGCCCACCCGGGGGAGGCCCGCCAGCCGCGCCCCGAGTTCGGTGTCGAAGATGCGCGACGGGTCCAGTCCCACCTCTCGAAGGCAGGCGAGATCCTGCGAGGCGGCGTGCAGCACCCACTCCTCGTCGGAGATGGCCGCCTGAAGTTCGGCGAAGGAGCCGATCGCGGGTGGGTCGAAGAGGAAGACGCCCGCCCCGCGACGGAAGATCTGGATGAGGTAGGCCCGCTGCGAATACCGGAAGCCCGACGCGCGTTCGGCGTCGATCGCGATGGGGCCCTCACCAGCGGCGATCGCTTCGACCGCCGCGAGGTACTCCTCGCGGGTGTCGATCACCGAGACGACGACGTGCGGCGCCTGCTGCGCGGGCTCGGGAACGACGCCCTCGTTTGCCGCCGCGGCCTCGTGCTCCGATGCAGGCGAGGGCGAAGCGGTATCGTCCGCGCTACTCACGTCCAGCTCGTCGGGCCGATAACACCGTCACTCCTTCGATGACCGGCGGAAGTCCCGCCAGCATGCACAATAGCTCGCCCCAGCCTTCCACATGGGCCGTGATCTCGTGATCGAGCGGGGTCCAGGACGCCCTGAGCTCGATCTGCGCGCCATCGCCCTGGCTGGCGAGCTCGCCGTAGCCCGTGGAGAGGATCTTGGTCGCGGTGCCCGAGGGGGCGGCGTAATGGGCTCCGCGCGCGTCGAGCGCATCGACCAGCCACGACCATGCGACATCCGCGAGGAAGGGGTCGAGCCCGATCTCCGTCTCCAGCGGAGCCTGGGCGAAGCAGACCACCCGGAAGAACCCGCCCCAGGCCTCGGAGCCGGCCGGATCGAACAGGAGGATGAACCGGCCGGTGCCGAGTTCGGAGTCCGTCCCGTGGCGGGCGGGGGTGACATCCGCTGCGAGCGCGATCGAATACGGTGCGAGGCTGCCGGGGGCCGGGATCTCGGTCAGTACGAGCTCGGGGCGGAGAGCCGCGCGCCTGACGGCGGCGACTGCGGCGCGGAACGCCTCCGGCTGATCAGGCTCATCAACGATTTCGGGCACGTCTGAACACTAAAGTTCTAGGGTGACAGTTGGTCGAAGGCACGCCGCACGGGCCGTCCCGTGGTGGGCGGCGTCTCTGGCTGTCATCGCGGGTCTCACGGCCCTCATCTCGGCTGCCGGGGCACTGGTCACCCTCATCGTCGCCCGGACGGTGGTGACCCCGCCGAGACGGACCGCAGACGATCTGCGCGTGCTCGACGTGGACGACGCCGCGGGCACCGTCACGCTCAGCTCGACTCCCGAGTCGCGCACCCCCGGGTCCTACGGGCTCTGGTTCGACGGGCAGCGCGGGTACGCGAAGATCGGCGATGTGCTCGCCGAGACGACGGACACGGTCATCCGCCGGATCGAGTCCGTGGAGAAGGGCGACCTCTCCTCCGCCACGGGGGCGAGGATCACCGGCTGGTACTACCGCGATCCGCGGGAACTGGGCGTGCCCACCCGCGATGTGGCGATCGAGACCGAGTTCGGGCCGGCGCCCGCCTGGCTCGTGCCGGTCGAGGGAAGCACCCGCTGGGCCATCCACGTGCACGGCCGGGCCGTGAAGCGCGAGGAGACCATCCGCGGCGTTCCGGTCTTCAGGGACCACGGCTTCACCTCGCTGCTGGTGAGCTACCGGAACGATGGCGACGCACCGTCGAGCCCGGACGGGCGCTATGCACTGGGAGACACCGAGTGGCGCGACGTGGACGCCGCGATCCGCTACGCCCTCGATCACGGCGCGACCGACGTGGTGCTGGTCGGCTGGTCGATGGGCGGCGCGACCGTGCTGCAGGCGCTGACCCGCTCAGAGCATGCGGCGGTGGTCCGCGGGGTCGTGCTCGATTCGCCGGTGGTTGACTGGATCGTGGCACTGCGCTACCAGGGCGGTCTGCGCCGCCTGCCCGAAGCGGTCAGCGACGGGGCTCTGGCCACGATCGGGAAGCCGTGGGGTGGCCGGCTCACCGGGCAGAGCCAGCCGATCGATCTCGCCCGGCTGGACTGGGTGTCGCGAGCGGGCGACCTGACCGTGCCGATCCTGCTCATGCACAGCGACGACGACATCTACATTCCGGCGACGGCGTCCCGCGCCCTCGCCGCGCAGCGCCCCGACATCGTCACCTTCGAGCTGTTCCACGTCGCGGGGCACACCCGCCTGTGGAACTACGACCCCGAGCGATGGACCGGTGCGATCGCGCGCTGGCTCGACAGCCCGGCCGTGGTAGGGCGATTCAGCGACTGACCGACCAGCGGGCGAAGGCGACCCCCGCGTCGTCGACGAGCAGCTGAGTGAGGTCGAGACCCCGCGTGCGCGAGACCGCGAGGGGATGCGGGTCCCCGGCTGTGAGCAGGGGGCTGGTCGTGACGCACAGCTCGTCCACCAGGCCGGCGTCCAGCAGCAGTCCGGCGAGAGCCGGGCCGCCCTCGCAGACGATCGACTCCAGCCCGCGCTGATGCAGCGCCCCGACCAGATCGGCCGCCGCGATCAGGCCGTCCACCTCCGGTAGCGGAATGATCTCCGCACTCGGCACGCCGAGGGTCGCCCGCGCGCGCCCCGCGGAGGCGGTGGTGCACAGCACCAGCACTCGCCCCGCGTCGACCTCCCGCGGCACGGCATGTCCCGAGAGGTCACCCGAGGCGGTGACGATCGCCAACGGCGCGGACCGCGGCAACTGGTAGCCCTCGGCCCTGACCGTCGCGGCACCGACCAGCACGACATCCGACAGCCGTCTGATGGCCCCGAGCACGCGACGATCGGCTCCGGCGGTGAGCGAGGAGGAGGTGCCGTCCTCACCCGCCACGCCCCCGTTCACGCTCAGCACCAGGTTGATGCGGGTCCAGTGCCGTCGCGGCAGCCGGTAGAGGTCGTCGACGGCGCCGGTCGGCCCACCGGCGGTGAGCTCGATGGGGTCCGAGACGGTGGGGAAGACCCGCCGCAGCTTCACGCGGCGGTCTTCTCCCGAATCTGCCGCTTGGTGCGGGCCAGCATCGCGGTCATCCCGCGGATGCGCAGCGGGCTGACCGCCTCGGTGAGCCCGATCGAGTTCGGGAAGTCGTCCGGTACGGCGAGGACCTCCTCGACACTCAGACCGTCGAGGCCCTGCGCGAGGATCGACGCGAAGCCGCGGGTGGTCGGCGCCTCCTTGGGCGCCGTGGCGTGGAGGTGCACCCGGTGCGCGTCATCCACCTCGACGAAGATGAAGACGGGGGACTGGCATTCCACGACCTGTTCGAGCAGGTCCGGGTGATCGGCGTAGCGCGGAGGAAGGGCCGGGAGCTCGTTGGCGAACTCCAGCAGGAGCAGCAGTCGCTCGCGCTGCTCGAGCTCGAGGAAGTCCTCACGGATCTGGGAGAGTGCCTCGGGGAGGCCGACGTCGGTCACGCTATAGAGTCTGTCACTTCCGCCGGGATCAGCTGTTCGGGGCCGCCCCGGGCTCCGAGCCGCGCACGATCGGCACACGCACCGCCGAGCCCCACTCCGTCCACGATCCGTCGTAGTTGCGCACGTTCTCGAATCCGAGCAGGTGGGTGAGCACGAACCAGGTGTGGCTGGAGCGTTCCCCGATGCGGCAGTAGGCGATCACCTCGTCGCCCTCCGACAGACCGGCCTGGTCGCGATAGAGCGCCTCGAGCTCGGGCAGAGTGCGGAAGGTGCCGTCCTCGGCCGCGGCCTTGCCCCACGGGATGTTGACCGCACTCGGGATGTGGCCGCCGCGGAGGGCCCCTTCCTCGGGATAGGCGGGTGCTGTGGTGCGCTCACCGCTGTACTCCTCGGGCGATCGGACGTCGATGAGCGGCTTGCCGAGGTGCTCGAGCACGTCCTCCTTGAAGGCACGGATCGGAGCATCCTGGCGCTCCACGACCGGGTAGTCGACCGGCTCCACGGCCGGGGCCTCGGTGGTGTACTCGCCGCCGTCGGCCTCCCACTTGACGCGGCCGCCGTCGAGCAGGCGCACGTCGGCGTGGCCGAACAGGGTGAAGACCCAGAGGGCATAGGCGGCCCACCAGTTGTTCTTGTCGCCGTAGATGACGACGGTGCTGTCGCGGGAGATGCCCCGGGAGCCGACCAGCCTGGCGAAGGCCGCCCCGTCGATGTAGTCGCGCTGCACCGGGTCGTTGAGGTCGGTGTGCCAGTCGATCTTGACGGCACCGGGGATGTGGCCCGTCTCGTAGAGGAGCACGTCCTCGTCCGACTCCACGACGACCAGGCCCGGGTCTCCCAGGTGCTCTGTGAGCCAGCCGGTGCTCACCAGACGTTCGGGGTGCGCGAACTCGGCGAACGCTGCAGACGGGTCGGTCTCGACGGCCATTGCTACCTCCTTGGCCGCCGCGAGGGCAGCCGGTCCTGACGGAACTGCGGGCTAGGCTTGATGCGGCCCTCAACGAATCTACGCAATCGATGCGCACCCGTGGGCGTTCCCGTAAGAGTTCGACACATCAGACCCCGCGAGGTACCCCCGCAGTGACAACCGAACAGGCCCGCGCCCGTCCGCACCTCGTCGATCGCTCGCCCGCCCTCACCGGCGCGCAGATGGTGGAGCAGCTCGTTCCGCCACGGCAGTTCACGACGGCGACGCTCGACTCCTATCGTCCCGATCGCGACTACCCGTCGCAGGGGGCGGCCGTGGCGGCCATCCGGCTGTTCGCGGCGGCCTGGACGTCCAAGGGCGGTCTCTTCTCCCGGCGCCGGGGTGCGGATGCCCCTCCCGGGCTCTACCTGGACGGCGGCTTCGGCGTGGGCAAGACCCACCTTCTCGCCGCTCTCTGGCACCTCGCACCGGGTCGCAAGTACTTCGGCACCTTCATCGAGTACACCGCCCTGGTGGGTGCGCTCGGATACGCGGGGGCGGTGAACCTGCTGAAGGGCGCGTCGCTCGTCTGCATCGACGAGTTCGAGCTCGACGATCCGGGCGACACGCGTCTCATGTCCCGCCTGCTCTCCGAGCTCGTGGCGTCGGGCTCGCGCATCGCGGCCACCTCGAACACCCCGCCCAACGCGCTCGGCGAAGGGCGCTTCGCGGCGCAGGACTTCTTGCGCGAGATCGACGCCCTCGCCGCCCGCTTCACCATCGTGCGCATCGATGGCCTGGACTACCGTCGCCGCGACGTCGAGGGCCACGCGGTCGCGACCGCCCCCGAATCGCTCGATGCTGCGATCGCCTCGGTGGACGGCGTCGTCACGGTGGACGACTTCGATGCGATGCTCGCGCACCTCGCCACCGTGCACCCCTCGCGCTACGTGAAGGTGGTCGAGGACCTCGCCGGTGTCGTGTTCACCGACGTGCATCCGCTCGGCAACCAGACGGACGCCCTCCGGCTCGTCGCGTTCGTGGACCGCCTGTACGACGCCCAGGTGCGCATGATCACCACGGGGACGCCGCTCGATCAGGTCTTCCCCGAGGAGATGCTCGGAGGCGGCTATCGCAAGAAGTACCTGCGGGCCATCTCGCGCATGATCGCCCTGACCTCCTAGACGGCGGCCGCCCGGCGGTACGAGCGGGAACGCGCACCCACAAGGAGTGCTCCGATGACCGCCGCGACCAGGGAGGCAGTCAGCACCGCCAGCGTGCTCTGCGCAACGATGTCGTGGTCTCCCGCGTACGCGAGCTCGTTCATCAGCAGGGAGACGGTGAACCCGATGCCGCCGAGGCCGGCGACGGCGATCACGTCGGCGAGCGGCAGTCGGTCATCGCTGCTCTGTCGCGACGCGGCGGCGGCGATCGTCGCACCGGCGGTGATCCCGATCAGCTTCCCCACCGGGAGCGCGATCAGGATCGCCCAGAACACCGGGCTCAGTTCGGCGATGCTGACGGCGGGCAGCGAGACCAGTGCGGCGAAGAAGGCGAACACGGGCAGGATGATGCCGTTGCTCACCGGTTCGAGCGCGTGCCGGGTGCGCGCGGCCGCGCCGTCCGACATCAGGAGCCCGAGAGCGACGCCGGCGATCGTGGCGTGGACACCCGAGGCGTGCACGAGAGCCCAGGCGACGACGCCGAGCACGACGAGTGCCGCGATCACGACGGCGTTCATCCTTCGTGAGCTCAGCCAGGCGAAGAGCCCCACGACCGGGACCGCCAGCAGGAGCGGGATCGGCTCGAGCGACGTCGTGAAGAAGACGGCGATGATCACGATCGCGATGAGATCGTCGATCACGGCCAGCGCGAGCAGTAGCGCACGCACTCTCGTGGGCAGGCCGCGGCCCGCGATCGCCAGCACACCGAGGGCGAAGGCGATGTCGGTCGCGGTGGGGATCGGCCAGCCGTCGGAGAGACCGGGCGCCCGCACGACGACGAGGAAGATGAGAGCGGGCACCACCACGCCGCCCACCGCGGCGACGGCCGGCACGAGGGCTTTGCGCGGCGAGTCGAGCTCCCCGTGGCGAAGCTCGTGACGGAGTTCGATCGCGGCCAGGAAGAAGAACACCGCCAGCAGGCCGTCCTTGACCCAGTCGCCGACGGAGAGGTGCAGGTGCAGCGCGGCCGGTCCGAACTCGAAGTCACGGAAGGCGAACAGCGCGCCCGCGAGCGGTGTATTGGCGAGGATCACCGCAAGGGCGGCGGCCCCGATCAACAGCAGCGCACTGGTCCTGTCGTTCCGCACGAAGTTCATCTGCTCCCGATCCGCCGCGGTCTGACGGCCGATCCAGTCTACGGAGCAGGAGATCGGCAGCATTCGCTCGGTGGATGGGAAGCCTCTCGAAACACGATGTTTACCTGGCGTCAGATCGCGTAACACCGGCGAAACACCGGTACACCCCTGCGGAAATATCCGCGCAGCAAACTTGCGTCACCCCGAGTTCTTGTGCGTGGGCCGCCAGCCGCACGCACCAGATCGCACGGTACCCCCTTTTGTAAGCAAGAGAGAGGCAACCTCACACCATGGTCGACTTGTCGGTCCTCACAAATGCCACGACAGATGGCATAACGAACAACTTGAATTCGCTGTGGCTGATGGTGGCCGCCGCACTCGTGCTCATCATGACCCCCGGCGTCGCGTTCTTCTACGGCGGCATGGTCAAGGCGAAGAGCGTCGTCAGCATGATGATGATGAGCTTCGGGGCCATGGGACTCGTCGGAGTGCTCTGGATCATCTTCGGCTACTCGATGTCATTCAGCTCCGGCAGCGACTGGCTCATCCCGCACGTGCTCGCCAACCCGTTCGCCGACCTGTTCCTGCACAAGGAGGTCTTCGCCAAGGGCGGCACCGCCGTCGGGAACATGACCCCGGACATCCACGGTCTCGCGTTCGCCGGCTTCCAGGCCACGTTCGCGATCATCACGGTGGCACTGATCTCGGGAGCCATCGCCGACCGCGCCAAGTTCGGATCGTGGATGATCTTCGCCGGCGTGTGGGTGACCCTGGTGTACTTCCCGGTTGCGAGCTGGGTGTTCAACTTCACCGTCGGCAAGGGCCCGCACGGCTACTCCGACGGCGGCTGGTCCGTCTACGGCCTCGGCGTGAACGACTTCGCCGGTGGCACGGCGGTGCACATCAACGCCGGTGCCGCGGGTCTCGCGCTCGCACTCGTGCTCGGCAAGCGCGTCGGCTTCAAGAAGGGTCTGGCCGCGCCGCACAACGTGCCGCTCACACTCATCGGCGCCGCGCTGCTCTGGTTCGGCTGGTTCGGCTTCAACGCCGGCTCCGAGGGCGCCGCGGACGGCATCTCGGCGCTCGCCTGGATCAACACCCTGGTGGCGCCTGCAGCGGGCATCATCGGCTGGCTGATCGTCGAGAAGTTCAAGGACGGCAAGCCCACCTCGATCGGTGCGGCGTCGGGTGCGGTCGCGGGTCTCGTCGCCATCACCCCCGCCTGCAACATCCTCACCCCCGGCTGGGCGATCGTGCTCGGCATCCTGGTGGGAGTCGTCTGCGCCTTCGCGATCGACCTGAAGTACAAGCTGGGCTTCGACGACTCGCTCGACGTCGTCGGCATCCACCTCGTCGGCGGTCTGGTCGGAACCCTGTACATCGGCATCTTCGGATCCGGCATCGGCCTCATCGACTCGGGCAGCTTCTACCAGCTCCTCGCGCAGGCGGTCGGCGCGTTCGCCGTGCTGATCTACTCCTTCGTGCTCGCGTTCGTGATCGGCTGGATCATCCAGAAGACCATCGGATTCCGCATCACCACGGAGGACGAGGTCGCCGGTGTCGACACCGTCGTGCACGGCGAGGTCGGCTACGAGCTCGAGACCACCGCGTAACACACAGCACCAACGACAGCATGGGGTGCCGTCCTTCGGGGCGGCACCCCATATCGTTGTGCCGGGAGGCCCGATGACCGCACTGCTCTCCGCGCTGGCGACCGTCGGAGCGATCGCCGTGACGTTCGGCATCGCCCTGCTCGCGTCCGCACTCGGCGGCTCGCCCGTTCTGCGCTCGCTCCTGGTCGCCCTGCCCGCTCCCGCCGTGGCCCTGGTGGCCTGGCTGCTGCACCTCACGTCCATCGCCCCGCCCTTCGCCGCTCCCATCGCGGCGCTCGCCTGGCTGTTCGGCGTGCTCGTGCTGGCGGGCAGACCGGATGCCGGGGCCGCGACCCGCGCGACCGTCGCCGCCGTTCTCGCGGCCGCGGTCTTCGTGCCCGTCGCCAGCGTCGTCCTCTCCCTCGACTACGACCCCTTCGCCACCGGCATCGGCTTCATCGATCTGGGCTGGGCCCTCCCCGCGCTCGTCGCCGGGGGAGCGGCGGCGCTGGCCGGGGGCGTGAGCGCGCGGGTGGTCTCCGCGGCCGACGTGCGGTGGGGTGAGGTGGCGGCGCCCCTCGTGCTGCTGTGGGCGGGCGGCGTGCTGTGGCTGTGGGGGATCTCGCTGGAGGTGGGGGGTGGGGCGGCATCCATCCTGCTCAACGCCGTGCTCATGCCCGCCATCGGCTGCGCCGCGTGGGCCGTGGTGGAACGCGCGAGGCGACGCACGAACACCCCCGCCGGCGTGGTGCTGGGTCTGCTCGCCGGCCTCGCCGCGGCCGCCCCGGCGGCCGGCAACGTCATCCCCCCGCTCGGCGGGCTCATCGCCGCGCTGGCCGGCGGTGTTGCCGCTCTGCTTCCCGGGCGTGGGCGTTTTCGCGGTCCGGTGCGCGTAGCTGTTTCGGCCCTGGGTGGTGCCGGCATCGGGATCGTGCTCCTCGGGCTCCTGGGCCGGGACGTCGCCTTCATCTACACGGGTCAGCCCGAGGTGCTCTTCACGCAGGTCGCGAGCCTGCTGCTCGCGGGTCTCGGCGGTTTCGCTGTCGCGCTGGTCGCGTGGCTCGTCGCCGCGGCGGTCAGGAGACGGCGCGCACCATGATGTCGCGGGCGGTACGCGCCTCCGGGATCGGCAGCAGAGGATAGTTGTGGATCATGCCTTCCACCTCATGGAAGTCGAGCGAGAGCCCGGCCGCGGGGGCCAGCGCCGCGAGTCGATGCGCGTCGGCGTTGAGGATGTCGCGGGTCCCGGTGAACACGGTGACGGGCCCCAGGTCTGCGAGCGACCCGTAGATCGGACTGACCCACGGGTCGGTGTCCGCCAGGGCGCCGCGGTAGAGGTCGCCCGCCGCCTTCGACCCCGGGACCGCGAGCCAAGGATCCTGCGCGTCGAGCTCCGCCAGTCGTGGATCGCTGCAGCTCACGTCCAGCCACGGCGCGATGAGCACCGTCGCGCGGGGGGCAGGCACCCCACGATCCCGGAGCACCTGCGCCACGGCCAGGGCCATTCCTCCGCCGGCCGAATCCCCGAAGAGGCTCACGCGCGACGGTCCGAACTCCTCGATGAGCGCGGCAGCCAGGTCGGCGGCCTTCGGCACCATCGTGGGGGCGGTCTCCGCCGGCGCGAGCGGGAGGATCGGAACGGTGAAGGCGATGCCGCCGCGCACGGCGAGGTCGGCGAGCATCGTCCAGTGCTGCGGAGCGATCTCGTAGACGTACGAACCGCCGTGCAGGTAGAGCGCCCGGCGCGGAGATGCAACGCCCTTCGGCGAGACGGTGTAGACGCGCCACCCCGCGATCTCCTGCGAGGCGACCTCCGCTTTCCGCAGTACCCGCCGCGGCGGAGCGCTCGGGGCCGGTCGCCTGCGCAGCGCGGCCACATGGGCGAGAGTGCGTTCCGCGGAACGGAAGCGCCCCTTGCCGCCGCGGATGGTGATCGCGAGCGGCATGAGCCGAGCGGCAAGACTTGTCATCGCGTCATCCTGACCCTGCTGTCGTCGGGACTGCCGGAGCCACGCCGGCGCCGACCCCTGTAGTTCGGAGGCGGCGCCGGTGCGGTTCGGCTACAGGGACGGCAGTTTGGCGAGCGCTTCATCGGCCGAGGCCTCGGTCACTCCGAGACGATCGACCAGCAGCGCTCGGGCCGGGCCGCGATCGCCGCGCTGGAGGGCGGCGTAGGCGCTCTCCGCCTCCGACGAGAGCGCGAGACTCGGCCGCTTCGTGACGCCGAGCTGATCGGCGAGCTCCTGCGCGGTGTCGACGCCGTACGCGTCTCTGATCGGCGTGGGCAGTCGGTAGTTTCCGAACGTTCCGAGATCCATGCGATCTCCTTTCGTTGATGTTTCGTCGGCGGTCAGGGCTTGAGGACGACCTTGATGCAGCCGTCCTCCTTCTTCTGGAAGATCTCGTACATGTGGGGCGCCTCCTCGAGCGGGACCGTGTGGGTGGTCAGGTCCGTGACTCCGAGCGGATCGGTCTGGTCTTCGACCAGCGGCAGCAGGTCGTCGATCCAGTTGCGCACGTTGCACTGCCCCATACGCACGGTGACCTGCTTGTCGAACATCGACTTCATGGGCATGGGGTCGGCTTCGCCGCCGTAGACGCCGCTCAACGAGACTGTTCCGCCGCGTCGCACGAGGTCGAGCGCCGGATGCAGCGCACTCAACCGATCGATGCCGGCGGTCTTCATCGCCGCCCGCGCGACGGGCTTCGGCAGGAGCCCGACCGCCGCCTGCGCGGCCGAGGTCACGCCCGCACCGTGGGCCTCCATTCCGACGGCCTCGACGACGGAGTCCGGGCCGCGCCCGTCGGTCCGGTCGCGCAGCTGCTCCACCACGTCGTCGGTGAGGTCGTAGACCTCGATGCCGTGACGCTCGGCAAGAGCGCGTCGCTCGGGAACCGGGTCGATGGCCATGACGTGGTAGCCGAGGTGCCGGCCGACGCGGGTGACGAACTGGCCCACCGGCCCGAGGCCGAAGACCGCGAGCGTGCCGCCATCGGGCACGTTCGCGTACTTCACTCCCTGCCACGCGGTCGGCAGGATGTCGCTGAGGAACAGATAGCGCTCATCGGGCAGCTCGGCGCCCACCTTCACCGCGGTGTAGTCGGCGAGCGGCACTCGCAGCAGCTCCGCCTGGCCGCCGGGGACCTGCCCGTAGAGCTTCGTATAGCCGAAGAGCGACGCGCCGGAGCCCTGCTCGCGCACCTGGGTGGTCTCGCACTGGGACTGCAGACCGCGTGAGCACATGTAGCAGTGACCGCAGGCGATGGTGAAGGTCACGACGACCCGGTCGCCGACCGCGAGGCCGGTGACACCCGATCCGATCTCCTCCACGATCCCCATCGGCTCGTGACCGAGGATGTCGCCCTTGTCGAGGAAAGGCCCGAACAGCTCGTAGAGGTGCAGGTCGGAACCGCAGATGGCGCTGGACGTGATCCGCACGATCGCATCGGTGGGCTCCTGGATGACGGGATCCGGAACGGTCTCGACGCTGACGGATCGTTTGCCTTGGTAGGTGAGTGCTCGCATGGGCGCGACGGTACGCGGGAACATCCCGCTGGTTAGGGGTTGCGCTGATGCCCTCCGCGTGCGTCGCCGGTCAGCCGACGAGCAGTGAGCGGAGCCCGCGCCGGGTGCTCTGGCCGACGCCGAGCCGGTCGAAGACCGCAGCGGGATCGGCGACGAACGAGCGAACGTGCGGTTGGGCTTCCTTCACGTTGTGCTGCCCGTGCTCGGGCGAGCCCAGGATGGGCACGCACACCTCGGCGAACTCGGAGTTCATGCGGTCATCGGTGGGGGTGACCCGGATCGCGATATCGGCGGCCGGCGAGGCATCCCGTTCGCCGTCCCTTGCTCCAGCCTCCTCGGAACTGTGCAGATCCACGATCGAGCGCAGCCCCCACGCCGTCGCCGAATCCCAGCCCTGCCGGGTGAGACTCAGTCGAGGATTCGCATTCGGTGAGGTTAGCAAGCACAGGGCGTCAGTCGAATTCGCTCCCCGAATGCCCGATCCGCTTCTCGTCTTCGGCCAGTGTCAGGTAGATCGCGTCGGCCGCCGCACCCGCGCCCGACTCGCTCGATGCATGGGCAAGGCTCCTTCGCGTCGTGAGCACGTCGGCGTGGTCTGTTCCCAGGACGCGGCGTTCGTCAGCGAGCAGGGTGGTGTAGAACTCGGCTGCGACCATAGGCCCCTCTGCGCTCTCGATGGCCCGAGCCGAGCGGGATCTGGCGGCCAGCGTTCGCCGGCTGTCGGCGCCGCTCTGCGCTGTGAGATCCGCGACGACCTGCTGCCACATGGGCAACGCCTCGACGGCACGGCCCGTGTCGGTGAGGGTGGTGGCCAACCTCTGTCGAGTGCTAGTGACCTCCGCACTGTCGGGCCCGGAGGTCTCCGCCTGCATTGTCAAAGATTCTTCGTCGAGCCGGATCGAATCCGCCGGGCGTCCCGCGGCGGCCAGGGCAAGAGCCAATCCCGCACGCGTGTTCAGCACTTCAGCGACGTCCTCCGGCATGGAGCGCAGTTGCTGAGCGAGCAGACTCTCCAGCAGTACCACCGCAGCACCGGCCTGCCCATCGCTGATCATGGCAGTCGCGATCGATCGACGGGTTCCGAGGAGTTCCGGGGCATCGGGGCCATAGATCCCGCCCTCCGCCCCCAGGAGCTGCTCCAGCAGCTCGATGGACCGGCCCGCATGCCCCAGGGTTCCCTGTGCCTGTGCGGCCGACCAGAGGAGATCACGATCGCGCGGGTCCCCCAGGTCGAGGTGAGAATGGGCCTCGTCCGCCACCTCCGCAATCGCTCCGCTCTCGCCCGGAAGATCGGAGAGAACGTCCACGAGTGCGCGACAGGCACTGACGAGATCGCGTTCGTCGAGATCGGCCCCGTATGCGAGGAGAAGCCGGCTGGCCTGCGCCAGCCGATCCGCGGGAGTCGCGTCGTCGGCGAGCAGACGCTTGGCCTCCTGGATCAGGGCGTCACGGACGCTCCTCCGTCGCGTGCCAGGCACGAATTCCCTCGCAGCGAGGTTCATCTGCGCGACGTCGTTGAACTGACTGAAATACGGATCGATGGGTCGTATCCACGCACGCTCTGGCCCGTTCTCCCACGATTCGCCGATCGGGGCGTGGGTGGATCGTGCGATCGAAGCCTCCACGGCCTCCCGATCCCACGACCGGCCGTCGGTCTTCTTGCCCGTTACGATCGCGGGAATACCCAGAGTCATCAGCGCCAGTCGATCGCGTTCGTGCTCGTCGAGCCGCTCCCACGCCTGTCTGTGGAGGTCCTCGACCTTTCCCGAGAGCTCATCGAGGTCCGTGATATCGATGTCGGATAGATCGCCCTCGCCGCGGCCGAGAGCCTCGAGCACCAGCTCGAGCGCGAAGGGATTGCGAAACCTCGTCATCAGCGCGGCTTCTGTGTCTCGACCGACCCGATCGTGATGGGCGTGCACGATCGATAGCAGATCCTCTGTCTCCAGCGCGCGCAGCGTCGCTCCGGCGGGGAAGGGCGGCGGAAGATGTTCCGCCTCTTCGTCGATGCGCACGAGTCGCTCTCCGGCGATTCGCATCGCTCGCGCGAGCCCACGATTCGTGTCGAGGTAGCCCGGCCAGCCCGTGGTCACGATCATCACCGGCGCATCCCTGCGAACAAGCCGTCCGAGCAAATCGAGCAGCAGATCATCCGCATCGTGCACATCTTCGACGCAGATCACGACGGGAACCAGCGGTGCGATTTTGGCGAGGAATGACTCGACCTCATCGGCCTCCGTGGGTTGGTAGGCGATCTGCTCGGCACTTCTGAGGACTCTGGTTCGGGCTCGAGCGGCCCTACCCTGCTGAATACCCTTTCGAGCCAGCCAACTCATGACCGAGAAGCCGGGGAGGGCACTGCCCACCAACTCGGCGGCCTTCGCGAGCCCGAAATCCGCTATCGCCGACGTGCCCTCCTCCATGACCTTCGCCCGGACCGCCAGAAACGCGGGAAAGGCGAACTTCTCCACGAAACCGGCGCGATACCACCAAGCGTTCTCGAGGTGATCGATGTGTTTGCGGAGCGCCCCGATGTCTGCGAGGAGCGATTCGCTCGGCGTGCCGTTGCGCAAGCCACAGGCGATTCCCCACCACAGGTAGTCGGGGCGGCTCATCGCCACGTGGTCGAAGTCGGGTGGGTTCACGGTCTTGCGCCGTGCCGAGACATTCGAGCGCCAGGAGACCATCGCCTGCGGCCAGTACTCCGGGCTGGACTGCCGCGAGCGAGCCAACTCGGCGTAGAACTCTCTGGCTACTCGGGTTTTTCCCCATCCTGTCGGCGCTTCGAGAGAAACCCAGACCGCTCGTTGGTCTTGGCTCGCCCGGTCGAACAGTGCGAGGAGCCCGGCAACCAACCCGCGTCGGCCTTCGCCCACGAAGTCTGGCTCGCTCAGCTCCGGTTCAGCAGACATCTCCGCTCACCCATTCGTCGAATTCGCTGGTCGTGCCCGTGGTATGCCGCCGGCCCGCGCGTACGGCATGCGATGGGCCTCCGGCGTGGACCCCGGTGGTGCAACGCTAACCGTTTCCGGGCTGGCCCGACAGAGTGGCGTGTGGGCGAGCGTGACTAGCGGGCGCGCAGGCGACCGCGGGGGTATGTGGTGGGCGATACCGCACCCGGACCGATGATCCCTTCCGTGTCAAGGGAGCACGCTCCCAGTGGATCATGCCCACCACGTCGTCCGTGAGGTCGTGGACCTCGATGCCCCGACGCTCGGCGAGAGCGCGCCGCTCGGGCACCGGGTCGATGGCCATGACGTCGTAACCGAGGTGCGACGGCACCCGGGAACCTCCCGCTGGTCAGGGGGTCTCGCCGAACCGCTCGGAGTGCGTGCAGCGAGTCAGCCGAGGTACGCGTCGATCAGGGCCCGCCCTTCGGCGTTGACCGACTTGGCGTCACCCTCCTCGACGATCGTGCCGCCGCTGAGCACGTAGATCCGGTCGCACACCTGGAGCGCGAGATCCACCCGCTGCTCGACGAGCAGGATGGACTTGCCACGCGTGCGGAGCGTGATCAGTGCCTGAGCCATGTCTTCGATCGCGAGGGGAGCGAGTCCGAGGCTGGGCTCGTCGAGCAGCATGAGGTCGGGGTCGCTCATCATCATGCGGCCGATCGCCACCATCTGCTGCTCCCCGCCACTGAGGGCCGTGGCGGGCCGATCGCGGTAGCGTTTCACCACAGGGAAGAGCTCGAAGACCGAGTCGATCAGTGCTTCGGATCGCGCGTGATCCCGGCGGAGGTGCAGCCCGCCG
Source organism: uncultured Lacisediminihabitans sp. (assembly GCA_966212465.1). GTDB lineage: Bacteria > Actinomycetota > Actinomycetes > Actinomycetales > Microbacteriaceae > Lacisediminihabitans. Next base: position 190,345 of record CBIHRK010000001.1, read on the forward strand.
AGCCGCAGGTTGTCCTCCACCGTCTGGTCGAGAAAGAGGCGTCGACCCTCCGGGACCAGAGCGGCGTGGCCGCGGGCGATCTGATGCACGGGCATCTTCGAGATGTCGGTTCCCCGCACATCGATGCTGCCGCGACGATTGCGGATCATGCCCATGATCGCTCGCAGGATGGTCGTCTTGCCGGCGCCGTTCGGACCGAGCAGTGCGACGGCCTCGCCTTGCTCGACCTGGAGGCTGATGTCGTGCACCACGTCGTATCGTCCGTATCCGGCGGAGAGGCCGGATATCTCCAGTGCTTTCACGGTATCGCTCACTGTCCCAGGTAGACCTCTCGTACTCGGTCGTCGGCTCTGACTTCTGCCGCCGATCCCGTCTTGACGAGCTCGCCGGCGGCGAGCACCGTGACCTCGTCGCACATCTCGAAGATGAAGCGGGTCTGATGTTCTACGACGATGACGGTGACGCCGTTTCGCTTCAGCCCTCGGAGGATCTCGGAGACCTGCTCGACCTCACCTGCGGAGAGACCGGCCAGCGGTTCGTCGAGGATGAGGATGGTCGGTTCGGCGACGCACGCGGCAGCCAGCTGGGTGAGTTGCTCCACACCGTGCGGCACGTCCGCCACGCGCGCGCCGATCCAACTCGACGCGAGACCGACGGTCGCCAGCGAGGTGACCGATTGCGCGCGGATCGCCCGTGAGTCGCGTCGTGCGCCTGGCAGCAGCGGCCAGATCACCGACCGCGCGGCGATGCGCGGGAACCGGCTGTAGAGCCCGATGCCCACATTGCTCTCGATGGGCAGCTCCCGCACCATCACCGCCGACTGGAAGGTGCGCATCACTCCGCGCTTGGCCCGCGCGGAGGCGCCGAGCCGCTCGATCCGCACCCCGTTTGCCGAGATGGTGCCCGAGTTCGGCGACATCTGGCCCGAGATGAGGTTGACCAGCGTGCTCTTGCCGGATCCGTTCGGACCGATGAGCCCGTGGATCGTGCCGCGTCTCACCACCATGTCCACGCCGTCGAGCGCACGGACCCCCTTCGTGTAGCCGAAGACGATATCCCGCGCCTCGAGCGCGATCTCCGCGTCGAGCAGCCGGGCCGGTGCGGCGTCTGCGGGCGCGAGCGGGGCGTACGCGATCGGTGCTTCCGCACCGTCCTCGGGTTCGACGCTCGGTGCCTCGGCAGTCCGCCGCCGCACGCGGCGAACGAGGTTGCCGACGATCCCCATGAAGCCCTGCGGGAAGAAGACGATCACGAGCACGAAGATGCACCCGAAGATGACCTCCTGAAGGAAGGGGTCGATCGAGACGACCACGGGGAAGGCGCTGACGAATGCGGCGCCGATGATCGGACCGAGCCTCGTGTTGATGCCACCCAGGATCACCATGACCAGGATGTTCACCGAGACCGTCCAGCTGAACTGGCCCGGAGAGATGAACCCCAGGAACGAGAACGCCCACCCGGCCATGCCGGCGATTCCCGCGGAGAGTCCGAAGACGCCGACCTTCATCATCGAGGTGCGCACGCCCGCGGCGGCCGCGAACGGTTCCGCATCGCGGATGGCGAGAAGCACCGGGTAGAGCGGGGAGCTGCGGATGCTCCAGATGACGATGACGGTGACCAGCAGCGCAAGTCCCACGCACCAGGTCACCGACGAGCCGAGGAATGCAAGCGAGTCCGGGAAGTCCGGGAACACGGGACCGGCGATGCCCTGCAATCCGCCCGTGAAGGTGAGGTCGCTGAGCAGCACCACCACGACCAGCGTGAAGATGAAGGTCGTGATCGCGAAGTAGAGTCCGCTCACCCGAAGTGAGAGAAAGCCCAGCACCAGCCCGATGATCCCGACGCCGACGACCGACAGCGGAAGCAGCAGGAACAGGTTCCAGCCGAGCTTGGTGTTGAGCAGGGTGGTGGCGTACGCGCCGAGGGCGAACAGTCCCGCGTGTCCGAGGGAGTAGAGCCCCGTCATCCCCGCCACCAGATCGAGACTGAGGGCGAGCATCGCGAAGACCGCAGCCACGAGCACCAGGGATTGCGTTCCGTAGGAGCCGTTGGCGACCCCGAAGGTGGAGGCGAGGTAGGCGACCACCAGGGCGACCGTGGCCACGGTGATGATTCTGGAGCGGGAGTTCCGCCGGGTGATGACGCTGCTCATGAGTTGGCTCCCTTCGCCACGGAGCCGCGCGTGCCGATTCTCGAGAGCAGCCTTCTGAGGGAGTCTCCGGAGGCGAAGAGCCCGTGAGGGGCGATGAGGAGCACGATGACCACGACCACGAAGGGGAACCAGTCGGATGCCTGCGAGCCGATGAACGTGTTCGCGCCGACCGAGAGCACCCCCAGTACGAGGCCGCCGCCCATGGCAGCGGCCGGGCGCTCGATCCCGCCGATCATGAGGGCGACGAATCCGGTGATGCCGTACGTGTCACCGAGGTACGGGTTGGCGTAGGTGATAGGCCCGACAAGCACCCCGGCGACACCCGCGAGCAGTCCTCCGATGGCGAACGCGGCCACGGCGTAAACCGTGACCCGTGCGCCGATGGCCGAGGCCATCTCGGGGTCGGAAGAGATCGCCATCCCCACTTTTCCGAACAGCGTCCGACGGCGGAACACCTCGAACCCCGCTACGGCGACCACGGCCACGATGACGGCGAGCAGCTCCTGCCAGGTGATCGAGGCCGAGCCGATGCGGATGTCCTGACGGTTGAGCAGCTTGGGAAAGCCCTGCGAGGTAGGCCCGTAGATGATGGCTGCGGCCGACTGGAGCACGATGGCCACGCCCAGCGTGCTGACCAGCCAGGCGAAGCTGAACCGGTCGAATCTCAGCACGGGACGCACCGCGACGAAGTAGATGAGCACGCCTGCGGCGCTTGCGGCGATCAACCCGATCACGATCGCAGCCCAGTCGGGCAGCCCGCTCTGGCTGAGGCCGGCGGTGAGCATGATCGCGACCATGAGCAGCTGCCCGGTCGCGAAGTTGATCACTCGTGTGACATAGAAGACCACCGCGAACGCCATGGCGACCAGTCCGTAGACGGCGCCGATCGACAGTCCGCTCAGGAGTACCTGGAGCATTGTTACCTTTTCGTCGTGAGGGTGGGGCGAAGGTCGCGCCCGGCCGCCGATCACTCGGACGGCCGGGCGCGCGAACTGACTACTCGAACGGCTCCCACGAGTTCGACGCCGTGCTGTACTTCACGAGGGTGAGCTGATCCTTGTTGATCGTGGTGTGCTGCTGCTCGGTGAACGTGAGCTTGCCGGTCAATCCGTCGTAGTTGCTGATGCTGTTGAGCTGCTTCTGCAGGCTCCTGGCGTCGGTCGACTTACCCTTCTCGATCGCCTGCTTCAGCATGTAGATCGCGTCGTAGCTCAGCTCGGCGAACGGGGTGGAGTCCTTGCCGAACTTGGCCTTGTACTTGCTCTGGAAGGACTTGAGGGCCGACGTGGGGTGCACCTCGGTCGTGAGCAGAGCGGAGATCATTCCTTCCGCCTGATCCTTGGCGAGGTCGGAGAACGTGGTGTCGGCGTCGGTCTCGTCGTTGCCCAGGAAGGTGAAGTCCGCGCCGAGACTCCGGGCCTCCTGCACGAACGACGCCTGGTCCTGCGGGGTCAGCCAGACATCGACGCAGTCCGCCCCGGACGCCTTGATCTTGTCGATCTCCGACTTGAGTCCCACCGTCGCGCCGGTCGCCCAGTTCTCGGTGATGGCGTCTTCGAGCGCGAGCTTCTTACCCTTGGCGTCGTAGACGAGCTTGATGCCGGCGAGACCGCCGAGACCGTAGCTGCTCGGATCGTGGAGCACTGCCAGCCCCTTGCAGTTCTTGAGGGCGTAGTCGGCGATGGCTCCGCCCCACGCGAATGTGTTCAGGCTGGTGCTGAACGCGTAAGGGAACGGCGGCTTGCTGGGGCCGTCCGGGTAAACCGTCAGGCCGCCGTCATCCACTGCGCCGATCACGGGGATCTTCTTCTGGCTGGAGAGCGATGCGGTCGTGGGACCGGTGTCCGGTGAGCCCACGATGGCGACGGCCCCTTCGCTGACCAGCTTGTTGAACAGCTGGGACGAGGTCGTGGCGGACGCGCCGTCGTCGTGCGCCTCGAACTTGAGCTTCTTGCCGAGGACACCACCTTTGGCGTTGATCTCGTCGATCGCGAGCTGAGTGCCGTTGACGACCGCCTGACCGGTGGAGCCGTACGCACCGGTCGTGCCGGCGATGCCACCGATCAGGATGGTGCCGCCAGAACCGGAACTGCCGCTTCCTGTGCACGCCGTGAGGGCCAGCGCGGTTGCGGCCACGATTCCGGCGGTGATCATTATTCGCTTCATTGCAAATTCACTCTCTGCTAGGTGGTGCTGTTTGGGGGTTCAGAGTGCGAGGCAGCCGCCGCGCACGACGAACGATGTGCCGTTTCGGATCTCCGCGGGGCCGGGTAGGCCTCGGGCGATCGACGGGGCTGGACCGCTGGATGCGGGCCGGAAGGGGGCAGCCCCGATGACAGCGCGAGTGAGGCGGATCCGCTCCATTGCACGATCACCGTTCTGTGGGGGCCGGAGGTTTGACATGCACCCTCGGCGCTGAAGTTATTACGGTATGACTGTCCGACAATCATGCTCATTGTATTGACAGGTCGACGTCAAAAGTCAAGCCGCCGGGTCTCGTGCCGCCCGACGAGCGGGCGTCTGCGACTCAGCTTGACTCCTATTGTCCGACAATCATATAGTCAGTCATTGCTACCCCCGAGACCACGATCGCGACCCATTCGGCCGCGATCAGCGGCAAGGTGGGAGACACGCCATTGGTTGGAAACGAAGGAGTTACCATGCCCGACATCTCAGTGCTCTCCGTGAAGTACGGCGAACGGGTCGTGCGGAAAAGCGACGTCTTCTACGACTACGCGCGTTACGGCGAGCCCGACGGGGACCTGGACATGGACTACAACTTCTGGGTCATCCGCGCCGACGGCAAGCTCATCCTGCTCGACACCGGATACGACATCCCCAAGTTCGACTGGCTGGGCGAGATCAGCGTCACGCCGACCCCGCGCGGCCTCGAGATCCTCGGGATCGACCCGGCCACCGTCGACGCAGTGATCACCAGCCACTTCCACTACGACCACATCGGCTACCTCAGCCTGTTCGTCAATGCGCAGGTCATCTCAGGGCAGGCCGAGTGGGACTACTGGATCGGCAAGCTCGAGGCAGGGCAGCTCGAGGGCGAGTTCTCGACGGCCGACGACCTGGCGCCGGTCGTCGCCGCTCAGAGAGAAGGCCGGCTACGACTCGTCTCCGAAGAGACCGAGGTGTTCCCCGGCATCACCGTGTACCCGATCGGCGGCCACTGCCCGGGCGAGCTGCTCACCCGCATCGAGACCGCCGACGGCGGACTCATCATGACCGTCGACGCGGCTCACTTCTACGAGCAGATCGAGCACGAGTGGCCGTTCTTCGCCTTCACCGATCTCGACGAGATGAGGGCGGGCCTTCACTTCATCAACACGCTCGCGCGGGACACCGGGGCGACCGTCATCCCCGGCCACGACGCGCGCGTACGTGACCGGTTCCCTGCCGCTCCCGGAGCAGCCGGCGAGATTGCCACCGTGCTCGCGTGAGCGACGAGAACTACCGCGTCAGCATCATCCGGCACGGCACCAGATCTACGACCAAGAGCGATGTCTTCCTGAACTATCCGCTCTATGGCGAGCCGGATGTCGCTATCGAGATGGACTATTTCGCCTGGATCGTTCAGAACGACAACCGCACGATCGTGGTGGACACAGGTTTCTCACGAGCCGGCGGCGAGGCGCGCAACCGCACCTTCGTGCTCGATCTGCCCGAGACCTACGCGAAACTGGGGGTCGATCCCGCGGCCGCCCCGGATGTGGTCATCACCCATGCCCACTACGACCACACCGGTCACCTCTCGCACTTCCCATCGTCCCGGGTGTATATCGCTCAGGACGAGTTCGACTTCTGGAACGGCCCCTTCGCGCAGCGTCGCCAATTCCATCACTCGAGCGAGGAAGCCGACCTCGCGGAACTCCGCAGCGCTCACGAGCAGGGTCGTCTCGCGCTGGTCTCGGGGCGTCACGCACTGGCCCCGGGGGTGGAGTTGATCCAGGTCGGGGGTCACACGCCCGGGCAGCTCGTGGTGAAGGTCTCCACCTCGGAGGGCGTGGTGCTGCTGGCCAGCGACGCCATCCACTTCTACGAGGAGTACGAGGCCGATCGTCCCTTCACGTACGTCGCCGATCTGATCGACATGTACGCCGCCTTCGATTCGATCCACGAGTGGGAGCGTTCCGGCGAGGTGCAGCATGTGGTGTCGGGGCACGACCCGGCCACCCTCGGGCGATTCACCCCGGTCTCGGGCGAGTTCGCGGGCCTGATCGCCACGATCGGCGAACTGTCATGAGCTCGGGTCGTTTCGCCGGCAAGGTGGCGGTGGTCACCGGCGCCGGGGGAGGGCTGGGGCGCGCCTCGGCTCATCGGCTCGCGAACGAGGGCGCGCGGGTGATCGTCGTGGACATCGACGCACAGGCCGCGCGCACGGTCGCGCGGTCGCTTCCCACCGAGTCGATCGCTGTCGAGGCCGACGTCTCCGATGAAGCGCAGGTCGACGCTTACATCGCGGCGGGAGTCGAGCAGTTCGGGCGCATCGATCTGCACCACCTGAACGCGGGCATCTTCGGAACGTTCGCTGCGCTTCCCGACATCTCGGTCGACGACTTCGATCGCGTCATGAACGTGAACGTCCGCGGCCAGTTCCTGGGGCTGCGCGCGGCTTTCCGACGCTTTCGCGAGCAGCGGACGGCGGGAACGATCGTCGTCACGGCGTCGATCGCCAGCCTGACCGGCAGTGCGGACCTCCTCCCATATCAGACCTCGAAGCACGGAGTAGTGGGGCTGATCCACGGCGCCGCAGTGTACGGCGGGCCGCTCGGCATCCGGGTCAACGGGGTCGCGCCCGGCATCGTTCCCACCGACCTGTTCGCCTCGGCGGCCACGGCCTCCGGCGGCAAGAACGACATGGTGCAGCGAGCATCGACCACGCCCCTGCGTCGCGCGGGGACGGCGGAGGAGATCGCCGCCGTGGCAGCGTTCCTACTCAGCGAGGACGCCGCGTACATCACCGGGCAGATCGTCTCCGCGGACGGAGGGGCGACCATCGTCAACACAGTGCGCCCTGCGGGCGGCGCAGGCGCGTGGGATCCGACGGGCATCGACGACGCGCTCTACGGAACGGACTGGAACAGGAAGACAAGAGATGACTGACAAGCGAATCGGCTTCATCGGCCTCGGCAACATGGGCGGCCGCATGACCGGCTGCATCGTGCGCGCCGGCACCGAGGTGCTCGGCTACGACGCGAAGACGGAGAACATCGGAGCCGCCGGAGCGACGGGCGCCCCATCGGGAGCAGCCGTCATGGAGGGTGCGGATGTCGTGCTCCTCTCTCTGCCAGACAGCCGCGTCGTGGAGGCGGTCGTCTTCGGCGACGAGGGTCTGCTCGCACACGCTCGCGAGGGGCAGATCGTCGTCGATCTGAGCACCTCGGCTCCCGCGTCCACGAGGAAGATCCACGGGCTGTTCGCCCAGAAAGGGGTTCAGTACCTCGATGCGGGCATCTCGGGCGGGGCGGCCGCTGCGGACAAGGGGCAGCTGACCCTCATGGTCGGCGGGGAGGCGGCTGCGCTCGATGCCGCGCGTGATGTGCTCGGCTTCTTCGCCACGAACATCTTCTTCGTCGGCGAGTCGGGTGCCGGGCACACGACCAAGCTGCTCAACAACTTCCTCAACGCGGTCGCACTGTCGGCGACCGCCGAGGTGATGGTGGCCGCCAAGAAGGCCGGGCTGGACCTCGAGACCGTGCTCGAGGTCTTCAACAAGAGCTCCGGGGTGAATTTCGCGACCATCAATCGCTTTCCCAAGATCATCAAAGGCGACTACCTCAAGGGTGGTCTGACCAACACCCTGATGATGAAGGACGTCACGCTCTACGCTGACCTCCTCGCGCAGCTGGGCGTCTCCAGCCTCAACGCCGCCGGTCCGCTTGCAAGCTTCGGCTTGGCGCGCGCGCTCGGGTACGCGGACCAGATCAGCAACACGGTGGTCGACGCGATCGGGGACATCTCCGGCGGAGTGCGACTCCACGACGGGGAGGTTCAGGAATGATCATCATCTCGCCCGCAGACCAGGCGGGCACCGCCGGAAAGCCGGGCTCGAAGTTCACCGGCATCGCGTATCCGTACGTCACGATGGCTGCGACGGATGGCGTCACCATCAACACGGTCAATTTCACGCCGGGCGCTCGCACGCACTGGCATCACCATGAGAACGGGCAGATCCTCCAGGTTCTGGCCGGACGCGGTCTCGTGCAGTCCTTGGGCGAGCCGGTACGGGTGCTGCGGGCGGGGGACACGGTCTGGGTGCCGCCGGGGGAGACCCACTGGCACGGTGCGGCGCCCGACTCCTTCATGATCCACACCGCGATCTCCCTCGGCGTCACCCATTGGGCCGACCCGGTGCCGGAGGCCGACTACAGCGCACCAACCGACAGCGAGGACCAGAAATGACGAACGAGAAGACCCATCAGGAGAGCTACGAGGAGGGACTCCAGGTCCGTCGCGAGGTGCTCGGGGCAGCGCACGTCGACAAGTCACTGGGGCAGGTGAGCGAGTTCTCGCGCCCGATCCAGGACCTCGTGACCGAGTACTGCTGGGGCATCGTCTGGAGTAGGGACGGGCTGCCGCGAAAGACGCGGAGTCTACTCAACCTGGCCATGCTCACCGCGCTCAACCGGTCGCACGAGCTGGGTGTGCACGTGCGTGGAGCCCTCACGAACGGCGCTACCGAGGCCGAGATCCAAGAGGTGCTCCTCCAGACCGCGATCTACGTCGGTGTTCCGGCCGCTCTGGAGTCATTCCGCGTCGCGGACAAGATCCTCAAAGAGGTCGCTCAGAATGAGTGATCCCCGACCGATCGCCACCATCGGCTTCATCGGGCTCGGGAACATGGGCGGCCCGATGACCCGACGGCTGGTCGAAGCGGGCTACTCGGTGCAGGCGTTCGACCTCGTTCCGGCTGCACGTGCCGCGGCCGTCGCCGACGGAGCAATCGAGGCGAGCGAACTGGGCGACGCCGCGCGCGGCGCCGACGCGGTCATCCTCATGCTGCCCAACTCGCAGATCGTGGCCGGCGTGCTGGCGGACAAGGGTCTCGCCGATGCGCTGGCCCCGGGCACGCTCGTGGTCGACATGAGTTCGTCGGAGCCGCTGACCACACGCGAGCTCGCCACTGGGCTCGCCGCACAGGGGATCGCCATGGTCGATGCTCCGGTGTCGGGAGGCGTGAAGGGAGCGGTCGCCGGCACCCTCACCATCATGGTGGGCGGCTCTGATGCGGATGTCGCGCGCATCCGCCCCGTGCTCGAGGCCCTGGGGCGGCCCGTGCATGCGGGCGGAGTCGGGTCTGGACACGCGATCAAAGCGCTCAACAATCTGCTCTCCGCGACGCATCTGTGGATCACCAGCGAAGCGATGGTCGCGGGCCAGCGGTTCGGGCTCGACCCCGAGGTCATGCTCGCCGTCTTCAACGGGTCGAGCGGACGCAGCGGATCGACCGAGAACAAGTGGCCGAACTTCATCCTCCCCGGCTCCTTCGACTCGGGATTCGGCCTGCGCCTCATGCTCAAGGACATGAAGATCGCGGTGCAGCTAGCCGAGGAGACGGGCGCTCCGAGCGCGCTCGGATCGGATGCCGTGGCCCTCTGGGAGCAGGCTGCGAACGATCTGCCACAGCAGGCCGACCACACGGAGGTGGCTCGATGGCTCGCCGATCGCTAGGGCTGCCGCGCCGGAGGGCCGCGAAGGGATGCCCGTGACACGCTGAACAGAGGGAGAGATCGTATGACGAAGTACAAAGCCGCTACGTATAGTTAGTGACATGCCACCCACCAATTCGCTTGCACAGTCATGGACGGCCGAGCCCATGGGCCGCGTCGCCGCGCCGTTGCGCGAGCAGGTCATCGCAGCGCTTCGGCAGGCCATCCTGGAATTCCAGCTCAAGCCGGGACAACGGTTGGTCGAGCGGGAGCTCATCGAGCAGCTGGGCGTTTCCCGCACCACCATCCGCGAGGCGCTTCGCGAGCTCGCCTCCGAGGGACTGGTCACGGTGGTCCCGCAGCGCGGGGCAATGGTGAGCGCACCCTCTCTGGAGGAGGCCATCGACCTGTACGAGGTCAGGGCCGCGCTCGAGTCGCTCGTGGTGCAGCACTTCGTGGAGCGGGCCGGCGATGACGAGGTCGCGAGCCTGGCCGAGACCATCGAGAACCTGGCGGAGGTCACGTCCCGCACCGACGACATCCGCGAGATGCTGGCGGCCAAGGACAGGTTCTACGCCGTGCTGATCGCGGGTGCGAAGAGTGCTGCGCTCCAGCAGCTGCTCGAAGGCATTCAGGCTCGGGTCCAGGTGCTCAGGGCGACATCGCTCTCCGAATCGGGCCGGTCCAGCGAGGTGGTGCGGGAGCTCCGCGCCGTCGTGGCTGCGATTCAGGATCGCAATGCGGAACTAGCGTCGCAGCTCACGGCCGCGCACGTCCGCTCGGCCTCGGTCACGGCATTGCACAGCCTTCGCGAGGCGGAAAGCACTCTCTGACGTCTGACGATCCTCTCCTCCCGACGGATTCCACCCGATACGAAGGAGAAAAACCATGGCACTCAGTGCTCGACAGCAGGACATCAAAGACGAGTTCATCCGCGTACGCGGTACGTGGGGTGACGCCTGGGAGAGCATCCTCGTGCTCGACCCGGACTACCTGCTCGCCTATCTGAACTTCTCGGCCGTGCCCTGGCGCCAGAATCACCTCGATGACAAGACGAAGGAATTCATCTTCATCGCGGTGGACTCGGCAGCCACGCACCTCTACGCTCCAGGCATCCGGCAGCACGTGAGGGCCGCCCTGGCCGCCGGGGCGACGCAGGAGGAGATCATGGAGGTGCTCGAGTGCACTTCCACTCTCAGCATCCACGCGATGAATGTGGGCGTGCCGGTTCTCCTCGAGGTGCTCACGGAGCGCGGGGACCGCACCGGGCCCGCCGAGCTGGACGAGTATCAGCAGCGGCTCAAGGCGGAGTTCACCACGAACCGCGGATACTGGAACCCGACCTGGGACGAGATGCTCGAGGTGGACCCCAGGCTCTTCGAGGCTTACACGGAGTTCTCCTCGGTCCCCTGGAAGCACGGACGGCTGTCTCCCCTGGTGAAGGAGCTCATCTACATCGCGTTCGATACTTCGGCGACTCATCTCTACACGGTCGGCCTCAAGCTCCACATCGAGAACGCGCTGGGCTACGGGGCCACGCCCCAACAGATCCTCGAGGTCATGGAGATCGCCAGCGTCATCGGAATCCACTCGGTCACCACTGGGGCACCCATCCTGCTCGAGGAGATCGAGTCGGCACGCAGTGGTGGCACGGAGTGAGCGCGGTTGACGAGGCGGCGGTGCTCGCCGGTGTCCCGACCGGCCTCCTGCTGGGCGGCGCGTGGCGACCGTCGTCGACGCGTCGAACGCTCGGTGTGATCGATCCGAGCACGGAGGAGGTGCTCATCGAGGTCGCCGACGCATCCGTCGAGGATGCTGCTGCCGCGCTCGATGCGGCCGTGCAGACCCAGCACAGCTGGGCTTCGACACCGCCGCGTGCGCGAGGCGAGATCCTCCGGCGCACCTACGAGATCATGACCGAGCGCAACGAGCAGCTGGCGCTGCTCATGACGCTCGAAATGGGCAAGCCCCTCGCCGAGTCGCGCTCGGAGGTCGCGTACGCGGCGGACTTCTTCCGCTGGTTCGCGGAGGAGGCGGTTCGGCTCGACGGCAGCTGGTCGACCGCGCCCGATGGCACGTCGCGCATCGTAACCATGAAGCAGCCAGTCGGACCGTGCCTGCTCGTGACCCCGTGGAATTTTCCCCTGGCGATGGGCGCCCGGAAGATCGGGCCGGCACTCGCCGCGGGGTGCACGGTGATCGTCAAGCCTGCCAAGCAGACGCCGCTGTCCATGCACGCGATCGCGCAGATCCTGGCCGAGGCGGGACTGCCCGACGGAGTGCTGGGAACCCTGACCACCTCTCGGGCATCGGCCGTCGTGAGCTCGCTTCTCGCCGATCCCCGGCTGCGGAAGCTCTCCTTCACCGGTTCGACCGAGGTCGGGCAGTCCTTGGCGGAGCAGTCGGCGCGGGGTGTCATCCGTCTGTCGCTCGAGCTGGGCGGCAACGCGCCATTCATCGTCTTCCGTGACGCGGATGTCGACCACGCCGTCGAGCAGGCGATGCTGGCCAAACTGCGCAACAACGGCGAAGCCTGCACGGCGGCCAACCGCTTCTACGTGCACGAGAGCATCGCCGAGCGATTCTCGGCGCGACTGGTGGAGCGGTTCTCGACGCTGGTGGTCGGACGGGGAACCGACGCGACGACAACGCTCGGGCCCCTCATCGACAAGGCCGCCGTCGACAAGGTCGCCGTCCTCGTGGCGGATGCCGTGGCAGAGGGCGCACATGTCGCCTACGAGACGCCGCTCCCGGGCGGGCCGGGCTTCTACTCCCCGGCGCGCGTGGTGACCGGGGTCGCTCACGATTCCCGCCTCGTGAGGGAGGAGATCTTCGGACCGGTCGCGCCGATCGTGGCATTCTCGGACGAGGATGAAGTGGTTCGCTGGGCGAACGACTCGGAGTACGGCCTCGCGGCCTATCTGTTCACCAGGGACCTCGATCGGGCGGTGCGCGTCTCCGAGCGGCTCGAGGCGGGCATGATCGGGGTCAACCGCGGGGTGCTGTCCAACCCTGCAGCGCCCTTCGGCGGCATCAAGTCGAGCGGCTACGGCCGCGAGGGCGGCCATGTCGGCATCGACGAATACGTCGAGACGAAGTACCTCTCGCTCAACGTGAGTTGATCGTGCGGGCCGGTGACACGCCGCCGGCCCGCACTCAGAGGTCGATTCCTCGCCGGGCGAGCTCCTCGTTCAGCATGGGAACGGCCGTGGTGACGGCATGGATACCGAGCACGCTCGAGATCTCCATCACCTCCAGGATCTGCTCGACCGTGGCCCCGTGGTTGAGGGCATTGCGGATGTGCAGCTTGGTACCCGGAACATAGAGGTGCGTCGCCGCGATGTCGTAGGAGATGTAGATCAGCTCCTTCTCCGCCGGCGTCAGTGTGCCGGTCTTCCACGGCACGGTGGAGAACTCGGTGTAGGCGGCGAACATCTCCGGATCGAATTCGAGCATCTCGTTCCAGAAGTCGTGCCAGTATCCACGGACTTCGGTGAACTCGGCTTTCAGACGCTCCTGGTATTCGTCCAGCGGTGCGGGTTCCGTTCTGCCTCGTTCCTCCAGCACCTCGACGAGAAGCGGCACGCCGATGTTCATGGTGTGGATGCCGAGCGTCGACGCCAGTTCGAGCACCTCGACGATCTCGGCCGGGGTGGCTCCGAGGTCGAGGGCCGCAGCGATGTGGGCCCTGATCCCCGGATGATAGAGATGTGTCGCCGCAGCGCTCACCGAGAGATAGCAGAGCTCTTTGAACTTGGGGGAGAGGTGATTCTTCTTCCAGGGCACCTCATAGAGGTGCAGGTAGGCCGCGACGAACTCCGGATCGACCTTGAGCACGGTCTCCCACGGTTCACCCCATGTGCCTCGCGATGCCAGGAATTCCGCTTTGATTTCTTTCTGCCGCGGGGTCAATTCACTCATCGATCGTCTACTCCTCACTGAGTGCGCTGCACGATTCGCGCTTATCGTATGACAATCATACAGATGCCGGAAGAGCAAAGGCGCGGGGAAAAGCCGGCGAACTTCGGCTCGATGTGCCCTGGAAAAGTCGAAAGCCCCGGGAAACCCGGGGCTGGTGTGGGCGATACCGGACTCGAACCGATGACCTCTTCCGTGTGAAGGAAGCGCGCTACCAACTGCGCCAATCGCCCTGACCTGAATATCCTGCCATACCGACACGCCTGCTCGTAACGAATTGGCGACCCGGGCCAGCCTGGGATAGAGTCATGACCGCACGCAGAAATGCGAGCAGTGCGGATGTGGCGCAGTGGTAGCGCATCACCTTGCCAAGGTGAGGGTCGCGAGTTCGAATCTCGTCATCCGCTCGAGTGAAGTCGGGGCCTCAGGGCCCTGACTTGCTTGGGCAACCAAGACTGGCGTATACGCCCACACGGTGGCGTGGCCGAGAGGCGAGGCAGCGGCCTGCAAAGCCGTCCACACGGGTTCGAATCCCGTCGTCACCTCGAAAAGAAGTAAAATAACAAAGCTTGAGCGATTGGCGCAGCGGTAGCGCGCTTCCCTGACACGGAAGAGGTCGCTGGTTCGATCCCAGTATCGCTCACACGAGAAAAGCCCCGGAGCCGGTCTCCGGGGCTTTTCCTTTCCGCTCTCCGGGCGTGTCGCCCCGAAACTCCTCCGATGCCGGCCGGGGACGCCCGGCTCGACGGGACCGCCAGTACGCGAGAGACTCGTGGGATGACCGATGCAGCCGACATCCTCGAGCGGATGACCGAAGACATTTTCAATCAGCCAGACCCTTCCGCGCGGGCCGCCGCCATCGCGCGACTGTGCGCGGATGACATCCGTTTCGTGGACCCGGAGGGGGAGACGATCGGCCGTGAGGCGTTCTCCGCGAAGATCGACGCGTTGCTCGCTCAGGGCGATCCCGCCTTCCGCTTCCACAGCGCGTCGCCGTACCGCGGCGTCGCGGAGCTCTCCACGCACGACTGGGCGCTGGGTGTGTCCGCAGAACGAGCCGTGCTCTCGGGAACGGATGTCGCGATCGTGCGCGACGGCAGGATCGCGAGCCTGTACACCCTCCTGCACTGAGGCGAGCGGGGCGTGCGACGGGCCCGGAAAGATAACCACGCTCGCCGGGCCCGTCAATCGGCGAACCGGGTATCAGACGCCGACCGACGCAAATGTACGCAGCCCTCCTGCCCCCTCAAGTAGACCGAACTGTTCACTCAGCGGGCGTTCAGGTGCTGGCACGCACAAGGGTGGCACGCACACTGGGGACTTATGCGGCGGGTCGCGCGCCCCGCACGATGGGTGCTGTGACGGTACCCGAAGCCTCTGAGCACGACGCTGGCCTCATCGACCTGCTGGTCGCCTCGGGTCTCGTCAGCGGCGACGAGGTCGCGGCCGCCGCGCGCGTGGGGAGCGCGCTCGGAGAACACGTCGATGAGACTCTCATCGCCTCGGGAATGATCGACGCCGACAAGCTCCGGCGGGTCATGTCCCAGGCCTGGTCGTTCCCCGCGATCGACCTCTCGACCCAGTGGATCGACGACGACCTCGTGCGTTCCTGGGAGTCGAAGACCTACCTTTCCGAGCGATGGATGCCGGTCCGCGACCAGGCGAACGGCTCGGTCCTCGTCGCCACCGCCCGCATCCCCGACGTGGCGCGCATCGAGGAGCTGCTGCTCTCACCGGTCGAGTTCGCGGTGACCACCTCGACCGACATCCGCGAGGCCGTGCTCTGGAGCTTCACCGGTGAGCGCTCCGGCGCGTTCCAGGGCTCGCTGAGCCGCGTGCTCTCCCGCCTGCGGCGTCCCTGGAGCGCGATATCGTAGTCTCGGCGCGCCGGTACAGTTGGTGGTGTAATCGTCACCGACTCGAGGAGCACCACCGCCGTGTCAGATCCGTCCGCCGCACCCGTTTCCCCCCTCGAAGCGATCACGGCGACCGAGACGACCACCGGGTTCGGACTTTTCAGCGATCACTCGATCGTCGCCATGCGCATCCGGGGCTCGCTGCTGGATCTTGCGGCGACGGTGAACCCGGGCGACGTCGTGGAGCCGGTGCTCATCTCCTCGCCCGACGGGCTCAACATCCTGCGGCACTCCGCGGCGCACGTCGCCGCGCAGGCGATGCAGTCGATCAACCCCGAAGCCAAGCTGGGCATCGGGCCGCCCATCGTCGACGGCTTCTACTACGACTTCGACGTGGAGACCCCGCTCACTCCGGACGACCTGAAGGCCGTGGACAAGGCGATGGAGCGGATCATCCGCCAGGGTCAGAGGTTCGTCCGCCGCGTGGTCACCGAGGAGGAGGCGCGGGCCGAGCTGGCCGACGAGCCGTACAAGCTCGAGCTCATCGGGCTGAAGGGCGGCGAGACCTCGTCGGCCGAACTGGATTCGGCGGTCGAGCTGGGGTCCGACAACGAGTCGGTCGAGGTCGGGGGCACCGAGCTCACCATCTACGACAACGTGGACCCGAAGACCGGCGAGACGGTCTGGAAGGACCTGTGCCGAGGACCGCACCTGCCGAGCACGCGGCTCATCGGCAACGGCTACGCCCTGACCCGATCCGCTGCGGCGTACTGGCGCGGTTCCGAGAAGAACAAGCAGCTGCAGAGGCTGTACGGAACGGCGTGGCCGACCAAAGACGAGCTGCGCGCCTACCAGGCGCGGCAGGAGGAGGCGGCGAAGCGCGACCACCGCAAGCTGGGCGCCGAGCTCGACCTCTTCTCGTTCCCCGACGAGATCGGATCGGGTCTCGCGGTCTTCCACCCCAAGGGCGGGATCATCCGGCGTGAGATGGAGGACTACTCGCGGCGACGCCACGAGCAGGAGGGCTACGAGTTCGTCTACACGCCCCACATCACGAAGTCGCACCTCTACGAGATCTCCGGGCACCTCGGGTGGTACGCCGACGGGATGTTCCCCCCGATGCATCTCGACGAGGCGCGCAATGAGGAGGGCGAGATCACCCGTCAGGGTGCCGACTACTACCTCAAGCCGATGAACTGCCCGATGCACATCCTGGTGTACCGCTCGAGCGGCCGCTCCTACCGCGACCTGCCGCTGCGCCTGTTCGAATTCGGCACCGTCTATCGCAACGAGAAGTCCGGCGTCATCCACGGCCTCACCCGAGTGCGCGGGATGACGCAGGACGACGCGCACATCTTCACTACAAAGGAGAAGATGAAGGAGGAGCTGACCAACACGCTCCACTTCGTGCTCTCGCTGCTCAAGGACTACGGCCTGGAGGACTTCTACCTCGAACTCTCGACCAAGGACCCCGACAAGTTCGTCGGCAGCGACGAGATCTGGCAGGAGGCCACCGAGACCCTGCGAGAGGTGGCGGTGGATTCCGGGCTCGAGCTGGTGCCCGATCCGGGCGGCGCCGCGTTCTACGGACCCAAGATCTCGGTGCAAGCGCGCGACGCGATCGGCCGCACCTGGCAGATGTCCACGATCCAGCTCGACTTCAACCTCCCGGAGCGCTTCGAGCTCGAGTACACGGCGGCGGACGGCACGCGCCAGCGCCCGGTGATGATCCACCGCGCCCTCTTCGGCTCGATCGAGCGGTTCTTCGGTGTGCTCACCGAGCACTATGCGGGTGCCTTCCCGGTCTGGCTCGCGCCCGTGCAGGTCGTCGGCATCCCCGTCGCCGAGGAGTACGGGCCGTACCTCGACGAGGTGATCGGCAAGCTGAAGGCCGCAGGCGTGCGCGCCGAGGTGGACCACTCGAACGACCGGATGCCCAAGAAGATCCGCACCCACACCAAGCTCAAGGTGCCGTTCCAGCTGATCGCGGGGGAGGACGACCGGGCTGCCGGCGCGGTCAGCTTCCGCTTCCGAGACGGCACCCAGGAGAACGGAATCCCGGTGGATGCCGCGATCGAGCGCATCACGGCGGCGATCGCCTCCAGGGCGCAGGTCTGATGTCCGACCCGATCTACGGTGCGGCCGACTTCGAGGGCGTCCCCGTCGAGTCGTCGCACGAGTTCGCCGCGGTCCCCGACGCCTTCCAGCGCCTGTGGACTCCGCATCGGCTCGTCTACATCGAGGCCGGCCCGGGACCGCACGAAGACGAATGCCCGTTCTGCGTCGCCCCGACGCTGAGCGACGAGAAGGCGCTCATCGTGGCCCGCGGGGAGCACTGCTACGCGCTGCTCAACCTGTTCCCCTACAACTCGGGCCACCTCCTGGTCTGCCCGTACCGCCATGTTGCGACCTATGACGAGGCCACGCCCGAGGAGGTCGCCGAGATGGGTAGTCTCACCCAGATGGCGATGCGCGTGCTCACCGAGACGTCTCATTGCGACGGTTTCAACATCGGCATGAACCAGGGCAGGATCGCGGGCGCCGGCATCGCGTCGCACCTGCACCAGCACATCGTGCCGCGGTGGGCGACCGACTCGAACTTCTTCCCGATCATCGCCGGAACGAAGGCGATCCCGAAACTGCTCGGCGACGTTCGGGCAGAGGTCGCCGCCGCCTGGCCGTCGGGCCGCACGGCGCCCAGCGATACGTAGAATGGATAGGCTCCGAAACCCCTCGGAGCGGCAGAGAGGCAACAGTGGCTGACAAGAATACCCAGGACGAGATCGGCTCGAGCCGCGTGAAGCGCGGGCTCGCCGAGATGCTCAAGGGCGGTGTGATCATGGACGTGGTGACCGCCGAGCAGGCGCGCATCGCGGAGGACGCCGGCGCAGTCGCTGTCATGGCGCTCGAGCGCGTCCCCGCCGACATCCGTTCTCAGGGCGGCGTCGCCCGCATGAGCGACCCCGACCTCATCGAGAGCATCATCGCCGAGGTCTCGATCCCCGTCATGGCGAAGGCCCGCATCGGTCACTTCGTCGAGGCACAAATCCTGCAATCGCTCAAGGTCGACTACATCGACGAGTCCGAGGTGCTCTCGCCCGCCGACTACGTCAACCACATCGACAAGTGGCCGTTCACCGTGCCCTTCGTCTGCGGCGCCACCAACCTCGGTGAGGCTCTGCGTCGCATCAACGAGGGCGCGGCGATGATCCGGTCCAAGGGCGAGGCGGGCACCGGCGACGTCTCCGAGGCCACCAAGCACATCCGCACGATCAAGTCCGAGATCGCGGCCCTGTCGGCCAAGTCGCACGATGAGCTCTATGTCGCCGCGAAGGAGCTGCAGGCGCCCTACGAGCTGGTGCTCGAGGTCGCGACCACCGGCAAGCTCCCTGTGGTGCTGTTCACCGCGGGCGGCGTCGCCACGCCGGCGGATGCCGCGCTCATGATGCAGCTCGGTGCGGACGGCGTCTTCGTCGGCTCCGGCATCTTCAAGTCGGGCGACCCGTCCCGTCGCGCGGCGGCCATCGTCAAGGCGACCACCTTCTTCGACGACCCTGCCGTCGTCGCGGATGCGTCGCGCGGCCTGGGCGAGGCGATGGTCGGCATCAACGTGGCCGACCTGCCCGCACCGCACCGCCTGGCCGAGCGCGGCTGGTAGCTCGATGACCGCGTCGACGGGAGTCCCGGTCGGCGTCCTCGCCCTCCAGGGCGACTTCCGCGAACACATCGCCGTGCTCGGAGCCCTGGGCGCGGATGCCAGACCGGTGCGTCGCGCCTCCGAACTCGCGGAGGTGTCCGGGCTGGTCATCCCCGGCGGCGAGTCCACCGTGATGGACAAGCTGTCTCGCGCGTTCGAGCTCGCCGAGCCGCTGAAGCGGGCGATCGCCGGCGGCCTGCCCGTCTACGGAACATGTGCCGGTCTGATCATGCTGGCCGACCGCGTGCTCGATGCGATCACCGGGCAGCAGAGCCTCGGCGGCTTCGACATCTCGGTGCGCCGGAACGCGTTCGGTTCGCAGCTCGACTCTTTCGAGACCGACCTCGACATCCCGGTGCTCGGCGATCCCCCGGTGCACGCGGTGTTCATCCGCGGCCCGGTCGTCGAGGAGATCGGACCGGAGGTCACCGTGCTGGCCTCCCTCGATGACGGACGGGTCGTCGCGGTGGAGCAGGGCAACCTGCTGGGAACGTCGTTCCACCCGGAGATGACCGGCGACACCCGCTTCCACCAGTACTTCCTCGACCGGATCCGCGCCGCGGCCTGACCGCTCCCTGAGGCCCTCGAAGGGGCCCCGCAACCCCATCGCCCCCGACACCTCCGCGACCGGCGACGGATGAGCACGGGGAGCCTCCGCGCGGCTGGCTAGAATGGTCGGCATGTCAGGCCACTCCAAATGGGCGACGACGAAGCACCAGAAAGCGGTCAAGGACCAGCGCCGTGCCAAGTCGTTCGCGAAGCTCATCAAGAACATCGAGGTCGCCGCGAAGCTCGGCGGCGCAGACCTGTCGGGCAACCCGACCCTGGTTGACGCCGTGCAGAAGGCGAAGAAGACCTCCGTTCCCAACTCGAACATCGACTCCGCGATCAAGCGCGGGTCGGGCCAGTTGGGTGAGGCCGTCGACTATCAGACGATCATGTACGAGGGCTACGCCGCCGGCGGCGTCGCGCTTCTCATCGAGTGCCTCACCGACAACCGCAACCGCGCAGCGGCCAACGTGCGCACGATCATGACCCGTAACGGCGGCACGATGGGCGACCCGGGAAGCGTCGCCTACAACTTCACCCGCAAGGGCGTCATCTCGGTCACCAAATCCGAGGGCGTCGACGAGGACGACATCCTGGGAGCCGTGCTCGATGCCGGCGCAGAAGAGGTCAACGACCGCGGCCCCGGCTTCGAGATCGTGACGGAGCCCCACGACCTCGTCGCGGCTCGGACCGCGCTGCAGGATGCCGGCATCGACTACGACTCGGCCGACGTCGAGTTCGTGCCCGGCGTGACCATCGAGGTCGACCTGGAGACCGCGAAGAAGATCTACCGCCTCATCGATGCGCTCGACGACGACGACGACGTGCAGAACGTGTACGCCAACTTCGACGTCCCTGCCGACGTGCAGGCACAGCTCGACGACGAGGAGTAGCGGCGCTCGCGCTGTGACCTCTCCCATGATCAGGGTGCTGGGCATCGATCCAGGGCTCACCCGCTGCGGGGTGGCGGTCGTGGATGTCTCGGCCACCCGTAAGGCGACCCTGGTCGAGGTCATCGTGGTCCGCACGACCGCGGATATGCCCCTCGAGAAGCGGCTGCTCCACGTGGGGGACGAGATCGAGCGGATGCTCGACGTGCACGCCCCGGGGGCGGTCGCCATCGAGCGGGTCTTCGCGCAGCACAACCTCGGCACGGTGATGGGCGTCGCCCAGATCAGCGGTGTCGCGCTTCACCTCGCCGCGCGGCGCGGCCTCGTCGTGGGACTCCACACGCCCACGGAGGTGAAGGCCGCCATCACCGGGTACGGGTCGGCCGACAAGAAGCAGGTGGCCACGATGGTCGCCCGGCTCCTCGGTCTCGCCGAGCTGCCGAAACCCGCCGACGCCTCGGACGCCCTCGCCATCGCCATCACGCACGCCTGGAAGCGCGGTGGCGCCGTCGCCCCGGCCGCAGAGCTCACGCCCGCCCAGGAGGCATGGCTCGCCGCCGAACGTGCAGCCTCGAAGTCGGTGGCCAAACGTAGGCTGGGCACATGATCTCCTCCGTCCGTGGCGCCGTGCTCGAGGCGTCCGGCTCGATGGTGGTCGTCGAGGTCGCCGGCGTGGGCTATTCCATCACCGTGACCCCGCAGCACGCGCTCGCGCTCCGGGTCGGGTCGGAAGCGGTCATCCGCACGGCCCTCATCGTGCGGGAGGACGACCTCTCGCTGTTCGGCTTCCAGGGTGCGGAGGAGCTCGCCGTGTTCGATCTGCTCCGCGGCGTGACCGGCGTCGGCCCCAAGTCCGCCATGGGCGTGCTCGCGGCGATGACGCCGGCTCAGATCGCGACCGCCGTCGCCGCCGAGGACGATGCGGCGTTCCGCAAGGTCTCGGGCATCGGCCCCAAGACGGCCAAGCTCATCGTCGTCTCCCTCGCGGGCAAGGTGCATGCCGTCGCCACGGCACCCGCCGGCGCGCGCGCCTCGAGCGTCAACGACAGCGTGCTCGTGGCGCTCATCGGTCTCGGCTGGTCCGAGCGCGTGGCCGCCCAGGCGGTCGAGGACGCCGCGGCCGAGGCATCCGACACGGACGCGGCGACCGTGCAGACGCTGCTCCGCCTCGCACTCGCACGACTCACGCCGCAACAGGTCACGGGGGCCCGATGAGCGCGGCCGACGATCCCTCGGTCGCCGTCGTGCGCCCGACGCCCGAATCGGACGCGGAGCTGGCCTTCGAGGGCGCCCTTCGACCGACGTCCCTCTCCGAGTTCGTCGGTCAGCGGAAGGTGCGGGCACAGCTCCAGCTGCTGCTCGACGCCGCGCGCATCCAGAACCGAACCCCCGACCACATCCTGCTCGCAGGCCCTCCCGGACTCGGCAAGACCACGCTCGCGATGATCGTCGCGCACGAGAGCGGCCGGCCACTGCGGATGTCGAGTGGCCCCGCCATCCAGCACGCCGGCGACCTCGCGGCCGTGCTGTCCTCCCTCGTGCCGGGAGAGATCCTGTTCATCGATGAGATCCACCGCATGGCGCGCTCCGCGGAGGAGATGCTCTATCTGGCGATGGAGGACTTCCGGATCGACATCATGGTGGGGAAGGGCGCGGGGGCGACGACGATCCCTCTCGACCTCGCGCCGTTCACGCTCGTGGGCGCGACCACGCGCTCGGGCCTGCTGCCCAACCCGCTTCGTGACCGCTTCGGGTTCACCGCGCACCTGGAGTTCTACTCGGAGCCGGAGCTGGAGCAGGTGCTCCAGCGGGCGGCGGCGCTGCTCGAGCTTCCCATCGACAAGGGCGCTCTCGCCGAGATCGCCGGCCGGTGCCGTGGCACCCCGCGAATCGCGAACCGGCTGCTGCGCCGGGTGCGCGACTATGCGCTGGTGCACGATCGCCAGGCAGGACTCGATGCGGTGCGAGCAGCTCTCGAGCTGTACGACGTCGACGAGCTCGGTCTCGACCGACTCGATCGCGAGGTGATGCACGTCATCCTCGAGCGTTTCGACGGCGGGCCGGTCGGGCTCAATACCCTCGCGGTCTCCGTGGGGGAGGAGGCGGAGACGATCGAATCGGTCGTGGAGCCCTTCCTGGTGCGGATCGGGATGCTCACCCGCACCCCCCGGGGCCGGGTCGCGAGCAGACTGGCGTTCGCCCACTTCGGGGTGACGCGACCCTCAGGAACGCTCTTCGGGGATGACCTATAATTCAAGCTGGCACCCAGCGCACAGGGCTATAGTCCTCGTGTTTTGCCCAAGAACTCGGAAGGTTCGCCCCCATGCTCTCGTCCTCTCTCACCCTGCCCCTCATTGCGGTCGCGCTGGCGGTGTTCGTCTTCTTCCAGTTCCGCAGCTCGCGCAAGCGCCAGAAGGAGGCCGCCGAGCGCCAGAAGCTCATCGTCCCCGGCGTGGAGGTCATGACCAACTACGGGCTGTTCGGCACGATCACCGCGATGGACGACGAGAACAACTTCGCCTTCCTCGAGGTCGCCCCCGGCACCGTCATCAAGGTGCACAAGTCCACCATCCTCAAGGCCGCCGACGACGTCGTCACCCCTGAGAGCATCGAGGAACTCGAGGAAGAGGGCGGCGGCAACACCAACATCGCCGACGTCGAGCTCAACCAGGATCATGCGATCACCACCGAGGAGCCCAAGTTCGGTGAGCGCGTCGACCCCGAGAAGAAGCCATCTCGTCGCGCGCCCAAAAAGGGCGACGAGTAACCGCTAACCTTTACGTGCTCGCGCGCTCCGCGGGCATCTTCCAGCGCGTCGGAGACGACGATGCGCGCGTAGAAAGCTGAGTCCCACTTTTGGCGAAAACGACCCCGGTCAAGAAGGCGCAGCGGTCGCTGATCTGGCTCCTGGTCATCGTTGCGGGACTTGGCGTCCTCAACGCGGGCAATGCGGTGTTCACCGCACCGAAGGCCCCCGACTGGTCGAAGGCCGTTGCGCCGGAGACCTGGACCCCGAAGCTCGCGCTCGACCTCGAGGGCGGCACGGAGATCATCCTGCAGCCGGTGGTGGCGAAGGGTGCGGCGGCGCCGACCCCCGACCAGCTAAACCAGGCCGTGGCGATCATCCGTCAGCGCATCGACGCCAGCGGCGTCTCGGAAGCCGAGATCAACACCCAGGGCAGCCAGAACGTGGTCGTCTCGATCCCGGGCATCCCCGACCAGGCGACGATCAACCGGATCGAGTCGTCGGCCAAGCTGGAGTTCCGACCCGTTCTGCAGACGGATGCCGCGGCGGCCAGCTCCGTCGGCGGCTCCGCGACACCCACGCCGAGTCCGTCCGACTTCAGCACGCTCCCCGCGACGCCGAGCACGAAGCCGACCAACGCGAGCGACCTGGCCTACATCACTCCGCGACTCGCCGCCGAGTACGCGGCCTTCACCTGCGACAAGGTCGACTCGGCGGGCGCCAACGTGGCCGACCCCTCGAAGCCCCTCATCACCTGTGACGACGCCGGGGTGTCCAAGTACATCCTCGGCCCGGTGGAGGTCGCCGGCGAGACCATCAGCGACGCGACGAACGGTGTGGTCACCAACAGCCAGGGCGTGAGCACCGGTCAGTGGGCGGTCAACATCGTGTTCAACTCGAAGGGCACGCAGGAGTTCGCCGCGGTCACCAAGCGCCTGAACGCGCTAACGGGGGTGCGCAACCAGTTCGCCATCGTGCTCGACGGACGCATCATCTCCGCACCGACCACGAACGCCGTGATCACCGACGGCAAGCCGCAGATCACCGGGTCGTTCACGCAGGCGAGCTCCAAGACGCTCGCCGACCAGCTCAAGTTCGGCGCACTGCCCATCGGGTTCAAGGTGCAGAGCAACGAGACCATCACCGCGACCCTCGGAAAGACCCAGCTCCAGAGCGGTCTGCTCGCGGGCCTGATCGGTCTGATCCTCGTGGTGCTCTACTCGGTGCTGCAGTACAGGTCGCTGGCCTCCATCACGATCGCGTCCCTCACCGTCGCCGCGGCGCTGACCTACCTGCTGGTCCTCGTACTCTCGGCACGAGAAGGGTTCAGGCTCTCCCTCGCCGGTGTGGCCGGTCTCATCGTGGCCATCGGAATCACGGCCGACTCGTTCATCGTCTACTTCGAGCGGATCCGAGACGAACTGCGCGACGGCCGCCCGCTCGAGTCGGCGGTCGAGGCCGGATGGAAGCGCGCCATCCGTACGATCATCGCCTCGGACACGGTCAACTTCCTCGCGGCGGCGATCCTCTTCATCGTCGCCGTCGGAAACGTCAAGGGCTTCGCGCTCACGCTGGGACTCACCACCATCGTCGACCTGGTCGTCGTGAGCCTGTTCACCCACCCGATGCTCCAGCTCATCGCCCGTCGGCCGTTCTTCGCCGAGGGCCACCGCTTCAGCGGGCTCGACCCGAAGGCGCTCGGCGCCGTCTACCGCGGGCGCGCGCAGTTCCGCGCACCGGTGGCGGTCAGCGGTGCCAAGCGCGCCTCGTCGAGCAAGGAGGCGCAGAAGCGCCAGACCATCGCCGAGCGCAAGGCGGCCGAACAGGCCTCCGCCCCCGATACGAAGTCGAAGGGGAAGGATTCCTGATGGCCAGCTTCTCGCAGTTCGGAAATGACCTCTACACCGGCAAGCGCTCCTACAACATCGTCGGCCGTCGGCGTATCTGGTTCAGCATCGCCGCGCTGCTCGTCGCTATCGCGGTGATCGTTCCGATCGCGCGCGGGGGCTTCGTCTTCGGCATCGAGTTCCTCGGTGGATCCCAGTTCCAGATCTCTAACACCGCGAATCTCGATCAGACCTTCGCCGGCAACACGGTGACCTCGGTTGTGCCGAAGGCCAACCCTCGAGTCACCGTGGTGGGCAACGACTCGGTGCGCATCCAGACCGATCAGCTCACGTCGAAGCAGAGCGTCGCCGTCAAGGACGCGCTCGCCTCCGCGTACAAGGTGAAAGACGACCAGGTCACGTCGTCGTTCATCGGTGCCACCTGGGGTCAGGACATCACCCGCCAGGCGCTCACCGGTCTAGTGATCTTCGTGATCCTGGCCGCCATCGTGATGTCGCTGTACTTCAGAACCTGGAAGATGTCGGTCGCGGCCCTGGTGGCGCTCATCCACGACCTGGTCATCACGGCCGGGGTCTACGGCGTGTTCGGCATCGAAGTGACGCCCGCCGCGGTGATCGGATTCCTGACGATCCTCGGCTACTCGCTCTACGACACGGTCGTGGTCTTCGACAAGATCCGGGAGAACACGGGCGAGGACGGCGACTCGTCGCGCCGCACCTTCGGCGAGTCGGTGAACCTCGCCGTGAACCAGACCCTGGTGCGCTCGATCAACACGTCGGTGGTCGCCATTCTGCCCGTCGGAGCCATCCTCTTCATCGGAGCCCTCCTGCTCGGCGCCGGCACGCTCCGTGACATCTCGCTCGCCCTCTTCATCGGCATCATCGCGGGAACCTATTCGACGATCTTCATCGCGTCGCCGCTGTACGCACAGCTGCGCAGCGGTGAGGAGTCGATCAAGAAGCGCGACAAGCGTGTGCTGGCCGCACGCGAGGCGAGCATCGTGCGCGGCGACGCCGCCGAAGTGACGAGCTGAGGGAGCCCGCATGTCTGAGACACTGCCCGAGATCACCGCGGCCGACGCGATCGCACAGGTCGACTCGGGGGCGTACCTGATCGACGTGCGCGAACAGGACGAGTGGGACGCCGGTCACGCACCCGCAGCCCACTTGGTGCCGATGTCGCGGCTCAACGAGCTCATCGGCGAGGTGCCGCAGGAGACGCCCGTGCTGATCGTCTGCCACTCCGGCGGTCGCTCGCTGCGCGTCACCCGCGCCCTGCGCGACGCCGGCTACGACGCCACCAACGTCATCGGCGGCATGACGGCGTGGGCCGAAGCGGGCGGCGAGGTCGTCGCCTGACGCCGATCAGCCAGCCGTAGCGCCCACAGCGAACGCCGAAGCGCGACGGACAGCCGGTGATACCGTGGATGAGGGAGGCAGGCCGATGACCGAGACGATCACGCCACGCACTCCCGCGCCCGACCCGAGGTCGGATGCCGCGTCCACCGGCTCACTGCGCACACTCCTGCCGCGCATCTTCTCGCGCGCTCAGCCGACGGGTGCGATGGACCGTCTCATCAAGACGGCGAAGCTGCACCACCCCAAGTCCGACATCAGCATCATCGAGCGCGCCTACGCGGCCGCCGAACTCGCCCACCGCGGTCAGTTGCGCAAGAGCGGCGAGCCCTACATCACCCATCCCGTCGCGGTCGCCCAGATCCTCGCCGACCTCGGTATCGGGCCGAAGACCCTCGCCGCAGCGCTGCTCCACGACACGGTTGAGGACACCGACTACTCCCTCGATCTGCTGCGCCGCGACTTCGGCGACGAGATCGCGATGCTGGTCGACGGCGTCACCAAGCTCGACAAGCTGAAGTACGGCGACAGCGCCCAGGCCGAGACCGTGCGCAAGATGGTCGTCGCGATGTCGAAGGACATCCGGGTGCTGGTGATCAAGCTGGCGGACCGTCTGCACAACGCGCGCACGTGGGGGTTCGTGCCCACCGAGTCGGCGACCCGGAAGGCGCAGGAGACCCTCGAGATCTACGCGCCCCTCGCGCACCGCCTCGGAATCCAGAACATCAAGTGGGAGCTCGAGGATCTGTCGTTCTCGGTGCTGTACCCCAAGCTCTACATCGAGATCGAGAACCTGGTCAAGCAGCGCACGCCGCAGCGCGAAGAGTTCGTGCAGCAGGTGATCAACGCCGTGAACAACGACCTGAAGGCCTCGAAGATCAAGGGCAAGGTCGTCGGCCGGCCGAAGCAGTACTACTCGATCTATCAGAAGATGATCGTGCGCGGCCGGGACTTCGACGAGATCTACGACCTGGTCGGCATCCGCGTGCTCGTGGGCTCGGTGCGGGACTGCTACGCGGTGCTCGGCGCCATCCACGCGCGCTGGAATCCGATCCCGGGCCGCTTCAAGGACTACATCGCGACGCCGAAGTTCAACCTGTACCAGTCGCTGCACACCACGGTGATCGGGCCGAAGGGTCGCGCGGTCGAGATCCAGATCCGCACCGACGAGATGCACCAGCGGGCCGAGTTCGGAGTCGCCGCGCACTGGAAGTACAAGGAGCGCGTGAACGGCGGCAAGGGCGGCGACGTCCGCGACGACTCCGACATGGCGTGGCTGGCCCACATCACGGACTGGCAGGCGGAGACGGCCGACCCCAACGAGTTCCTCGACTCGCTGCGCTTCGAGATCGGGGCGAAGGAGGTCTACGTCTTCACTCCGCAGGGCAAGGTGATCGGCCTGCCCGCCGGAGCGACCCCCGTCGACTTCGCCTACGCGGTCCATACCGAGGTCGGTCACCGCACGATGGGCTCCAAGGTCAACGGACGCCTCGTTCCGCTCGAGAGCGAACTCAACAGCGGCGACGTCGTCGAGGTGTTCACCTCCAAGAACCCGGACGCCGGTCCCAGCCAGGGTTGGCTGACGTTCGTCAAGAGCCCCCGCGCACGCAACAAGATCCGTCAGTGGTTCACCAAGGAGCGCAGGGACGAGGCGATCGAGCAGGGCAAGGATGCCATCGCCCGCGCCATGCGCAAGCAGAACCTCCCGCTGCAGAAGCTCATGAACCAGGACGCCTTCAGCGAGGTCGCGGCCACCATGCGGTTCGAGGACGTCTCCGCGCTGTACGCGGCCGTGGGGGAGGGACACGTCTCCACCCAATCCGTGATCGAGAAGGTGCTCGCCTCTCTGCACACGGAGGCGGAGGGCGACGACACCGACCTCGAGTTCCCCAGCAAGGGGCGCAGCAAGCAGCTGCGCAACAGCGACTCGGGCGTGCTGGTGCGCGGAGCCCCCGACATCCTGGTCAAGCTCGCCAAGTGCTGCACACCGGTGCCCGGCGACGAGATCGTCGGGTTCGTCACGCGCGGCGCGGGGGTCTCGGTGCATCAGGCGAGCTGCCACAACGTGGCCTCCCTGCTCACGGAGCCCGAGCGGATGATCGAGGTGGAGTGGGCACCGTCATCGAAGAGCGTGTTCCTCGTGCAGATCCAGATCGAGGCGCTCGACCGCGCCGGACTGCTCTCCGACGTGACCCGCGTGCTCTCCGAGAATCACGTGAACATCCTCTCCGCCACCGTCTCCACCTCCAGCGAGCGGCTCGCACTCAGCCGTTTCGTCTTCGAGATGGGCGACACCACGCATCTCGACCGCGTGCTCAACGCGGTGCGGCGGATCGACGCGGTCTACGACGTGTACCGGGTCACAGGCGGCTAGCCGCTCCAGGGCCGCGATCTTGCCGGGGAGGTTCCGGCGTCGTTCGATCAGGTCCCGGCACTGCTCGAGCCCGATCCCGTGTGCACCCATCAGACGGGCGATCAGCGCGTCGGTCGCCGGATCCGCGAGAGGCTCGCGGGCGAGGTCGACGATCGTGCGGAGCGGGCTCGTCACGCACAGGCCCGCGAGCCGCACGAGATCGCGCTCGTCGATCACCACCTCACGCACCGCGAGTCCGGCGGAGCGGGCAGCACGACGGCGGGCCGAGGCATCCACACACACCTCGTGAGTCCGGGGAGGCAGAGCGAGCGCTCCGTGGATCCAGGCGGCCGAGCGACGCTCCGCGATCAGGTGGCCCGGAAGCGAGAGACCGAGCGCCGCGGCACGCTGCACAGCACCGTCGGGCTCGTCGAGGGGACTGAACGCCTCGTCGACCGCGTACAGCTCCCCGTCGAGCAGGGCGGCGCGCAGCTCGGCGAGGGGGAGATCGTGTTCCGCAAGCACGCCGGGCAGTCTCATGACTCCATCGTCGCCGGAGCCGTCGGGTGACGTCGGCCGATCCCCGGAACTGTGGATAACCCACCCGGGGGAGGAATCAGCTGATGGCTTTGAGCCAGGCCTTCCGCGCGTCGAGCGCTTCCTGCGCCTCGGCGACCTTCTTGGCGTCTCCGCCTGCCTTGGCCGTCGCGAGCTCGCTCTCGAGTTTGGCGATGGCGTCCTGCAGCTGGCCCGCGAGCCCCTCGGCGCGCGCGATCCGCTCCGGGTTGCTCTTCTGCCAGTGCTCCTCGTCGAGCTTGCGCACCGCCGCCTCGACCCGGCGCAGCCGGTCCTCGATCGGCTTCACCTTGTCGCGGGGGACCTTGCCGATCGCGTCCCAGCGTCGCTGGATCGACAGCAGCGCGGTGCGCGCGCGGTCACGGTCGGTCTCCTTGAGCAGCGGTTCCGCCTCGTCGAGGAGAGCGAGCTTCTGCTCGAGATTCGCGCCGAACTCCTCGTCCTCGCGGGCATCGACCTCGGACTTCGCGGCGTAGAGCTCGTCGCCCGCCGCTTTGAACCGCGCCCAGAGGGCGTCGTCGAACTTCTTGCCGGCGCGCCCCGCCAGCTTCCACTGGTCGAGCAGCGAACGGTATGCGGGGATGCCCGCGGTGCCCTGGGACACCAGCGCTTCCGCCTTCTCGGCGAGCTCCTGCTTGCGGCTGCGCGCATCCTTGTGCACGGAGTCCAGCTCGGCGAAGAAGGCCTTGCGGTGCGTCTCGATGGTGGTGCGCGCGGCACGGAATCGCTTCCAGAGCTCGTTGCTCTCCGCCCGCGGGAGCCGCGGACCCTCCTGCTGATGCTTCTGCCACCGTGCGAACAGGTCGTCGAGGGTGGCGGAGACCTGCTTCCACTGCGCCTTGGCCGGATCCTGGGCCGCGAGGGCCTCGGCCTCGACGACGAGCGCCTCCCGCTCGGCGAGGGCCGCATCCGTGACGGCCTTGGTCTCGGCGGTCTGCTTCTCCACCAGCTCGCCTGCGGCGCCGCCGAGAGCGTCGAGACGGGCCGTCAGGGAGGCCAGGTCGCCCACGGCGTTGGCCGTCGAGACGGTCGTCTTGAGCGAGGCGATGGTCTTGGCGACATCCGCCGACGCCGTCCCGCGCTTGATGCGCTGCTCGAGCAGGGTCACCTGCCCGGCGAGCTCGACGTACTTGCGCTCGAAGTAGGCCAGCGCCTCCTCCGGCGTGCCGTCCGGGAACTGGCCCACGACCCGCTCGCCGTCGGCCTCTCGCACGTACACCGTGCCGGTCTCGTCAACGCGGCCCCACGGAGCCTGATCGTCTGTCGCCAAAAGTCTCACCTTGCTGCTCGGGCTCGCCGTCGAACGACGACGGGTCGGAATCGCCGGGCACCAGCCTATTGCACCGAGGTGCGGGGGTCATGGCCGGGACGGGAGTTCCGGTCTACTTCACCGTCACGGCGGTGATGGATGTCGGCACAGCTGGCTTGCCGTCGGTGGAGCCGTCAGCCGTGCCCTTGTCGGCGATCGCGCTGATGAACTCGTCGAGTCCGCTGGTGACGTGGCCGAACACCGTGTAGCCGCCGGTGGACCCGTCGAGCGGCGAATCCTTGTAGGTGATGAAGAACTGGCTCCCGTTGCTGTACGGCGAGCCGCCGCGGGCCATCGCGATCGTGCCCGCCGGGTACACGCCGTCCGCCGGAACGTTCTCGAGCGGCCCGAACGCGAAGCCCGGATCGCCGGTGCCGTCGCCGTTGACCGACCCGCACTGGATCACGCTCGCCGAGCCGGTGGTCAGGCGATGGCAGGTCGGACCGGTCTTCGTGTAGAAGCCCTTCTGCGCCAGCGAGATGAACACCGACGTGGCCTGCGGTGCGTCCTTTCCGTCGAGGGAGATGCCGAGCTTGACCGAGTTGAGGTCGAGCTCTCCCGTCCAGGTCCGCCCCTCGGCGATCGTCTTCGAGGGCACGTCGCCGGTGTTGGCGCCCGCGGCGGGCGTGCTCGTCGCAGAGGGTGTCGCGCTGGGGGAGGCCGTCGGCACGTGGCCGGGCCCCGCGGTGAAATACACGACCTGGGTGACCGTGGCCAGCGCCGCAACGACCACGACGCCCACCACGGCGATGATGTTGTCCCGGCGGCGTCGCGAGATCTGGAGCGCGTGAACCTGCTGGCGAGCGTTGTAGCGCCTCAGCCGGTCGCGTGCCTCGCGATCGGCGTTCCTGCTCGGTGCCACGTGTCCTCCGTTAGTCGTGCTGGCAGTGCCCCATGCACTTTAGCGGAACGGGCCATGCCGGTGGCCGCGGTTAGCATTGGTCTCATGGCGGAAACCCAGCTCGGATTGCGCGGGGGAGCCACTCCACTCGCGGTGCGGATGCGCCCGCGCAGCCTCGACGAGGTGGCCGGTCAGAGGCACCTCCTCACGCCGGGGTCGCCGCTCGTCAGCCTCGCCACCGACAAGTCGGGCGAGCAGGGTTCTGTGTCGGTCATCCTCTGGGGCCCGCCCGGCACCGGCAAGACCACGCTGGCGCAGGCGATCGCCCACAGCTCCGGTCGCAAGTTCGTCGAGCTCTCGGCCGTGACGGCCGGCGTGAAGGACGTTCGCGAGGTGATGGAGCGAGCGCTCTCCGACCGCGATCTCTACGGGCTGTCCACCGTGCTCTTCCTCGACGAGATCCACCGGTTCACGAAGGCGCAGCAGGACGCTCTGCTCCCCGGCGTGGAGAACGGGTGGGTGATCCTCGTCGCGGCGACCACCGAGAACCCGTCGTTCTCCGTGATCTCGCCGCTGCTCTCGCGTTCCCTGCTGCTCACCCTCGAGACGCTGAGCGACGAGGATCTGGGCCTGCTCGTCGACCGGGCGGTCGAGGACCCGCGTGGACTGGCCGGGAAGGTCGAGCTCGAGGCCGATGCGCGGGCCGCGATCATCCGCCTGGCCTCCGGCGACGCACGTCGCGCGCTCACCGCGCTCGAAGCCGCCGCGCTCTCCGCCTCGGCGACCGCGGAGGGGAGCACTCCGGTCGTCACCGCCGACACCGTGGCCATGGCGGTCGACCGCGCTCTGCTGCGTTACGACCGCAACGGCGACGAGCACTACGACGTGATCAGCGCCTTCATCAAATCGGTGCGCGGCTCCGACGTGGATGCCGCGCTGCACTACCTGGCGAGGATGATCGAGGCCGGAGAGGATCCGCGCTTCATCGCGCGCCGGGTGATGATCAGCGCCGCCGAGGACATCGGCATGGCCGACCCGCAGGCGCTCGTCATCGCGGTGGCCGCAGCCGACGCGGTGCAGTACGTGGGGATGCCGGAGGGTCGCATCCCCCTCGCCGAGGCGGTGGTGTATCTGGCCACGGCTCCCAAGTCCAACGCGTCGTACATG
Organism: uncultured Lacisediminihabitans sp.; assembly: GCA_966212465.1. Taxonomy (GTDB): domain Bacteria; phylum Actinomycetota; class Actinomycetes; order Actinomycetales; family Microbacteriaceae; genus Lacisediminihabitans. The sequence goes on from CBIHRK010000001.1 coordinate 223,260, forward strand.
GCACTGGATGCCGCGATCGCCGACGTCCGCGCGGGCAAGATCGGTCGCGTGCCGAAGCACCTCCGCGACGCGCACTACGCGGGCGCCAAGAAGCTCGGCCACGGCAAGGGCTACAAGTACTCCCACGATTCCGAGCTCGGCGTGGTCGAGCAGCAGTACCTCCCCGACGAGCTGCTCTCCACCCGCTACTACACACCCACCGAGCACGGCAACGAGCGAGACGTGCGCGCACGACTCGAGAAGCTGCGTCGCATAATCAGAGGCGAGTGAGCCGCGGCTCTGGTAGTCTTTCCCACGGCCCATTTCGGGTTCATCCTCTTCCCACCTGTTCGCGCTCGCGCGCGAGCCTCGCGGCGCAGTCGGCTCGGCGAGGCGAAGAGAATCGAAAGGAAGCCGTGTCTACTCAGTCACGCACGCGCAGTAAGACCCGCCTGTCGCGGGCGCTGGGCATCCCGCTCACGCCCAAGGCAGCCAAGTACCTCGAGAAGCGTCCGTATCCTCCGGGAGAGCACGGCCGCACCAAGCGCAAGACCGACAGCGACTACGCCGTCCGTCTGCGCGAGAAGCAGCGTCTGCGCGCCCAGTACGGAATCCGCGAGGCCCAGCTCAAGATCCAGTTCGAAGAGGCCCGCCGCTCCGCCGGCCTGACCGGTGAGAACCTCGTCGAGCAGCTCGAGATGCGTCTCGACGCCCTCGTGCTCCGCGCGGGCTTCGCCCGCACCACGGCCCAGGCGCGTCAGCTCGTCGTCCACCGCCACATCCTGGTGGACGGACAGCGCGTCGACCGCCCGTCGTTCCGCGTCAAGCCCGGTCAGCTCATCCACGTCCACTCTCGCAGCGAGGGCATGGAGCCGTTCCAGGTCGCAGCCGCCGGCGGTCACGCCGAGGTGCTCCCCAAGGTTCCGGCCTACCTCGAGGTCGAACTCGACAAGCTGCAGGCGCGCCTCGTGCGTCGTCCGAAGCGCGCCGAGGTGCCCGTGACCTGTGAAGTCCAGCTCGTCGTGGAGTACTACGCAGCTCGATAACACGGCGCACAAAGTCGTTACAGTGGGAGCGGGTCGCCTTCGGGCGGCCCGCTCCTTCCGTTGAGACGATCGATTGGTGTGACCCATGACCGGTGGCGATATCGCGGGACTCATCGCCGCAGGCGTGTTCGCCGTTCTCGTCGCGCTGCTGGCCGTGCCCCTCGTGAAGCTCGGGCGGGTCTTCGACGAGACCAGGTCGGCGATCCACGACCTCAGCGCGAACGTCACACCACTGCTGGAGGAGGCCACGACCACCATCTCCGAGACGAACAAGCAGCTGGTGCGGGTGGACACCATCACGAGCAGCGTGGCGGATGCCACATCCAACGTCTCCTCGCTCATCGCCCTCTTCGCGGCCACCGTCGGCGGCCCGCTGATCAAGCTCGCCGGCTTCACCGCCGCCGTCAAGGTCGCCATCACCGGGCTGAGGCCCTCGCGCAGATCGAAGTAAGCTGGACGTCCGTGCGTACGTCTTCAACTTCGAGGGAGTTCTCCATGAAGGGCCTGTTCCTGCTCATCGTCGGTGTCGGCGTCGGCTTCGTCGTCGCTCACCAGATCAACAAGACGCCGGAGGGCAAGAAGTTCTTCGAGGACGTCGACAGCCGCGCGCGGGAGTTCTCCAGCGCCGTCGTCGAGGGCTACAAGACCCGCGAAGCCGAGCTTCGCGCCGCGGTCGCCGACGCGGAGTCGGTCATCGCAGACCTCCGCAGCAAGAGCTGACTTTTTTCGCCAGGCCGGGGCTCTCTCGGCCCTGACCCACGGGACACCATGCAGACCGCTGACATCCGTCGACGCTGGCTCGACTTCTTCGCCGACCGCGGGCACACCGTCGTACCGTCCGCCTCCCTCGTGAGCGACGACCCGACGCTGCTCTTCACCGTCGCCGGCATGGTGCCCTTCGTGCCGTACCTCACCGGGCTCGTGCCCGCGCCGTATCCGCGCGCCACGAGCGTGCAGAAGTGCATCCGCACCCTCGACATCGAAGAGGTGGGCAAGACCCCGCGGCACGGCACGTTCTTCCAGATGAACGGCAACTTCTCGTTCGGGGACTACTTCAAGGAGCAGGCGATCACCTACGCCTGGGAGCTGCTCACCACCTCTGAGGCCGACGGCGGATACGGCTTCCGCCCCGACGATCTCTGGGTGACCGTCTACAAGGACGACGACGAGGCGTTCGACCTCTGGCGCCGCATCGCCGGGCTTCCAGAGGAGCGCATCCAGCGTCTCGACATGGACACCAACTACTGGTCGACCGGGCAGCCGGGGCCGGCGGGACCCTGCTCGGAGATCTTCTTCGACCGCGGCCCGGCGTTCGGGCGCGACGGCGGCCCGGCGACCGACGACGACCGTTACGTGGAGATCTGGAACCTGGTCTTCATGCAGTACCTGCGGGGACCGGGGACCGGCAAGGAGTTCCAGATCCTCGGCGACCTGCCGAAGAAGAACATCGACACCGGCATGGGGCTGGAGCGCGTCGCGTTCATCAAGCAGGAGGTCGGCAACTTCTACGAGATCGACCAGGTGCGGCCGGTGCTCGACATGGCCGCGGCCGTCTCCGGCCGCCGCTACGGTGCCGACCACGACGACGACGTGCGGATGCGGGTCATCGCCGACCACGTGCGCTCGAGCCTGATGCTCATGTCCGACGGCGTGACCCCGGCGAACGAGGGGCGCGGCTACATCCTGCGTCGCCTGCTGCGCCGCACCGTGCGCGCGATGCGACTGCTCGGCGTCGACACGGCGACGTTCGGCGAGCTCTTCCCGGCGTCGCGCGACGCGATGAAGGCCGCGTACCCGGAGGTCGAGTCGGACTACGACCGCATCGCCCGACTGGCCTATGCGGAGGAGGAGACCTTCCTGCGCACGCTGGCGAGCGGCACCAGCATCCTCGATGTCGCCGTGGACAGGACGCGGGCGAGCGGGGCGAAGCAGCTGGCCGGCGACACCGCCTTCCTGTTGCACGACACCTTCGGATTCCCGATCGACCTCACTCTCGAGATCGCCGAGGAGTCGGGCCTCTCGGTCGATCGCGACGCCTTCGACGCGCTGATGCTCGAACAGCGCACCAAGGCCAAGGCCGACGCCAAGGCGAAGAAGACCCAGCTGGCCGACCTCAGCGTCTACAGCGCCTTCCGCGCCCAGGGCGAGACCGTCTTCACCGGCTACGACTATCTCGACACGGAGTCCACGGTGCTCGGTCTGATCAAAGACGGCGAGTCGGTGAACCGGATCTCGGTGGGCGACATCGCCGAGGTGATCCTCGCCGAGACCTCCCTCTACCCCGAGTCGGGCGGCCAGGAGGCCGACGCCGGTCGCATCGTGGGCGCGGGGTTCGACCTCGAGGTGCTCGACGTGCAGCGGCCGGTGAAGGGCCTGGTGAGCCACCGCGTGCAGGTCGCCGCCGGCGAGGTCGGTGTCGGGGATGCCGCGACGAGCGTCGTCGACCGTGACTACCGTCGCGGCGCCACCCAGGCCCACTCCGCCACCCACCTGATCCACGCAGCACTCCGCCAGGTCCTCGGCCCGGAGGCCCACCAGGCGGGCTCGTACAACCGCGCGGGATACATGCGGCTCGACTTCAACTGGAGCAACCCGCTCTCGACCGAGACCCGGACCGAGATCGAGGAGATCGCCAACAACGCGGTGCGCGACAATCTCGAGGTGACGACGCGGATCCTGCCGCTCGAGGAGGCGCGCTCGCTCGGAGCGATGGCTCTCTTCGGCGAGAAGTACGGCGAGACCGTGCGGGTGGTGCAGATCGGCAGCCCGTGGTCTCTCGAGCTCTGTGCGGGGACCCATGTGGGGTTCAGCTCCGAGGTGGGACTGATCAACCTCGTCAGCGAGTCGTCCATCGGTTCGTCGAACCGCCGTGTGGAGTCACTGGTGGGCATCGAGGCCTTCAAGGATCTCGCCGCCGAGCGGGCGATCGTCAACGAGCTCACCTCGAGCCTGAAGACGCCCCGCGAGAACCTGCCCGAACGCATCGCCGATCTCGTCGCGAGCCTGAAGGCGGCCGAGAAGCGCATCGCGGAGTTCGAGTCCGCGGCACTGGTGGAGCGGGTGCCCGCTCTCCTCGCGGCGGCCACCCGGGTGGGAGCGGTGACGGCCCTCCTGCAGAACGTGGGCGCACTCGGCTCCTCCGACGACCTGCGCACTCTCGTCACCACCGCGCGGGGCAGGCTCGGCTCCGACGCCGCCGTCGTCGCCCTGGCGGCCGTGGTCGCCGGCAAGCCCGCGGTGATCGTCGCGACCAATGACGCCGCCCGTGCGGCCGGTGCGAAGGCCGGTGCGCTGGCGAAGCTCGCCGCCGGGATCCTGGGCGGCGGAGGCGGCGGCAAGGACGACCTGGCGCAGGGCGGCGGGTCCGACGTCGACGCCATCGGTCGCGCCCTCGACGCGATCAGCTCGGCGCTGCCGAGGTAGGGCGGATGCGACCGGGCGTCCGACTCGGCATCGACGTGGGCAAGGCCCGGGTCGGTGTCGCCCGCAGCGACCTGCACGGGATGCTCGCGACACCGGTCGAGACGGTCGCCAGGGGCGACGGCGACATCGAGCGCATCCTGGCGCATGCCGCCGAGCAGGAGGCCACCGAGATCGTGGTCGGGCTGCCCCTCGCCCTCTCCGGCGGGGACACGCCGTCCACGGGCGACGCGCGCGAGTTCGCCGCCCGTATCGCGGCGGCGACGCCCCTGCCGGTGCGGCTGGTCGACGAGCGCCTCTCGACCGTCTCGGCCCAGCGGGCCCTGCACGCCTCGGGTCGGAACACGCGAACGTCCAGGCCGGTCATCGATCAGGTGGCCGCCGTTATAATTCTGCAACATGCCCTCGACTTCGAGCGCGCAGGCGGCACTCCGCCGGGCGTGGTCGTCGGCCCGGACGAAGGAACGTGACGCGTGGCAGATGAACCGAGCTGGGACGAAATCTTCTCCTCGCAGCCGGGTGCGCAACCCCCGGCCGGCCGTGCGTCCGCGGACCCCGCCGGCGAGCCGCTGAGCCGTCGCCAGCAGCGGGAGGCGGAGACCCGTTCGGGCGACCGGCGCAGCCGCGGAGACGACGGGCGGCCGCCACGGCGGCGACGTCGGCTGACCTGGCTCTGGGTGCTCATCGCGATCGTGGCGGTGCTGGGCACCGGGGCGACTGCGGTGTACTTCGCCTTCCAGCCGCAGATCAAGCACGTGCTGGGGCTCGACGCGCCCGCCGACTACACGGGCCAGGGCACCGGCAAGGTCGTCGTGACCATCACCAACGGGCAGATCGGGGCCGATGTCGCGGCGACGCTGAGCAAGGCAGGCGTGACGGCATCCACCGAGGCCTTCTATCGACTGCTGCTCAAGCAGAAGCCCGCGGTGGACTTCCAGCCCGGGAGCTACGCGCTGCGCTCGCACATGAGCGCGCAGGCCGCCCTCACCGCCCTCAAGGATCCGAAGAACAAGGTCTTCACGCGCGTCTCGCTGCCGGAGGGCATCACGGTGAAGGGCGTCATCGCGAAGCTCGGCGCCCTCAGCGACAGCACCGGGGTCTCCACGGCGCAGCTGGAGGCCGCCGCCGCGGACTACACCAGCTACGGCCTGCCCGCCCAGGCGCCGAGCCTCGAGGGCTACCTCTTCCCGGCCACCTACACGCTCGATCCGGGGCTCACCGCCCACCAGATGTTCCAGATGATGGTGAACGAGATGTTCCACCGACTGGATGCCGCGGGCGTGGCCGTCGCCGACCGGCACCGGGTGCTCACCCTCGCCGCCCTCACGCAGAAGGAGGGCGGCAGCACCGCGGACTTCCTCAAGGTGGCGAGGGTGTGGGACAACCGCCTGGCCAAGGGGATGAACCTGCAGTCCGATGCCACGGTCGCCTATGGCGCCGGAAGCACCTCGATCGAGACGACGCCCGCCCAGCGCGCCGACAAGAGCAACAAGTACAACACCTACGCGAACCCCGGGCTGCCCATCGGCCCGATCTCCAATCCGGGCGACGCCGCGATCTCGGCCACGCTGCACCCGGCGGAGGGGACCTGGCTGTACTTCGTCGTGGTCAACTGCTCCACCGGTGAGACGGCCTTCTCAGACACGCTGGCGCAGCAGAATGCCGCGAACGCGCAGCTGGGAGCCTGGTTGAAGCAGCACCCCGGGGGCTGCGATTGACCAGACTGGCGGTGCTCGGCTCGCCGATCGCGCACTCCAAGTCGCCGGCGCTCCACCGCGCCGCCTACGCGCAGCTCGGCCTCGACTGGAGCTATGACGCCATCGAGGTCGCCTCGGGCGGTCTCGGCGCCTTCGTCGAGGGCCTCGGCGACGAGTGGCGGGGCCTCTCGCTCACCATGCCGCTCAAACGCGAGGTGCTCCCGCTGCTCGCGACGATCGACGCGACGAGCGAACTCACCGGGGGAGCGAACACGGTGGTGTTCGAGGAGCGGCGCCTGCACGGATTCAACACCGACGTCACCGGCATCGTCGCCGCGCTGGCCGCGGCGGGGGTCGAGAGCGTGCCGGCCGTGCGGATCCTCGGCGGGGGAGCCACTGCCTCCTCAGCGCTCGTCGCGGCCTCGCGACTGGGCGCCCGGCACGCCGTGGTGGCCGTCAGATCGCCCGACCGGATCGGTGCCCTGATCGCCATCGCCGAGCAGGTGGAGATCGACCTGAGCGTGGAGACCCTCGGCGCCTTCGAGTCGCCGGCCCCGCCGCTCACCATCAGCACGCTTCCCAACGACGTCGACCTGGCCGTGCGGATCGACCCCTCAGGGCTCCTGTTCGACGTCGCCTACGAGCCTTGGCCGACCTCGCTCGCCGCGGACTGGCTTGCGGCGGGACTTCCCGTCGTGTCGGGGCTCGAGATGCTCGCGCAGCAGGCCCTCGCGCAGGTTCGCGCGTTCGTGACCGGTTCGCCGCACGAGACGCTCCCGGGCGAGGCATCCGTGTTCGCGGCGATGCGCGCGGCCGTCGGTCTCTAGCCGAATCCGTGCTTCCCGCTATGGGAGGATGGTGACCATGCTTCGTTGGTTGACCGCAGGGGAATCGCACGGACCCGAGCTGGTGGCGATCCTGGAGGGACTGCCCGCGGGCGTCCCCATCTCCCCGGATCAGATCCAGGCCGACCTCCACCGCCGCACGCTCGGCTACGGCCGCGGTGCGCGGCAGAAGTTCGAGCAGGACGAACTGACGATCAGCGGCGGCATCCGCTTCGGGCTCACGATGGGCAGCCCGGTGGCGCTGCGGATCGGGAACACGGAATGGCCGCGCTGGGTGGACGTGATGAGCGCCGTGCCCGTCGATCCCGAGACGCTTCCCAAGGGCCGCGGCGCCGCGCTCACGCGCCCGCGCCCCGGTCACGCCGATCTCGTGGGCATGCAGAAATACGACTTCGAGGAATCCCGCAACGTGCTCGAACGCGCCAGCGCCCGGGAAACCGCGGCCCGGGTCGCGCTCGGCGCCGTGGCTCGCGCGTTCCTCGCGGAGCTCGGGGTCGAGCTCGTCTCGCATACGCTGTCGATCGGTGCGGTCAGAGTGCCGGACGGCTCGCCGCTCCCCGTCCCGCACGACGTGGCGGCGCTGGACGCCGATCCGCTGCGCTGCTTCGATGCACCCACCTCGGCGCTCATGGTCGCCGAAGTCGATCGCGCCCATGAGGACGGCGACACCCTCGGCGGTGTCGTCGAGGTGCTCGCCTACGGCGTGCCCCCGGGGCTCGGCTCCTACACGCACTGGGACCGCCGGATCGACTCGCAGCTGGCGGCGGCGCTGATGGGCATTCAGGCGATCAAGGGCGTCGAGGTCGGCGACGGTTTCCAGACGGCAGCACGGCGGGGTTCCGAGGCGCACGACGAGCTGTTCCAGACGGAAGACGGCATTGCCCGGTCGAGCGACCGCGCCGGCGGGACGGAGGGCGGCATGACCACGGGCACGGTGCTCCGGGTCCGCGCCGGCATGAAACCCATCTCCACGGTGCCCCACGCGCTCCGCACGGTGGATGTCGCGGCCAGCGGCCCGGCGGAGGCGCACCACCAGCGCTCCGACGTCTGCGCCGTGCCCGCGGCCGGGGTCGTCGCCGAAGCCATGGTCGCCCTCGTGCTGGCCAATGCGGTGCTCGAGAAGTTCGGCGGCGACTCGGTGGGCGAGACGCTCAGGAATCTCCGCGGCTACCTCGCCGCCATCCCGCAGAACCTGCGAACGACGTCGGCGTCGGACCCGTCGCTGGGCGCATGACAGCACGACTGGTGCTCATCGGCCCGCCCGGTGCGGGCAAGACACGGCTCGGGAAGCGGGTCTCCCGCATCATCGGCGCGCCCTTCATCGACACCGACAGGACCGTGGTCAACGAGCACGGCCCGATCGCGACGATCTTCGCCGATCAGGGCGAGGCCGCGTTCCGGCGCTACGAGCGCGCTGCCGTGCGCGAGGCGCTCCGGAGCGACGCCGTGGTCTCGCTCGGCGGGGGAGCAGTGCTCGACGCCGAGACGCAGCACGACCTTGAAGGCCTGCCGGTCGTGCTCGTCACGGTGAGCGCCGACGCGGTGGCGGGCCGGATCGGCACGAAGCGCCCGCTGCTCACGGACGGCGTTCAGTCCTGGAAGGCGCTCTACGAGCGCCGCAGGGAGCTCTACGAACGGCTGGCCCGGGCGACCTGGGACACGTCGTCCCGGCCCATCGAACAGATAGCAGCGGAGATCGCCTCCTGGGCGACGGAGGACGCATGACCACCACCATCATCACCGTGCCGGGCGCGCCGGGTTACGACGTCCGCGTCGGTCGCGGGATCCTCGGGGATCTGCCGGAACTGATCGGCACCGCCGCGCAGAAGGTGCTCATCGTGCATCCGCCGACGCTCGGGGCGCGCGCCGAGGCGCTCCGGTTGGCCCTCAGCGACCGGTACCAGGTGCTGCTCGCCGAGATCCCCGATGCCGAGGCCGGGAAGCGGATCGAGGTCGCCGCGTTCTGCTGGCAGGTGCTCGGCCAGTCCGACTTCACCCGATCCGACGTCGTCATCGGCTTCGGCGGGGGAGCGGTCACCGACGTCGCCGGATTCGTCGCCGCGACCTGGTTGCGCGGGATCGCCCTGATCCAGATTCCGACCACGCTCCTCGGCATGGTCGACGCCTCGATCGGCGGCAAGACCGGGATCAACACGAACGAGGGCAAGAACCTGGTGGGGGCGTTCTACGCGCCCTCCGCCGTGCTCGTCGACCTCGACACCCTCGAGGGCCTCAGCCCGAACGAGATCCTGGCCGGATTCGCCGAGGTGGTGAAGGCCGGATTCATCGCCGAGCCGGAGATCCTCGACATCATCGAGGCCGACGTGGATGTCGCGACCGACCCCACCACGCCGCAGTTCCGTCGCGTGGTCGAGCTCTCCATCGCGCTGAAGGCGCGCGTCGTGGGGCAGGACTTCACCGAGCAGGGCCTGCGCGAGATCCTCAACTACGGCCACACCCTCGGCCATGCCGTGGAGTACGCCGAGCGATTCCAGTGGCGCCACGGTGCGGCCGTTGCGATCGGCATGGTCTACGCCGCCGAGCTCGCCCGGCTGACCGGTCGTCTGCCGGACGCCGTCGTAGACCGGCACCGCAGCATCCTCACCTCCCTGCAGCTGCCGATCAGCTATCCCGCCGGGCGCTGGCCCACCCTGCTGTCGGTGATGAAGCGCGACAAGAAGGCGCGGGGGAGCCTCCTGCGCTTCATCGTGCTGGACGACGTCGCGCGGCCCACGGTGCTCGCGGGACCGGACGAGAGCCTCCTCTTCGCGGCCTACCAGGAGATCGCGTCCTGATCGGGACGCGCGTCACAGGTTCTATAGACTCGCCGCTATGGCGAACATCCTCGTGCTCAACGGGCCCAACCTCGGCCGTCTCGGCTCGCGCGAGCCGGATGTCTACGGCAGCGGCACCCTCGACGATCTCGCCGCCCTCCTCACGCCGCTGGCTCCTCCCGGCCACGCGATCGACCTCCGGCAGACCAACGACGAGGCCGAGCTCATCGGCTGGCTCTACGAGGCGGTCGACACCGCGAGCCCCGTCATCCTCAATCCCGCGGCGTTCACGCACTACTCGTACGCGCTCCGGGATGCCGCGGCCCTCGTCACCAAGGCCGGCCTGATCCTCATCGAGGTGCACATCTCGAATCCCCACGCGCGCGAGGAGTTCCGGCACACAAGCGTCATCTCGGGTGTCGCGACCGGCGTGATCGCGGGGTTCGGCTTCGGCTCCTACGAGCTGGCGCTGGCCGCGATCAATCGCGACCTCGGGTAGACTCGCTAGCTGCTCATCCCCTCAGGAACGGAATCTGTCATGGCTTCAACCGCGGACATCAGGAACGGCGTCGTGCTCAACATGGACGGCCAGCTGTGGACCGTGATCGACTTCCAGCACGTGAAGCCGGGCAAGGGCGGCGCATTCGTGCGCACGAAGGTCAAGAACGTGATGAGCGGCAAGGTCGTCGACCGCACGTTCAACGCGGGCGCGAAGATCGAGACCGAGACGGTCGATCGCCGCGACTTCCAGTACCTCTACAAGGACGGCGACGGATTCGTCTTCATGGACGTCTCCGACTACGACCAGATCACCCTCTCCGAGGCGCAGGTGGGCGACGCGGCCAACTTCATGCTGGAGAACCAGAACGTCACCGTCGCGCTGCACAACGGCGATCCGCTGTACGTCGAGCTCCCGGCATCCGTGACGCTGGAGATCACCTACACCGAGCCCGGCCTCCAGGGCGACCGCTCGAGTGCGGGGACGAAGCCCGCCACGGTGGAGACCGGCTACCAGATCCAGGTCCCGCTGTTCCTCGAGACCGGAACCAAGGTCAAGGTCGACACGCGCGACGGCAGCTACCTCGGCCGCGTCAACTAGGCGGCCCGCCTCTCCATGAGTGCCCGTTCCAAAGCGCGTAAGCGCGCAATCGACCTGCTCTACGGCGCGGACCTCCGCGAGATCTCGCTGAACGCCGCCCTCGCGATGGAGCAGGAGCGCGCCGCCGCCGAGCCCGCCCGCTCCGCCTCCTGGCAGTACGCCCGGCAGATCGTCGAGGGGATCGCCGAGCACGGCGACGAGATCGACGAGCTGATCGAGACCTATGCGCAGGGCTGGACCATCAATCGCATGCCGGTGACCGATCGCGCGATCGTGCGCATCGGCATCTGGGAGCTGCTGTTCAACGACGACGTGCCCGACAGCGTGGCGATCGCCGAGGCGGTCGAGGCGGCGCGCTCGCTCAGCACCGAAGACTCGGCCGGGTTCGTGAACGGACTCCTCGGCAAGATCGCTCAGACCCACCGCTCGTAGACGCGCCGCCACGATCCCGCTCCAACGTTTCGTTACGTTACGTGTCGATTCGAGGCGCGGCCGGCGAGCCCCTAGTTTCCTAGGATGACCTCGTCGCCCGCCGCCGTCCGCTCCGGCGTGCCGGCTCTCCCGGTCAGTCTGCGCGGCGTGGCCCGGAGCTTTCCGGCGACCCGCACAGCAGCGTCGCGCACCGTGCTCAGCGGAATCGACCTCGAGATCGGCGCCGGCGAGATCGTCGCCCTCATCGGGGCGTCCGGATCGGGCAAGTCCACCCTGCTCCGGCAGGTGAGCGGGCTCGACCAGCCGGATGCCGGCACCATCGCCATCGACGGCACTCCGCTGCGCGGCATCGACCAGCGCTGCGCGATCGCCTTCCAGGAGCCGCGGCTGCTCCCGTGGCGCTCGATCGAGAAGAACGTCGAACTCGGGCTCGCCCGCGGCACCGAGCGCGAACGCGGTCGCGCCCGCGTGCGCGAGCTCCTGCGCCTCGTGCAGCTCGAGGGGGCGGCGGCCCTGAGACCGCGGCAGGTCTCGGGCGGCATGGCCCAGCGCGCCTCCCTCGCCCGCGCGCTCGCCCGCGGTCCCGGTGTGCTTGTGCTCGACGAGCCGTTCGGCGCGCTCGACGCCCTCACCCGCCTCTCCATGCAGGACCTCCTGCTCGAGGTGCACCGCGTGGAGCCGACCACGATCCTGCTGGTCACGCACGACGTGGACGAGGCCCTCTACCTCGCCGATCGCGTCGTGCTGCTCGGCGAGGACCCCGCGGCGCCCGGCAACTCGGGCTCCGGCATCCGGAGGATCGTCGCGGTACCCGGCGCCCGCCCTCGCGACCGGGCCGACGCGACCCTCGCCCTGCTGCGCGCCGAACTGCTCGAAGGCCTCGGCGTCTCGAGCCACCATCACGCGCCCGGCGCGACCCCGACCACCATCCGCCTCGACACGTTCTAAGGACCTCAGCACACATGCACCGTTCCCTCGCCCAGAGACTGATCGGGATCGCCGCCGTCGCGGCGGCCGCATCCCTCCTCCTCGCCGGCTGCGCAGGGGAGGGCTCCGCACTCGCGCCGACCACCAAGGCGTCGTCGACCGCGGGTCCGACCACCTGGAGCGCCGACACGCTCAACATCGACTTCGCCACCTACAACCCGCTGAGCCTCATCGTGAAGGACCAGGGGCTGCTCGAGAAGGAGTTCGGCGGCAAGGTGAAGGTCAACTGGATCCAGTCGGCCGGGTCGAGCGCGGCGAACCTCGCACTGCGCTCCGGTGCGCTGGATGTCGGCTCCACGGCAGGGTCGGCAGCGCTTCTCGCCCGCGCGAACGGGTCGCCGATCAAGGCGATCGACGTCTATTCGCAGCCGAACTGGTCGGCCATCCTGGTCTCCAAGGGCTCCTCGATCGCCTCGGTGAGCGACCTGAAGGGCAAGACGGTCGCCGCGGCCAAGGGCACCGACCCCTACTTCTTCCTCATCCAGGCCCTCGACAAGTTCAAGGTGCCGCTCGACTCGGTCAAGATCCAGAACCTGGCTCACGCCGACGGGAAGTCGGCCCTCGAGAACGGCTCGGTCGACGCGTGGTCCGGGCTCGACCCGCTTCTGTCGACCAGCCTCGTCACCGCCGGTTCCAAGGACATCTACGACAACCCGTCGTTCAACAGCTACGGCCTGCTGGATGCGACCGAGACCTTCCTCTCGAAATCGCCCGACATCGCCCAGGCCGTGGTCAATGCCTACGAGCAGGCGCGCGCCTTCGCCGTGAAGGACCCGGCCGGAACCGCGTCGATTCTCGCCAAGGTCGCCGGCATCAACCCGAGCATCGCCTCCACCGTGATCGAGAACCGCACGAAGCTCGACATCGACCCGGTGCCCGGTGCGAAGCAGAAGGCCGTGCTGAAGGTGATCGGCCCGATCTTCGTGCAGACCGGCGACGTGGCCACGCAGGCCGCCATCGACCAGGCCCTCTCGTCGCTCTTCGACACGACCTATGCCACGAAGGCCGATGCCTCGGGCGACTGAGGCGGGGGCGCGTCGCCCGCACGCTCGACCCCCGTTCTGGCTGTGGGGCGCGGTCGTGCCCGTCGCGCTGCTCGTGGTGTGGCAGGTCGTGGCCTCGAGCGGGGTCATCCCGGTGTACCGTCTGCCCCGCCCGGTGGACGTGCTCAACGCCACGGTCGACCTCGCGCAGCGGGGCGTGCTGCTGCCCGACATCGCGATCTCCACGCAGCGGGTGCTCCTCGGTTTCCTGTTCGGCTCCCTCCTCGGCCTGATCGTCGGCTCCCTCGTGGGCCTCTCCCGCTGGGCGAGCGCGCTCCTGGCGCCCACGATCGCCGGATTCCGCGCCGTTCCGTCACTCGCCTGGCTCCCGCTGCTCGTGCTCTACCTGGGCATCGGCGAAGACGAGAAGGTGCTGCTGATCATGATCGGCGCGTTCTTCCCGGTCTACACGACCGTCGCCGGCGCGCTCGCGCACGTGGACTCGCACCTGGTCGAGGTCGGTCGGGCCTACGGTCTGGAGCGCGTCTCGCTCCTCACACGCGTGCAGCTGCCCGCGATCCTGCCGTCGGTCGTTTCGGGACTGCGCCTCGCGCTGGCACAGAGCTGGCTCTTCCTGGTGGCCGCAGAACTCATCGCCGCCCAGTTCGGCCTGGGCTTTCTGCTCAAGGACTCGGAGGACAACGGGCGCATCGACAGGCTGTTCGCCGCGATCATCCTGCTCGGAATCCTGGGCAAGGTGACCGATTCGCTGGTCGGGCTGCTCGAGCGTCGGCTGCTCCGCCGCTGGACCTGATCGATCCGCTAGGGTTGAAGCACACCGACATCCTTTAACTTCCGTCCAGAGAGGCGGGGAAGGAGGTCAGATTGCCCGCACGCACCGTGCTGCAGCAAGCTGATATCGCACGCGCGCTCACGCGCATCGCCCACGAGATCCTCGAATCCAACGGCGCCTGGGACGATCTCGTGCTTCTGGGGATCCCCACCCGCGGCGTGGTGCTGGCCGACCGGCTCGCCACGATCATCCGCGGTCTCGCCGACGTCCCCGTCTCCACGGGCGCGCTCGACGTCACGATGTACCGCGACGACCTCGACCGGCACCCCACCCGGACGCCCGCGCGCACCCAGGTGCCGCCCGGGGGAGTCGACGGCAAGCTCGTGGTGCTCGTCGATGACGTGCTCTACTCGGGCCGCACCATCCGCGCGGCGCTGGACGCCCTCGGAGCCATCGGACGGCCCCGGATCGTGCGGCTCGCCACCCTGGTCGACCGAGGGCACCGGGAGCTTCCGATCCGCCCCGACTTCGTGGGCAAGAACCTGCCCTCCTCGATCACGGAGCGCATCAACGTGCACCTCGCCGAGATCGACGGGGACGAATTCGTGACGATCGAGGCCGCATCGTGAGGCACCTGCTCAGCACCCGCGATCTGAGCCGGGACGACGCGATCGGCATCCTCGACGTCGCCGAGGACATGGCCGAGGTGAACGAGCGCGAGGTGCGCAAGCTGCCCACCCTGCGCGGCAAGACGGTCGTCAACCTCTTCTTCGAGGACTCGACCCGCACGCGCATCTCGTTCGAGGCCGCGGCCAAACGTCTCAGCGCCGACGTCATCAACTTCAGCGCGAAGGGCTCCAGCGTCTCGAAGGGCGAGAGCCTCAAGGACACCGCGCAGACCCTCGCGGCGATCGGCGCCGACGCCGTCGTCATCCGCCACTCCGCATCGGGAGCGCCCCAGGTGCTCGCGCAGTCCGGATGGATCGACGCCGCGATCGTCAACGCCGGCGACGGCACGCACGAGCACCCCACCCAGGCGCTGCTCGATGCCCTCACCATCCGTCGTCGCCTCCACGGTCCGGCGGCACGCGGGCGGGGGCTCGACGGTGTCACGGTCACCATCGTGGGCGACATCCTGCACTCCCGGGTGGCGCGCTCGAACGTCTGGCTGCTCTCCACCCTCGGTGCCGAGGTGAGCCTCGTCGCCCCGGCGACGCTGCTCCCGATCGGCGTGCGCGAGTGGCCGGCGGCCGTAGGCTACGACCTGGATGCCGCCCTCGGCCGTCAGCCCGACGTGGTGATGATGCTCCGCATCCAGTCGGAGCGCATGCACGCCGCATACTTCCCCAATGCGCACGAGTACTCGCGGGAGTGGGGGCTCGGCGACGAACGACTGGCACGCCTGCGCGCGGATAGCATTGTCATGCACCCCGGCCCGATGAATCGTGGTCTCGAGATCTCCTCCGGTGCCGCCGACTCCGCACGATCCACCGTGCTCGAGCAGGTGGCGAACGGTGTCTCGGTGCGGATGGCCGTGCTGTATCTCGCGCTCTCCGGGGCGCGCACCCCCGCGGAGAGAGGCCCCCAGCAATGAACGCCATAGTCGTCAGGGGCGCGACGCTCGCCGATGGCACGTCCACCGACATCCTCGTGCGCGACGGTGTGATCGCGCAGCTCGGCACCGGCCTCTCGGATGCCGCCGCGCAGGTCATCGACGCCGACGGGCTGATCGCGCTCCCCGGCCTCGTCGACCTGCACACCCACCTGCGGGAGCCCGGATTCGAGCAGAGCGAGACGGTGCTGACCGGCTCGCGCGCCGCCGCCGCCGGAGGGTTCACCGCCGTGCACGCGATGGCGAATACCTCCCCGGTCTCCGACACGGCGGGCGTCGTGGAGCAGGTTCAGCGACTCGGCGAGGCAGCCGGGTACGTGACCGTGCGCCCGGTGGGGGCTGTCACCGTCGGGCTCGAGGGGCGCCAGCTCAGCGAGATCGGGGCGATGGCGGGCAGCCGCGCCCGGGTGCGCGTCTTCTCGGACGACGGCAGGTGCGTCTCCGACGCGCTGCTCATGCGTCGCGCCCTCGAGTACGTCACGACCTTCGGCGGCGTCATCGCCCAGCACGCCCAGGAGCCCCGGCTCACCGAGGGCGCTCAGATGAACGAGGGCACCCTCTCCGGCGAGCTCGGCCTGGCGGGCTGGCCCGCCGTGGCCGAGGAGTCGATCATCGCCCGCGACGTGCTGCTCGCCCAGCACGTCGGCGCCCGCCTGCACGTGTGCCACGTCTCGACGGCGGGGAGCGTGGAGGTGATCCGGTGGGCGAAGGCCCGCGGCATCCGCGTGACGGCCGAGGTGACGCCGCATCACCTGCTGCTCACCGAGCAGCTGGCCGCCACCTACGACTCCCGGTACAAGGTGAATCCGCCCCTGCGCGGCGAGGAGGACGTGCTCGCGCTGCGCCGGGCGCTGGCCGACGGCACCATCGACATCGTCGCCACCGACCACGCCCCGCACCCGGTCGAGTCGAAGGACTGCGAGTGGGAGGCCGCCGCGTTCGGGATGGTCGGGCTCGAGTCCGCCCTCTCGGTCGTGCAGGCCGCGATGGTGGACACCGGCATGCTGGGCTGGGCCGACGTGGCCCGCGTCATGTCGCGCGTTCCCGCCGAGATCGGTCTGCTCGCCGGCTACGAGTTCGGCGTGGCGGTCGGCTCACCCGCCGAGCTGACCCTCGTCGACCCCGCCGCGTCGCGGGTGTTCGGCACGGCCGACCTGCGCGGGAAGGGCACCAACACGCCCTACCTCGCCACCACCCTTCCGGGCCGGGTCGTCGCGACGATCCACGCGGGCTACCCCACGGTGCTCGACGGCGAACCCGTCGACGCCGACCGGATCGCCGCGGAGGTGCGGCATGGATAGGACCACCTCCACGATCGTGGTGATCGCCGTCATCCTGCTCGCCCTTCTGGGCATGCTGCTCGGCTGGCGTGCGCGGCGACGACGGCAGTCCGCGATCCCGGACCCGCACCCGGTGCCGGCCGTGCTCGGAACGCCGACCTACACGGGCGAGGTGTTCTACGTGGCGACGACGATCGCCGACGAACCGCTCGATCGCGTCACGGCGAAGGGGCTCGGATTCCGCGGCCGCGCCGAGCTCGCCGTCGTGCCGGAGGGCGTCGTGCTCGGAATCGCGGGAACACCCGGCTCGTTCATCCCCGCCTCGACCCTGCGACGGGTCGACCGAGCCACCTGGACCATCGACCGCGTAGTGGAGCGCAACGGCCTCGTCGTCGTCGCGTGGACCCTCGGCGCAACCGATGTGGACAGCTACTTCAGGGTCGCCGAACCGGCCGACCCCTTCCCTCTGATCGACGCGGTGTCCGCCCTCATCGGCGACACCGCGGGTAAGGCGACGAAATGAGCAGGTTCGAACCGGCCTGGCTGGTGCTGGAGGACGGCACCCGCTACGAGGGCCACGCCTACGGCGCCCGGGGGCGCACCCTCGGCGAGGCCGTCTTCACCACCGGCATGACCGGGTACCAGGAGACCCTCACCGATCCCTCCTACGCGGGGCAGATCGTGTTGATGACGGCGCCGCACATCGGCAACACCGGGGTCAACGACGAGGACCCGGAATCCCGCCGCATCTGGGTGAACGGATTCGTGGTGCGCGACCCCTCCCGGGTGGTGTCGAACCACCGCGCGACGGGCAGCCTCGACGACCAGCTCGTCGCCGACGGGATCGTGGGCATCAGCGGCGTCGACACCCGGGCCATCACCCGCCGGCTGCGCGACGCCGGGGTGATGCGCTCCGGCATCTTCTCCGGGCCGGATGCCTCGCTCTCCGAGGCCGAACAGCTCGCCATCGTGCGCGCGGGCGCCGGCATGGAGGGCCAGAACCTCTCGAGCGCGGTCTCCGTCTCCGAGAACCGGTTCGTGCCCGCCGAGGGCGAGCGCATCGGCACCGTCGCGGTGCTCGACCTCGGCGTCAAGGAGTCCACGCTGCGCTATCTGGCCGCCCGCGGCCTCGACGTGGTCGTGGTCCCGCAGTCGATCACGGCCGAGGAGCTCCTGGATCTGAAGCCCGACGCCCTGTTCTTCTCCAATGGCCCGGGCGACCCCGCCGCCTCCGACCGCCACGTCGAACTGCTCCAGGTGGGGCTCCGGGCCGGCATGCCGTTCTTCGGCATCTGCTTCGGCAACCAGCTGCTGGGCCGGGCCCTGGGACTCGGGACCTACAAGCTTCCCTTCGGTCACCGCGGCATCAACCAGCCCGTCGTCGATCGCGCCACCGGCCGCGTGGAGATCACCGCGCACAACCACGGCTTCGCGGTCGACGCTCCGCTCGACGGCGCCTTCGAGTCGCCCGCAGGCTTCGGCCGGGTCGAGGTGAGCCACGTCAACCTCAACGACAGCGTGGTGGAGGGACTCAACGCCCTCGACATCCCCGCGTTCTCCGTGCAGTACCACCCCGAGGCCGCCGCGGGACCCCACGACGCCAACTACCTGTTCGACCGGTTCCGCGACCTGGTTGTCGTCGCCACCGCCTTCAAGGGAAAGTAAGCAATGCCCAAACGCGACGACATCCGCTCCGTCCTCGTCATCGGCTCCGGGCCGATCGTGATCGGCCAGGCCTGCGAATTCGACTACTCGGGCACCCAGGCGTGCCGCGTGCTGCGCGAGGAGGGGGTGCGCGTCATCCTCATCAACTCCAACCCGGCGACGATCATGACCGACCCCGACTTCGCCGACGCCACCTACGTGGAGCCGATCACCTGGCAGGTGATCGAGACGATCATCGCGAAGGAGCGGCCGGATGCCATCCTGCCGACCCTCGGCGGCCAGACCGCGTTGAACGCGGCGATCGACCTGCACCACCACGGGATCCTCGAGAAGTACGACGTCGAGCTGATCGGCGCGAGCTTCGAAGCGATCAACAAGGGCGAGGACCGCCAGATCTTCAAGCAGCTCGTGCTCGACGCGGGAGCGGATGTCGCCCGCAGCCACATCGCGCACACGGTCGAGGAGGCCATCGGTTTCGCCGAGGACCTCGGCTACCCGCTCGTGATCCGCCCCTCGTTCACCATGGGCGGCCTCGGGTCGGGGTTCGCCTACACGCGCGAGGATCTCATCCGCATGGTCGGCGACGGCCTGCACCAGAGCCCGACCACCGAGGTTCTGCTCGAGGAGTCGATCATCGGCTGGAAGGAGTACGAGCTCGAGCTCATGCGCGACACCGCGGACAACACGGTCGTGGTCTGCTCCATCGAGAACGTCGACCCCGTCGGCGTGCACACCGGCGACTCCATCACCGTCGCGCCGGCACTGACCCTCACCGACCGCGAATACCAGAACATGCGCGACATCGGCATCGACATCATCCGGGCGGTGGGCGTGGACACCGGCGGATGCAACATCCAGTTCGCCATCGACCCCTCCAACGGCCGTGTGATCGTCATCGAGATGAACCCCCGCGTCTCCCGGTCGAGCGCCCTCGCCTCGAAGGCCACCGGCTTCCCGATCGCCAAGATCGCGGCGAAGCTCGCCATCGGATACCGCCTCGACGAGATCCCGAACGACATCACCCGGGTGACGCCGGCCAGCTTCGAGCCGACCCTGGACTACGTGGTCGTGAAGGTTCCCCGCTTCGCGTTCGAGAAGTTCCCCGCCGCGGACCAGACCCTCACCACCACGATGAAGTCGGTCGGCGAGGCCATGGCCATCGGCCGCAACTTCTCGACCGCGCTTCAGAAGGCCCTCCGCTCGCTCGAGAAGCGGGGGAGCAGCTTCCACTGGGACGACGTCCCCGGGGACAAGGAGGCGCTGCTGGCGGCATCCGCGATCCCCACCGACGGCCGCATCGTGACGGCCCAGCAGGCCCTGCGGGCTGGCGCGACCCCCGAGGAGGTCTTCGAGGCGACCAAGATCGACCCGTGGTTCCTCGACCAGATCGTGCTCATCAACGAGGTCGCCGAGCAGATCGGCTCGTTCCACGCCCTGGATGCCGGCCTGCTCCGCCTCGCCAAGGACCACGGCTTCAGCGACGCCCAGATCGCGGCTCTTCGCGGCCTCGACGAGGAGGAGGTGCGCCGCATCCGCTACGCCTTCGGCGTGCGTCCCGTGTTCAAGACGGTGGACACCTGCGCCGGGGAGTTCCCGGCCCTCACCCCGTACCACTACTCCAGCTACGACCTCGAGACGGAGGTGACGCCGAGCGACCGCCGGAAGGTGATCATCCTCGGATCGGGGCCGAACCGCATCGGCCAGGGCGTCGAGTTCGACTACTCCTGCGTGCACGCGAGCTTCGCCCTCTCCGACGCCGGCTTCGAGACCATCATGATCAACTGCAACCCCGAGACGGTCTCCACGGACTACGACACGAGCGACCGGCTCTACTTCGAGCCGCTCACCCTCGAGGACGTGCTCGAGGTGGTGCACGCCGAGTCCGCGTCCGGCGAGCTGGTGGGTGTCGTCGTGCAGCTCGGCGGCCAGACGGCGCTCGGGCTCGCCAAGGGGCTCAAGGCGGCCGGAGTCCCCATTCTCGGCACGACGCCGGAGGCGATCGACCTGGCCGAGGAGCGCGGGCTGTTCCAGGGCATCCTGGATGCAGCGGGGCTCGTCGCACCTCGCAACGGCACCGCCCACGACTACCGCGGCGCCGTCGAAGTGGCCGAGGAGATCGGCTACCCCGTGCTCGTTCGGCCCTCCTTCGTGCTCGGCGGCCGCGGCATGGAGATCGTCTACGACAGCCCCTCGCTCGACGACTACTTCACCCGGGTGGCCGACCAGGGCATCGTCGGACCCGATCACCCGCTGCTCGTCGACCGCTTCCTCGACGACGCGATCGAGATCGACATCGACGCCATCTACGACGGGGAAGAGCTCTACGTCGGCGGCATCATGGAGCACATCGAGGAGGCGGGCATCCATTCGGGCGACTCGAGCTGCACCCTGCCGCCGGTGACCCTCGGGCGCGACCAGCTCGCGCGGGTGGTCGAGGCCACCCACGCCATCGCGAAGGGCATCGGCGTCCGCGGCCTGCTCAACGTGCAGTTCGCCATCGGCGCCGGCGTGCTCTACGTGCTGGAGGCCAACCCGCGCGCGTCGCGCACCGTGCCGTTCGTCGCGAAGGCGCTCGGCCTGCCGATCGCGAAGGCCGCGTCGCTCGTCATGGTGGGGCGGAGCATCCGCTCCCTCGTCGAGAGCGGGATGCTGCCCGAGGCGGACGGGGCCAACGTGCCCATGGACTCACCCGTCGCAGTCAAGGAGGCGGTGCTGCCGTTCAAGCGGTTCCGCACGAAGGACGGTCAGATCGTCGACTCGGTTCTCGGACCGGAGATGCGCTCGACCGGTGAGGTGATGGGCATCGACTCCAACTTCCCGAAGGCGTTCGCGAAGAGCCAGGAGGCCGCGTACGGCGGTCTGCCGACCAGCGGCGCGGTGTTCGTCTCGGTGGCCGACCGCGACAAGCGCGCGATCATCCTGCCGGTGCTGCGGCTCCAGCAGCTCGGGTTCGAGATCCTCGCGACGATCGGCACGGCGGAGGTGCTGAGCCGCAACGGGATCACCGCGCGGGTGGTGCGCAAGTACGACCAGGGCGAGGCGAGCCGGGAGGGCCAGCCCTCGATCGTGGATCTCATCAATCGCAACGAGGTGGCGGTGGTGATCAACACGCCGAGCGGGCGCAGCGCCCGGGCCGACGGGTACGAGATCCGGGCGGCTGCCGTGGCGGCCGACCTGCCCCTGTTCACCACGATCGCCCAGCTCGGCGCCGCGGTCGCCTCGGTCGAGGCGATCCGCGACGGTTTCGACGTGCGCTCGCTCCAGGACTACGCCATCGATCGGGCGGAGCGACTGGCGGCGGCGCGTGGCTGACGCTTCGAGAACCTCAGCGACCGGGGCCGCCTCAGCGACCGGGGGTGGCGCCGCGGCCCGGGGGGGCGCGGCGACCCGGGGCGGGGGGGGGCGCGGCGGCCCCGGACCACGCGTGGGGGAGCGCGGCGGCGGGGGCGCCCCCCCCCCCGCCCTCCTCCGCGACTGGGGTCTCGCCGACGACGGCGACGGGCTGCGCGCGTTCGGCCTCGCCGTAGTGGATGCCGTGCGCGGCCGGGCGGGCATCGTCAAGCCGCAGGTCGCCTTCTTCGAGCGTCACGGTTCCGCGGGCTACGCCGCCCTCGAGGAGGTGCTCGCGGCGGCGCGGGCGGCGGGCGTGATCGTGATCGCCGACGTCAAACGCGGCGATCTGGGCACGAGCGTTGAAGCATACGGCCAGGCCTGGCTCACGCCCGGTTCGCCCCTGGAGGCGGACGCGATGACCATCTCCGCCTATCAGGGAGTCGGCTCCATCGCGGCGCCGATGGCCCTCGCCCGCGAGACGGGGAAGGGCCTGTTCGTGCTCGGCGCCACCTCGAATCCGGAGGCCCGCGGCATCCAGACGGCGGTCGTGGCGGACGGCTCGACCGTGGCCGCGAGTATCGTCGCTGACGTGGTGACGGGTAACGCGCGAGCGGGCGAGGCGATCGGGTCGGTGGGCGTCGTGCTCGGCGCGACCGTCGACTTCGCCGAATACGGGATCGACCTGGCCGCACTCGCGACGACCCCGGTGCTGGCGCCGGGGTTCGGCCACCAGGGTGCCACGTACGCCGACCTGCCGGCGATCTACGGGGCGGCGGCGCGGTTGGCCGTGGTGAGCTCCTCCCGCAGCATCCTGCAGGCCGGTCCGAGCGGACTCGCCGACGCGGTCGCGCGCCAGGCCGCGGAGGTGGCCGCGTGCCGCGCGTAGCGCCGCCCGACGTCGACAGGCGCGCCGCCGCTCAGGCCGCCGTCGCCGCGCGACGCGCTCGCGCCGCCGTCAAGCGGGCGGTGCAGACCAGGGAGCGCAGCGCCGTCGAGGTGCTGGAGTCCGCCTGGTCCGACCCGACCGGCAGTCCGGAGGCGAGCCTCAGGGTGCGCGAGCTGCTGCTGAGCGTGCCGTCGCTCGGGCCGACCCGCGTTGCCCGCATCATGGAGCAGCTGGGGATCGCGGAATCCAAGCGCGTGGGCGGCCTCGGCGTGCGGCAACGCCGTCGGCTGCTCGACTGGATGCTGCAGCGCGAGCGGCGCGGACACCGCCCCGACCACGCCCGCCTGGTGGTGCTCGCCGGTCCGACCGCGGTGGGGAAGGGCACGGTCTCCACCTACATCCGCGAGCACTACCCGGAGGTGCACCTCTCGGTCTCGGCGACGACCCGCGCACCGCGGCCGGGGGAGGTGGACGGGGTGAACTACTTCTTCGTCGACGACGACGAGTTCGACCGGCTGATCGAGACCGGCCAGATGCTCGAGACGGCGACGGTGCACAACGCCTATCGCTACGGGACGCCGCGCGCTCCCATCGAGAAGGCGATGGCCGAGGGAAGGAGCGTGCTTCTCGAGATCGATCTGCAGGGCGCCCGCTCCGTGCGGGCGGCGATGCCGGAGGCCGTGCTGGTCTTCCTCCTGCCCCCCAGCTGGGACGAACTGGTGCGCAGACTGATCGGTCGGGGCACCGAGGATTCGGTCGAGCAGGCACGCCGGCTGGAGACCGCGAAGGTCGAGTTGGCGGCTCAGGACGAGTTCGACTACAAGGTGATCAACCACGACGTGAGCCAGGCCGCCAGGGAGGTCGTAGACTTGATGGCGATCCCACAGACTTGATTCATAGGAGTACCACCATGGTTGAACGCGCCAAAGGCATCATCGATCCGCCCATCGACGAGCTTCTCTCGAAGGTCGACTCGAAGTACGCCCTCGTCATCTTCGCGTCGAAGCGCGCCCGCCAGATCAACGACTACTACGCCGACCTGCACGAGGGAAGCCTCTTCGACAATGTCGGACCGCTCGTCGACTCGACGATCGACGACAAGCCGCTCTCGGTCGCGATGCACGAGATCAACGAGGACAAGCTCACCGTGAAGGCACTCGCCGAGCCGTCGGCCTAGTCGGATTCCCAGAGGTGACGACCCGATGGGCGATCGGCTGAACGTCGTCGTCGGGGTGACCGGTGGCATCGCGGCGTACAAGGCCGTCGGCGTGGTGCGCGCCCTGGTGCTCGCCGGACATGACGTGCACGTGGTGGCCACGGATGCCGCCCTGCGCTTCGTGGGCAGGCCCACCCTCGAGGCGATCAGCCGCAATCCCGTGCACACGGACCTCTACGAGGGCGTCGCCGAGGTGCGGCACGTGGCCATCGGACAGGCCGCCGACCTCATCGTGGTCGCGCCCGCCACCGCGAACTCGCTCGCCAAGATCGCTCACGGACTCGCCGACGACCTGCTCGGAAACACGATCCTCGCCTCGCGCGCGCCGCTCGTGGTCGCCCCGGCGATGCACACCGAGATGTGGCAGAACCCGGCCACTCGGGCCAACGTGGAGCTGCTCCGCTCGCGCGGCGTCACCATTCTCGGCCCCGGCGTAGGACAGCTCACCGGCGCGGACTCCGGGCCCGGACGCATGCTCGAACCGGAGGAGATCGTGGCCGGGGCCCTGGCGGTGCTCGCACCGCGGGATCTCCAGGGCCGCGACATCCTCATCACCGCCGGCGGCACCAGGGAGCCGCTCGACCCGGTTCGCTTCATCGGCAATCGGTCGAGCGGGCGCCAGGGTGTCGCCCTGGCCGTCGCGGCCGCCGCGAGGGGCGCTTCCGTCACGCTCGTCGTGGCCAATCTGGAGGTGCCCGTGCCCGCGGGAGTGGACGTGATCCACGTGTCGACGGCGCTCGAACTCGCCGATCGGGTGGCGGCGCACGCCGAGCACGCGGACACGGTGATCATGGCCGCTGCCGTTGCGGACTACCGCCCGGAGACGGTCGCCGAGTCGAAGATCAAGAAGGACCAGCAGGGGGACAGGCTCACGCTCACGCTGGTCAAGAACCCCGACATCCTGGCGTCGCTGGCGTCGGAGCGCCGCGCGGGACAGGTGATCGTCGGCTTCGCCGCGGAGACCGCGCCCGGATCCGAGGAGCTGCTCGCACTGGGTCGCGCGAAGATCGCGCGGAAGGGCTGCGACTACCTCGTGCTCAACCGCGTGGGCTGGACCGAGGGTTTCGCACAGGAGCAGAACAGCGTCGTAATACTCGACCGCGCCGGAGATATAGTGATCGAGGCCTCGGGGACCAAGTCCTCCGTGGCGGATCGCATCCTCGACGTGATCGCCTAGCGTCTCGCCGAACGCGAACCATCAGCCGACCGATCTGCGGAGAATCATGAGCACACCCTCGTCACCCCTGCGGCTGTTCACCTCCGAGTCCGTGACCGAGGGGCACCCCGACAAGATCTGCGACCAGATCTCCGACAGCATCCTCGACGCCCTGCTCACGGTCGACCCGAACGCTCGTGTCGCCGTCGAGACGCTCGTCACCACCGGTCTGGTGCACGTGGCGGGCGAGGTCACCACCTCGGGATACGTCGACATCCCGTCGATCGTGCGCGACAGGATCTGGAACATCGGGTACAACTCATCCGAGGTGTGGTTCGACGGCCGCTCGTGCGGGGTCAGCATCTCGATCGGCGCTCAGTCGCCCGACATCGCGCAGGGCGTCGACGACGCCTTCGAGAGCCGCGAGGAGTCGAGCAGCGACGACCTCGACCGTCAGGGCGCCGGCGATCAGGGGATCATGTTCGGGTACGCCACGAACGAGACGCCCGAGCTCATGCCCGTGCCGATCTGGCTCGCGCACCGCATGGCCGAGCGGCTCGCCGAGGTGCGCCGCGGGGGCGAGGTCGACTATCTCCGCCCGGACGGCAAGACGCAGGTGACCGTCGGCTACGACCGGATCGTCCCGCGCACCGTCGAGACGGTCGTGCTCTCCACGCAGCACTCGCCGCGCGTGAGCACCGAGACGCTCCGTGCCGAGATCGAGGAGCTGGTGATCCGGCCCACCCTGGCGCGGGTGGGGCTCGACAGCGCCGCCGCCCGCGTGCTCATCAACCCCACGGGTCGTTTCGAGATCGGCGGCCCACAGGGCGACGCCGGTCTCACGGGCCGCAAGATCATCGTCGACACCTACGGCGGTGCGAGCCGTCACGGCGGCGGCGCGTTCAGCGGCAAGGACCCGTCGAAGGTCGACCGCTCGGCCGCCTACGCGATGCGCTGGGTGGCCAAGAACGCCGTCGCCGCAGGCCTCGCCGACCGGCTGGAGGTGCAGGTCGCCTATGCGATCGGCAAGGCGGCGCCCGTCGGCCTCTACGTCGAGTCGTTCGGCACGGCGAACGTGGCCGAGGAGACGATCATCGAGGCGATCAACGAGGTCTTCGACCTGCGTCCGGCCGCCATCATCCGCGACCTCGATCTGCTGCGACCCATCTACGCGGCGACCGCCACCTACGGACACTTCGGGCGGGAGCTCCCTGACTTCACCTGGGAGCGCCTCGACCGCGTCGACGCCCTGCGCAGCGTCGCCGGGCTGTAGGCGGAGATGTCCGGCCCCGCGCGGATCGCCCGGGTGCTGATCGACTCGCCGCTTCCGCAGCTCGACCGCCTCTTCGACTACCGGATCCCGGATGCACTGGCCGCCGAGGCGGTGCCCGGGGTGCGGGTGCGCGTGCCCCTGAGATCGGCGGGCCGCATCGCCGACGGCTTCGTGATCGAGGTCGCCGAGGTGGGCGGCTACAGCGGCACGCTGAGCGACCTGGAGTCGGTCGTGTCGAACGCGCGGGTGCTCACCCCGGAGGTCTGGGCGCTCGCGCGACGCCTCGCCGACCGGGCGGCCGGCAGCGCGATCGACATCGTGCGACTCGCCGTCCCGAAGCGACAGGTGCGGGTGGAGAAGGCCTGGCTCGCCGACGACGGCCGGGAGGCGGGCTCGCCGGCCGTCGCCGCCCACGCGGTCCCCGACTACCCGCAGGACCGGCTCGACTCCCTTCTCGCCGACCGCGGGCGTGCGGCGATGGATGCCGTGGCGCGGGTCGTCCCGCTGCGCTCGGGAGAGTGGGTCGGTCACTGGGCGGTGACGCTGGCCGCGCTGGCCTCGCGCGTCGTCGCCTCCGGAGCGTCGGTCATTCTCGCCGTGCCCGATCACCGCGATCAGCGCCAGCTGCTGCTCGCCCTCGACGAACTCGTGCCCTCCGAACGCGTGGTGCAGCTCGACGCCCGGCAGTCGAACCCCGATCGCTATCGCGCCTTCCTCGCGTGTCTGGGCAGCGAGCCGCTGGTGATCGTCGGCAACCGCTCCGTCGTCTACGCCCCGGCCGAACGTCTGGGCCTCATCGCCGTCTGGGATGACGGCGACCCCCTCCACACCGAGCCGCTGAGCCCGTACGTGACCACGCGGGACGCTGCGCTGGTGCGCCAGGAGCAGCAGGGCTGCGCCCTGATCATGTTCTCGCACACCCGCTCCACCGACGTGGAGCGTCTCGTGGAGATCGGGTGGATGCACGAGATCGCTCCGGAACGCCTCACCCCGCCCCGCGTCATCCCCACCGCCCAGCAGCAGTCGCAGGACCGCCTCGCCGCTCAGGCGAGGATCCCGTCCAGCGCCTGGCGGGAGGCCCGCGCCGCCCTCGAGCACGGACCGGTGCTCGTGCAGGTGGCCCGGCCCGGTTACGCGCCCAAGCTGGTGTGCGCCACCTGCGGCGAGGCGGCGCACTGCGAATTCTGCGGCGGCCCGCTCGGAACGCGCGCGGCCGGAGCGGTGCCCGCGTGCCTGTGGTGCGGTCGTCTCGCCACGACCTGGGCCTGCGACAACTGCCAGGGCACCACCCTGCGGCAGGTCGGTCAGGGCGCCACGCGCACGGCGGAGGAACTCGGCCGCGCCTTCCCGGGCGTGAGGGTCATCATCGCGGACGGCGAACGCCAGATCCTCACCGTCGGTGCCGAGCCCGCCCTCGTCGTGGCCACACGCGGCGCCGAACCCATCGCGGCGGGCGGGTACCGCGCGGTGCTGCTGCTGGACGGCGAGCGGATGCTCGCCCGGGAGTCGCTGCGCGTGGCGGAGGACTGCCTGCGCTGGTGGACGAACGCGATCGCGCTGGCCGCGCCCGGCGCGCCGTCCGTCCTCGTCGGCGTCGGCGGTGCGCTCGCGTCCGCTCTCGCCACCTGGCGCATCGCCGACTACGCGAGACGGGAGCTCGTCGACCGCAGGCGGCTCCGGTTCCCGCCCGCGGTGCGGGTGGCGACCGTCACCGGCGATGCGGCATCCGTCGAGCGGGCGCTGGCCGCGCTCCCGACGAGCGACCACGTGGACGTGCTCGGTCCGGTCGATGTCGAGCCGTCGTCCGGGGCGGCGACCGCGGTGCGTGCGATCGTGCGGTTCGATCTCGCGCAGGGCGCTGCGGTCGCCACCGCGCTCCGCGCCGAGGTGATCAGGAACGCGACGAGTCGCCGCAAGCGCGTGCCGGCATCCGGCCGCCCCGCGCTGCCTACACTGAAGGTGCGCTTCGACGACCCGGAGCCGTTCGACCTGTGACAGTCCACCCCCTTTCTCTTCTCGCTGGGAGCGATCCGTGCCCGATCTAGAGCTCGTCTTCGCGGGCAGCCCCGCCGCGGCCGTTCCGAGCCTCCAGGCCCTGACCGCGAGCCGCCACGACGTGCTGGCCGTGCTGACCCGCGAGGACTCGCCCCAGGGGCGCCGCAGGGAGCTCACCCCGACGGCGGTGGCGCAGGCGGCGGAGGAGCTGGCGCTGCCCGTCATCAAGGCGAATCGCCTGGCGGGCGAGGCCACCGACGAGCTCACGGCCCTGCGTCCCGACCTCGGCGTGATCGTGGCCTACGGCGCACTGGTGCGCGAGCCCCTGCTCAGCATGCCCCGCCTGGGCTGGATCAATCTTCACTTCTCGCTCCTGCCCCGCTGGCGCGGAGCGGCGCCCGTTCAGCGGGCCGTCATGGCAGGGGACGACGTGACCGGGGCCTCCGTCTTCCAGCTCGTGCCCGAGTTGGACGCGGGCGACGTGTTCGGACGACTGACCCAGACCATCGGGGCCCACGAGACCGCGGGTCACCTGCTGGAATCGCTCTCTTACGCGGGCGCCGAACTGCTCGTGCGGGTCGTCGACGCCCTCGCCGACGGCACCGCGCGTGCCGAGCCCCAGCAGGGCGACGTCACCGTCGCCCCGAAGCTGTCGATCGACGACGGCCGCATCGACTGGACTCTGCCCGCCTCCGCCGTCTCCGCCCTGATCCGCGGGGTCACCCCTGAACCGGGCGCGTTCACGATGCTCGGCGACCTCCGGGTGAAGGTGCTGGAGGCGGCGATCGCGCGCGAGAGCCCCCGGCTGGAGCCCGGCCGATTCTCCGCGGACGGTTCACGCCTGGTCGTGGGCACGGCGACGGAGCCGATCGAACTGATCACGGTTCATCCCTCGGGCAAGCGATCCATGGCGGCACTCGACTGGTGGCGCGGCCGCCCCGCCGACGCGCCCGTGGTCGCCTCGTGAGCGTGCAGCCGGCACGGCGCATCGCCCTGGAGGTCATCACCGCCGTCCGCGAGGATGACGCGTACGCCAACCTCCTGCTGCCCGTGAAGCTGGAGCGCGCCCGGCTCGATCCCGCGGACGCGGCCCTGGCCACCGAACTCTGCTACGGCACGCTGCGCATGCAGGGCTACTACGACGCGGTCATCGCGATCGCCGCCGAGCGGCAGACCGACCGGATCGATCCGCTCCTCCTCGACATCCTCCAGCTCGGCACGCACCAACTGCTCTCCATGCGGGTCGCCGAGCACGCCGCCGTGAACGAGTCGGTCGAGCTCGCCCGGCAGGTCGTGGGGCAGTCGGCGACGGGGTTCGTCAACGGCGTGCTGCGCGGGATCGCCCGCATCGACGCCGACGGCTGGCGCGAGCGGGTGCTGCAGTCGGCGCGCAGCGATGACGAGCGGCTGTCCCTGCTCCACTCCCATCCGGTGTGGGTGCTCCGAGCCTTCCGGCGCGCTCTCGCCGCCGACGGCCGGGCCGACGAACTCGCGCAGCTGCTCGCCGCGGACAACGCCGCCCCGCGCGTCGGACTCGTCGCGCTCCCCGGCCTCGCCACGGTGGACGACATCCCGGGCGCGGAACCCGCGACATACTCGCCGTTCGCCGCGATCAACGACGGCGGCGACCCCTCGGGCCGGGCGATCGTGCGATCGGGCCGGGTGCGCGTGCAGGACGAGGGCTCGCAGCTGGCCGCGCTCGCGCTCAGCCGTGCGCGACCGGTTGCACCGGGGGAGCGCTGGCTGGACCTGTGCGCCGGCCCGGGCGGCAAAGCCGCGTTGCTGGCCGCCGAGGCCTGGAACGGCGGTGCGCTCCTCACCGCCAACGAGGTGACCCCGGCACGCGCCGAGCTGGTGCGCCAGGGCCTGCGGGTGTTCGACGATCCGCCCGAGGTGCTCGTGCGCGACGGCCGGGAGTTCGGCAGCAGCCTCCCCGGCGAGTTCGACCGCGTGCTCCTCGATGCACCGTGCACCGGCCTGGGGGCACTGCGCCGCCGGCCCGAGGCGCGCTGGCGCAAGCAGCCCTCCGACGTGCGGGAGCTCGCACGTCTTCAGGCGGAGCTGCTGGCGTCGGGCCTGGACACCCTCGCCCCGGGCGGTGTCCTGGCCTACGTCACCTGCTCGCCGCATCTCGCGGAGACCCGCGCCGTGCTCGACGAGGTGCTCGGCGGGCGAACGGATGTCGCCCCCCTCGACACGGCGGCGGTGCTGGCCCGCACCACGAGGGCACCCCTGCCCCTCGGCGAACACGGGGGTACGCACGTGCAGCTGTGGCCACACGCCCACGGCACGGACGCCATGTTCATCAGTCTGCTGCAGCGACAGCCGTAGGCTTGCGGGCATGTCCGTGCGCATCAATCCGAGCATCCTGACCGCCGATTTCGCAAACCTCGAACACGAGCTCGACCGCATCTCGTCCGCCGACCTGGTGCATGTCGACGTCATGGACAACCACTTCGTGCCCAATCTGACCTTCGGCCCGCGCATGGTCGAGTCGCTGCAGCGCGTCACCCCCAAGCCGCTCGACGTGCACCTCATGATCGACGACCCCGACCGCTGGGCTCCCGGCTATGCCGAGCTCGGCGCCTTCTCGGTCACCTTCCACGCCGAGGCGGCCGCGGATGCCGTCGGCCTGGCGCGCCGCCTGCGGGAGATCGGTGCGCGCGCGGGCATCGCTCTGAAGCCCGGAACCCCCGTCGAACCCTGGCTCGAGCTCCTGCCCGAGTTCGACCAGGTGCTCGTGATGACGGTCGAGCCGGGCTTCGGCGGCCAGAGCTTCATCGAGTCCACCATGCCCAAGCTCCGCGCCCTGCGCCCTGCCGTCGCCGCACGCGGTCTCGATGTCTGGCTGCAGGTCGACGGGGGCATCAACGAGCAGACGATCGCGATCGCCGCGGATGCCGGAGCGGACACGTTCGTCGCGGGCTCCAGTGTCTTCAACGCGGCTGACCCGGCCACTCAGATCGCGACGCTGCGCGAGGCGGCGCGGGCGCACTCGCACTCTGCTTGAATTGGGGCATGAGCGACTTCAACAAGACCAAGCCCGAGATCGACTTCTACGAGGGCGAGGCGCCGAGCGAGCTCGTCATCACCGACCTCGAGATCGGCGACGGCGCAGAGGCGAAGCCGGGCGACACCGTCGACGTGCACTACGTGGGCGTGGACCTGGAGACCGGTGACGAGTTCGACTCCTCGTGGAGCCGCGGTGAATCCGTGAAGTTCCCGCTGCGCGCGCTGATCGCCGGATGGCAGGAGGGAATCCCCGGCATGAAGGTCGGCGGTCGCCGCCAGCTCGTCGTGCCGCCGGTGCTCGCCTACGGCCCCGCGGGCAGCGGGCACCAGCTCGCCGGTCGCACCCTGATCTTCGTGATCGACCTTCTCAACGTCGGCTGACCGATAGCCTAGGCAGGTGAAGACCTTCGACGATCTGTACGCGGAGCTGAGCGACAAGGCGCAGAACCGCCCTGCCGGCTCGGGCACGGTCGCGCAGCTCGACGCCGGCGTGCACGCCATCGGCAAGAAGATCGTCGAGGAGGCCGCCGAGGTCTGGATGGCGGCGGAATACCAGTCGGTCGACGAGACCGCCGAGGAGATCTCCCAGCTCGTGTACCACCTTCAGGTCATGATGATCGCGAAGGGCATCAGCCCGGCCGACATCTGGCGACATCTCTGACGTCGTCCACCTGTTCGCCCGACTGATCCGAAAGACCACCATGCTGAGAATCGCAGTGCCCAACAAGGGTTCACTGAGTGAGACCGCCGCCGAGATGCTCTCGGAGGCGGGCTATGCCGGTCGCCGCGACCCCCGGGCCCTCACGGTGTCCGATCCGCGCAACGACGTGGAGTTCTTCTATCTCCGCCCGCGCGACATCGCCACCTACGTGGGATCCGGGGCCCTCGACGTGGGCATCACCGGTCGCGACCTCCTGCTCGACTCCGGCTCGACAGCCGTGGAGATCGCGAGCCTCGACTTCGGGGATTCGACGTTCCGCTTCGCCGGTCCCGCCGGCCGTTTCACCGACCTCGCGGAACTGGCGGGCGTGCGGGTCGCGACCAGCTACCCCGGGCTCGTCGGCGACTTCCTCGCCCGATCGGGCGTCGCCGCCGAACTCGTCAAGCTCGATGGCGCCGTCGAGTCGGCGGTGCGGCTGGGAGTGGCGGATGCCGTCGCCGACGTCGTCTCGACCGGCTCTACCCTCCGCGCCCAGGGCCTGGAGATCTTCGGACCGGTGATCCTCGAGTCGAGCGCGGTGCTGATCAGCGCGAAGAACGACCTGCCGGGCATCGCGACCCTTCAGCGCCGCCTCCAGGGTGTGCTCGTGGCCCGCCAGTACGTGCTCATGGACTACGACCTGCCCGCGGAGCTCATCGACCGGGCGGTGGCGATCACACCGGGTCTCGAGTCGCCGACCGTCTCGCCGCTGCGCGACAGCAGCTGGGTCGCCGTGCGGGTCATGGTGCCGCGCCACGACACGAACCTGATCATGGACCGGCTCTACGATCTGGGCGCCCGGGCCATCCTGGTGAGTCCGATCCACGCGGCGAGGATCTGACGTGTCCGTCGTGACCCGCGTGATCCCGTGCCTCGACGTGGCGGCGGGGCGCGTGGTCAAGGGCGTGAACTTCCTCGACTTGCGCGACGCCGGGGACCCCGTGGAGCTCTCCCGCAGGTACTACGAGCAGGGCGCCGACGAGATCACATTCCTCGATGTGGCCGCCACCGTCGAGGGCCGCGCCACGATGTACGACGTGGTGCGCCGCACGGCGGAGGAGGTCTTCGTGCCCCTCACGGTGGGCGGCGGGGTGCGCTCCGTGGACGATGTGGCGAGACTCCAGGCCCACGGCGCCGACAAGATCGGCGTGAACAGCGCGGCGATCGCACGGCCGGCTCTGCTCGGCGAGATCGCCGACCGCTTCGGAGCGCAGGCGCTGGTGCTCTCGCTCGACGTGCGGCGCGCCGGCACCACGGCGAGCGGCTGGATCGTCACCACCCACGGCGGCCGGCAGGACACCGACATCGACGCCATCGCCTGGGCCGTCGAGGCGATCGAGCGCGGGGCGGGCGAGCTCCTCGTCAACTCGATCGACGCCGACGGCACGAAGTCCGGGTACGACTTGCCGCTCATCGCCGCGATGCGCGAGGTCAGCAGCGTGCCCGTCATCGCCAGCGGGGGAGCCGGTTCGCTGCGGGACTTCGCGCCCGCCGTAGAGGCCGGGGCCGACGCCGTGTTGGCCGCGTCGGTGTTCCACAACGGGGAGTTGACCGTGGGTGACGTGAAGCGCGAGCTCGCGGCATCCGGAATCGCAGTGAGGTAGGCCATGGAGACCGATATCGACTCCGTGCTGGAGCGTGCCAGGTTCGACGCGAACGGGCTGCTGCCGGCGATCGTGCAGCAGTGGGACACGCGCGACGTGCTCATGCTCGGTTACATGAACCGGGAGGCGCTGCGCCGCACGCTGACCGAGGGCCGCGTGACGTTCTGGTCCCGATCGCGCCAGGAGTTCTGGCGCAAGGGCGACACCTCGGGCAATCGGCAGTACGTGAAGGCGGCGGCGTTCGACTGCGACGCGGACACCCTGCTGCTCACGGTCGACCAGGTCGGAGCGGCCTGCCACACCGGCGCGCACGCCTGCTTCGACGTGGATCCGCTCGACCCGGTGGTCGGCAGCGCGGTCAGCGGGAGCATCGATGAGTGACACCACCACCAGGGAGCAGTTCGACGGGCTGCTCGCCGATCACCGCGTCGTGCCGGTCATCCGCGAGCTGTTCGCCGACGGCGAGACCCCGGTCGGCATCTATCGCAAGCTCGCCAAGGGCGAGCCCGGCACCTTCCTGCTCGAGTCCGCGGAGCAGGGCGGCATCTGGTCCCGCTACTCGTTCATCGGGGTCTCCAGCTTCGGCGTCCTCACCCAGACCGACGACGCGGCCACCTGGCTCGACTACGGGCTCGATGCGGAGCGCGCGCTGGGACCGGATGCCCCGACCAGCCCTCTCGCCGCCCTCGGGCATCTCTACGAGAGGTGGGCGACCCCGCGTGTGCCCGGCCACCCGCCCCTCACCGGGGGCCTCGTCGGGTTCATCGGCTGGGAGGCGATCCGCCAGATCGAGCGCCTGCCGCACGTGCCGCCCGCCGACTACGCGGTGCCCGGGCAGGCGATGAGCTTCGTCTCCGAGCTCGTCGTCGTCGACCATCGCACCGGTGCGGTGCTGCTCATCGCGACCGCCCTGGGCGACGACGTGCTCGACGCGGACGCGACCTGGGCCGACGCCCAATCCCGGCTCGACGCCATGCAGGCCGGGCTGGCGCGGCCCGCCGAGGCGTGGCTCGCCGAGGTCGACCTGGGCGTGGCGCCCACGCCGACGCCCCGCATCGAACCCGCCGAGTTCCACGCGGCCATCGAGCGCTCCAAGCAGCACATCCGCGACGGAGACGTGTTCCAGGTCGTCATCTCGCAGCGCTTCGACCACGAGATCACGGCCAAGCCGATCGACGTGTACCGCGTGCTGCGCACGCTCAACCCGAGCCCGTACATGTACCTGCTGTCGCTGGTCTCGCCCTCGGGCGAACCCTACTGGATCGTCGGATCGTCGCCCGAGGCACTGGTGAAGGTCGAGGATCGTCGGGTCTACATGCATCCGATCGCCGGCTCGCGCCCGCGCGGCGTCGGGCCTGAGGAGGACCTCGCCCTCGCCGACGAGCTGCTCGGCGACCCAAAGGAACGTGCCGAGCACCTGATGCTGGTCGACCTCGCGCGCAACGACCTGCAGAAGGTCTGCGCGCCCGGCAGCGTCGAGGTGAGCGAGTTCATGCAGGTCGAGCGCTTCAGCCACATCATGCACCTCGTCTCCTCGGTCGAGGGCGACCTGCGCGACGAGTGCTCGCCGCTCGACGTGTTCCGCGCCACGTTCCCGGCCGGCACGCTTTCCGGTGCGCCGAAGCCCCGGGCGCTCGAGATCATCGACGAGCTGGAGGCGGCCCAGCGCGGTGTCTACGGGGGAGTGGTGGGCTACTTCGGCTTCGCCGGCGACCTCGACCTGGCGATAGCGATCCGCACCACCACGATCTCGGGCGGTGTCGCGCGAGTGCAGGCCGGAGCGGGCCTCGTGGCGGATTCCGACCCGGATGCGGAGTACCGCGAGTCCCAGAACAAGGCCGCGGCACCGCTGCGCGCCGTGGCGGTCGCGAACGCGATGCGCAGGGTCGAATGACCCGTTCGCCGCGCAGACTGCGCAACCTGACCCTCCTCGCCGGCATCGTGCTCGCCGGGCTCACCCTGCTCACCTGGACCGGGCAGTGGTTCGGCCTGACGCTCGACGGGCGCTCGAGCAGCCACTCGACGATCTCCGTCTCGGGGGATGTCGCGGCGCCCGCCCTCATCGCCCTGGCCCTGGCCAATCTCGCGCTCGTTGCAGCGCTGGCGATCTCCGGCCCCGTGATCCGTCTGGTGCTCGCCGTCGTGCAGATCGTGCTCGGATTCACCGTCGCGCTCTCCGCCGTGGCCGCGCTCGTCGACCCGGTTCATGCGAGCGCCTCGGCGATCTCCGCGGCGACGGGCGTGTCCGGAGACCGCTCGCTCTCGGCGCTCGTCACCGCGGTCGACGTGACCGCGTGGCCCTGGCTCGCAGCGGTGGTCGGGGCGCTCATCATGGCACTCGGCGTCGTGCTCGCCGTCACCGGCCGGATGTGGCCGAGCTCCTCCCGCAAGTACCAGGCGGTGCGGCTCAGCCCCGCCGAGCCGGGGGAGAACCCGGTCGCCGACTGGGACAGTCTGAGCGATGGCGGCGATCCGACCGCACGCTAGACTTTCGGTGACCATTCACGAAGGAGACCTGTGAGCGACGAATTCCAAGAGCCGGGCGAGGGAAACTCACCGGCGGCGTGGACCGCTGTGATCATCATGCTCGTCGCGTTCGCGATCGGCACCGTTGCGTTCTTCTTCGGTCTGGTGCCCGTGGTCTGGGCCGCCGCGGGCCTGCTCGTGGTCGGCCTCCTCGTGGGGCTCGTGCTCTCCCGCCTCGGCTACGGCGTGTACGGCCCGAAGTACACCTCGAAGGACCACTGACCCGGTGCTCTCCGATCTCGTCGCGGGCGCCCTCGAGGATGCCGCGGCCCGCAAGTCGATCCGTCCCCTCGCGCAGCTCGAGGCCGAGGCGCTCGCACGCCCCGCCGCGATCGACGCGCTGGAGGCCCTCGCGCCGCGCGACCGCGTCCGCATCATCGCCGAGGTGAAGCGGGCGAGCCCGTCGCGCGGCTCCCTCGCCGACATCCCCGATCCGGCCCGCCTCGCCGCCAGCTACGAGACGGGCGGCGCGAGCGCGATCAGCGTGTTGACCGAGGGCCGCAAGTTCAAGGGATCGCTCGCCGATCTCGAGGCCGTGCGAGACGCCGTGACGCTGCCGGTGCTGCGCAAGGACTTCATCGCCGAGCCGTACCAGGTGTTCGAGGCACGGGCCGCCGGAGCCGATCTGGTGCTGCTCATCGTCGCCGCCCTCGACCAGCCGACGCTGGTGTCGCTGCACGATCTGGTGCGCGAACTCGGCATGACCGCGCTGGTGGAGACCCACACGGGCGACGAGCTCGAGCGAGCGCTCGACATCGGCGCCGGTCTCGTCGGCGTGAATGCGCGCAACCTCTCCACCTTCGAGCTCGATCAGGACCTGTTCGGCTCGCTGGCCGATCGCATCCCCTCGGGCGTCATCCGCGTCGCCGAATCGGCCGTCACCTCGCCCGAGGACGTGACGCACTACCGCCGCGCCGGCGCGGACGTGGTTCTGGTGGGCGAGGCCCTCGTCACCGGAGACCCCGTCTCCACACTGGCCGCCTTCCTGGCGGCGGAAAGATAAGGCGCCGCACCATGACGAACCTCAAGGATGTCGACGGCCCGTTCTTCGGCGAGTACGGCGGGCGGTTTATGCCCGAGTCGCTCGTCGCGGCGATCGATGAGCTCACGGCCGCCTACGAGTGGTCGAAGACCGATCCGTCGTTCCGCGCGGAGCTGGCCGAGCTCCACCGCACCTACACCGGCCGACCCTCGATCATCACCGAGGTGCCCCGGTTCGCGGAGCACGCGGGCGGCGCGCGCATCATCCTCAAGCGCGAAGACCTCAACCACACCGGTTCGCACAAGATCAACAACGTGCTGGGGCAGGCACTGCTCACGCGCCGCATCGGCAAGACGCGGGTGATCGCCGAGACCGGGGCCGGGCAGCACGGAGTCGCCACGGCAACCGCGGCCGCCCTCTTCGGGCTGGAGTGCACGATCTTCATGGGCGAGGTCGACACCCAGCGGCAGGCTCTGAACGTGGCCAGGATGCGCCTCCTCGGTGCCGAGGTCGTCTCGGTGACCACCGGGTCGCGCACCCTGAAGGACGCCATCAACGAGGCGTACCGCGAGTGGGTCACCTCGGTGGAGACCACCAACTACATCTTCGGCACCGCCGCGGGTCCGCATCCGTTCCCGGCGATGGTGCGCGATTTCCAGAAGATCATCGGCGAGGAGGCCCGCCAGCAGGTGCTCGACCTCACCGGCCGCCTCCCCGACGCCGTGGCCGCCTGCGTGGGCGGCGGCTCGAACGCCATCGGCATCTTCCACGCCTTCCTCGACGACCCCTCCGTCGCGCTCTACGGGTTCGAGGCGGCCGGTGACGGCGTCGACACCGAGCGGCACGCGGCCTCGATCGAGCGGGGGCGCCCCGGCATCCTGCACGGCGCCCGCAGCTACCTGCTTCAGGATGCTGACGGGCAGACCGTCGAGTCGCACTCGATCTCGGCCGGCCTCGACTATCCCGGAGTGGGTCCGGAACACGCGTGGCTCGCCGACATCGGCCGGGCCTCCTACCTTCCCGCGACCGACACCGAGGCCATGGAGGCCCTCAGGCTGCTCAGCCGCACCGAGGGCATCATCCCGGCCATCGAATCGGCGCACGCCCTCGCGGGTGCGCTCCGGCTCGGGCGGGAGCTCGGACCCGACGCGATCATCCTGGTGAACCTCAGCGGCCGCGGCGACAAGGACGTGGCCACCGCGGGAACCTGGTTCGACCTCTTCGACGAGGGGGCGAGGCAGGAGTGAGCACGACGCTCTCGACCGCGGGCGCGACGATCGCCGCCCGGCGCGACGCCGGATCCGGCGCGCTGATCGGGTACCTCCCCGTCGGCTTCCCCGACCTCGCCGCCAGCATCGATGCCGCTGTGGCGCTCGTCGAGAACGGCGTGGACATCCTCGAGCTCGGTGTTCCGTACTCGGACCCGGTGATGGACGGGCTCGTCATCCAGGAGGCCACCCAGACCGCACTGGCCGCCGGATTCCGCGTGCGCGACGTCTTCGCCGCCGTGGAGGGCGTGCGTGCACGGGTCGACGCTCCCGTGCTGGTGATGACCTACTGGAATCCTGTCGTGCAGTACGGGGTCGACCGCTTCGCCGACGACCTCGTGAATGCGGGCGGCGCGGGGCTCATCACCCCCGACATCACCCCCGATTGCGCCGCGGACTGGCTCGCCACGAGCGACCGCACCGGACTGGACCGGGTGTTCCTCGCAGCGCCGTCGAGCACCGACGCCCGTGTGGCCGACGCGGTGGCGGCGAGCCGCGGGTTCGTCTACGCGGTCTCGACCATGGGAATCACCGGGGCGCGACAGGACGTGGATGCCGCGGCCCGGGGCCTCGTCGCCCGCCTCAAGCACGCTGGCGCCGCTAACGCCTGCGTCGGAATCGGCATCTCCACCGCGGAGCAGGTCGCCGAGGTGCTCCAGTACGCCGACGGCGCCATCGTCGGCTCGGCGATCGTGAAGGCCCTCGCCGACGGCGGAGTCTCCGCCGTCGCGTCGACGGCGGCCCGTCTGAGCGCTGGCCTGTAACCTTAGATCTCTCCGGCCCCCCGGCACGAAAGGCAACCTGGAACCGTGGTTCTTCCCCTCAGCATCCCCAGCCCGAGCGGCGGCTGGCAGGTCTTCAACCTCGGCCAGTGGTTCCGGGACATCGGGTGGACCTCCTTCGGTCTCGACATCAACCTGCGGGCCTCGACGTTCTGCATCATCGTCGGCGTGGTCGTGGCGATCCTTCTCACCTCGCGTCGGCTCACCCGCCGCGGCGCCGAGCCGGGCATCGTGATCGACATCGCCGTCGGGGCCGTGATCGTCGGCCTCATCGGCGGCCGCCTGCTCCACGTGCTCACGCACCTGCCCTCCTATGTGGGCCCGGGGCTGAACCCGGTGCACATCATCGCCATCTGGGAGGGCGGCTTCTCCCTCTTCGGCGCGATCGCGGGCGGCGTCGTCGGCGCGGCCGTCGCAGCGAAGATCGACGGGCTGCGACTGCCGAGCGTGCTCGATGCCGCGGCCCCCGGCATCCTGCTCGCCACCGCGGCACAGCGGATCGGCGACTGGTTCGACAACCAGTACTTCGGCGGCCCGACCAGCGCGCCCTGGGGACTCGAGATCCCCAAGACGAACGCCAGCTTCCCCGTGGGACTGCCATCCTCCACCGTGTTCCAGCCAGTCTTCCTCTACGAGTTCCTCTGGTGCATCGTCGGAGTCGCCGTGATCCTCGTGGTCGAGCGCTCGCGTTCGCTGCAGTGGGGCGGGCTCTTCGCGGTCTACCTCGTCTGGTACGGACTGGGCCGCAGCTGGTTCGAATCCCTGCGGATCGACCCCAGCCTGCACTTCGCCGGGCTGCGTACCAACGTGTGGATCGCCTGGCTGGTCGTCGTGATCGGCGTGGTGCTCTACCTGGTGCAGGGCCGTCGCCACCCGGGCGTCGAGCCCGGCGTCTACGTGCCCGGTCGCGAATGGACGCCGGAGCCTGCGGTACACTCTGAAGACACCTACACGGACACCGCGGAGAGCAACGAGGCTCAGGCGGAGACCACCAATTCCGGATCGGTGTTGGCCACACGGTCCGTCACAAGCGGGGCTGGCAAGAAGTAGCAGGAGCGGCCACTCTCGGCCGCACCCTCCATTCCCAGGGCCGCCGCTGTCCCGCACGCTCCATATCCACGTGAGGACGGTCCCACTATGGCTCTCACGCCACCCTTCGCTCGATTCAGCACGACGCCTGGCGCGGTCGGCATGTACGACCCTGCCCGCGAGAAGGACGCCTGCGGGCTCGCCATGGTGGCCACCCTCCGCGGCACGGCCGGGCACGACATCATCGACCTCGCCCTGGACGCCCTGCGCAATCTCGAGCACCGCGGCGCCATCGGGTCCGACGCGGGCACCGGAGACGGCGCCGGCATCATCACGCAGATCCCGGACGCGTTCCTGCGCGCGGTGGTGGACTTCCCGCTTCCCGCCGTCGGCAGCTACGTGGTGGGCACCGCGTTCCTCCCCACCGACGCCGACGAGCGCGCCGCGGTGAAGCGGGGCATCGCCGCCCTCGCCGCCGACGAGGGCCTCCAGGTTCTCGGCTGGCGCACCGTCCCGGTGCGGCCGGAGGGACTCGGCACACTGGCCCGCGAGGCCATGCCGTTCTTCGAGCAGCTCTTCCTCTCCAGCGCACGTTCCACGCCGAGCGGACCGGTGGAGGGCATCGCACTCGACCGCCAGTCGTTCCGGCTGCGCAAGCGCGCCGAGCGCGAACTCGAGGCGTACTTCCCCTCGCTGAGCTCGCGGACCCTCGTCTACAAGGGCATGGTCACGACCCTGCAACTGGAGCCGTTCTATCCGGATCTCTCGGACGATCGCTTCGCCTCGAAGCTCGCCCTGGTGCACTCGCGCTACTCGACGAACACCTTCCCCTCGTGGCCGCTCGCCCAGCCGTTCCGGATGATCGCGCACAACGGCGAGATCAACACCGTGCAGGGCAACCGCAACTGGATGC
The DNA here is from genome assembly GCA_966212465.1 of uncultured Lacisediminihabitans sp. Lineage (GTDB taxonomy): Bacteria > Actinomycetota > Actinomycetes > Actinomycetales > Microbacteriaceae > Lacisediminihabitans. Next base: position 264,547 of record CBIHRK010000001.1, read on the forward strand.
GCGCCCGCCAGTCGCAGCTGGAGTCCGAGCTGCTCGGCGATCTCGCCCCGGTGCTGCCGATCGTCACCGGGGGAGCGAGCGACTCCGCCTCCTTCGACGAGGTGGTCGAACTCCTCAACCTCGCCGGTCGCAGCCTGCCGCACGCCATGATGATGATGGTGCCGGAGGCCTACGAGAACCAGGTCGACATCGACCCGCTCCGGCGTGACTTCTACGAGTACCACTCGATGCTGATGGAGCCGTGGGACGGCCCCGCCGCCCTGGTCTTCACCGACGGGTCGCTGGTCGGCGCCACCCTCGACCGCAACGGACTCCGCCCCGGCCGGTATCTCGTGACCGACGACGGCCTCGTCGTGCTGGCCAGCGAGATCGGCGTGCTGCAGATCGACCCGAGCCGGGTCGTGCGCAAGGGACGCCTTCAGCCCGGAAAGATGTTCCTCGTCGACACGGAGGCGGGCCGCATCGTCGAGGACGACGAGATCAAGGCCGAGCTCGCGGCGTCGCAGCCCTGGGGCGAGTGGCTCGACGAGGGCCGCATCAACCTCAAAGACCTCCCGGACCGCGAGCACATCGTGCACACGCCCGCCTCCGTGACGAGACGCCAGCGCACCTTCGGGTACACCGAGGAGGAGCTGCGGATCCTCATCCGTCCGATGGCTCAGAACGGTGCCGAGCCGCTCGGCGCCATGGGCTCGGACACCCCGATCGCCGTGCTCAGCGAGCGCCCGCGCCTCCTGTTCGACTACTTCACGCAGCAATTCGCCCAGGTGACCAACCCGCCGCTCGACAGCATCCGCGAAGAGGTCGTCACCTCGCTGAAGCTCGGCCTCGGCCCGGAGCGCAACCTGCTGGATGCGACGCCCGAACATGCGCGCCAGGTGATCCTCGACTTCCCCGTGATCGACAACGACGAGCTCGCCAAGATCCAGCACATCGCCCCGCGGCCGCCGCGGCCGGGCTTCCACCCGACGCGCACCATCAAGGGCCTGTACCGGGTCGACGACGGTCCCGAGGCCATGCAGCGGCGCATCGCCGAGATGTGCGAGGAGGCGGATCGGGCGATCGAGGAGGGCGCACTGTTCCTCGTGCTCTCCGACCGCGACTCCACCCGCGACCTCGCGCCGATGCCCTCGCTGCTGATGCTCGCCGCGGTGCACCACCACCTGATCCGTGCCGAGAACCGCATGAAGGTGGGACTCATCGTCGAGGCCGGAGACGTGCGGGAGGTCCACCACGTGGCGCTCCTCGTCGGCTACGGGGCCTCCGCCATCAACCCCTACCTCGCCATGGAGAGCGCGGAGGAGCTGGTGCGCAGCGGGCTCATCACGGGGATCACCCCCGAGAAGGCGGTGAAGAACCTCATCAAGGCGCTCGGCAAGGGCGTGCTCAAGATCATGTCGAAGATGGGCATCTCGGTGGTCGGCTCGTACGCAGGAGCCCAGGCCTTCGAGGCGGTCGGACTCGATCAGGACTTCGTCGATCAGTACTTCACCGGAACGTCGAGCCTGCTCGGGGGAGTCGGCATCGAGGTGATCGCCGCGGAGAGCGCTGCGCGCCACGCCTCGGCCTACCCGGTGGACGGCGCGGTCAGCGCCCACGAGCGCCTGGCCACCGGCGGCGAGTACCAGTGGCGCCGCGGCGGGCCGCCCCACCTGTTCAGCCCCGACACGGTGTTCCGGCTGCAGCACGCCACCCGTGCGCGCCGGTACGACATCTTCCGCGAGTACACGAAGCTCGTGGACGACCAGTCGGCCGAGCTGAAGACGGTGCGCGGGCTCTTCGAGCTCAAACTGGGGGAGCGCCCCGCGGTTCCCATCGACGAGGTCGAGTCCGCGTCATCCATCATCTCCCGCTTCTCCACGGGCGCCATGAGCTACGGCTCGATCAGCGAGGAGGCGCACACCACCCTCGCGATCGCCATGAACCGGCTCGGCGGCAAGAGCAACACCGGCGAGGGCGGCGAGGACGTCGAGCGGCTTCTCGACCCCGAACGTCGCAGTGCGATCAAGCAGGTCGCCTCCGGCCGGTTCGGCGTGACGAGCATGTACCTCACCCACGCCACGGACATCCAGATCAAGATGGCGCAGGGGGCGAAGCCCGGCGAGGGCGGTCAGCTGATGGCCACCAAGGTGTACCCGTGGATCGCGCGCACCCGGCACTCGACCGCCGGCGTCGGCCTGATCAGCCCGCCGCCGCACCACGACATCTACTCCATCGAGGATCTCAAGCAGCTCATCTTCGACCTGAAGCGGGCGAACCCGGACGCCCGGGTGCACGTGAAGCTCGTGAGCCAGTCCGGCATCGGCGCGGTCGCCGCGGGCGTCACCAAGGCCCTCGCCGACGTCGTGCTGGTCTCCGGCCACGACGGCGGTACCGGTGCGAGCCCGCTCAACTCGCTCAAGCACGCGGGCACGCCGTGGGAGCTCGGGCTGGCGGAGACGCAGCAGACCCTGATGCTGAACGGCATGCGCGGGCGCGTCGTCGTGCAGGTGGACGGACAGATGAAGACCGGTCGCGACGTGATCGTCGCCGCTCTGCTGGGGGCGGAGGAGTTCGGATTCGCGACCGCCCCGCTCGTGGTCTCCGGCTGCATCCTGATGCGCGTCTGCCACCTCGACACCTGCCCGGTCGGCGTCGCCACCCAGAACCCCGAGCTGCGCGCCCGATTCTCCGGCAAGCCCGAATTCGTGGAGAACTTCTTCGAGTTCCTGGCGCAGGAGGTGCGCGAGTACCTCGCCGCGCTCGGCTTCCGCTCGATCGAGGAGGCGATCGGCCACGCCGAACTCCTCGACGTGAACCGCGCGATCGAGCACTGGAAGGCCGACGGTCTCGACCTGACTCCGATCCTCGACGGGCCCGTCTTCGGACCGGACGAGCCGGTGCACAACGTCTCGAAGCAGGATCACGAGCTGGAGAAGCACTTCGACGTGGAGCTGATCAGGCAGAGCGCGCTCGCCCTCGAGGAGGGCGTACCGGTGCGCATCGAGCTGCCGATCCGCAACACCGAACGCGCGGTCGGCACGATGCTGGGCCACGAGGTCACCGTCCGCCACGGCGAGAACGGCCTGCCCGCGGGCACCATCGAGGTCGTGCTCAACGGCACGGCGGGGCAATCCTTCGGCGCATTCCTGCCGGGCGGCATCACCCTCCGGCTGAACGGAGACAGCAACGACTACGTGGGCAAGGGGCTGTGCGGCGGCGAGATCGTGATCCGGCCCGACAGCGGCAGCGCCTTCCCGGCGGAGCGGAACGTGATCGCGGGCAACGTGATCGGGTACGGAGCGACGCAGGGGAGCATGTTCCTGCGCGGCATCGTCGGCGAGCGGTTCCTGGTGCGCAACTCCGGCGCCACCGCGGTGGTGGAAGGAGTGGGCGATCACGCCCTCGAGTACATGACCGGCGGGCTCGCGGTCATCCTCGGCGACACCGGGCGCAACCTCGGAGCCGGCATGTCCGGCGGCACCGCCTACATCTACGACCTGAAGTCCGAGCGCGTCAACCGCGACGCCCTCGCCTCCGGTGAGCTCGAACTGCTCCCGCTCGGCTCCGGCGACGTCGAGATCCTGGCCGACCTGCTGGCACGACACGTCGCCGAGACCGATTCCCCGGTGGCGAGGCGGATGCTCGACGAGATCGACGAGACGGCCGCGCGATTCGTGAAGGTGCTGCCGCGCGACTACGCGGCGGTGCTGGCCACCCGTGCCACCGCGGTGGAAGAAGGACTCGACCCCGACGGCGACGTCGTCTGGGGCAGGATCATGGAGGTGACGGGCGGATGACACTGTCCCACCAGACGAACCCCCGACCCGTGGAGGTCTCTCGTGGCTGACCCGAAGGGCTTCCTCAAGACGCGGGAGCGGGAGACCCCTCCGCGCCGTCCGGTCGCCGTGCGGCTCATGGACTGGAAAGAGGTCTACGAGCAGGGCGATGCGGCGACGGTGCGTCGCCAGGCCGGGCGCTGCATGGACTGCGGCGTGCCGTTCTGCCACCACGGCTGCCCCCTCGGCAACCTCATCCCGGAGTGGAACGACCTCACCTGGCGCGGCGAGGGGCGTCAGGCCATCGACCGCCTGCACGCGACCAACAACTTCCCCGAGTTCACCGGCCGCCTCTGCCCGGCGCCCTGCGAGTCCTCGTGCGTGCTGGCGATCAACCAGCCCGCCGTGACGATCAAGCAGGTCGAGGTCTCGATCATCGACCAGGCCTTCGCCAACGACTGGGTCGAGCCGCACCCGCCGGAGCGCCTCACCGGCAAGACGGTGGCCGTGGTCGGATCCGGGCCCGCCGGCCTCGCGGCCGCACAGCAGCTCACCCGCGCCGGGCACACGGTCGCCGTGTTCGAGCGCGACGACCGGATCGGCGGACTGCTGCGCTACGGCATCCCCGACTTCAAGATGGAGAAGAAGCACCTCGAGAACCGGCTGCGTCAGATGCAGGCGGAGGGCACGCGCTTCCGCGCCGGGGTGAACATCGGCACCGACATCGCCTGGGACGACCTGCGCGACCGCTACGACGCGGTCGTCGTCGCCACAGGTGCGCTCGTGCCCCGCGACCTGCCGATCCCCGGGCGCGATCTGCCCGGCGTGCACTTCGCCATGGAGTACCTGGTGCAGCAGAATCGGGTCGGCGCGGGCGACGCGGTGCCCGACCAGATCACGGCCGAGGGCAAGCACGTGGTGGTGCTGGGCGGAGGCGACACCGGTGCGGACTGCATCGGCACGGCGCACCGCCAGGGCGCCCTCTCGGTGACGAACCTCGCCATCGGCACGCAGCCGCCGCTCGAGCGTCCGGAGCACCAGCCCTGGCCGATGACCCCGACCCTGTTCGAGGTCTCCAGTGCGCACGAAGAGGGCGGTGAGCGCGTCTTCCTGGCCTCCACGGTCGAGTTCCTGCGCAACGAGGTCGGCGAGGTGCGGGCGATTCGCGTGGCCGAGACCGAGTACCTCGACGGGCGCCGCGTGCCGAAGTCCGGCACGGAGCGAGAGATCCCCGCGGATCTCGTGCTCCTCGCGCTGGGCTTCACCGGCACCGAGAGCGAGCGGCTCGAGGAGCAGCTCGCTCTGCCCATGGAGCGCGGGACCGTCGTGCGCGACGGCGACTACCAGACCAGCGAGTCGGGCGTGTTCGTGGCCGGCGACGCCGGACGCGGGCAGTCGCTCATCGTGTGGGCCATCGCCGAGGGACGCGCCGCGGCCGCGGCGGTCGACCGCTTCCTGGAGGGCGAGACCCAGCTCCCGTCGCCGGTCCGCCCGACCGACCGGGCCATCTCGATCTGACATCCCCGCCGGGCACGCTCCGATCCCGTATCGTGTCGCAGGCATCCTCAAACAGAAAGAAATCAATGAGACGCGCAAAAATCGTCGCAACGCTCGGCCCGGCAACGTCGAGCTACGAGAACATCCGCGCCATCATCGAGGCCGGCGTAGACGTGGCGAGGATGAACCTCAGCCACGGCAGCTACGACGTCCACGAAGAGGTCTACCGCAACGTCCGCCAGGCCGCGGCCGACTCGGGCCGCGCGGTCGCCGTGCTCGTCGACCTCCAGGGCCCGAAGATCCGGCTCGGCAAGTTCGAAGCCGGCCCCTACGACCTCGCGGTCGGCGACATCTTCAAGATCACCATCGAGGACATCATGGGCAACCGTGAGATCTCGAGCACCACGTTCAAGGGTCTGCCCCACGACGTCAAGGAGGGCGACCCCCTTCTGATCGACGACGGCAAGGTGAAGCTCCGCGTGCTCTCCACCGACGGAACCGTCGTGACCACCGAGGTGGTCGTGGCCGGCGCGGTGTCGAACAACAAGGGCATCAACCTGCCCGGCGTCGCCGTGAACGTGCCCGCCCTCTCCGAGAAGGACGAGGCCGACCTGCGCTGGGGACTCCGGCTGGGTGCCGACCTCATCGCCCTCTCGTTCGTGCGCAACGCCGACGACATCGTGCGCGTGCACGAGATCATGGCCGAGGAGGGCGTCAAGCTGCCCGTCATCGCCAAGATCGAGAAGCCGCAGGCGGTCGACAACCTCGAGGCCATCATCGACGCCTTCGACGGCATCATGGTCGCCCGTGGCGACCTCGGCGTCGAGCTGCCGCTCGAGGCGGTGCCGATCGTTCAGAAGCACGCCGTCGAGCTCTCCCGCCGCATGGCCAAGCCGGTCATCGTGGCCACCCAGATGCTCGAGTCGATGATCTCCAGCCCGATCCCCACCCGGGCCGAGACCTCCGACGTCGCCAACGCGGTGCTCGACGGCGCCGACGCCGTCATGCTCTCCGGTGAGACGAGCGTGGGCGAGTACCCGGTCGTCACCGTGCAGACGATGGCGCGCATCATCACCTCGACGGAGGAGCACGGGCTCGAGCGCATCCTCCCGCTCGGCACCAAGCCGCGCACGCAGGGCGGCGCGATCACCCTCGCCGCGGCCGAGGTCGCCGAGTTCGTCGAGGCCGAGTACCTCTGCGTCTTCACCGAGAGCGGGGACTCCGTGCGCCGGATGTCGCGCCTCAGGCACCGCATCCCGATCATCGCCTTCACGCCGGAGGAGGGCATCCGCAACCGGCTCGCCTGGGTCTGGGGAACGCAGACCTACCTCGTCGACCGCAAGACCCACACCGACGACCTGTTCGGCCAGGTGGACGACGTCATGCTCGGTCACGACCTCGCCGCGCTCGGCGGCAAGGTCGTCGTGATCGCCGGGTCCCCTCCCGGAATCTCCGGGGGCACCAACGACATGCGCGTGCACCGGGTGGGCGACGCCCACAACGCGGTCGCCCCGGCGTACGCGGCCGAGTAGCCCCACGCACGGAAGAAGCGGGGCGGCCCGTTAGGGGGGGCCCGCTTCTTCCGTTCCTGCGGGGTCGTTGCGGCTAGCTGAACGATCCCGTCGTGGAGACGTCGATCGAGGAGAGGATCGCGCCTACGTAGATCGAGAGCTCCACGATGATCAGCACCCACACGGCCACCTGCACCGCGAGGAAGAGCCACATCGGGCCCAGTCCACGGCCTGTTCTCCGGCGCGCGACCACCGACCGGCCGATCATGTAGACGATCGGCTGGCCGATGAGCGCGAAGAACGCGAAGGCCCAGTGGAACGGTCGCTCGACGCCCGATTTGCGCAGCCGGTTCCAGTCCAGCACGGCGAAGAGGATGGCCAGGGCCACCGCGACCCATCCCAGGAGGCTGGCGATGGCCGTGGCACCGACGATGCCGTTCGAGTAGAGCTGCGTCGTGCCCGCGCCCGACGAGACGGAGGGACCGATCTGCTCGCCGAGTGCGCGCCAGTTCACGAGGGCGTATCCGAGCCCGCTCACGATCGGCACCAGCGCGTAGATCCAGGCGAACGGGTTCGTGGCCGCGGCCTTCGCCGCGTCGGTCGCGGTCACCGGCGTCTGTGCCGTGGTGTACGGCTGCGCCGCGATGGGCGAGCTCACGTGATCCGTCCACTGGGTGCCGTCCCACCAGCGCAGGGCCGAGCCGCCCGCGTGGTCGGGGTACCAGCCGGGCTGGGGGAGGGGGGTGGACGTTCCGTCGGTCACGCGGACTCCTTCGGTGTGGATGGTTGTGTCGTGTCGAATGTACCCCGGTGTGCGCCGCGACTCCCGCCCGCGCGCTGCCCGATCCGTCGAATCGCCCTTAGCGCTCCCGGGCCAGGTAGGCGGCGTATCCGCCGGGGGTGCGACCCTGCCGTCGGCCGGAGGTCACGACCTCTCCCCGGTCGGATGCCGCCAGGTGGAAGCCCGCACCGGCGAGTCGGCCGACCAGGTCGACGTCCTCGTGTTCGTTGAGGCTCTGGAATCCGCCCACGGCCGCGTACGCGGATGCCCGGACGCCGAGGTTGGCGCCGTGGACGTGGCCGTTCGGCCGGCCCGCGACGTGGCCGGCGGTCCACTCGCGCGCCTCGGCCGCCGAGAGGTCCTCGAACCGCGGGCGGACGGTGCCGACCACGACATCCGCCCCCTGTGCGGCGAGCTCGAGCTGGTCGACCAGCCAGGCCGCCGGCACCTCGGAGTCCGCATCGGTGTTCGCGATCCAGGCGCGTTCCGTGGACTCGTGGGCGAGTAGGTGCGCCGCCCCCGTCTGCCGGGCGATGCCGACCGTCGCCGCGTCGATCTCGACGACCTCCACGTCGTGGAACCGGCGAGCGATCTCGGCCGTGGCATCCAGGCAGCGATCCGCCACCAGCACGGTGCGGATCCGCAGGCCGGGATGGGCTGCGAGGGCCCGGTCGCGCGCCGACGCGAGGGCGACGAGGCACCGGGCCACCAGCTCCTCCTCGTCCCGTGCCGGGACGACGATGACGAGCGTGTCGACGGTCACAGCAGTCCCGTGCGACGTGCCACCGACGCGGTGTCGGCGCTGTAGATCCCGAGCTCGACGTCCTCATCGAGGTACCGCACGAACCGGGTCACGCCCTCGATGACGTCGGCGGCGCGGTGGACCTGACCGCCCGTGAGGGGGTAATCGGCGACCTCGTGGCGCCAGTGGCAGAGGAGCAGCTCCCCGTCGGGGGCGAGCGAGGCGACCAGATCGCGCAGGCGGAGTGCCAGCGTCTCGGCATCCAGGTAGTAGCCCACCTCGGAGAGCACCACGAGGTCGAACGGACCGGCGGGCACGCCACGGGCGACATCGCCCCGCTGCACCGTCACGCCATGGAGCCCGGCGGTGCGGGCTGTAGCGGCCTGGACCGCGTAGTCCGCGATGTCGATCGCCAGCACGCGGTCGGCGCGGGCCGCCAGCTCGACCGTGAGCAGGCCGGTCGAGCATCCGACCTCCAGCACGGAGGCATACCGTTCCCGAGGGAGCGACGCCATGGTGATGGCGCGCTTGCGCTTCTCGTACCACCGGGTCTCGAACGACCAGGGGTCGTCGTGCCGCGCATACAGGTCGTCGAAGTAGTCGGCGGGCATCGGGCCCTCGTCGTCCATGTAGACCTCCCGAGGTCTAGTGAAGTGCTGCACGAACTCGTCGTGCAGGGGGGCGGGGACATCGCCCGCGGGGTCGGTCTGCGAGGGGTAGCGACCGATGGCCGCAGACTTCAGCCGGCGTTCGCTGACCGTGAGATCCAGGGCGCGCATGCGCTGCCACGGGATCTCCGGGGTGCCGGGATGCGCCCAGTGCCACATCCAGACGGGATACTCGATCATCCGGATCATCAGCGGGGAGCAGACCTCGGCGCAGAGCTCACCGACGATCCGGTGGTCGCGATGACCGTCACCCGCCCACGGCGCGACCACCAGGGAGGGGTGCACGTCGAAGATGCAGTCCATGAGCGCGCCCTTGACGGCCCGCCGTGCATCGTCCACCCCTCCGTCGGGGAAGCCGAGCTCGCGTACCGATGCCGCCGGTGCGAGCACGCGCACCGCCTCCACGAGCTCGCGGTGCCGCGTGCTCACGAGCGTCGCGTCGGTGACGCCCGCCGGGCGAGCGGATGCCGCACCGTCGGTCACCACGACGATGACGACGGGGATTCCGGCGTCATCCAGCCGCGCGATGAGTCCGCCCGCGCCCAGCGTCTCGTCGTCGGGGTGCGGAGCCACCACGATGACCGGCCCGGAATCGGGCAGCGCGAGCGGCTCGAGCCCGGCCAGACGGGTGTCGGCCGCCCAGGTCTCGGGAGGCGTCCCGGGGGCCGACCCGTCGAAACTCACCACGACGGCGCCTCCTCGCCCAGCAGGGCGGCTCCGAGGGCGGCGTCGTCGCGCTCGGCGTGGTGCTGACGCAGATACAGCTCGAGGTCGGCCACGCGTTTGGCGTGCGACCGCTCCACCAGGGGAGCCGGGCCGAGGGCGCGGCCGACCCGCCGGATGACGTCGTCGGCGGCCGCGGCGACCGCACCGCGCACCCGGTAGGAGAGAACTCGGGCGTCGGCACCCCGGGCCTCGCCGTCGTCGATGGCGCCCGCCGCCCGGGCGAGCACCAGGGACGCCGAGCCGATCGCGATGTCGACCGCACCGAGGTGGGCGAGCTGGAACTCGCGCGATCGAGCGGTGAGCGCCGTGCGGAGGTCCCGGGCGAGCCCGAGGGCTCCGCCCATCCAGCAGGCCGCGACCGCGATGCCGCCCCAGTGGAATCCGGGTCGAGAGAGGTACCAGCCGGCGGGACCGACCGGGATGGCGGGCACCGTGTCGAAGCGGACGGGTCCGCTCGGGATCTCGGTGAGTCCGCGCGCGCCCCAGTCGGCGTCGAGCACCTCGACCCCCGGCGCGCCGAGGTCGACGTCGAACAGCATCCGCTCGCCGGCGGCCGAGGTCGCCGTGACGAGGGCGCGATCGAGCGTGCGCGCGAGGGAGCACCACTGCTTCGTGCCCTCGACCGCCCAGCCGTCGGCCACCGGAACGGCCGCGAGCGCACCGCCCGGAGCCTCCGACGCGAAGACGCCGTAGGAGCGCCCGGCCGCGGGACCCGGGCCGAACCCGGCCGCGGCCGCCTGAGCCAGGATCGAGACGGCGTCGAGGTGCGGCTCGATCGCCCGGGCGAGGCCGAGATCGCGCGCTCCGGCATCCACCAGCAGGTCGACGACCTCGGCGGCGCGCCCCTCGGTGAGCACGAGCCCGCCGTCGGTGAGGCGCACCGCAGCATCCAGGTAGTCGGGCACCGCGCCCAGCGGTACCTCCGCGAGAGGGCCTTCGGCCATCAGGTCCCGCTCGTGGCGTTCCGCTTGCGCGGCTTCATGTTCTCGGCGCTCACCATCCAGGCGTACTGCTCGAGCGTCTCGATGACCTTGTGCAGGATGTCCGCCGTGGTCGGGTCGGCCTCGTCGACGTCGTCGTGCACGCGCCGGCAGGTCTCGGCCGCGGCATCCAGACGCTCGGCGATGAGGGTGATGACCTCGGTGGTGTCCACCTGGTCTGCCGGGAATTTCGGCAGGGTCGTCGTCTTGGTGACGGTCTCCGAACGGCCGTCCGGCAGGGCGTGCAGTGCCCGCATGCGCTCGGCCACCTCGTCGGAGAGGGCCCGGGCGGCGTCGATGATCTCGTCGAGCTGCAGGTGCGTGTCGCGGAAGTTGGGGCCGACGACGTTCCAGTGCGCCTGCTTGCCCTGGATGTGGAGCTCGATCAGATCGACGAGCACGGCCTGCAGGTTGTCGGAGAGTTCTTTGTTGGCTTTCATACCGGCGACCGTAGGCGCTTCCCCGATCCGCGCCCAGCCATTGACAGGGCCACGGATCGGGTTACACCTCGCGGCGTGACGCGACGATCAGATCGTGGCGACGGAGCCCGAGTCCACCCGGTAGTTCGAGCCGGTGACGAAACTGGCGCGGTCGGAGCAGAGGAAGGCGATGACGTTCGCCACCTCCTCCGGCTCACCGCGTCGACCGAGTTCCATGTAGGGCCGTTCCTCCTCGAGGAAGCTCTCGATGGCCTTCGGCACCGAGGTGCCCAGCTGGTCGGCGCGCTTCGTCATCATGGCGTCGGTCATCGGCGTGTGGATGAACGCGGGCGACACGGCGTTCACGAGCAGTCCCTCCGCCGCATAGGTGCGCGAGAGGCCCTTCGACAGCGCGAGAATGCCCGCCTTGGCCGAGCAGTACGGCAGCTCGTCGTCGTAGGGCTGCACGGCGTCCTCGGAGGCGAGGAAGACGAGACGCCCCCAGCCGCCCGTGCGCAGCGAGGGCAGGAACTCCCGCACGAGGCGCACCGGCCCGATCAGGTCGACCAAGATCGTGTTGGTCCAGCCCTCGTCGGTCACCTCGTGGAAGTAGCCCTGAGCGCCGGTGATGCCGGCGGACTGCACGAGGATGTCGATGTCGCCGACGGCGTCGCGCACGCTCGTGCCGAGGGCGGCGATCGAGTCGACGCTGGTGATGTCGGCGGCGAACGCGTGCAGCGTTCCGGGTTCGGCGTGCAGACGCTTCGCCGCGGCATCCAGCTCCTTCTGGTCCTGGTCGGTGATCACGACGGTGACCCCCTCGGCCAGCAGCAGCTTCGCCACGTGCCATCCGATGCCCGAGTCCGCGCCGGAGATGAGTGCTTTCTTTCCTGAGATTCCTAGGTCCATGCCGTGCACGGTATTCCGCGACCGGGCGAAGACAAGGGCCTTTACAGCGGGGCCGAGCGGTGGTCCGCTGGAGCCATGCCCGCACCCCAGGTCTTCCGACGCAGCCGCGCGATCCTCGGCGAGAGCCTCGTCTGGGACCCCGACGCCCGGGCCGTGCTGTGGTGCGACATCACCGCTGGCCGGCTGCACCGCAGCCCGATCGACGGCGACGTCGAGGGCGCCGACGACTCGGTGCTCGAGCTGCCGCCCCCGCTCGCATCGTTCTCGCGCACGTCGGTGCACGGTCGACCCGCCTACGTCGCCTCGCTCGGGGACCGGGTCGTGCTCGTGGATGCCTCCGACGGCTCCCTGCGTGAGCTGGCCGTCATCCGTCACCGCGCCGACGGCATGCGGCTCAACGAGGGCAAGGTGGACCCGGTGGGGAGGTGGGTGACCGGCTCGATGAACCTGACGACCGGCGATCCGGATGGCGCCTTCTACTCGATCGGCGACGACCTCGCGGTGCGCGTGCTCGTCGGCGGCCTCGGGGTGGCGAACGGGCTGGAGTGGTCGCACGACGGCGCCGCCATCTACTTCACCGACACGAGCGTGAAGACGATCTACCGCGGCAGGTACACCGCCGCGGGGCAGATCGAGGAGGTCGCCGAGTTCGCGACGGGCGAGCCGTTCGACGGCCTGGCGATGGACGAGACCGGCGCGTTCTGGGCCTCCGTGTACGGCGGGCGAGTCGTCGTGCACCTCTCTCCCGACGGAGAGGAGCGGGAACGCATCGCCTTCCCCGCTCCCAACCTCACGTCGGTGGCGTTCGGCGGGGACGACCTCTCCACGCTGTTCGTCGCCAGCGCGCGCGAGAATCTCACCGAGGAGCAGCTCGAGGAGGCACCGCTCTCCGGTTCGGTGTTCGCCCTGCCGACCGCGACGCACGGCCGCGCGGCACGGTCGTTCGCGCTCGCCTGACCCCAACACCCGTCCGGGTCGCGGTGCAACCCCCTGACGCCGGCGATCGAGCAGGGCGTACGGTGCGCGGCATGGCAAACCCAGACAACATCGACTACCGATCCAGCCAGTACACGTTCGACAACCCGGTCACCCGGTACCCCACCATCGAACCTCCCGAGCAGTACCAGGAGGGTGCGGGCGTCGAGGGCGAGCAGAAGCCCACGCCCGACATCGGCGAGCACAGCTACGTCGGCAGCGGGCGCCTCGAGGGGCGCAAGGCGCTCATCACCGGCGCCGACTCCGGCATCGGCGCGGCGGCGGCCCTGGCGTTCGCGCGGGAGGGCGCGGATGTCGCGATCTCCTACCTCGCCTCGGAGCAGGAGGACGCCGACCGCACGGTGGCCCTCATCGAGGCGGCGGGACGCAAGGCCGTCGCCCTTCCCGGCGACATCACGGATGCCGCGTTCTGCCGCGACCTCGTGGCCGCGGCGGTCGACGCGCTCGGCGGTCTCGACATCCTGGTCAACAACGCCGGCAAGCAGCAGTTCCGGGAGGAGCTCGCCGACATCAGCGACGAGCAGTTCGCGGAGACCTACGCCACGAACGTCTCGGCCATGTTCTGGATCACGAAAGCGGCGCTGCCGCACCTGAAGCCGGGGTCGACGATCATCAACACGTCGTCGATCCAGGCCTACTCGCCGTCTCCGATCCTCGTGGACTACGCGTCGACGAAGGCCGCGATCAACACCTTCTCCAAGGCGCTCGCGCAGCAGCTGGCGCCGCAGGGGATCCGCGTGAACGTCGTGGCGCCCGGTCCGATCTGGACCCCGCTGCAGACGGCGGGCGGCCAGCCGCCGTCGGCCCTCGCGCAGACCGGCGAGGAGACCGCCCTCGGTCGCTGGGGGCAGCCGGCCGAACTCGCGCCGGCCTACGTGTTCCTGGCATCGCCCGAGTCGAGCTTCGTGGTCGGCGAGACCCTCCACGTGGACGGCGGGATGCCCAATCCGTGACGGATGACGCGGGGCGGGGGGACCGCGACGCCTCCGGGTACGCGGACCTCCGCTCCTACGCGGCGATCGGCGACGGGCGCACGGTGGCGCTCATCGCGCGTGACGGCTCGATCGACTGGCTGCCGCTTCCCAGCATCCATTCCACCCCGGTCTTCGCGCGGCTCCTGGACCAGGGTGCGGGAGGTTCGATCGAACTCGCGCCGAACACCGCGTTCGGTGTCACGCGGGAGTACGTCGAGGGCACCAACGTGCTCGTCACCACGTTCACGACGGACTCGGGTGTCGCGCGGGTGACGGACGCGCTCGTCACCGGCGTCGCCGGCCGCCTGCCGTGGACGGAACTGGCGCGGCGGATCGACGGGGTGAGGGGCTCGGTGCACTTCCGCTGGCGCGTCGCGCCGGGGACCTGCCTCGGCACGGCGTCGCCGTGGGTCGAGCAGACGGTCCACGGAAAGGTCATCCGAGTGGACGGCCGCACCCTCGCGGTCCGCGGCATCGATCACGGACCGCGCGGGGGTGGCGAGAGAGCGATCGCCGGGAGCTTCACGACATCGGCAGGCTCGCGTCACCTGGTCACGGTGAGCAGCTCGGCCAACGAGCCGATCCACGTGCCCGAGCCGGCCAAGACCGACCAGGGCGTCGATCGCACGATCGAGAACTGGCGGGCGTGGTCGCGCGAGTTCTCCTACGACGGACCGTGGGCCGAGGCGGTGCAACGCAGCGCCCTCGCCCTCAAGCTGCTCATCTTCAGCCCCAGCGGATCGATCGCCGCCGCCGCCACCACGTCGCTGCCGGAGAATCCGCGGGGCGGGAAGAACTGGGACTACCGCTTCGGCTGGGTGCGCGACGTGGCCTACTCCGTCTCTGCCCTCGTGCGGTTCGGCCTGCGAGAGGAGACCCACGCCGCCGTCTCCTGGCTGCTCTCCACCATCGACACACAGGGACCGGACCTCAAGGTGTTCTACACGCTCGACGGCGAAGCAGCCCCACCCGTCGAACACCGGGATGCGCCGGGATGGCGCGGCATCGGGCCCGTCGTCGTCGGCAACCCGGCGGGCCGACAGCTTCAGCTGGGCGTCTACGGCGACCTGTTCAGGGTGGTGCTCGCCTACGTCTCGGCGGGCAACCTGCTCGACGCGAGCACCTCGCTCACCCTCACCGGGCTCGCCGACCGCGTCTGCGACGCGTGGCGGCAGCGCGACTCGGGCATGTGGGAGCTGGAGGAGACCCAGCACTACACCTCGTCGAAGATGGGATGCTGGTCTGCGCTCGACGCCGCGATCGCGCTCCATGACCTGGGACAGATCACGGGCACGCCGGAGAGGTGGCGGATCGAACGCGACGCGATCGCCGACTGGGTCAACGAGCGCTGCTGGTCCGAGAAGCGCGGCGCCTACGTGATGTTCCCGGGAGCGGACGCACTCGACACCTCCGTGCTGCTGCATGCCGCCAGCGGGTTCGAGCGCGGAGAGCGGATGGCCTCGACCATCGACGCGATCCGCGCGGAACTGGGACGCGGCCCGCTGGTCTACCGCTACACCGGCATCGAGACGGAGGAGGGCGCCTTCGTCGCCTCCGCGTTCTGGATGGCGGCCGCTCTGGCCTGCGTGGGGCGCACCGACGAGTCGCGTGAGCTCATGGACCAGCTCGTGGAGCTGGCCAACGACGTGGGGCTCTTCGCCGAGATGATCGATCCTGCCGATCGTTCCTTCCTCGGCAACCTTCCGCAGGGCCTCAGCCACCTCTCGCTGATCTCGGCCGCGCTCACGTTCGAGGAGCTCGCGGGCTGATCCGCCGGACCGGCGCATCCGCACCGGGATTGCGCAATCCCTAGCCGGATGCCGATTGTGCGCCTACCGTTCACCGCTCACGACGAAACGAGGACGACCATGACGAACACCGATCCGCTCCAGGCACCGCGCGACCCCGACACCGAGGCGCCCTCGGTCAACCCCGACGACCCTTCCACCACCGAGGACCCGAACGGAACCCCCAAGGAGAACCCGTCCGGCCTGACGGCGAACGGCTCGACCATCTGGGACAGCGTGCTCGCCGAGCCGCAGGGTGCAGGCCGATGAGCGGCGAGCTCCACCACTCCGCCGATGAACCCGTGAGCCCGGACGAGGTGCCCGAACCCACCACGCCCTCTACCGATCTGCCGGCCCCCGGCGAGGAGGATGACGCGCCGAACGCCCCCATCGACCCCTCCGAATCGCCCGAGGTCGTCTCCGACGACCCGGATGTACCGCCGGGCGGCATGCCCGTCTGATCTGGCCGCACTCTCCGAGAACCCGCCCGCGTCGTATCCTGAAGGTCTCGGGAGAGGAGACCGCGTGGCACAGTCGTTCGACGCCACTCTGGAGCGGGTGAAGACGGCCGACGGTCCCTCACCGGAATGGCCGGGGTACTTCGTCGACCTCTTCGACGTGACCGGGGCCTCGATCGCCACCCTCGGCCCGCTGCTCGGCAGCGAGACCCTGGCCGCGACGGACGCGGTCGCCGCACGGCTCGACGAGGTGCAGTTCGACCTCGGCGAGGGGCCGTGCTGGGATGCGATGCGCACGGCGCACCCCGTCGCTGCGCGCGACGTGCGCGAGTCGTATTCCCGCTGGCCGGCGTTCGCCGACGCGGTCAGCAAGGATCGGGTGCGCTCGCTGGTCGCGCTTCCCCTGCGCGTGGGCCCGCTCGAGATCGGTGCAGTCGACATGTACTCGGCCGAGGAGTCGGAGCTCGATCCGGTGCGCACCCGGCAGGCCGGAGCGCTGGCCGAGGCCGTGGGCCAGCAGGTGCTCCGAGCGGCGATCGCCGGCTCGGCGGAGGCGGCGGAGTCGGCGGCACCGAACGTGTTCTCGCGCCGCGTCATCCATCAGGCCACGGGGATGGTGCTCGCCCAGCTCGACCTCGCCCCGGCGGACGCCGTGCTCGTGCTCCGCGGGCACGCATTCGCCTCGGGACTCCCTCTCATCGAGGTGGCTCGGCAGGTGGTCGAACGCACGCTCGACTTCTCCACACTCGGCCCGGACCAGCCTCGGGAGTCGTCGGGCAAGGGGGACCATGATGAGTGAGACCCGTCGCGACGACAGGCTGCTGGAGGTGTTCGCCCAGCTCGCCGACACCCTTGTCGAGGGCTACCAGGTGGTCGATCTGCTCCAGGTGCTGGTGGACGCGTGCACCGAGGTGATCGATGCGAAGGCCGCAGGCATCCTCCTCGCAGACCGCAGCGGCCAGCTCGAGCTCGTCGCCTCGACGAGCGAATCGTCGCGGCTCGTGGAGATCATGCAGATCAGCGCCCACTCGGGGCCCTGCATCGAGAGCTACACCACGGGGCGCGCGATCACCGTGCCGGACATCGCCACCGTTCCCGACGCGTGGAGCGATTTCCGTGAGAGCGCCATCGAGGCCGGATACGGGTCGGCGATCGCCATCCCCATGCGCCTGCGCGCGGAACGCATCGGCACCCTCAACCTCTTCAACGACCGCATCGGGGAGCCGGAGCGGCACGACGTCCTCGCGGCTCAGGCCCTCGCCGACGTCGCGACGATCGGCATCCTGCAGGAGCGGGCCATCCGCGAGACGTCCGTCGTGGCGGAGCAGCTCCAGCGCGCGCTCAGCAGCCGGGTGATCATCGAGCAGGCCAAAGGAGTGGTCTCGTATTCGAGGAACGTTACGATGGACGAAGCCTTCGCCCAGATCCGTGCACACGCCCGATCCCATAACCTGGGGCTCGCGCAGGTGGCGGAGAGGATCGTGGCCCGCTCGCTCGTACTCTGATCTCTGACTCGACCACACACCCCCCGGAGGTGCAGCATGGGAACCCTTGTCTACGGACCGGCACTGACCCTCTCGTTCGACGATCGCGCGCTGGCACACCTCCAGCTCGTGATCACCGCCAAGCTGCGGCGCGGTGAGAGCTTCGTGTTCTCCTTCGAGGAGACGCGGGGAGACGACACCGGGCGCACCACGGTCTGGATGCACTCGGACATCCCGATGATCTACCGCTACGACACCACCCGCATGCCCACCATCAACCGCGAGTGGCTGGAGTCGTTGACCGCCGCCGCCAGCAGCGCTCAGGGGCTGATGCTCACCGAGGAGCCCGCCGACCCGGCGCGCCTCGCGGAAGCGCGCTGACGCATGCCCGTCAGGGCGATCCTCTTCGACGTCGACGGAACGCTCGTCGACTCCAACTACGCCCACATCGACGCCTGGACACGCGCGCTCACCGAACTGGACCGGCCCGTGGACGCCTGGAGGGTGCACCGGGCCATCGGCATGGATTCCTCCAAACTGCTGGACGCTCTGCTGGGCGAGGATGCCGCCGCGCTCGGAGACCGCGCGAAAGACCTGCACTCCCGCTATTACGCCGAGCTCGAGTCGACGCTCCGGCCGCTCGCCGGGGCGCGCGAGCTGATCCGCGAGGTCGCACGGCGGGGCCAGCGGGCGGTGCTCGCCACGTCGGCGCCGGAGGAGGAGCTCGCCGTGCTGCGCCGCGTGCTCGACGTGGACGACAGCGTCCACGCGGTCACGTCCGCCGAAGACGTCGAGACGGCCAAGCCCGACCCCGACATCGTGGCGGTCGCGCTGGAGCGGGCGGGAGTCGCGGCATCCGAGGCCGTCTTCGTGGGCGACTCCCTCTGGGACGTGCAGGCGGCGACGCATGCCGGGGTGCGCTGCGTGGCGCTGCGCTCGGGCGGCAACGGCGCCCTCGAGCTGTATGACGCCGGCGCCTTCTTCGTCTGGGACGACCCTGCGGAGCTCCTCGAGAACTACGACGACACCCTGAACTGAGCGGTGCGAGCCGGAGCCGTGCTCGATCCGTGCTGCCGTCGGTCGTGCCGGATGCGGGACTTGAACCCGCACGCCCTTTCGAGCAAAGCATTTTGAGTGCCCCGCGTCTGCCATTCCGCCAATCCGGCGCACGATAACGAGGGTAAGAATACCGTAGGGTTTATAGCGTGACCGACCAGGATGCAGCTCCCCAGACCCCCCGCCGTGTCGTCGTCGCGGAGGACGAGTCCCTCATCCGCCTCGATGTGGTGGAGACGCTGCGCGACAACGGATTCGAGGTCGTGGGCGAGGCGGGAGACGGCGAGACCGCCGTGGCGCTGGCCACCGAGCTCCGTCCGGACCTCGTGGTCATGGACGTGAAGATGCCGAAGCTCGACGGCATCTCGGCCGCGGAGCAGCTCAGCCGCAACCACATCGCACCCGTCGTGCTGCTCACCGCGTTCAGCCAGAAGGAGCTCGTCGAGCGCGCGACCGAGGCGGGCGCTCTGGCCTACGTCGTGAAGCCGTTCACCCCCAACGACCTCCTGCCGGCGATTGAGATCGCTCTCGCCCGCTACCAGCAGATCATCACGCTCGAGGCCGAGGTCAGCGACCTGGTGGAGCGCTTCGAGACCCGCAAGCTGGTCGATCGGGCGAAGGGCCTGCTCAACGAGAAGATGGGGCTGACCGAGCCCGAGGCGTTCCGCTGGATCCAGAAGGCGTCGATGGACCGCAGGCTCACCATGCACGACGTGGCCCAGGCGATCATCGAGCAGCTCTCCGCCAAGAAGTGAGCCCGGCGCGGTCCTAGAGGTCGCGCAGCATGTTGGTCATGCGGATCGTCGAGAGACGCCGCCCCGAGTCGTCGCGCACGACGATCTCGTGGGTCGCCAGCGTGCGCCCCAACACGAGGGCATCGCAGGTCGCCGTGACGAAGCCCTCGGTGATCGAACGGCTGTGCGTCGCATTGATCTCGATGCCGACCGCGTAGCGCCCCGGGCCGGCGTGGATCGCCGAGGAGACGGATCCGAGCGACTCGCCGATGACCACGTGGGCACCGCCGTGGAGGAGCCCCACCACCTGCGTGTTGCCCTCCACCGGCATCCGCGCCACGGAGTGCTCGGCGGAGAGCTCGAGGAACTCGATCCCCATCTTGACGGCCAGCGCACCGCCTCCGGTGGTCACCAGGCGCTCGACGAGCTGCGGGTCGAGATCATCGGGGAATGTCGTCATCGAGGTCCTTCGGGCGGAGGTTCAGGCTGTCGGATGCCGCCGTTAGGCTGGCTTCCGTGCCGCACAACGAAAAGCCTACCCTTCTGATAATCGACGGACATTCGCTCGCCTTCCGCGCGTTCTACGCCCTCCCCGTCGACAGCTTCCAGAACCGGGAGGGGCAGCACACCAACGCGATCCACGGCTTCATCTCGATGCTGCTGAACCTCGTGGCGAATGAGAAGCCGACCCATCTCGCGGTGGCGTTCGACATCTCCCGGTACTCCTTCCGCACCCGCGAATACCCCGAGTACAAGGGCACCCGCGGCGAGACGCCGCCCGAGTTCGTCGGCCAGGTGCCGCTGCTCGAGGAGGCCCTCCACGCCATGGGCATCACCACGGTGGCCAAGGAGGACTACGAGGCCGACGACATCCTGGCGACCCTTGCCACGCAGGGTGCCGAACAGGGCTACCGGGTGCTCGTCGTCTCGGGGGACCGCGACGCGATCCAGATGGTCACCGACGACGTGACCCTGCTCTACCCCAACGCCCGCGGCGTCTCCGAGCTGAAGCGCTACGACCGCGACGCCGTTTTCGAGCGCTACGGGATCGAGCCTCCGCAGTACCCGGACATCGCCGCCCTCGTCGGCGAGACGAGCGACAACCTGATCGGCATCGACAAGGTGGGGGAGAAGACCGCCGTCAAGTGGATCCAGCAGTACGGCAGTCTCGACGGGGTGCTCGAGCACGCCGACGAGATCAAGGGGGTCGTGGGCGAGAAGCTGCGCGAGCAGAAGGAGAACGCGATCCGCAATCGCCGGCTCAACCGGCTGCTCACCGACGTCGAGCTCCCGATCGCGCCCGCCGACCTCGCACGCCGACCGATCGACGAGGCCAAGGTGCGGGAGGTCTTCGACAAGCTGCAGTTCCGCACCCTGCTGGAGCGCGTGCTCAAGATCGCGGCCGCCGCCGGGGACGACGTCTCGACCGGCGTCGCGGGGGAGGGCTCGGCCGAGCCGGTGCTCGCCATCCCTCCCGTGCGGACCATGGTCGACGAGGAGCTCGGCCACTGGCTGCGCACCGCCTCGGCGCAGGGCACCAAGCCGCTGGGTCTCCACCTCGAGCTCGGGGTCGACGGGCTCACCGGTTTCGGCATCGCCTCCGCCACCGAGACCGCCTACGTGCCGTGGGCCGCCGGGCGACTCGACTACGTTGCCCTCGGGGAGTGGCTGGCGAGCGACTCGCCCAAGTACCTCTTCAACTACAAGCCCGCTCTCAAGACGCTCCAGAAGGCGGGGCTTCCGTTCGCCGGCGTCGCATTCGACACCACCCTGGCCGCGTGGCTGCTCAAGCCCGGCGGCCACGACCAGGCCCTGGCCGCGCAGGTCTACACGCATCTGGGGGAGCACCTCGCCGAGCCCGACCCCAATCAGCTGGTCCCGGAGACGGATGCCGCGAGCCCCGCCACCGAGGCCTGGTATGTGTTCCGGCTCGCCGAGTACCTCGACGAACGCCTCAGCGAGGGATCGCGCACCGTGCTCCGCACCCTGGAGCTGCCGCTGATCCCCGTGGTCTCCGGCATGGAGGACACGGGCATCACGGTGAGCGCGGAGATCCTCGGCCGGCTCAACTCGCAGCTCGGCGCGACGGCGGCCGACCTCGCCTCCCGCGCCTACGCGGAGATCGGTCGCGAGGTCAACCTGGGCTCGCCGAAGCAGCTGCAGCAGGTGCTGTTCGACGACCTCCAGATGCCCAAGACCCGATCCAACAAGACCGGCTACTCCACGGACGCGGCGTCCCTCGCCGACCTGCAGGAGCAGAACCCGCATCCGTTCCTCGACCTGCTGCTGCAGCATCGCGACGCCACGAAGCTGCGGCAGATCGTGGAGACCCTCGAGAAGTCGATCGCCCCCGACCACCGCGTGCACACCCGCTACGACCAGACGGGCACGAGCACCGGTCGCATCTCCTCGACCGACCCGAACCTGCAGAACATCCCGGTGAAGACCGAGGTGGGGCGGGAGATCCGTTCCGCCTTCGAGAAGGGCGAGGGATTCGAGACGCTGCTCACCGCCGACTACTCGCAGATCGAGATGCGCATCATGGCCCACCTCTCCGGCGACGCCGGGCTGATCGAGGCGTTCCACTCGGGCGAGGACCTGCACCGCTTCGTGGGGGCACGGATCTTCCACGTCGACCCGGCGGATGTGACGCCCACGATGCGCACGAAGGTGAAGGCGATGTCGTACGGGCTCGCCTACGGGCTGAGCGCGTTCGGGCTGTCGAAGCAGCTGCGCATCGAGACGGCCGAGGCCAAGCAGCTGATGTCGGACTACTTCGCCCGTTTCGGCGCGGTGCGCGACTATCTGCGCGGTGTCGTCGAGACGGCCAGGGAGAACGGCTACACCGAGACGATCTTCGGGCGCAGGCGGCCGTTCGGCGACCTGACCTCGTCCAACCGGGTGCTCCGCGAGAACGCGGAACGGCAGGCGCTCAATGCGCCGATCCAGGGCTCGGCGGCCGACATCATGAAGCTTGCGATGCTGGGCGTTGCGAGGGACCTCGACGAGAAGGGCCTCCGCTCGCGGATGCTGCTGCAGGTCCACGACGAGCTGGTGTTCGAGGTCGCCGAGGGCGAGCTCGAGGTGCTCACCGCTGTGGTCACCGACCGGATGGGACACGCGGCGGAACTCTCCGTGCCCCTCACGGTGCAGGTGGGTACGGGCCCCAACTGGGACGCCGCGGCCCACTGACCGCGCCAAGCCCTGGTCGCTGAGGCCCTCGAAGCGGCCCTTCGAGAACCTCAGGGCCCAGCCACCCCGGTCGCTGAGGCCCTCGAAGCGACCCTTCGAGAACCTCACGGCCCTGACTAGCGGGGAAACGCCGTGAAATGGCTGTGAGTTGACATACGGACTCAAACGGACTTATATAAACCAACAACAACATCCGTGGTGTTGATTTAAGCCCGAGACGATGAGGTCCCATGTACGCCCCCGAACGCCACCAGCAGATCTTGGAGACTGCTCGCGCGAACGGACGCGTCGAGGTCGCCGGGCTCGCCCGCGATCTCGCGGTGACCCCCGAGACGGTGCGTCGCGATCTCTCCGCACTCGAACGCCGCGGCGTGCTCCGACGCGTGCACGGTGGCGCCATCCCGGTCGAGCGCCTCGGCATCGAGCCGGGGATCGCCGACCGCGAGGGCCGCTCGGCGAGCCAGAAGGAGCGCATCGCCCGCGCGGCACTCGACGAGCTGCCCGACGGCGGCTCGATCATCATCGACGCCGGCACCACCACGGTGCGGATGGCGCAGCTCCTGCCCTCCGACCGCGAACTCACCGTCGTGACCCACTCGATCCCCGTGGCGCACGCGCTCATCTCCCGCCCGAACATCAGCCTGCATCTGCTCGGCGGGGTCGTGCGCCCACGAACGCTGGCTGCGGTCGGCGAATGGACCAGGGCACAGGTTGCGGAGCTCTTCGTCGACGTCGCCTTCATGGGCACCAACGGCGTCTCCGTCGAGCGCGGCATGACCACACCGGACATCGCGGAGGCGAGCGTCAAGAAGGCGCTCATCGCGTCGGCCCGCCGCACGGTGCTTCTGGCCGACCACACCAAGTTCGGGCGCGAGGACTTCGCTCAGGTCGCGCCGCTCAGCATGGTCGATACGGTGATCACCGACCTCGAGCTCGACGTGGAGCTGGCGGAGGACGTCGAGAACGCCGGTCCACGGGTGGTGATCGTGTGATCGTGACCCTCACCCTCAACCCGAGCCTCGACCGCACCGTCGAGGTGAAGTCGTTCCGGCGCGGCGGAGTGCTGCGCACCAGCGCGCCGATGCTCCAGCCCGGCGGCAAGGGCGTGAACGTGAGCCGCGCGCTTGCGGCCAACGGGACCGCGAGCATCGCCGTGCTGCCCGTCGGCGGCGCAGAGGGCGCGGAGCTGGGCGAACTGCTGGATGCCGCGGGCGTCTCCGCGCGCTACGTGCCGGTCAGCGGCCGCACCCGGTCCAATCTCAGCGTGGTCGAACGCGACGGAACCGTCACCAAGCTGAACGAGCCCGGCTCGCCGCTGTCGGCATCCGATCTCTCGGTGCTCGCCGAGGTCCTCGCCTCGACGGTGCGCGCCGGCGACTGGGTCGTCGTCTCGGGCAGCCTCCCCCCGAAGCTGTCCGCTCAGGAATTCACGGGACTCGTCGCGAGCGTCGATTCGCTCGGGGCGAGCCTCGCCATAGACACGAGCGGCGATGCGCTAGTTGCCTCGCTCGCCGCTCGTCCCCGCCTCATCAAGCCGAACCGCGCCGAGCTGGCGGAGGTCGCCGGGCGGCCGCTCGACTCGATCTCCGAGGTCATCGCCGCCGCGGAGGAGCTGCGCACCCGCGGCGTGGAGCGGGTGCTCGTGAGCCTCGGAGCCGACGGCGCCCTGCTCGTGAGCGCCTCGGGAGTGATCGTGGGGGAGTCCACCGTCACCGAGCCGCGGAGCACTGTCGGCGCCGGTGACTGCTTCCTGGCCGGCTTCCTCTCCCGTTTCTCCCTCGACGAATCCGACGAGAGCGCCGCCCTGCTCGAGGCCCTGGCCTGGGGCGCGGCGGCGGCAGGTCTTCCCGGCACCTCGGTGCCCGGGCCGGGCGACATCGCCCGATCGAACGTCCAGCTGGTGTGGCAGCCAGACCTGGATCGGCCACTCGTGGCCACCTAGCACCGCCCCGACCCATCCATCAGTTATCGCACTGTACGAAGGAGTACCAACAGAAATGACCGCATACACACCGGAAGTCACCGGGACGGGCGCGCGGGCACGCGTGCAGCGTTTCGGGGCGTTCCTCGCCAGTATGGTGATGCCGAACCTGGGGGCGTTCATCGCCTTCGGTCTCATCACCGCGCTCTTCATCCCCACCGGCTGGATCAACACGATCGCGGGCACGACGGCGCACCCGCTGCCGATCACCCAGCAGATCGGGAGTGTCGTCGGGCCGCTCATCAACATCCTGATCCCGATCCTGATCGGGTACACGGGAGGCAAGCTGGTTCACGCCACCCGCGGCGCCGTGGTCGGCGCAGTCGCCACGATCGGCGTCATGCTGGCGCCGGTGGCCCTGCACCTGGCCCCGTTCCCGCTGAACGGCGTGAAGGAGGCCGCGCCCGCCTCGATCGCCGAGATCGGCCCGGCCATCCTCGGCGCGTTCGTGATCGCCCCGCTGACCGCACTGCTGCTGAAGGTGTGGGACAACTTCATCGCGGGCAAGGTCAAGGGCGGGTTCGAGATGCTCGTCGACAACTTCTCCGCCGGCATCATCGGCGGCGCCATGGCTGTCGTCGGCCTTTACGTGATCGGCCCGATCACCTTCTGGATCACCCAGGGACTCGGATGGCTCGCCAACGCGCTGGTCAACATCCATCTCCTCCCGCTCGTGTCGATCATCGTCGAGCCCGCGAAGGTGCTGTTCCTCAACAACGCCATCAACCACGGCGTGTTCACACCCCTCGGAACGGAGGAGGCCAGCCACAGCGGTCAGTCGATCCTGTTCATGATCGAGTCGAACCCCGGCCCTGGTCTCGGAATCCTCGTCGCGATGATGCTCTTCGGTCCGCGCGCGATCCGTCCCACGGTGCCCGCCGCCATCGTCGTGCAGTTCCTCGGCGGCATCCACGAGATCTACTTCCCCTACGTGCTCATGAAGCCGATCCTCGTCGTCGCGGCGATCCTCGGTGGCGCGAGCGGCGTGCTCTGGGAGACGATCTTCCACCTCGGCCTGCGCGCTCCGGCCTCTCCCGGCAGCATCTTCGCCTGGGCGATCGAGTCCCCGCCGAACGAGATCGCGCTGATCATGATCGGCGTCGTCATCTCCGCCGGTGTCGCGTTCATCTTCGGTGCTCTGCTGCTCGGCTTCGGTCGCAAGGAGACCGCCACGGACGCGGCGATCGACCTGGAGGCGGCGCGCGAGCAGACGGCGGAGAATAAGAGGGCGTCGAAGGCCGCACCCGCGGCGTCCTGACGGCCTGAATTCACTACGAAGGAGAAATGATCATGGCAACAGTCGACGGATCCAGCATCAAGAAGCTGATCGTTGCGTGCGACGCGGGCATGGGATCGAGCGTCATGCTCGCCAGCTCGCTCAAGAAGCAACTCGCGAAGAACGGTGTGACGGTGGAGCACTCCGCCGTCGCCGAGATTCCGGGCGACGCCGACCTGGTGTTCACCCAAGCGGGACTGGCCGACAGGGCGCGGAACACGGTTCCCGACGTTCCGGTCGTGCCGTTCCAGCTGTTCCTGGGCGACCCCGCCGTGGCCAGGATCGTCAAGGCCATCCAGGCCGGCGAATCCTTCGAGGTATGACGATGGGTGACGAGGCGACACCTGCCCTGACCGCGCTGATCTCGGAGCAGTCGATCCGGCTCGACGAATCGGCGACCGACAAGTTCGACGCGATCAGGCAGGTGGGCGCCGCCCTTCTGGACACCGGAGCGATCGACGCCTCGTACATCGACGCGATGATCGAGCGCGAGAAGACCGTCTCTACCTTCGTCGGCGAGGGCGTCGCCATCCCGCACGGCACGCTCGCGGGCAAGGACGCCGTGAAGAACGACGCCCTCGTCGTGCTGCGCTTCCCGGCGGGCGTGGACTGGGACGGCAACGAGGTGATCGTCTGCGTGGGCATCGCCGCCCGCGGCAACGGCCACATCGCCCTGCTCTCCCAGCTCGCGACGGTGCTGCTCGACCCCGACAAGGCGGCGGCGCTCCGTGCGGCGACGACCTCTGCCGAGGTCTACGCGCTGCTGGAGCCCGAGGACGAGGACGCGTAACAACCCTTGAAGGTCGCACGCTTCTACGCCCCGGGGGACATCCGCCTCGAGGACATCCCGGAACCCGAGGTGTCCGACGGCGAGGTCAAGATCCGGGTGCGCAACTGCTCCACCTGCGGCACGGACGTGAAGATCTCCCGATCGGGGCATCCCAACATGACCCCGCCGCAGGTGATGGGCCATGAGATCGCCGGCGAGGTCGTCGAGGTGGGCGCCGGCGTCGAGGGATGGGCCGTCGGGGATCGCGTGCAGGTCATCGCCGCGATCCCCGACGGCACCTGCCCCGACTGCCTCGCGGGTCGGATGACCGTGTGCCCGCACCAGCTGTCGATGGGATACCAGTTCCCGGGCGGCTTTTCGGAGTACATGATCGTCCCCCGCGAGGTGCTGCGGGTCGACGGGCTCAATCGCATCCCCGAAGGCCTGTCCTTCGCCGAGGCGTCGCTCGCGGAGCCGCTCGCCTGCGTGCTCAACGGCCAGGAACTCGCCCGTGTGGGCGAGGGCGACACCGTCGTCGTCATCGGATCCGGCCCCATCGGCTGCCTCCACGTGCGGCTCGCACGGGCTCGCGGGGCGGCACGGATCATCCTCATCGACCTCAACGCAGAACGCCTCGCGGCGGCCGCCGACCTCGTGCACCCGGATCTGGCGTTCTCCTCGGATGGCGCGGACCCCGTTCAGGCGGTGCTCGACGCCACCGGCGGCCGGGGTGCGGATGTCGTGATCACCGCGGCAGCATCCGGAACGGCGCAGGAGCAGGGCCTGCACATGCTGGCCCGTCGCGGCAGACTCAGCCTCTTCGGCGGCCTGCCGAAGGACCGGCCGACCATCACCGTCGACGCCAACCTCGTGCACTACCGCGAACTGACCATCGTCGGCGTCAACGGCTCGAGCCCGGCGCACAACAAGCGCGCACTGGAGCTGATCGCCTCCGGCGCGGTCCCGGTCGCCGATCTGATCACCCATCGCCTGCCTCTCGCCGAGGTGCTCGACGCCATCGAGATCGTGGCGCGCGGCGAGGCCATCAAAGTCACCATCGAACCCTGACCGCACTCGCACCACCCTCTGACCACCAGCAGCACCGAAGGAGCAACACAATGCCAGAACGTACGATCACGGTCGCCTCCAGCGTCGGCCT
Source organism: uncultured Lacisediminihabitans sp. (assembly GCA_966212465.1). Lineage (GTDB taxonomy): Bacteria > Actinomycetota > Actinomycetes > Actinomycetales > Microbacteriaceae > Lacisediminihabitans. Next base: position 292,404 of record CBIHRK010000001.1, read on the forward strand.
CCACGCCCGCCCCGCCTCTCTTTTCAGCCAGGCCGCGGCCAAGGCGGGAATCCCGGTGACCCTCACGAACGCGGCGGGCAAGAGCGTGAACGCGGCCAGCATCCTGGGCGTGCTGTCGCTCGGCATCGGGCATGCGGAGCAGGTGACGATCAGCGCCGACGGCGACGGAGCGGACGAAGCACTCGACTCGCTCGCGGAACTGCTGAACACCGACCTCGATAAGGAGTAGCAGTCCCCGTAGGCTTTCGAGTATGAACGATGCTCCGAAAGCCCACGAGGCCCGCACCCCGTCCGAGATCGACGCCATCGCGGAAGGATGGCTCGACACCCAGTTCGACCTCTTCCCGGAGCTCCGGGCCTACCTGGGCAAACCGGGTCGCGAGGGCGAGTACGCGGACTACTCGCCTGCGGGTGCGGAGGAGGCCGCGAAGGCGGCAGCCGCCGCGCTGGCGCGGATCAGCGCCGCGGTCCCGGCCGACGACGTCGACCGCATCACCAAGCTCGATCTCACCCGCGAACTACAGCTGACGCTCGACAAGCACGAGGCGGGCTTCGAGCAGCGGGATCTCAACGTGATCGCGAGCCCCGCCCAGGGCTTACGCGACATCTTCGATCTGCTGCCCACGGCATCCGTCGACGACTGGGGCAACATCGCGACGCGGATGCGCAACCTGCCCGCGGCGATGGACGGCTACATCGAGACCCTGCGCTCCGGCATCGCCGCGGGCAACGTGCCCTCGGTGCGGCAGGTGCGCGAGGTGATGACCCAGGCGCACAAGCAGGTCGCCGACACCGGATTCTTCTTCCAGTTCGCCGCCGAGGCCCGCCCGGAGGAGGGCGAGCTGCCCGAGTCGGTGAAGGGGGATCTCGCGGCCGGAGCGCTGCTCGCGGCGGGCGCCTATGAGCGCCTCGCCGACTTCCTGAAGAACGATCTCGCTCAGCACGCACCCGAGAAGGATGCCGTGGGGCGCGAGCTGTACGCGCTCGCCTCCCGCGACTTCCTCGGCGCCGTCGTCGACCTCGACGAGACCTACGAGTGGGGCATCGAGGAGCTCGCCCGGATGGTCGCGGAGCAGGAGTCGATCGCGCGGGAGATCCTGCCCGGGGCATCCGTCGCAGAGGCGATCGCATTCCTCGAACAGGACCCGGCCCGCAAGCTGCACGGCACCGACGCGCTGCAGCGCTGGATGCAGGAGAAGAGCGACCGGGCGATCGCCGACCTCGCGGGCACGCAGTTCGACATCCCGGAGGAGCTCCGCCGCCTCGAGTGCATGATCGCCCCCACGCAGGAGGGCGGCATCTACTACACCGGGCCGACCGACGACTTCTCCCGCCCCGGTCGCATGTGGTGGAGCGTGCCGGAGGGCGTGACGGAGTTCGACACCTGGCGCGAGCTCACCACCGTCTACCACGAGGGCGTGCCCGGCCACCACCTGCAGGTCGGTCAGGCCACCTACAACAAGGACCAGCTCAACGCCTGGCGCCGGCAGTCCTGGACCTCCGGGCACGGCGAGGGCTGGGCGCTGTACGCGGAGCGCCTGATGGAGCAGCTCGGCTACCTCGACGACCCCGGCGACCGGCTCGGGATGCTCGACGGCCAGCGCATGCGCGCCGCCCGCGTCGTGCTCGACATCGGCGTGCACCTCGAGAAGGAGCTCCCGGACGGCTTCGGCAGGTGGACAGGCGACTACGCCTTCGGTTTCCTCGGCCGCAACGTCAACATGAACGACTCGTTCGTGCGCTTCGAGGTGAACCGCTATCTCGGCTGGCCCGGGCAGGCCCCCTCCTACAAGGTGGGGCAGCGCATCTGGGAGCAGCTGCGCGACGAGGTGGCGCGGCGCGAGGGCGCGGACTTCGACATCCGCGCCTTCCACAAGCGCGCCCTCGACATCGGGGGAGTGGGTCTCGACACGCTCAAGGCCGCGCTCCTGGGCGAATGACGTCGCCCTGGGAGGTCGCCCTCGGCGACCGGATCGAGAAACTGCACCCCCGGCTGCGCGAGTACTTCGCGGAGATCCCCGAGGGCTCGACGGGAGTGGGCGAGGGGGTGTTCGACGTGGTCGGCACCCCGCGGGTCGTGCTGTGGCCGGCACTGGCGGTGCTCGGCCGCGAAGGCGTGCTCTTCGCGGCCTGGCGGCGCCGGGTTCCGTTCACGGTGCTCAATCATCCGGTGGTCGACTTCGACGGGAATCCGGCCGTGCTCGCTCACCGCGTCATCCACTTCCGGTTCGGCGACCGGCGCATGGAGGACGCCGTCACCGCCACGCGCCGCGGGCTCGTCGACCACCTCGGCTACGGCCGCCGGTTCGTGGCGAGGCTGGAGCTGCGGGTCGTGCAGGGCCGGCTCGAGCTGCGTTCGACCGGGCTCGCCGTGCGGTTCGGCAGGCTGCGCGTGCCGATCCCGCGGGGGATCGCGCCCGTCGTTCGACTCGTCGAGCGGTTCGACGACGACACCGAGCGGCAGCACGTCGAGCTGACCGTCGACTCGCCGCGGTTCGGCCGGCTCTACGAATACTCCGGTTCGTTCACCTACGAGGTGCGACCCGGCGAGCACCACGGATGACGGACCGCATCGTCATCGCCGGTGCCTCGGGCTTCATCGGCCGCCACCTCATCCGCGCTTTCCGGGCGGACGGCGCGGACGTGACCACCGTCGGACGCCGCGGGGCGGATGCCGCGTGGGGCGACACCGCCGCCATCACCGACCTGCTCGACGGCGCCGACCTGCTCGTCAATCTCGCGGGCAAGAGCGTCAACTGCCGGTACACGCCGGCCAACCGGGCGGAGATCTTCCGTTCGCGCGTGGAGACCACCCGCGAGCTGGCCGACGCGATCGCGGACTGCGAGGAGCCACCGCCGCTGTGGGTGAACTCCTCGACGGCGACCATCTACCGGCACGCCGAGGACCACCCGATGACGGAGTCGACGGGTGAACCCGGCACCGGTTTCTCCGTCGAGGTCGCGACGGCGTGGGAGGCGGCGCTGTTCGAGCGGGAGCTGCCCGGAACGCGCCGGGTGGCCCTCCGCATGGCCATCGTGCTCGGCGACGGGAGCGCCCTGGTGCCGCTCGTTCGTCTGGCGCGGTTCGGTCTCGGCGGGCCCCAGCTCGACGGACGCTGGTTCGCGAGCCGTGCGCGTCGCGCGGCCGGCACCTTCCACGAGTTCCGCGCGAGTGGCGGACGCCAGCGGTTCAGCTGGATCCACCTCGACGACGTGGTGGGAGTCATCCGCTTCCTGCGCGATCACGACCTCTCCGGTGCAGTGAACGCGTCGTCGCCGAACCCGTCCGACTCGCGCTCGCTCATGGCGACCCTGCGCCGCCTGGTGCACGCGCCGTTCGGCATTCCGGCGCCGCGGTGGATGCTGGAGGCCGGTTCGGCGATCATCCGCACCGAGACCGAGCTCGTCCTCAAGAGCCGCTGGGTCGTGCCGGAGCGGCTGCTCGCGGCGGGGTACCGCTTCGAGTTCCCCGAGCTCGAGCCCGCGCTGGAACAGATCGTCGCGTAGTTGCGCCTCGCCTACTCTGGACTCATGAGCGCAGTGGACGACCGGGACATCGCCGTGATCGCCGAGACCATCGGCGAGGCGTGGCTGGGAATCGCGCGGCGCATCCTCGCGGCCGGCCGGCCCTCCCGCTACGACGGGCTCCCGATCCTGGAGGTCGCCCAGGCGACCCTCACGGTGGCGCGACCGGACCCGGCCGATCCCGTGATCGCGCGGCTCGCAGATCCGGAACGCCTCGAATGGATGCACGCCAACTTCACCGACCACCGGCGGGTCGACGCCCTGGGCGGCGCACGGAGCTACGCGAGCCGGCTGTTCGACTACGGTTCCGAGGGCCGTGACCAGGTGCAGTGGGTGATCGACCGGCTCACCGACGACCCGAGCTCGCGCTCCGCCACGATCACCACCTTCGAGCCGCTGCTTGACACCAGTTACATCCCGTGTGTGAGCCTGCTCGACTTCTGGATCCGCGACGGCGAGCTCGAACAGGTGGTCTACGCGCACAGCATCGACTTCGGCGCGAAGGGCTACGGCAATCTCGTCGAACTCGCCGACCTGCAGCACCGGGTCGCGTCGGGACTCGGAATTCCGGTGGGCCGCCTGGTGTTCATCGTGAAGTCGGCGCACGTGTACGACTCCGAGCTGGAGTACATGCAGAACGTGGTGGAAGCCGCGGACTCGACGCGCTAAGCTGTACCGTCACGTTTGTGACGTCCTATCCGCATGCCGTTCGCGGAAAACCGCACCCCGCTCGATGAGAATCCATCGTCGTCGTGTCGCGTCCGGCCCGAGCAATGTCCCTACTGGAGCAACTACTACATGACAATCGTAACGACCACCGGCCCCAAGCAGGTCGCGATCAACGACATCGGATCTGCTGAAGACTTCCTGGCCGCGGTCGAGAAGACCCTCAAGTTCTTCAACGACGGAGACCTCATCGAGGGCACCGTGGTGAAGATCGACCGCGACGAGGTCCTCCTCGACGTCGGATACAAGACCGAGGGTGTCATCCCCTCGCGCGAACTCTCCATCAAGCACGACGTGGACCCCTCCGAGGTCGTCCAGGTCGGCGACAGCGTCGAGGCGCTCGTTCTCCAGAAGGAGGACAAAGAGGGCCGCCTCATCCTCTCCAAGAAGCGCGCGCAGTACGAGCGTGCCTGGGGAGATGTCGAGAAGATCAAGGATGCCGACGGCGTCGTCACCGGTTCCGTCATCGAGGTCGTCAAGGGCGGTCTCATCGTCGACATCGGACTCCGTGGATTCCTCCCCGCCTCGCTCATCGAGCTGCGTCGCGTTCGCGACCTCACCCCGTACCTGGGTCAGGAGATCGAGGCCAAGATCCTCGAGCTGGACAAGAACCGCAACAACGTCGTGCTGAGCCGCCGTGCGCTGCTCGAGCAGACCCAGTCCGAGAGCCGCACGACCTTCCTCAACAATCTCGCCAAGGGCCAGGTCCGCAAGGGTGTCGTCTCCTCCATCGTCAACTTCGGCGCGTTCGTCGACCTGGGCGGCGTCGACGGTCTCGTCCACGTCTCCGAGCTCTCGTGGAAGCACATCGAGCACGCCAGCGAGGTCGTCGAGGTGGGCCAGGAGGTCACCGTCGAGATCCTCGAGGTGGACCTCGACCGCGAGCGCGTCTCCCTGTCGCTCAAGGCGACGCAGGAGGACCCGTGGCAGGTCTTCGCCCGCACTCACGCCATCGGCCAGGTCGCGCCCGGAAAGGTCACCAAGCTGGTGCCGTTCGGTGCGTTCGTGCGCGTGGCGGAGGGCATCGAGGGCCTCGTCCACATCTCCGAGCTCTCGGGCAAGCACGTCGAGCTCGCCGAGCAGGTCGTGTCGGTCGGCGACGAGGTCTTCGTCAAGGTCATCGACATCGACCTCGAGCGTCGCCGCATCTCCCTCTCGCTGAAGCAGGCGAACGAGGGCGTCGACCCCGAGGGCACCGAGTTCGACCCGGCGCTCTACGGAATGCTCACCGAGTACGACGAGCAGGGCAACTACAAGTACCCTGACGGCTTCGACCCGGAGACGAACGAGTGGAAGGAAGGCTTCGAGGCCCAGCGCGAGAAGTGGGAGCAGGACTACGCTGCGGCCCAGGCTCGCTGGGAGGCCCACAAGAAGCAGGTCGCCGCTGCCAACGACCAGGTCATCGAGGACATCGCGCCCTCGGGCTCGTCGTTCTCGAGCGACTCCGACTCGTCCAGCGGAACGCTGGCCGACGACGAGGCCCTCGCCGCTCTGCGCGAGAAGCTCAGCTCGAACAACTAGTTCACTCAACCGAACGGCCGGCCCTCAGGGTCGGCCGTTCGGTCGTTAAGCGGGCAAGTAGCATTGCCAGCGTGTACCTGATCGGACTGACGGGCGGCATCGCCGCGGGCAAGAGCGTCGTCGCATCGCGTCTCGCCGAGCACGGAGCCGTGCACATCGACGCGGACAAGCTGGCGCGCGAGGTGGTGGAACCCGGCACGCCGGGGCTGGCGGCCATCGCCGACCGCTTCGGTTCGGGCGTGATCGCCCCCGACGGCTCGCTGGACCGGCCCGCGCTCGGGGCGATCGTCTTCCGAGATCCGGAGGCGCGACTCGCGCTCAACGCCATCACGCACCCGGCGGTGAAGGAGCTGGGCAAGGAGCGGATGGCGCAGGCCGAGGCTCGGGATCCGCACGCGATCGTCGTCTACGACGTCCCGCTCCTCGTCGAGGCGTCCTCGCAGCAGGGCTATCACGCGTTCGACCTCGTGGTCGTGGTCCAGGCGGCGCCGGAGACGCGAATCCGCCGCCTGGTGGAATTGCGCGGACTCAGCCGCGACGAGGCCGTGCACCGCCTGAACTCCCAGGCGAGCGACGCGGAACGGCTCGCCCTCGCCGACGTGGTGATCGACACGGACGGGACCCTGGAACACACCCTCGAGCAGACCGACGCCCTCTGGGAGCGCCTGGTCGCCGCCGAGGCCGCCCGCTGATTCGCGCGCTCCTCGCTTCAGGCGGCCTCCGGTCAGGCGAAGGCGGGGGAGAGCAGAAGCGCCGTCGGCACCGCCACGAGCGCGACCGAGCAGACGATCGCGAACGCGCGGGCCGGGAGCGGTAGAGGTGGGCGCCCGTCCACCAGGCGGGCGATGCGGCGTCCGACGGAGGCCGGGTTGGCGGCGAGGGCGGGGCCGTCGGGCGGGGGCGCGCCGTCGGCATCCGAGCCGTCGGAGCCGACCAGGGCGATCGACCGCACCAGCACCTCGTCGCTGACGCCGCGGCGGGCCTGGTCGTCGGCGAGCATCTCCACCAGGGTGGCGACGGCGTCGAGCGCGCGGGTGGCGATGGGGAACCACGGGAGCGAACCCCGCCAGGCACGGAAGGCGAGCAGCACCAGGTGGTGCCGTTGCGTCGCGTGCGCCAGTTCGTGCAGCACGACGGCGCGGAGCTGTTCGGCATCCAGCAGCTCCACCAGGCCGGCGGAGAGCACGGTCACCGAGCGCGTCGTTCCCGGCAGACAGTAGGCCACCGGCGCCTCGTGATCGATGATGCGGGTGTTGGGCTGCTCGGGCAGCGGGGAGGTCAGGAGCTCCACCAGCTGGCGGTGCCGCCGGCGCGACCGTTCGGCGCGCGCGAAGGTGAGGCCGAGGGTGAGCAGGAGGTGCAGCCCCAGCAGGATGGCGCCGCTCAGGGCGAACATCTGGCTGAATTCCGCGCCGGCCGGGAGGCTGCCGCTCCCGAGGTATCGGGGGAGCGCGACGAGTCCGGCGAAGAGGCTGTCGCCGAAGGGCACGAGTCCGTAGGAGAGCAGCGCGCCGATCATGGAGAGCCCTCCCGCGAGCGCGATCGCCTGCCAGGCGATCAGCGCGGTCCCGGGCGCCCGCGACGGCCACGCGGCCCGCGCGAGCAGGATCGGCACCGGCCACGCGAGCGCCACCGCCAGCGCTGCGAGGGCGACCCAGGTGATGGTCACGGGTCAGCGGCCGGCGAGCATCCGCCGCAGCGCCTCGGCCTCGGCCGGGCTCACCTGGCCCACGAATCGGGCCAGCACGGCCTCCCTGTCGGGGGCGGCGCCCAGCACCTCGTGCATCAGCTCGGCCATGTGGGCGTCCCGACTGGTCGTCGCGCGGAAGAGGTGGGGCCGGATGTCGCGTTCACGAGTGACGAACCCTTTCGTCTCCAGCCTGCTGAGCACGGTGAGCACGGTCGTGACCGCCAGCTCCTTGCCCGCGAGTCCGTCGCGGATGTCGGTCGCCGCGAGTGCGCCGGGGGAGTCCCACAGCAGATCCATGACCGAGCGTTCGAGATCGCCGAGTGTTGCCATGCCACGATTCTACATCAGGTAGAACTCACCTTCTACATGGTGTAGAACTTAAGTGTTCTACTCCTCGTAGAAGAATCGAGCCCCTCGTGCACATGGACATCGACCCGCTGCTGATCGCCCGCTGGCAGTTCGGGATCACCACCGTCTACCACTTCTGGATGGTGCCCCTGACGATCGGGCTCGGCCCCGTCGTCGCCTGGATGCAGTGGCGCTGGACGCGCACCGGCGACACCCGCTGGTACCGCATGGTCAAGTTCTGGGGAAAGCTCTACCTGATCAACTTCATCCTCGGTGTCGCCACCGGTCTGGTGCAGGAGTTCCAGTTCGGGCTCGCGTGGAGCGAGTACTCGAAGTTCGTCGGCGACGTGTTCGGAGCGCCCCTGGCCATGGAGGCGCTGCTCGCGTTCTTCGTCGAGTCCACCTTCCTCGGCCTCTGGATCTTCGGCTGGAATCGTCTTCCCCGACGACTCCACCTCGCCGCGCTCTGCGTCGCCATCGCGGGCTCGATCGTCTCCGCCTACTTCATCATCGTCGCCAACTCGTGGATGCAGCATCCGGTCGGTGTCGCCCTCGTGAACGGCCGCCCGGTGATGACGGATGTCTGGGCCGTCCTCACCAACAACACCGCGCTCAGCGCCTTCAGCCACACCCTCGCCGGCTCCTTCGGCGTCGCGGGCGGCTTCCTCCTCGGCATCTCGTGGTACCAGCTCTGGCAGCGCAGACGCGACGCGATCGACACCGTCGACGGGACCGGACGGGTCGTGGTGGGGGAGGCGCCGGGCATCCCCGGTCGCGACGCGGCCGACCACCGGGTGTGGATCACCTCGCTCCGGGTCGGCGCGGTGGTGGCCCTGGTCGCCTTCGCCGGCGTCGCCATCACGGGCGACGCCCAGGCGAAGCTGATGTTCCAGCAGCAGCCTCTGAAGATGGCGGCCGCGGAGGGCGCCTGTCACACCGGCGCCAGCTTCTCCGTGCTCTCCATCGGAAAGCTCGGATCGCGCGACTGCAACGACGTCACCCCGATCATCGAGGTCCCCGGAGTCCTCGGGTTCCTCGCCAACGGGAGCTTCACCACCGACGTGAAAGGCATCAACGAGCTCATCCCCGAGTATCAGGCCCGCTACGGCACGACCCTGCCCGACAACCCCGAATACGGCTCGCGCGCCGGCCAGAGGATCGAGTACCTGCCGATCATGGAGGTCACCTACTGGGGGTTCCGGCTGATGATCGGATTCGGCGCCCTCGCCGCCTTCGCCGCGCTCGTCGCGCTCTGGCTCACGCGGAAGGGAACGGTGCCGCGACCGCGCTGGCTGATGCAGCTGGCGGTCGCGGGCATCCTGGCTCCGTTCGTCGCGAACTCCGCGGGCTGGATCTTCACCGAGATGGGCCGCCAGCCCTTCGTCGTGGCGCCCAACCCGACCGGCGTCGACGGTGTCTTCATGTTCACGGCGGCGGCCGTCTCGCCCGGGGTGAGCTTCGGCGAGATCCTCTTCTCGCTCAGCGCGTTCACGCTCGTCTACGCGGTGCTTATGGTGTTCGAGATCCGGCTGCTGGTGCGCTACGTGCGGGGCGGCGTGGCGAGTGCGCTGCCGGAGCTGGCGGCGCAGGCGGATGACGACGACCACTCGAAAGACGGCGACGTGCTCGCCTTCGCCTACTAGGAGTACCGATGCTTCCCACCCTCTGGTTCGTGCTCATCGCCGTGCTCTGGTTCGGCTACCTCTTCCTGGAGGGCTTCGATCTCGGCGTCGGCATGCGCATCCTCTTCCTCACGCGCGACGAGCGGGAGAAGCGCGTGATGCTGGCCGCCATCGGCCCGGTCTGGGACGGCAACGAGGTGTGGCTGATCACGGCGGCGGGCGCCACGTTCGCGGCATTCCCGGTCTGGTACGCGTCGCTGTTCTCCGCGCTCTACCTGCCCCTGGTGATCGTGCTGCTCGGGCTCATCTTCCGGGCCGTCGCGATCGAGTACCGCGGCAAGGGCCTCTCCGCCCGCTGGCGCAGGGGGTGGGACCTCGCCCTAGGGCTGGGCTCGCTCGTCTCCGCATTCGGAATCGGCGCGGCCCTCGCGCTCACGACGACCGGTCTCCCGCTCGACGCCGACGGCAATCGCGTCGGCGGCGCCTTCGCGTGGCTGACCCCGTTCGCGGTGATCGGCGGTCTCGCCGTGGTGGGCTTCTGCCTCGTGCACTCGGCGCTCTTCCTCGCGCTGAAGACGGATGGCGCCACCCGCGCCGCCTCGCGCCGCTTCGTCAGCCGGCTCGCGCCGCTGCTCATGCTGCCGTTCCTCGCCTGGGAGGTGTCGGTGCTCGCCGTGAAGGGGTCGCCGCTCACCTGGTTGCTCTGCGGGGTCGGCGCTCTCGCCGTCGGTGGTGCATGGCTCGCCAACCGCGCGGCGCGCGAGGGCTGGGCCTTCATCGCGCTGGGACTGAGCCTTGCCGCGGGTCTCGGGTCGATCTTCGCGGCGAGCTATCCGGTGGTGCTCCCGTCCACCATCGACCACCGCTTCGACCTGACCATCGCGACCGCCTCCTCCGCGCCGTACACCCTCATGGTGATGACCGTGGTCGCCTGCTTCGGCATCCCTCTCGTGCTCGGATACCAGGCCTGGACCTACTGGGTGTTCCGTCGGCGGATCTCCGCGGCGCACATCCCCGAGGCGCACGCCGTGCTCCCCGCGGTGCGTCCGCGGTGAACGACTCGCCTGTCGCCGACCTCCGTTCGGTGTCGCGACCGCTTCTCCTCGCGCTTGCGGCGCTCGGGCTGGCGAAGGGGGTGGCGCTGGTCGCGCTGGCCTCGTCCCTCGCGCTCGTGCTGACCGGGCATCCGGATGCCGTCGGCCCCGGCATCCTCGCGGCCCTGGTTCGCGGCCTGCTCGCCTGGGCTCAGCGGGTGGCCTCGACGCGGGCCCTGCTGGGGGCGAAGGAGCGGCTGCGCGCGCGACTCGCCGAGCGCGCGCTCGACGCCCCGGTGGAGTCGCCCGGCGCGCTGGCCACACTGGCCACCGACGGCCTGGACGAGCTCGACAAGTACGTCACCGGCTACCTTCCGGCGCTGGTCACGGCGGCCACCGTGCCGATCGTGGTGGGTCTGCGCATCCTGTCGGCCGACTGGGTGAGCGCCCTGGTGCTCGTTCTGACGGTTCCGCTGATCCCGGTCTTCATGGCGCTGATCGGTCTGCACACCCGCGACCGTGTCGCCGAGGCGTCGACGGCCCTCGGGCGGCTCTCCGACCATCTGGTGGAGCTCGCCCGCGGTCTGCCGGTGCTCGCGGGACTCGGCCGTGCCGAGGAACAGGCCGCCGCACTGCGCGAGGTCTCCGAGCGGCATCGCCGCAGCACCATGGCCACGCTGCGCACGGCGTTCCTCTCGTCGCTCGCGCTCGAACTCATCGCGACGATCTCCGTGGCGATCGTCGCCGTCTTCATCGGCGTGCGGCTGGTGGCGGGCGACCTGCCGCTGGCGACCGGGCTGCTCGTGCTCATTCTGGCGCCGGAGGCGATGGCTCCGTTCCGCGAGATCGGAGTGGCCTTCCATGCCGCCCAGAACGGACGCGAAGCGCTCACGCGCATCCGAGCCGCCATCGACGCACCCGCCACCGCGACCGCGACCGCGGCCGGCCCGGTCGGCGTGTCCCGTCTCGGCATCCGCTACGACTCGCGGTCGGTCGCGACGGTGCACGACCTCAGCTTCGCGGTGACGCGGGGCACGATGACCCTGCTTGACGGCCGCAGCGGCTCGGGCAAGTCCTCGGTGCTCGCCACGCTGGCGGGCCGCGCGCCGCACGGGGCAGCCGTCGAGGGGGTCGTCACGGGCATCGATCCGCGTGCGCTGGCCTGGCTCCCGCAGCATCCGCACTTCGTGGCGGAGACCTTCGTGCGCGAGCTCGAGCTCTACGGCGCATCGGCCGGCCGTGCCGGCGAGCTGCTCGACGCCCTCGGACTGGTCGACCTGGAGACGGCGACCGCCAGCCCGGGGGAGCTGCGCCGACTCGCCGTCGCCCGCGTGCTCGCCCGAATCGACGACGGGGCGCACGTGGCAGTGCTGGACGAACCGACGGCCGGGCTCGATGCGGCGGCGGCGGATCGGGTGATCACGGCCCTCGCCCGCCTCCGCGGCGCCACGACCGTCGTCGTCGCCAGTCACGACGCCCGCGTGCGCGCCCTGGCGGACGACGTGGTCACCCTCGGCGACGCCGCGACCGGGACCTCGACGCTGACGGGGGAGACGGGCGACGCTCGGGCCGGCATCCGCCGCTCGGAGGGGATCGGCCGGCCGGGACGGGCGCTCCTCGACTTCGTGCGCCCGGTGCGATCGAGGCTTCTCGGCGCCGTCGCGCTCGGGGCCCTCGCCGCGCTCTTCGCCGTGTCGCTCGCGGGGCTGTCCGGCTGGCTGATCGTGCGAGCGGCCCAGCATCCGCCGATCATGTACCTGCTCGTGGCGATCGTGGGCGTGCGGTTCTTCGGCATCGGACGTGCCGCGCTGCGCTACGGCGAGCGGCTCGTCGGGCACGACACCGCCTTCCGGGCCACCACCGAGCTGCGCATGCGGCTGTGGGGCTCGCTCGGCCGCACGCGCGACCGGCGACGCCTCACCGCGGGCGCCTCGCTCGACCTCCTGGTGCGCAAGACCGATCGGGTGCGCGACCTGACACTGCGCATCGTCGTGCCCGTCGTCTCCGGATTCCTCGTCCTCGCCGCCTTCGCCGTGACCGCGATGATCGTGCTCCGCTCGTCCGCGCCGCTCTGGTTCGTGCTCGTCGCCGGCGGCCTCGCGCCGCTCGTCGCCGTGTGGGGCGACCGGCTCGCCTCGCGTGCGACGGAGCGGCTGCGATCCACCGCGCTCCGCCGGTTCGCCGCCATGCTGGTCGCCGCCGACGACCTACGCGGCAACGGTGTGGACGCACGGGTGCGGGCCGACCTGGGCTCGCTGGACCAGCGCGCCGCAGCATCCGGCCGGCGAGCGGCCGCGGCTCTCGGGCTCGGGGCCGCGGTGGCGATCGCGTCGTGCGGTGTCGCCGCCGTGCTGTTCGGCGCGGCATCCGGGCTCCAGGCCGGGCTCGGCGCGATGCTCGCCCTCGCCGCGCTGGCACTCGCCGAGCCGCTGACCGACGCGATCGCGGCGGTGCAGCTGATTCCGACCCTGCGTGACGCGCTTGCCGCCGTCGACCGTCGCGAGGACCCCACGAGGCCCGAGCGCACGGCGCGCGCCGTGCCCCCGCGCATCGACTCGCTCGACCTCGACGCGGTGAGCGCCGGCTGGGACGGCTCGGCGGTGGTGCGGGATGTCACGGCCCACGTGATCCGCGGAGAGCTGCTCGCGATCACCGGGCCGTCCGGCTCGGGCAAGTCCACGATCGCCGCCGTCATCCTCGGCCAGGCGGAACCGCTGGCCGGGTCGTACCGCCTCGGCGGTACCGACGCGCGCGGACTCGACCTGCGGGGACGGATCGGCTGGTGCCCGCAGGACAGCCACCTGTTCGACTCCACCCTGCGCGCCAACCTCCTCATCGCCAGGGCGCGGGACGACGCGCCCGCGGAGGGCGAGCTGCGGGAGGCGCTCCGTCTCGTCGGGCTCGGCGGTCTGGTCGACACTCTGCCGGACGGCCTCGACACACGGGTCGGGCGCGAGGGCTCGCGCCTCTCCGGCGGCGAGCGCCAGCGCGTCGCGGTCGCCCGTGCTCTTCTCTCCGGGTGCGACGTGATCGTGATCGACGAGCCGACGGCCCATCTCGACGAGGAGACGGCCGACGCCCTGATGCGCGATCTGCGCACGGCCCTGGCAGATCGCATCGTGGTGCTCGTCACGCATCACCCCTATGGACTGCGTGCGTCCGACCACCGCCTCGACCTGGGCCGGCGCGCCCGGCGGCGTTCGGCGGCCGCCGCCTAGGGTGGGGGCATGGCGGGAATCCTGCGAAGAATTTCAGGCACGGACGCCCAGCGTCCACCTCATTCGCGGGGCGCCGGAGGTAGGTTCGTCGGGGAGGTGGGCAGATGGGGCGACGCGCGCGGGGCATCGGCGTGGCCGGCGTGGCCGGATTGCTCGCGGCCCTACTCGTGCTCGCCGTGCCGGCGGTCTCCGCGCGCGCGGCAGAGCTGTCGGCCTCGAACGACCACAGCGGCCCCATGATCACCTTCCCGCTGCCCGACCACCACGGCCACGACTACACGCCCAACGCGCTCAACTACGCGAGTTCGGGGCGTCCCGGCGGACCGCTCCTGCTGTTCCTGCCCGCCACCCGGGCCGTTCCCGCCGATTACCGCGCGTTCCTCGACACGGCGTCGTCGCTCGGCTACCACGTGCTGGCGCTCGACTACTTCAACCGCGGACGCTCCGTGGTGAAGACCTGCGCCGGGATCCCGGACTGCTACGCCGCCATGCAGCGCAACCGCTTCGACGGAACGCATCCCAACGAGTGGAGCTCGATCCCGCCGCGGGACTCGATCCTGAGCCGGCTGCGCGTGGCCATCGACTACCTCAAGACCACGGATGCCGCGGGCGACTGGTCGCGCTACGTCACCGGCCACCACGTGCACTGGAACCACATCGTGGTCGCCGGGCACTCGCAGGGCGGCGGCCAGGCGGCGTTCATCGCCCACCGTCACCGGGTGCAGGGTGCGCTGATGTTCTCCTCTCCCGTGCAGAGCGACAACGGCGTCCCGGCGGCGTGGATGCAGACCAGGGGCGTGACGCCGGCCTCCCGGATGTACGGCTTCGTGAACACGCACGACATGTATTTCCGCAACGTCGTCGGCTCCTGGGCCGCGCTGGGGATGGGGCAGCCGGTCGACGCGGACACGCTCACCGCAGACACCCGCGCGCACACCGTCGTGAGCGCCGTCGACCTGGGCACGCCGGACCAGTCGCACCTGCGCACCGTGGTGGATTCGACTCCGCGCAGCCCCACCGGTGCACCGATCTACCAGCGCACCTGGTCGTGGATGCTGCGGAAGGTCTTGGCAGACTCATAGGCCGACCACTGGCGGTGCTCGGGGGCGTGGGTACTGTGGAAAGGTGCCCCCGACATCCACGCTCGCCCAGCTGATCGCCCGACGCGGCGCCGAGTCGCCCGAGGCCGTGTACCTCGAGGACGCGCGATCGGAGCGCTCCGTCTCCTATGCGCTGCTCGCCGAGACGGCGATCGCCTGGGCCGACCGGCTCCGGGTCCTCCCGTCGCAGGCTCCGGTCGTGATCGACGTCGCCGATCCGATCGACTTCGCGCTCACGCACCTCTCCGTTCTCGCGTCGGGCCGCCGCTCCGTTCCCACCAACCCCGATCTCTCCGACGACGACCTCACCCGCATCGTGGGTCAGCTCGATGTCGCGCCCATCCTCGTGACGGACCGCGACGACCGACGGCTCGATCTCACCACGCTGCGGATCGGCGCGCTTCCCGTCGCCCCGCGGTCGGATGCCCCGACCGGCACAGCGGGCGGCGGATCCGTGCTGCTCTTCACCTCGGGATCGACCGGAGAGCCGAAGGGCGTCGACCTGTCGGAGGAACGGCTGCTCTTCGTCGCGGCGGGGATCGCCCGGCACAACGGGCTGAGCTCCGCCGATCGCGGCTACAACCCGCTGCCCCTGTTCCACGTGAACGCCGAGGTGGTCGGACTCCTCTCCACGCTCGTCGCCGGCGCGACGCTCGTGCTGGACCGGCGGTTCCATCGCACCGGCTTCTGGGAGCTGCTGGCCGAGCGCCGCATCACCTGGCTCAACGCGGTCCCCGCGATGCTGGCCGTCCTCGCCCGCGGCGGCGAATTCGTCGTGCCCGAGACCGTGCGCTTCGTTCGCTCCGCGTCCGCGCCCCTGCCCGATGCCGTGCGCGAAGCCCTGGGTGCGGTCCCTCTCGTGGTGAGCTGGGGGATGACGGAGGGCGCCAGCCAGATCACGGCGACACCCCTCGGCCGACCCGCGCCGGAGGGTTCAGTGGGCCTTCCGGTCGGCTGCGAGGTCGAGGTGCGCGATGCCGAGGGCATCCGCCAGCCGGCCGGATCCGTCGGCGCGCTCTGGGTGCGCGGCCCCGGCATCGTGACCGGCTACTGGCGCGGCCGGGCGGCCGAGCGATTCGACGCCGAAGGCTGGCTCAGCACCGGAGACCTCGGCAGCATCGACGCCGACGGATGGGTCACCCTGGTGGGCCGGTCGGACGACGTCATCAACCGCGGCGGCGAGAAGGTGTACCCGGCGGAGGTCGAGGAGGTGCTGCTCGGCGACCCGCGGGTGCGCGAGGCCATCGTCGTGGGACGCACAGACCCGATCCTGCACCAGGTGCCGGTCGCCTACGTCATCCCCGTCGACGAGACCACCGATCCCGGCACAGGCTCCGACCTGGTCGCCGAGCTCGTCGCTCGGGCCGAGGCCTCGCTGCCCCGGTTCAAGCGACCGATCGAGATCACCGTGGTCGAGGACGTGCCGCGAGCGCCCACCGGCAAGGTGCAGCGGGCCCGCGTGCGCGCACTGGCGGACGGCGAGTGACCGGCACCGAGCAGGCCACCCCGCCGCGCACCCGCGCGAGGCACCTGTACGAGGTGGATCTGGTCCGCATCCTCACCTTCGCCTGCGTGATCGTCGTCCACACGACGAGCCACACCGCCGGTCCGGATGACATCGGCCTCTACGCCGTGCTCGGACTCGCGCACTTCACCCGCGAGGTGTTCTTCGCCCTCTCCGCATTCGTGCTGATCTACAGCTTCCTCGCCCGGCCGGTCTCGATGAAGACGTTCTGGCCGCGGCGCTTCCTCCTGGTGGGCGTCCCGTACGTGGTGTGGTCGGTGATCTACTTCACGGCCAGCAATCTGCACACCCCGCGGGCGCACGACACGCCCCTCGACTTCCTCGGCAGGCTGGTCGTGCACATCCTCACCGGCACGGCCTGGTATCACCTCTACTTCCTGCTGGTGACCATGCAGGTCTACCTGCTCGTGCCGGTGATCGTCTGGGTGGTGCGCAGGCTCCGCGGCCACCACGTCGCGCTGCTGGTGGCGACCGGCGCGTTCCAGCTCGCCCTGACCGCATACTTCGCCTACGGCACGGACCTGCCGCCGTGGCTGGACAGCACCTACTCGAAGATCTGGTTCTTCACCTACCTGTTCTTCATCTTCCTCGGGGCCGTCGCCGCCGACCACTGGAGCCGGCTCTTCGAATGGGTGCGCACGCATCGCCGCACCATCGGGTTCATCACGCTCGGAGCGGGCGTGCTCACCCTCGCGGTGTTCTGGCTGCAGCACGTCGCTCTCGGCTGGAGTTATTACCACGTGGGGACGCCGCTCCAGCCGATCGAGATGGTCTGGTCGTTCGCCGTCGCCCTCGGATTCCTCGCCGTGGGAAGCTACTGGGCCGAGCGTCGCACCCCCGGCAGCCGCCCCTCGCGACTGGCGGACTGGGCGTCCGATCGTTCGTTCGGGATCTTCCTCACCCACCCGTTCGTGCTGTGGCTCATCCTGTGGCTGGGCGACGACTGGCTCGCGAAGACCGTGCCGACGCCGTGGCTCACCCCGGTCGCCTACGTGATCGTCGTGCTCGGCGCGGTGGGGATCACCGAGCTCGCGCGCCGATCCCCGGTCAGCCTCGCGCTCACCGGTCGGCCGTGGCAGCGTCCGAGACGAGAGGGTCGACCACCTTCGGGTGCATGACGCCCGCCAGCACGGTGGTCGCCGCGAGCACCAGGATCGAGACCCCGAAGATCCAGCCGAACCCGCTCGTCCACTGGATGAGCGCGCCCCCCACCAGCGCGGAGAGCACGCCGGCGACGGCGAAGCCGCTGTTCATCATGCCGCTGGCCGCCCCCGACCAGGTGGGGGCGACATCCATGGGGATCGCCCAGAGCTGGGCGTTGGTGAGCTCGAGGAAGAAGAACGCCAGTGCCAGGCTCACCACGGCGACGGGGAGGGGCAGGGCGGCGCCGAACAGGACGGGCGCGATGAAGACGGCCGCGCCGATGAACCCCACCAGCAGGAACATGCGGCGTGCGTTGCGGGCGTTGCCGGTGCGCCGCAGGCGCGCGTCGCTGAGGACACCGCCCAGCGTGTCTCCGATCACGCCGCCCACGAGCACGAGCGACGTGTAGAGCCCGTACTTGGCCACCTCGAGGTCGTACACCGAGGCGAGGTACGACGGGATCCAGGTGAAGAAGACCCATGCCACCCAGCCGTACCCGAAGTCGACGGCGGTGACCGGCAGGATGCTGCGGGCCAGGCGCCGCCACGGCACGGGCGGCGTGTCGGCCGGCTTCGCGATCTCCGGGATCTCGGAGAGCTCCTGAGGGGTGATGCCCTTCATCTGCTTCGGCTGGTCGCGGAACAGCACGAACCAGACCACCGCCCAGATCACGCTGAGGATCCCGACGTAGATGAACGACTCCCGCCAGCCCGAGGCGGCGATGATCGCCGCGACCACGATCGGCGCCGCGGCCGTGCCGAGCCGGGAGGCCGAGTGCACGATGCCCTGCACCAGCCCGTTGCGGTCGCGCGGGACCCATCGGCTCATCGCCTGCGTCGCCGTGGGGAAGGTCGCCGACTCGCTGAGCCCCAGGATCCCGCGCGCCACCAGCAGGGAGATCAGCCCGCCGGCCAGACCGGAGGCGATCGTCGCCGCGCCCCACAGCCCGCCGAGGATGAGGAGCGCCCGGCGCGGGCCGAGTCGTTCGCCGATTCGGCCGCCGAGCACCTGGAACACGGCGTAGCCGATCGCGAAGACCGAGGTCGCGAGTCCGAACTCGAAGGGGCTCAGCCCGAGGCCGCCCTTCGCCACGCTCGCCTGCATCGACGGACCGGCCGTCGCGATGTTGGTGCGGTCGAAGTAGGAAATGAAGTACATGATGCACAGCAGCACCACGACCATTCCCCGCCTGCGGTGCAGGAGGAGGGGGGTGGCTTTCGGCCGGTCGGGTGCGGGCGCGACGACGCTCATGTCTCCTCGATTTCCTGATCGTTAGGGTTCTTTGTACTCTCGGCCCGGTTGCTATGAGAATTCTCAGAAAAGTCGATGGCGACACTGTGCGCGCGGGGTCCGCCCTCGGCGTAACCCGACCGCGCTGTCGGTGGCGCTGCCTAAGCTGAAACCATGGAACCGACCAGATCCGTGCGCCCGTTCGAGGTCGTCAGCGAGTACGTGCCGAGCGGCGACCAGCCGCAGGCGATCGCCGAACTCACCGCGCGCATCAATGCGGGGGAGACCGACGTCGTGCTGCTCGGTGCGACCGGTACGGGCAAGTCCGCGACCACCGCCTGGCTCATCGAGGCCGTGCAGCGCCCCACCCTGGTGCTCGCCCACAACAAGACCCTGGCCGCCCAGCTCGCCAACGAGTTCCGCGAGCTGATGCCCAACAACGCCGTGGAGTACTTCGTCTCCTATTACGACTACTACCAGCCCGAGGCCTACGTTCCGCAGACGGACACGTTCATCGAGAAGGACTCCTCGATCAACGCCGAGGTGGAGCGTCTCCGGCACTCCACCACCAACTCGCTCCTCAGCCGGCGCGACGTCGTCGTCGTGTCCACGGTCTCCTGCATCTACGGCCTCGGCAGCTCCGAGGAATACCTCGACGCGATGATCGCCCTGCAGGTGGGCATGCGCATCAATCGCGAGACCCTCATCCGCAAGTTCGTCTCGATGCAGTACCAGCGCAACGACGTGGACTTCTCGCGCGGCAACTTCCGCGTGCGGGGGGACACGATCGAGATCATTCCCATGTACGAGGAGCTGGCCATCCGCATCGAGATGTTCGGCGACGAGATCGAGGCGATCTACAGCCTGCACCCGCTCACCGGCGACGTGGTGCGCAAGCTCGACGCGGTCTCCGTCTTCCCGGGCTCGCACTACGTGGCGGGCACCGACCGCATGCAGGCGGCCATCAAGACGATCGAGGTCGAGCTCGCCGACCGGCTGGCGCAGCTGGAGCGCGAGGGCAAGCTGCTCGAGGCGCAGCGGCTGCGCATGCGCACCAATTTCGACCTCGAGATGATGCAGCAGATCGGCTTCTGCAGCGGCATCGAGAACTACTCGCGCCACATCGACGGGCGCCAGCCCGGCGAGGCGCCGCACTGCCTCATCGACTACTTCCCCGAGGACTTCCTCGTCGTCATCGACGAGTCGCACGTCACCGTGCCGCAGATCGGGGCGATGTACGAGGGGGATGCCTCGCGCAAGCGCACCCTCGTCGAGCACGGCTTCCGGCTCCCGTCGGCCCTCGACAACCGACCGCTGAAGTGGAACGAGTTCCTCGACCGCGTCGGCCAGAAGGTCTACCTCTCCGCGACGCCCGGCAAGTACGAGCTGGGCATCACCGACTCGGTGGTCGAGCAGATCATCCGCCCGACCGGACTCATCGACCCCGAGATCGTGGTCAAGCCCACCAAGGGCCAGATCGACGACCTCCTCGAGGAGATCCGCAAGCGCACCGCGATCGACGAGCGCATCCTCGTGACCACCCTCACCAAGAAGATGGCGGAGGAGCTCACCGAGTTCCTCGGCGAGGCCGGCGTGCGCGTGCGGTACCTCCACTCCGACGTCGACACCCTCCGCCGCGTCGAGCTGCTCACCGAGCTCCGCCAGGGCGTGTACGACGTGCTCGTGGGCATCAACCTCCTGCGCGAGGGCCTCGACCTGCCCGAGGTGTCTCTCGTGGCGATCCTCGACGCCGACAAGGAGGGTTTCCTGCGCTCATCCACATCGCTCATCCAGACCATCGGCCGGGCGGCCCGCAACGTCTCCGGGGCCGTGCACATGTATGCCGACGTGATGACGGACTCGATGAAGCAGGCGATCGAGGAGACGAACCGTCGCCGCGAGAAGCAGGTCGCCTACAACCTGGAGCGCGGGGTCGATCCGCAGCCTCTGCGCAAGAAGATCGCCGACATCACCGATCAGCTCACCCGGGAAGACGCGGACACCGCCGAACTGCTCTCCGGTCGCGGCGGCCGCAAGCGCTCGCCCACGCCCAACCTCAAGCGCGAGGGGCTGGCCGCGAGCGGTGCGAACGACCTCGAGTCGATCATCCGCGACCTCAACGAGCAGATGCTGCAGGCGGCCGGCGAGCTCAAGTTCGAATTGGCCGGGCGACTGCGCGACGAGGTGGCCGACCTGAAGAAGGAGCTGCGGCAGATGGAGGCGGCGGGTCACCTCAGCTGACCTCCGGCCTACGCACTCAGCGAACGGCGGCGGGCAATGTCGGTGGCGTCCGTAGACTCGTAGGGTGTCAATCTCTCGCGTGAAATCCTCGGCCAAGCTCTCTGTGCACGGTGCACGCGTGCACAATCTCAAGGGTGTCGACATCGAGATCCCGCGCGACTCGCTCGTCGTGTTCACGGGCCTCTCGGGGTCCGGCAAGTCGAGCCTCGCCTTCGACACGATCTTCGCCGAGGGGCAGCGACGCTACGTCGAATCGCTGTCGGCCTATGCCCGGCAGTTCCTCGGCCAGGTAGACCGGCCCGACGTCGACTTCATCGACGGTCTGAGCCCCGCGGTCTCCATCGACCAGAAGTCCACCAACCGCAACCCGCGATCCACCGTCGGCACGATCACCGAGATCTACGACTACATGCGTCTGCTCTGGGCGCGGATCGGCGTGCCGCACTGCCCGATCTGCGGCGCGCGCATCGAGCGGCAGACCGTGCAGCAGATCGCGGATCAGCTGATGACGCTGGAGACCGGCACTCGGTACCAGATCGTCAGCCCCGTCATCTCGCAGAAGAAGGGCGAGTTCGTCGACCTGTTCAAGGAGCTCGCGGCGAGCGGCTACTCGCGCGCGATCGTCGACGGCGAGCAGATCCAGCTCAGCGAGCCGCCGACGCTCAAGAAGCAGATCAAGCACGACATCTCGGTGGTGGTCGACCGTCTCGTGGCCGCCGACGACATCCTCACCCGCCTCACCGACTCGCTCGAGACGGCCCTCCGGCTCACCGACGGAACGGTGGCCGTCAACTACGTCGACCTCGAGGGCGACGCGGCCTGGCGCAACTTCTCCGAGAAGCTCTCCTGCCCGAACGGCCACCCGGTGCAGCTCACCGAGATCGAACCGCGCACCTTCTCGTTCAACGCGCCGTTCGGGGCCTGCCCCGAGTGCTCCGGCCTCGGCACGAAGATGTCCGTCGACGCGGACCTGCTGCTCGGCGACCCGGAGCTGAGCCTCGCCGACGGCGTCATCCTGCCCTGGACCCAGTCCGGCAAGGGACTCTACAACTACTTCCAGCGCCTGTTGGAGGGCCTCGCGCGCGACCTCGGGTTCTCGCTGAAGACGCCGTGGAAAGACCTGCCGAAGAGCGTGCACGACGCGATCCTCAAGGGCAACGACTTCCAGGTGACCGTGCGCTGGAAGAACCGCTTCGGCCGCGAGATGAAGTACTCGACCGGGTTCGAGGGCGTGATGCCGTACATCGAGCGCAAGTTCCAGGAGGCGGAGAGCGACTCGGCCCGCCAGCGCTACGCGAGCTACCTGCGCGAGGTCAACTGCCCGGTGTGCGACGGCAAGCGGCTGAAGCCCGAGGTGCTGGCCGTGACGGTGCACGACCACAACATCGCAGACGTCTCGGAGCTCAGCCTCATCGACGCCTTCGAGTTCATGGACATGCTCGAGCTCTCGGAGCGGGAGGCGAAGATCGCCGCGCAGGTGCTGCGCGAGATCCGCCTCCGACTCGAGTTCCTCATCGAGGTCGGTCTCAACTACCTCTCGCTCTCGCGTTCGGCGGGCTCGCTCTCCGGCGGCGAGGCGCAGCGCATCCGACTGGCGACCCAGATCGGATCGGGCCTCACCGGAGTGCTCTACGTGCTCGACGAACCGAGCATCGGGCTCCATCAGCGCGACAACCGCCGGCTCATCGAGACGCTGGTCAAGCTGAAGAACCTCGGCAACACGCTCATCGTCGTCGAGCACGACGAAGACACCATCCGCACCGCGGACTGGATCGTCGACATCGGCCCGGGCGCAGGGGAGCACGGTGGCGAGGTGGTGCACTCGGGCTCCTACGAGGAGCTGCTCACGAACACCCGCTCCATGACCGGGGACTATCTTTCAGGGCGTCGCTCGATCGAGACGCCGACCCGGAGGCGCAAGGTCGACAAGAAGCGACTGCTCACGGTGGAGGGGGCGCGCGCGAACAACCTCAACGACGTCACCGTCGACTTCCCGCTCGGCGTGTTCACGGCCGTGACCGGGGTGAGCGGATCGGGCAAGTCGAGCCTGGTCAACGACATCCTGTACAAGGTGCTGGCCAACGAGCTCAACGGAGCGCGTCAGATCCCGGGCAAGCACACGCGAGTGAAGGGACTCGACAACCTCGACAAGGTCGTCCACGTGGACCAGGCGCCGATCGGACGCACTCCGCGCTCGAACCCCGCCACCTACACGGGCGTGTTCGACAAGATCCGCAACCTGTTCGCCGAGACGGTCGAGGCGAAGTCCCGCGGGTACCTTCCCGGACGATTCAGCTTCAACGTCAAGGGCGGCCGCTGCGAGAACTGCGCGGGCGACGGCACGATCAAGATCGAGATGAACTTCCTGCCCGACGTCTACGTCGTGTGCGAGGTCTGCAACGGCGCCCGGTACAACCGCGAGACGCTCGGCGTGCACTACAAGGGCAAGAACATCGCCGAGGTGCTCGACATGCCGATCAGCGAGGCGGCCGAGTTCTTCGAAGCCATCTCGTCGATCAGCCGCTTCCTCAACACTCTGGTTGAGGTCGGTCTGGGGTACGTGCGGCTCGGCCAGAGCGCGACGACCCTCTCCGGCGGCGAGGCGCAGCGCGTGAAGCTGGCCACCGAGCTGCAGAAGCGCTCGATGGGTCGCAGCATCTACGTGCTGGACGAGCCGACGACCGGTCTCCACTTCGAAGACGTGCGCAAGCTGCTCCTCGTCCTGAACGGACTGGTCGAGAAGGGCAACACGGTCATCGTCATCGAGCACAACCTCGACGTGATCAAGTCGGCGGACTGGCTGATCGACCTCGGGCCGGAGGGCGGAGCAGGGGGAGGCCGTGTGCTCGCGGTGGGCACGCCCGAGTACCTCTCCACCGTGGAGGAGAGCCACACCGGTCAGTTCCTCAGGGAGATCCTGGGCACCGAGGCTCGCGCGACGGCCTAGTCGATGGTCGACACGGTCAGCTGGCGTCCGAAGGCGGGCGAGATCCCGCAGCAGCCCGGGGTGTATCGCTTCCGCGACGCGCGCGGACGGGTGCTCTACGTGGGCAAGGCGAAGAACCTGCGGGCGCGCCTCAGCAACTACTTCGCGCCCCTCTCGAGCCTGCACGCGCGCACCCGGCGGATGGTGCTGAGCGCCTCCTCCGTCGAGTGGACGGTCGTGGGCACGGAGTTCGAGGCCCTCTCGCTGGAGTTCACCTGGATCAACGAGTTCGACCCGCCGTTCAACGTGCAGTTCAAGGACGACAAGTCGTATCCCTACCTCGCGATCACGCTCGCCGAGGACGTGCCGCGCGTGCTCGTCACCCGCAACCGCGGTCTCAAGGGCGCCCGGTACTTCGGGCCGTACACCCGTGTCTGGGCCATCCGCGAGACGGTGGACGTGATGCTGAAGGCGTTCCCGATGCGCAGCTGCTCCGACTCCACCTACAAGCGGGCCGAGCAGACCGGTCGGCCGTGCCTTCTCGGCGACATCGGCAAGTGCGCCGCCCCCTGCGTGGGCCGCATCAGCAAGGCCGACCACAAGTCGATCGCCCTGGACTTCGCCTCGTTCATGGGCGGCAACGAGCCGAAGTACATCACCGACGTGCAGAAGAAGATGAAGGCGGCGGCCGAGATCCAGGACTACGAGTCCGCCGCCCGCTACCGCGATCAGCTGCACGCGCTGGAGACGGCCCTCTCCAAGAGCACGATCGTGCTCGCCGAGGACGTCGATGCCGATGTCTTCGGTATCGCGCACGACGAGCTCGCCGCGGCCGTGCAGCAGTTCACCGTGCGCGGCGGCCGCATCCGCGGTGTGCGCAGCTGGGTGGTCGACAAGGAGCTCGACGTCGAACTGGCCGAGCTGGTGGACACCGTGCTCCAGAACGCCTACGAGGACGACGTCGCGCCCGCCCGCACGGTGGTCGTGCCCGAGCTCCCGGATGACTCGCGGGAGCTGGAGCTCTGGCTCACCGGTCTGCGGTCCGGCCGCGGGTCGACCGGCAAGGTGGCGCTTCGCGTGGCCCAGCGCGGCGAGATGGCGGCGCTCGCGCAGACCGTCGAGACCAACGCGAAGAACGCGCTGATGCTCTACAAGACGCGCCGCAGCGGTGATTTCGTGGCGCGGTCGCAGGCCCTCTCGGATCTCCAGGAGGCCCTCGGCATGCCGGACGCGCCCCTGCGCATGGAGTGCTACGACGTCTCCCACCTGAGCGGCACGAACATCGTCGCATCGATGGTCGTCTTCGAGGACGGCCTGCCCCGCAAGGACCAGTACCGGCGGTTCAGCATCCCGGAGTCGACCGACGACACGGAGTCGATCTACCAGACGCTGACGAGGCGCCTCGCGTACCTCGACCGCGCCCCGGTCCCCGAGCCCGTCGAAGGGACGCCACCCCCGGTCCCTGAGCCCGTCGAAGGGCCCACCCCACCGGTCCCCGACCCCGTCGACGAGCCCCTGGACCCCAAGCGGCAGAGGTTCGCCTACCGGCCCAACCTCCTCATCGTCGACGGCGGGCAGCCCCAGGTCGCCGCGGCGAAGCGCGCACTCGACGATGCCGGAGTCACCGGCATCCAGCTCGCCGGCATCGCCAAGCGCCTCGAGGAACTCTGGCTTCCCGACTCCGACTACCCGGTCATCCTGCCGCGCAACAGCGATGCGCTCTTCCTCATCCAGCGGATCCGCGACGAGGCCCACCGGTTCGCCATCACCTACCAGCGACAGAAGCGCAAGAAGGACGTCGGCTCGGTGCTGACCGAGATCCCCGGACTCGGCCCGGCCCGGGTGAAGGAGCTGCTCCGGCACTTCGGTTCGGTCGCGCAGCTGCGCAAGGCGGACCAGACGGCGATCGCCGAGGTGCACGGCGTCGGCCCGGCACTGGCTCGCACGATCTACGAACGGCTGCGGAGCTGAACCTCGGTAGGCTGGGGGCAGGCGACCCGGGAGCGACGCGAGTGATGCAGCGATGAGCGACAGCGAGAACCAGGAGGTTCTCATCGTCACCGGTATGTCCGGGGCCGGTCGTTCCACCGTCGGCAATGCCCTGGAGGACCTCGGCTGGTACGTGGTCGACAACCTCCCGCCGCAGATGCTGCGACCGCTGGTCGAGCTGGCCGGGCGGGTGGGCAACACCCTGCCGAAGATCGCAGCCGTCGTCGACGTGCGCGGCGGCCGGCTGTTCAGCGACCTCGAGGAGATCGTCGAGTCGCTGCGCGAGAACACGCCCGTGCGCGTGCTGTTCCTCGAGGCCACCGACGCCGCCCTGGTGCGGCGGTTCGAGCAGGTTCGGCGCCCCCACCCGCTCCAGGGCGACGGCACGCTGCTCGACGGCATCGGCGAGGAGCGCCAGCGGATGCTCGCGATGCGCGAGTCGAGCGACATCATCATCGACACCTCCGACCTCAACATCCACCAGCTCGCGACCAAGATCTCGGACACCTTCTCGGACGCGGAGACGCCGGGGGTGCAGCTGACCGTGATGAGCTTCGGCTTCAAGTACGGTCTGCCGACCGACTCCGATCTCGTCGCCGACATGCGCTTCCTGCCCAACCCGTTCTGGATCCCGGAGCTGCGCGACCACAGCGGCCTGGATTCCGAGGTGAGCGACTACGTGTTCGCCCAGGAGGGCGCCGAGGAGTTCATCGACGCGTATGCGGCCGCTCTGGCGCCCGTGCTCGCCGGCTTTCAGCGGGAGAACAAGAGACACGCTACGATCGCCATTGGTTGCACGGGAGGAAAACATCGCTCCGTCGCGGTCGCCGAGAGGCTCGCGCGCATGCTCCGCAACCAGCCCGGTGTCGCCGTCAACGTGCGGCACCGCGATCTCGGCAGGGAGTGATCCCGCGGCCCGTTCCACGGCCGCCGTCGCCGCAGCGCCCTACAACCCGAAGACAGTTAGGAAGTCACCAATTGGCCCTCACCGCCGACGTCAAGGATGAGCTCGCACGGATCGAGGTGAGCAAGACGACGGTCAGGGCCGCCGAACTCGCGACCATCCTGCGCTTCTCGGGAGGACTCCATCTGATCTCGGGTCGGATCGCCGTGGAGTCCGAGCTCGACACGGCGCTGCTGGCCCGCCGGGTGCGGAAGGATCTCGCCGAGCTCTACGGCGTGAAGAGCGAGGTGTCGGTGATCTCGGCCTCCGGGCTGCGCCGCACCAGCCACTACCTGGTGCGGGTGCTCGACGGCGGAGAGACCCTGGCGCGCCAGACCGGCCTGCTCGACGCCCGGCGGAGGCCGATCCGCGGGCTCCCGAACAAGCTCACCACCGGCAGCCGTGAGGAGCTCGCGGCGGTCTGGCGCGGGGCGTTCCTCGCGCACGGATCGCTCACCGATCCCGGTCGTTCGGCCGCTCTGGAGATCACCTGCCCGGGCAACGAGTCGGCGATGGCCCTCGTCGGCGCCGCGGGACGGCTCAAGATCCAGGCGAAGGCGCGGGAGGTGCGCGGCGTGCACCGCGTGGTCATCCGTGACGGCGAGGCGATCAGCGCGATGCTCGTGCACATGGGCGCGAAGGAGACCGTGCTCAACTGGGAGGAGCTCCGCCAGCGCCGCGAGGTGCGGGCCACGGCCAACCGCCTGGTGAATTTCGACGACGCGAACCTCCGCCGGTCGGCGCAGGCCGCGGTGGCCGCGTGCGCCCGGGTGGAGCGCGCGCTCGAGATCCTGGACGGCCAGGTGCCCGAACACCTCCGCTACGCGGGGGAGCTGCGTCTGCGCTTCCGCGATTCGAGCCTGGACGAGCTCGGCCACCACGCCGAGCCGCCGATGACGAAGGATGCCGTCGCCGGCCGCATCCGCCGCCTCCTGGCCATGGCCGACAAGCGCGCCGTCGACCTCGGGATCCCCGGGACGGACGCCAATCTCCCGCCCGACTACGAGGACGCCTGAACAGGCTCTGAACGTCGTCTGACTCCCGGGGAAGCATTTGCCGAGTGCCCCGGTTGACGCGAGTAGAGTGAAAAAAGACCCCGCCGGAGAACCTTTCGTGTGCCCGCGGGGGCGACTGACAAGGAGATCGAACTATGGCTGAATACACGCTTCCCGAGCTCGGATACGACTACGGAGCCCTCGCCCCGAGCATCAGCGGACAGATCATGGAGCTTCACCACTCCAAGCACCACCAGGCGTACGTGACCGGCGCCAACACCGCCCTCGCGCAGCTCGCCGAGGCCCGGGAGAGCGGCAACCTCGCCGGCGTGAACAAGCTGGAGAAGGATCTCGCCTTCAACCTCGGCGGTCACGTCAACCACTCGATCTTCTGGACCAACCTCTCGCCGGACGGCGGCGACAAGCCCACCGGCGACCTGGCCTCGGCCATCGACGACCAGTTCGGCTCCTTCGATGCCTTCGTCGCGCACTTCACCGCAGTGGCGCTCGGCGTGCAGGGCTCCGGCTGGGCGATCCTCGGCTACGACAGCATCGGCAAGAACCTCAGCGTCTTCCAGCTGTTCGACCAGCAGGGCAACATCCCGCTGGGCCTCGTTCCGCTGCTGACGCTCGACGTCTGGGAGCACGCGTACTACCTCGACTACAAGAACGTGCGCGCCGACTACGTGAAGGCGTTCTGGAACATCGTGAACTGGGCCAACGTGCAGGAGCGCTTCGCCGTCGCCTCCACGAAGACCGACGGCCTGCTGCTACTGTCGTAGCGGCGCTGTGGCCGGCCCAGGTCGCCGGCCACTCCCGACTTTCTCCATCCGCACCACCCCCCTCAAGTCGCGTCGCCCGGCGGCGCCTTTCGCAACAGGAGTTCCTTTGACCGTCAAGATCGGTATCAATGGCTTCGGCCGCATCGGCCGCAACTACCTCCGCGCCGCGCTCGCGCAGGGCGCTGACCTCGAGGTGGTGGCCGTCAACGACCTCACCGACCCCAAGTCCCTGGCGCACCTGCTGAAGTACGACTCGGTCGCGGGGCGCCTGTCGCAGACCGTGACCGTCGAGGGCGACTCCATCGTGGTCGACGGCAAGTCGATCAAGGTGCTCGCCGAGCGCGACCCCGCGAACCTCGGCTGGGGCGACCTGGGCGTCGACATCGTGATCGAGTCGACCGGCCGCTTCACCAACGCCAAGGACGCTCAGAAGCACATCGACGCCGGCGCGAAGAAGGTCATCATCTCCGCACCCGCCACCGACGAGGACGGCACGTTCGTCATGGGCGTCAACGAGTCGAGCTACGACCCGGCGACCCAGCACATCCTCTCGAACGCCTCGTGCACCACGAACTGCCTCGCGCCGCTCGTCACCGTGCTCCTCGAGAACTTCGGCATCGAGCGCGGCCTCATGACGACGGTCCACGCGTACACCGCCGACCAGAACCTGCAGGACGGCCCGCACAGCGACCTCCGCCGCGCCCGCGCCGCCGCCCTCAACATCATCCCCACCTCGACCGGCGCCGCGAAGGCCCTCGGCCTGGTCGTCCCGGAGGTGCTCGGCAAGCTCGACGGCTACGCGCTGCGCGTGCCGGTGCCGACCGGCTCGATCACCGACCTCACCGTCGAGACCAGCCGCGAGGTCACGGTCGCGGAGATCAACGCCGCGTACAAGGCGGCGGCGGAGAGCGGAGCCCTCGCCGGCTTCCTCAGCTACACCGAGGACCCGATCGTCTCAAGCGACATCCAGGGCGACCCGCACTCCTGCATCTTCGACGCCGGCCTCACCAAGGTGATCGGCAACCAGGTGAAGGTCGCGGGCTGGTACGACAACGAGTGGGGCTACTCCAACCGGCTGGTCGACTTCACCGAATACGTCGCCGACCGCCTCTGACCGGCGGTTCTCGATATGACGCTTCGCACGATCGACAGTCTCGGTGCGCTCGACGGCAAGCGGGTCATCGTCCGCTGCGATCTCAACGTCCCCCTGAAGGACGGCGTGATCACGGATGACGGACGCATCCGCGCCTCGCTGCCCACACTCAACCTGCTCATCGACGCCGGTGCGCGGGTGGTCGTGGTCTCGCACCTCGGCCGCCCCGAGGGCGCGCCGGAGCCGAAGTACAGCCTCGCCCCGGTCGCCCAGCGGCTGAGCGAGCTGCTCGGCAAGCCGGTGACCTTCGCCTCCGACACCGTCGGGCCCGCGGCATCCGAGGCCGTCGACGGCCTGGCGGACGGCGACGTCGCCCTTCTCGAGAACCTCCGCTTCAACCCAGGGGAGACCGCGAAGAGCGACGAGGAGCGCGCGGCGTTCGCCGAGCAGCTCGCACGCTTCGGCGATGCGTTCGTCTCCGACGGATTCGGCGTCGTGCACCGCAAGCAGGCGAGCGTCTACGAGCTGGCGAAGGCGCTGCCGAGCGCGGCGGGCACTCTGATCGTGGCCGAGCTCGACGTGCTCGACCGGCTCACCGAGAATCCCACCAAGCCGTACGCGGTGGTGCTCGGCGGGTCGAAGGTCTCCGACAAGCTCGGCGTCATCGGCCACCTGCTGCCGCGCGTCGACTCGCTGCTGATCGGCGGCGGCATGCTGTTCACGTTCCTCGCGGCGCAGGGGCACACCGTCGGGTCCAGCCTGCTCGAACTCGACCAGCTGGAGACCGTGCGCGGCTACATCGCGAAGGCGAAGGAGCTCGGCGTCGACCTGGTGCTGCCCACCGATGTCGTGGTCGCCTCGAAGTTCGGCGCCGACGCGGAGCACCAGGTGCGCCCCGCCGACGACATCGAGGGCTCGCCCTGGGGCAAGGAAGGGCTCGGGCTCGACATCGGCCCCGCGACCGCCGAGGCCTTCGCCGAGGTGATCCGATCGTCGAAGACGGTGTTCTGGAACGGACCCATGGGAGTCTTCGAGCTGGCACCGTTCGCGGCAGGAACGAAGACCGTGGCGCAGGCGCTGACCGAGGTCGACGGCCTGTCGGTCGTCGGCGGAGGCGACTCGGCCGCCGCGGTCCGCGAGCTCGGCTTCGCCGACGACCGGTTCGGCCACATCTCGACGGGCGGAGGCGCCAGCCTCGAGTTCCTCGAGGGCAAGAGCCTGCCCGGACTGGAGGTGCTCGGATGGTGACCACGCGCGTGCCGCTCATCGCCGGCAACTGGAAGATGAACCTCGACCACCTGCAGTCCATCGCGTTCGTGCAGAAGCTCGCCTGGAGCCTCAAGGACGCTCGCTTCGACTACGCCGGTGCCGAGGTGGCCATCTTCCCCCCGTTCACCGACCTCCGCTCCGTGCAGACCCTCATCTCCGCCGACAAGCTGGAGCTGAAGTTCGGCGGCCAGGATGTCTCGGCCCACGATTCCGGGGCGTACACGGGCGAGATCTCGGGCGCGTTCCTCAAGGCGCTCGACTGCTCGTACGTGATCATCGGTCACTCCGAGCGCAGGCAGTACCACCACGAGACGGATGAGGAGCTGGCGGCCAAGGTCGCGGCGGCCATCCGCCACGGCGTGGTGCCGGTGCTCTGCGTGGGGGAGACCGCCGACGACCTCGAGCAGCACGGCCCCAGCGCCGTGCCCGTCGCCCAGCTGAAGGCCGCACTCGCCGGCGTCGAGGCGGGCGCCGACATCGTGGTCGCCTACGAGCCGGTGTGGGCGATCGGATCCGGTCAGGCCGCGACGCCGGAGCAGGCGGAGCAGGTGGCGGCCGCCCTTCGTGCCACCCTGGTCGAGCTGATCGGCCAGGAGGCGGCGGATGCCACGCGCATCCTCTACGGCGGTTCCGTGAAGGCGGCGAACATCGCGGGCTTCATGCGTCAGCCCAACGTGGACGGCGCGCTGGTCGGGGGAGCGAGCCTGGATCTGGCGGAGTTCTCGAGCATCGCCCAGTTCCAGAAGCACGTCGGCACCTGACCCGCTTCCGCACGAGCCGTCCGGGGCACCTCCGGTTATACTGAAACGCGTTGTTCTGCGCCCGAAAGGCTTATCCGTGGAAATTCTTCAGGTCATCCTGCAGGTGGTGCTCGGCATCACGAGCCTCCTGCTGACCCTCCTCATCCTGTTGCACCGCGGTCGCGGTGGCGGGCTCTCCGACATGTTCGGCGGCGGCGTCACCTCCAACCTGGGCGCATCCGGTGTGGCAGAGCGCAACCTCAACCGCATCACCGTCATTCTCGGGCTCATCTGGATCGCGTCGATCGTGGTGCTCGGGCTCATCACCAAATTCGACGCGGCTGGCTAAGGGGTAAGACGACATGGCTTCTGGTGGCAGTGCAATCCGTGGTTCGCGTGTCGGTGCCGGCCCCATGGGCGAGCAGGACCGCGGCTTCCACGCGGAGCGGGTCCAGGTCTTCTACTGGTGCGCGAACGGGCACGAACTGAGCCCGTACTTCCTCGCGACGATCGAGGAGTCGGAGATCCCCGAGATCCTCGACTGCCCGAACTGCGGCCTTCCGGCCGGGCGCGACAAGGAGAACCCGCCGTCGGTGACCAAGCTGGAGCCCTACAAGACGCATCTCGCGTACGTGAAGGAGCGCCGCACCGAGGAAGAAGCGGCGAACCTCCTCGACGAGGCGCTCGAGCAGCTCCGCGCCCGTCGCTCGCGTCTCACCGCCCAGTAGCGCCAGGCGGCGGCGCGCACCGCGCCCTAGTACTCCGTGGCGATGAGTTCCGACGGAACCTCGGCCGCAGCCTCTTCGTCGACGAAGAACACCGTGCGCAGCCGGCCCTCGACCCCCGCGACGGGCACCTCGTACGGGCTCGCCCCCGCCAGTGCCAGACCCAGCGCTGAGGCCTTGTCCGGCCCCGCAAGGGCCAGCCAGACCCGATCCGAGGCGTTGATCACGGGAAGCGTGAGGCTCAGGCGCTCCGGCGGCGGCTTCGGCGAATTGCGCACGGGCACCACGGTCGCCTCGGTGACCTGGATGCCCGGGTAGTCGGGGAACAGGGACGCCACGTGGCCGTCGGGGCCCACGCCGAGGAACATGATGTCGAACCGGGGGAAGGCACCGGATTCGGCCGCTTCGGCGAGCTCCACGCTGTACGCCTCCGCCGCGGCATCCAGGTCGATCCCCGCGTCGGAGGAGGCGAATGGATGCACGGAACCCGGAAGCACCGCGATGTGATCGATGAGGGCCTCGCGCGCCTGCGTCTCGTTGCGCTCGGGATCGCCCTCGGGCAGCCAGCGCTCGTCGCCCCACCAGAGGGAGACCCGCGACCAGTCGATGCTGTCGCGCGCGGACGAGTCGTTGATCGCCTGCAGGATGGACGTGCCCACGGTGCCGCCGGTGAGCGCGATGTTCACCTCGGGCTGCTGGTCGAGCAGGTCCACCACCTTGGTGATGAAGCGGGCCGCGACCGCCCCGGCCAGCGCCTGCTTGTCGGAGTGCACCAGCACGCGGCGCGCGCTGGTCACTTGGACGCTCCGGTCGGCACCGGCGCCGTCGCCGGCTCATCGAGGGCGCGCAGTCCGTTCTGCAGCACGTCCCCGTAGAGGTCGTCCGGGTCGAGTCGACGGAGCTCCTCTGCCAGGCAGTCGCGGAGACTGCGGCGCGGGAGGGAGATGTCGTGCGTCGGCTGGTTCGGCTGGATCAGCGTGGCGATGTTGGGGTGGTTGCGCTCGAGCTCGATGACGCCGGAGGCCCGGCTGAGCTTGACCCCCTGGATGCCGCTCGACCCGTGCGCCGGCGTCACCAGCTCGTGCCGCGCAGAGACCCCCAGCTGCTCCTGGAGCCAGGCCGCGAGGAGTCCGGTGGAGGGGGAGTCGGGCGAGCCGTGCACCTCGATCGACGTGATCGGCTCGTAGGGGGGCTGGTCGAGCACCGCCGCCAGCTGTGCGCGCCACAGGGTGAGCCGAGTCCAGGCGAAGTCGGTGTCGCCGGGTGCGTAGGTGGCGGAGAGGTGGCGGAGGAATCCGCGCGGGTCGGGCTGAGCGGCGGCATCCGTGATCCGGCGCTGGGCGATGCGCCCGAGCGGGGACTGCGACACGACCGTCGGCGCCTCGCCGGGCCACCACGCGACGACGGGTGCGTCGGGGAGCAGCAGGCCGGTGACCAGTCCCTCCTCGTCCGAGGCGGTGTCGCCGTAGGCCTTGAGCACGATGACCTCGCTCGCCCCGGCGTCGCCGCCGACGCGGATCTGGGCGTCCAGACGCGGGTCGTCCTTCGTGATCGGGCCGTCCTTGGCGGTGGAGATCACGATCACCCGCATGGGATGCTCGCGTGAGGCGTCGTTGGCGGCCTCGATGGCCTCCTCCTCGTGACCCAGCTGGGTCGAGATGACGAGGGTGAGCACGCGGCCGAGGGCGACCGCCCCGCCCTCCTCGCGGATCTTGACGAGGGTCTTCGAGATCTGGCTCGTGGTGGTGTCAGGCAGGTCGACGATCACGGACGTCTCCAGGTTCTTCCGTCGCGGGCGAGCAGTTCGTCCGCTGAGCTCGGGCCCCAGGTGCCCGGGCGGTACTGTTCGGGCTGACCCTGGGTCGCCCAGAACTCCTCGATCGGGTCGAGGATCTTCCAGCTGAGCTCCACCTCCTGGTGGCGGGGGAAGAGCGGCGGGTCACCGAGGAGCACGTCGAGGATGAGTCGCTCGTAGGCCTCGGGGCTGGCTTCGGTGAAGGCGTGGCCGTACCCGAAATCCATGGTCACGTCGCGCACCTGCATGCCGGCGCCCGGCACCTTGGAACCGAATCGGATGGTCACGCCCTCGTCGGGCTGCACGCGGATGACCAGGGCGTTCTGGCCGAGCGCCGAGGTCTGGCTCTCGGCGAACAGGTACTGCGGCGCCCGCTTGAACACGACAGCGATCTCGGTGACCCGGCGACCCAGGCGCTTGCCGGCGCGCAGGTAGAAGGGCACCCCGGCCCAGCGGCGGGTGCCGATGTCGAGCCGGATTGCCGCGAAGGTCTCGGTGGTCGACTCCGGGTTCATCCCGTCCTCGTCGAGGAAGCCGACGACCTTCTCACCGCCCTGCCAGCCGCTCGCGTACTGGCCGCGGGCTGTCGCCTTGGAGAGGTCCTTGGGCAGTCGCACCGCCGACAGCACCTTCTCCTTCTCGGCACGGAGGTCAGAGGCGTCGAACGAGACCGGCTCCTCCATGGCCGTGAGGGCCAGCAGCTGCAGGAGGTGGTTCTGGATGACGTCGCGCGCCGCCCCGATGCCGTCGTAGTAGCCCGCCCGACCGCCCACGCCGATGTCTTCGGCCATGGTGATCTGCACGTGATCGACGTAGTTGGCGTTCCAGATGGGCTCGTAGAGCTGGTTGGCGAAGCGCAGCGCCAGGATGTTCTGCACCGTCTCCTTGCCCAGATAGTGGTCGATGCGGAACACCGAGTCGGGCGGGAAGACCGACTCGACCACGGCGTTCAGCTCGCGAGCGGTCTTCAGGTCGCTCCCGAACGGCTTCTCGATGACGACGCGACGCCAGGCGTTGTCGCGCTCGTCGGCGAGCCCCGAGCGACGGAGCTGCTCGGTCACCTGCGGGAACGACTTCGGCGGGATCGAGAGGTAGAAGGCGTGATTGCCCATGGTCCCGCGATCACGGTCGAGCGCATCGAGGGTGCTCTTCAGCTCCTCGAACGCCGCATCGTCGTCGAACTCGCCCTGGACGAAGCGGATGCCCTCCGCGAGCTGGTTCCAGACGTCCTCGTCGAACGGGGTGCGCGCGTACTGCGCGACCGCGTCGTGGACGACCTGCGCGAAGTCCTGGTCCTCCCAGTCGCGTCGTGCGAATCCGACGAGCGCGAAGCCCGGGGGGAGCAGGCCGCGGTTGGCGAGGTCGTAGACCGCGGGCATCAGCTTCTTGCGGGCCAGGTCGCCCGTGACTCCGAAGATGATGAGCGCGCTGGGACCGGCGATGCGGTTGAGGCGACGGTCGGAGGGCAACCTCAGCGGGTTGAACTCCGGCGTGATTTCCACCGGGGACATGCGGCTCCTTGGTGCTTACTGAGCGACCGCGTCGAACAGCGTCTTCACGTCGTTCGAGGGATCGGTCAGGGTGAGGGTCAGCACGGGACGACCGTGCTGTTCGAGCACGCTCGCGTCGCCGGCGGCCTGTGCCTGGATGAGGTAGCCGAAGCTGAACGGGCTGTCGGGGATCTCCAGATCCTTCGGCGCGGTGGCCGTGATCTGCAGGAACACCCCGACCGCCGGGCCGCCCTTGTGGAACTGGCCGGTCGAGTGCAGGAACCGCGGCCCCCAGCCGAAGGTGACCGGCCGGCCGCACTTCGCCGCCACGACATCGCGCAGTGCGGCGAGCGAGCGGAGCGAATTGCGGTCGACGTACGCCTGGATGGCGACGTAGCCGTCCGCAGGCAGCTGGGCGAGCAGCGCGTCGATGGCGCCGGAGACGGTGCTCTGTCCCTCGGTGACCACGGACGAACCGCGCACCTCGATGCCGTCGGAGACGAACGCGGGGGAGACGGGCGCGGGGCGGTCGTCGAGCAGGGCCCGGGTCGCCACCTTCGCGGACTCGACGTCGGGCTGGTCGAACGGGTTGATGCCGAGCAGCCGGCCCGCGACCGCGGTGGCGAACTCCCACACGAGCATCTGAGCGCCGAGCGTGCCGCTGACCTCGATCTCACCGGGGGCGACCTCGTGGGTGGCGCGAGCGCTCTCCACCAGTCGCACGATCTGCAGGTCGGGCAGGTCCTCGGTGAGCTCGGGGGCGTCCACGTCGAGCACGACGGGCAGGATGCCCTTGCCGAGCTTGCCCGTCGACTCCGCGATGAGCTGCTCCACCCAGTCGCCGAAGCCGACGATGTAGGTGCCGTCCGACACGATGCCGAGCTTGTCCTTCAGCGGGCGCGTTCCGGCGATCGCCGCGCCGAGGATCAGACCGGGGTTCGTCGGGGTGTCCACGGCGAGCTGGATGCTGACGGAGGAGGCCTCGTCGAGCAGGGCCTGGATGTCGACGCCGGCGAGGCCGGAGGGCACGAGGCCGAATGCGGTCAGGGCGGAGTAGCGGCCGCCGACGTTGGGGTCGGCGTTGAACACGCGGTAGCCGGCATCCCGGGCCGACTTGTCGAGCGGAGAGCCCGGGTCGGTGACGACGACGATGCGCTCGGTGGCGTCGATCCCCGCGTCGGCGAAGGCCTTCTCGTAGGCCTTGCGCTGGCTGGCGGTCTCCAGCGTCGAACCCGACTTGGAGGAGATCACGACGACGGTCGACTCGAGACGGTCGTTCAGCGCCTCGAGCACCTGGCCGGGGTCCGTCGAGTCGAGCACGGTGAGCTCGACTCCCGCGGTGCGCGTGATGACCTCGGGAGCGAGGGACGATCCGCCCATTCCGCCGAGCACGACGTGGTTCACGCCCTGGGCGTGCAGCCTGTCACGCAGGGCGATGATGTCGTCGACGAGCGGAGCGGAGACGACCTCGGCCTCGGTCCAGCCGAGACGCTTGGATGCCTCGGGCTCGGCGTCCGGACCCCAGAGGTCCGAATTCTGGCCCATGATGCCCGACGCGACGAGGTCGCTCACGAGCTGCGGCACGACCCGGTCCACGGCCTCGGCCGCGGCTCCGCTCACGCTGATGTCGAAACTCACTTCGACGACCCCGCAGACTGCAGCGCCGCGGTGACGGTGTCGAGGAGCTCGTTCCAGGAGACGATGAACTTCTCCACGCCCTCCTTCTCGAGCAGCGCGGTCACCTCCTCGTACGAGATCCCGATGGCGTCGAGCCTGTCGAGCACGTCGTTCGCGTCGTCGTAGTTGCCCGTGACCTGGTCGCCCTCGATCACGCCGTGGTCGAAGGTGGCCTCCAGGGTCTTCTCCGGCATGGTGTTGACCACGTCGGCCACCGCGAGCTGCGTCACGTAGAGCGTGTCGGGGAGGCTCGGGTCCTTGACGCCGGTCGACGCCCACAGCGGGCGCTGGCGGTTGGCTCCCGCGGCGAGCAGTGTCTTGGCTCGCTCGCTGTCGAAGGCCTGCTCGAAGACCTGGTAGGCGAGGCGGGCGTTCGCGACGCCGGCCTTGCTCTTGAGCGCGAGTGCCTCGGGGGTTCCGATCTCGGTCAGCCGCTTATCGATCTCAGTGTCTACCCGGGAGACGAAGAACGAGGCGACCGAGTGGATCGTCGAGAGGTCGCGGCCGGCATCCTTGGCCTTCTCGAGGCCGGAGAGGTACGCGTTGATGACCTCGCGGTGGCGCTCGAGGCTGAAGATCAGCGTCACGTTCACGCTGATGCCCGCCGCGATGGTCTCCGTGATGGCCTCGAGACCCTCGACCGTGGCCGGGATCTTGATCATGGCGTTGGGGCGGTCGACCTTGGCCCACAGCTGCTGCGCCTGCGCGATCGTGCCGGCCGCGTCGTGCGCGAGCCCCGGCTCGACCTCGATGGAGACACGGCCGTCCTGGCCGCCCGTCGAGTCGTAGACCGGGCGGAAGATGTCGCTCGCGTGAGCGACATCGTCCGTGGTGATCTCGAACACCGCGTCGGTGACCGACTTTCCGGCGGCCGCGAGCTCCGCGACCTGGGCGTCGTACGCCTCGCCCTTGGCCAGCGCGCTGGCGAAGATGGTCGGGTTCGTGGTGACGCCCACGACGTTGCGGTCGGCGATGAGCTTCTCGAGCCCGCCCGACGCGATCCTCTCGCGCGACAGGTCGTCGAGCCAGATGCTGACGCCGAGCGCCGACAGCGCTGCGGTGGGGGTGTTCTCCGTCATTGCGTGTATCTCTCTCTTACTGGGGTCTCAGAGTGCCGCGAGGGATTCCCGCGCGGCGGAGATGGCGTGTTCCGTCGTCATCCCGAACTTCTTGTACAGGGTCTTGTAGTCCGCGGACGCACCGAAGTGCTCGATCGACACGCTCCGGCCGGCGTCCCCGACGTAGCGACGCCACGTGAGGTCGATCCCCGCCTCGATGGAGACGCGCGCCTTGATGCCGCTCGGCAGCACCGACTCGCGGTACTCCTCGGACTGCTCCTCGAACCACTCGAGGCAGGGCGCCGAGACCACCCGGGCGTTGACGCCCTCGGCCTTGAGCTGCTCGCGGGCGTCCACGGCGATCTGCACCTCGGACCCCGTCGCGATGAAGATCACGTCGGGCGTTCCGTTCGGGGCCTCCGCCAGAATGTAGGCGCCCTTGGCCACGTTCTTCGCCGAGGCGAACACCTCGCCGGATGCCTCGCCGTCGCCGCGCTCGAAGACCGGGATGTTCTGCCGCGTGAGCGCGATGCCCGCAGGGCCTTGCCGGCGCTCCAGGATCGTCTTCCAGGCCCACGACACCTCGTTCGCGTCGCCGGGGCGCACGATGTCGAGCTGGGGGACGGCGCGGAGCGTGCTCAGCTGCTCGACCGGCTGGTGGGTCGGGCCGTCCTCGCCGAGCGCGACCGAGTCGTGGGTCCACACGTAGATCGTCGGAACCTTCATCAGCGCGGCCAGGCGCACCGGGGGGCGCATGTAGTCGCTGAAGATCAGGAAGGTGCCGCCGTAGGGGCGCGTGTTGCCGTGCAGCACGATGCCGTTGAGGATCGACCCCATCGCGTGCTCGCGGATTCCAAAGTGGAGAGTGCGGCCGTAGGGCTGGCCCGCCCACTCGTGCGTCGAACGCTCGGTGGGGATGAACGAGGGCACGCCCTCGATCGTGGTGTTGTTGGACTCGGCGAGGTCGGCCGAGCCGCCCCACAGCTCCGGGATGACCGGGCCGAGCGCGCTGAGCACTTTGCCGCTCGCGGCGCGGGTCGAGATGTCCTTGCCCGCCTCGAACACCGGAAGAGCCTCTTCCACGCCGTCGGGGAGCGCGCCGGAGAGGATGCGGTCGTGCAGCGCCTTGCGCTCCGGGTTGGCCGCGGCCCACGCGTCGTAGCGCTCCTGCCATTCCGCGTGCGCCGCCTTGCCGCGGTCGACGGCCTGACGGGTGTGCGCGAGCACCTCCGGGTCGACGAAGAAGTTCTTGTCGGGGTCGAAGCCGAGCACCTCCTTGACACCGCGGAGCTCCTCTGTGCCGAGGGCCGATCCGTGGATCTTGCCGGTGTTCTGCTTCTTCGGCGACGGCCAGCCGATGATGGTCTTGAGAATGATCAGCGAAGGCTTCGAGGTCTCGGCCTTCGCCGCCTCCAGCGCGTCGTTCAGGGCCGCGACGTCTTCGACGTAGACGCCGGTCTTCTTCCAGTCGACGACCTGCACGTGCCAGTGGTACGCCTCGTAGCGCGCCTTGACGTCTTCGGTGAAGGCGATGTCGGTGTCGTCCTCGATGGAGATCTGGTTGCTGTCGTAGATGACGACGAGGTTGCCGAGCTCCTGGTGGCCGGCGAGCGAGGAGGCCTCGCTGGTGACGCCCTCCTGCATGTCGCCGTCGCCCGCGATCACGTAGATGTGGTGGTCGAACACGCTCTGGCCGGTCTCGGCGTCCGGGTCGAACAGGCCGCGCTCGTAGCGCGAGGCGTAGGCGAACCCGACGGCGGAGGCGAGGCCCTGGCCGAGCGGTCCCGTGGTGATCTCGACGCCGTCGGTGTGGCCGTACTCGGGGTGGCCGGGGGTCTTTGATCCCCAGGTGCGGAGCGCCTCGAGGTCTTCGAGCTCGAGCCCGTAGCCGCCGAGGTAGAACTGCACGTACTGGGTGAGCGAGGAGTGCCCGACCGAGAGGATGAAGCGGTCGCGCCCGACCCAGGTCGCATCGCTCGGATCGCGGTGCATGACCTTCTGGAAGAGCAGGTACGCGGCGGGGGCGAGGCTCATGGCCGTGCCCGGGTGACCGTTGCCCACTTTCTCCACGGCGTCTGCCGCCAGGATCCTGGCCGTGTCAACGGCCTTGCTGTCGATGGGATCCCACTGGAGAGCTGCCACGAGTTGATGACCCTTCTATTGCCCCGGCATGACCAGAAGGTACGTGCCGCTGTAGTTGTTACGCCTGCCAGACATCCTCGGCACCACCGCGACCGGCCCTGCACGTGAGCACATCCGTTGTTCGCGGCGGTGATCTCGGGGGAAGGGCAGTGGGCTCGCGGCTGGCAAGCACATCCAAGTATAGGGATGCCTGAACATCGATGCTCCGGATCCCGGCCACCTCTCGGCGTCCTGGGTGGACGGTACACCGTACAATCGGAATGACCATACCCACCGCCGTTAGAGGAGCAATGGACGTAGCGACTGACGCTCCCGTACTCGTGGAGCGCATCGGGCTCGCGCGCAAGGCACGGGCCTATGTCGCCCTCACCAAGCCCCGCGTCATCGAACTGCTGCTCGTGACGACCGCTCCGGTGATGATCCTGGCGCAGGGCGGGATCCCGAATCTGTGGCTCGTTCTCGCCACCCTGGTGGGCGGCGCGCTGAGTGCCGGATCGGCGGGCGCGTTCAACTGCTACATCGACCGCGACATCGATCGCGTGATGAAGCGCACCAGCAAGCGACCGCTCGTGACCGGCGAGCTGAGCGACCGGGAGGCCCTGGTCTTCGCCTGGGTGCTGGGCGTCGGATCCACCCTGTGGCTCGGCTTCCTCGTCAACTGGCTTTCGGCGGCGCTCTCGGTCGCCGCTGTCCTGTTCTACGTGCTCGTCTACACGCTGGTGC
The DNA here is from genome assembly GCA_966212465.1 of uncultured Lacisediminihabitans sp. Lineage (GTDB taxonomy): Bacteria > Actinomycetota > Actinomycetes > Actinomycetales > Microbacteriaceae > Lacisediminihabitans. Next base: position 333,674 of record CBIHRK010000001.1, read on the forward strand.
TCAAGCGCCGCACCCCGCAGAACATCGTCTGGGGCGGAGCGGCCGGGTGCATGCCCGTGCTGATCGGCTGGGCCGCGGTGCAGGATTCGCTGACCTGGACGCCGCTGATCCTGTTCGGGATCGTGTTCCTGTGGACGCCGCCGCACTACTGGCCGCTGTCGATGCGGTACCGGGCCGACTACGCCTCGGTGAACGTGCCGATGCTGGCCGTCGTTCGGGGGCGAACCGTCGTGGGGCTGCAGGTCGTGCTGTACGCCTGGGCCACCGTCGCGTGCTCGCTGCTGCTCATCCCCGTGGCCCACATGGGTGTGCTCTACGCCGCCGTCGCCCTCGCGGCCGGCGCGTGGTTCGTCTTCGAGGCGCACCGGCTCTACTCGATGGCGATCCGCCATGGCGAGGTGAAGCCGATGCGCGTCTTCCACAGCTCGATCAGCTACCTGACGGTGGTGTTCGTCGCGATCGGCGTCGACCCGTTGCTGCCGTTCATCCGCTTCTAGAAGAGGTCGATCATCACCACCCCGTTCTCCTGGCTGGCCGCCCGCGTCGCTCTCGGTCCGCGCGCGCTGCGCTGGGGCACCACCGCGGCGCTCGTCGTCAGCGTGCTGATCGTTCTTGGCGGGGGAGTCGTGCGGGTCACCGCCTCGGGGCTCGGCTGCCCGACCTGGCCCGCCTGCGACGCGTCCTCGCTCGCGCCGACGCCGGAACTCGGAATCCACGGGGTGATCGAGTTCACCAACCGGCTGCTCACCGGCCTGCTGGTGGTCGCGGTGGGCTGGGCGATCGTGGCAGCGCGACTGCAGCGCCCGCGCAACCGCGGCATCACCCGCCTCGCGTGGTCCCAGTTCTGGCTCGTCGTGGCGAACGCGGTGGCGGGCGGCATCTCCGTGCTCGCCAAGCTGAACCCGTGGGTCGTCGCCCTTCACTTCATGCTCGCGATCGCGCTGCTCACCACCACGACCCTCACCTGGCACCGGGCGCGTCAGCCCAGGGTCGCTCCGCCGTCGCCCGGCTCCGCGGCATCCGCCCTCAGCTACGCGCTCGTGGCCTGCACCCTGGTGCTCATCGTCGTGGGAACGCTCGTCACCGGGTCGGGACCGCACTCGGGCGACTCGGCCGACGTGCCGCGGATGGGCTTCGTCTGGGCCGACGTGACCATCGTCCATGCGGTGCTCGGATCGCTCACTCTGGCGATCGCGATCGCGCTGTTCGTGGTGCTGCTGCGCGATCCGAGCGGACGGATGGCGCGACGTCGCGTCGGATTCTTCGCGGTGGTCGTCGTGCTCCAGGGCGCCATCGGCACCGTCCAGGCGCTCAACGGCCTCCCCGCCGTGCTGGTGGCGCTGCATCTGCTCGGCGCCGCGCTGGTCTGGATCGGCACCCTGCGCGTGCTGCTCGACACGAATCCGAGCCTGTTCCGCGGCCGCGAACCCGCAGCAGAACCGCTCCCGGTGAATACGCTGGCCGCCAGCTAATCCGGCCGTCCACCCTGTAGAATCGTTAGGTTCGAGAGTCGCTCCACGCGTCAGCGGAGCCCTCCCAGAATTATTCGAGGGCGACGCTGCCCACGCTCTCGATCACGCAATGAGCGCGTCGGATTAGATCAATCCGTCGCGTGCCTGCACCCGAATCCACAGCCTGCTGAACAGGTCCTGGCGGAGGGAATGACCGGCCACGCGGCCCGGTTGTCACAGGCAGGCAGGAAAGAGGTAGTGGCAATGTCAGACATCCTGATCGATCGTCCGGAGCTCGAGAGCCTGGGCATCTACGAGTTCGGCTGGTCCGACTCGGACGTCGCCGGGGCATCCGCGAAACGCGGAATCTCGCCCGAGGTCGTCGCCGACATCTCGGCCCTCAAAGGCGAGCCGGAGTGGATGCTGAAGAACCGCCTCAAGGCGCTCTCGCTCTTCTACAAGAAGCCCATGCCGGCCTGGGGCGCCGACCTCTCCGGCATCGACTTCGACAACATCAAGTACTTCGTGCGGTCGACCGAGAAGCAGGCCCAGACCTGGGACGACCTGCCCGACGACATCAAGACCACCTACGAGAAGCTCGGCATCCCCGAGGCGGAGCGCCAGCGCCTCGTCTCCGGCGTCGCCGCCCAGTACGAGTCCGAGGTCGTGTACCACACGATCAACAAGGAGCTCGAGGAGAAGGGCGTGCTCTTCCTCGACACGGACACCGCGCTGCGCGAGTACCCCGAGATCTTCCAGGAGTACTTCGGCACCGTCATCCCCGCCGGCGACAACAAGTTCGCCGCGCTCAACACCTCGGTCTGGTCGGGCGGCTCGTTCGTCTACGTGCCGAAGGGCGTGCACGTCTCCATCCCGCTGCAGGCCTACTTCCGCATCAACACCGAGAACATGGGCCAGTTCGAGCGCACGCTGATCATCGCCGACGAGGGCTCGTACGTGCACTACATCGAGGGCTGCACCGCCCCGATTTACAAGTCGGACTCGCTGCACTCGGCCGTGGTCGAGATCATCGTGAAGAAGAATGCCCGCGTGCGGTACACGACGATCCAGAACTGGTCGAACAACGTCTACAACCTGGTGACCAAGCGCGCGATCGCGCACGAGGGCGCCACGATGGAGTGGATCGACGGCAACATCGGTTCCAAGGTCACCATGAAGTACCCGTCGATCTACCTCGTCGGCGAGCACGCCAAGGGCGAGACGCTCTCGGTGGCCTTCGCGGGCCCCGGCCAGCACCAGGACGCCGGCGCCAAGATGATCCACATGGCGCCGTACACGCAGTCCTCGATCGTCTCCAAGTCGATCGCCCGCGGCGGCGGGCGCACCGGATACCGCGGCGAGGTCCGCATCGCAGAGGGCGCGCACCACTCGGCGAACACCGTGCGCTGCGACGCGCTGCTGGTCGATTCGATCTCCCGGTCGGACACCTACCCGACCACGGACATCCGCGAGGACGACGTGCAGATGGGCCACGAGGCAACCGTCTCGCGGGTCAGCGCCGAACAGCTTTTCTACCTGCAGTCGCGCGGGCTCCCGGAGGACGAGGCCATGGCCATGATCGTCCGCGGGTTCATCGAGCCGATCTCCCGCGAGCTGCCGATGGAATACGCACTCGAACTCAACAAGCTCATCGAGATGGGCATGGAAGGCAGCGTCGGCTAGATGTCAGCACCGGCACCATCGCTCACACCTCCGGCAGCACCCGACCACTCCCGGCTCGGCTCGAAACAGCACAGCGACGGCGGATGGGGACTCGTTCCCATCCAGGTCCGCTCCGCGCGCTTCGCCTCGTACGAGGTGGCCGACTTCGACGACGTCACGGGTCGCGAGCTGGAATGGAAGTACACCCCCATCCCGCGCATCGCCGGTCTTCTGGAGGCCGGTCTCGACGGGTCCGCCACGGCGATCACGAGCACCGTGGACGGCGACGCGACCGTCGAGTGGGTCGGCCGGGACGACGCACGGCTCGGCACGGCGGGCAAGCCCGAGGATCGGGCATCCGCCAACGCCTGGAGCTCGTTCGAGCAGGCACTCGCCGTGACGATCGCGGGGGAGGAGCCGGCGACGGTCACCCTCGACCGCTCGTCGCTCGGTCGTTCGGCACGCGCGGGCCACCTGCACATCACGGCGAGGCACCACAGCGTGGGCACGGTCGTGCTGCTCAACAGCGGCTCGGCGGATCTCACCGAGAACGTGGAGATCGTCGTCGAGGACGGAGCCCAGCTCACCGTGGTGAGCGTGCAGGAATGGGACGACGACGCCGTGCATCTCGCCAGCCACTTCGCGAAGGTCGGGCGCGACGCCCGGCTCAAGCACGTCGTGGTCTCGCTCGGCGGCTCCGTCGTGCGCCTCAACCCCTCCGTGCACCTCGACTCCGAGGGCGGCGACGTCGAACTCTACGGCGCCTACTTCGCCGAGTCCGGCCAGCACCTCGAGCAGCAGGTGTTCGTGAACCACGACGCGCCCAACACGCGCTCCCGGGTCACGTACAAGGGCGCGCTGCAGGGCGAGGGTGCGCACACGGTGTGGATCGGCGACGTGCTCATCCGCCCCACCGCATCCGGCACCGACAGCTACGAGCAGAACCGCAACCTGCTGCTGACCGACGGCACGCGCGCCGACTCCGTGCCGAACCTCGAGATCGAGACCGGCGACATCGCCGGGGCCGGGCACGCGAGCGCGTCGGGCCGATTCGACGACGAGCAGCTGTTCTACCTGCAGGCCCGCGGCATCAGCGAGCCCGAGGCGCGCCGACTCGTCGTGCTCGGCTTCCTCACGGAGGTCGTCCAGAAGATCGGGTCGGCCGCGCTCGAGACCAGGCTGCGCGACGCGATCGAAGCAGAACTCGCCAGGGGAGAGGTGGCCGCATGACCGTCAAGATCTGCTCGCAGGACGACATCGAGGTGGGCTCGGCGGTGCGCGTCGTGATCGACGGGACTCCGATCGCCGTCGTGAAGGACTCGGCCGGCGACATCCACGCGATCGGCGACACCTGCACCCACGGCGACATCTCGCTCGCCGAGGGCTTCGTCGAGGACGACACGCTGGAATGCTGGGCCCACGGCTCGAAGTTCTCGATCCTCACCGGCAAGCCCCTCACCCTCCCGGCCTACGAGCCGGTACCCGTCTTCGCCGTGAGCATCGTCGACGGCGACGTCTACATCGACCCGACGCCCGTCGTCGCGGAATAGGAACACATCATGACCTCAGTACTGGAAATCAAAGACCTGCACGTCTCCGTCGAGACCGAGCAGGGTACGAAGCAGATCCTCAAGGGCGTCGACCTCACGGTCCGCCAGGGCGAGATCCACGCCATCATGGGCCCGAACGGGTCCGGCAAGTCCACCCTGGCGTACACGATCGCCGGCCACCCCAAATACACCGTGGAGAGCGGCTCGATCACGCTCGACGGCGAGGACGTGCTCGCGATGACCGTCGACGCCCGCGCGCGCGCCGGCCTGTTCCTCGCGATGCAGTACCCGGTGGAGATCCCCGGCGTCGCCGTCACCAACTTCCTCCGCACCGCGAAGACCGCGATCGACGGCGAGGCGCCCTCGATCCGCGGCTGGAGCAAGGAGGTGAAGGAGTCGATGAAGAATCTGCGCATGGATTCCTCGTTCGCCGACCGCAACGTCAACGAGGGCTTCTCGGGCGGCGAGAAGAAGCGCCACGAGATCCTGCAGCTCGAGCTCCTGAAGCCCAAGTTCGCCGTGCTCGACGAGACCGACTCGGGGCTCGACGTCGACGCGCTCAAGATCGTCTCTGAGGGCGTCAACCGCGCCAAGGCGAACACGGGTCTCGGGCTGCTGCTCATCACCCACTACACGCGCATCCTGCGCTACATCTCGCCCGACTTCGTGCACGTCTTCGTGGACGGCCGCGTCGCCGAGGAGGGCGGCCCGGAGCTCGCGGAGCGCCTCGAGAACGAGGGCTACGATCGCTTCCTGGCGGAGGGGTCGGAGTTCGCCACCCTGTCCTCGGGCTCCGAGACGAACGTAGGCTAGAAGCATGGCTGTCGCACTCGAACCGGCCCTCTTCGACAAGGTCGAGGAGGCGCTCAAAGACGTGGTCGACCCCGAGCTCGGGGTCAACGTCGTCGACCTGGGCCTGATCTACGACCTCGCCTGGGACGAGGAGTACGAGGCGCTCATCATCAGCATGACGCTCACCTCCGCCGGCTGCCCGCTCACCGACATCATCGAGGAGGAGACGGCGCAGGCGCTCGACGGCATAGTCGAGCAATTCCGCATCAACTGGGTGTGGATGCCGCCGTGGGGTCCCGAGAAGATCACCGACGACGGGCGCGACATGATGAGGGCCCTCGGCTTCTCGATGTAGCACCTACGAAAAATGGCCCCGCAGAGATCTGCGGGGCCATTGTCGTTGGAAGCGTTACTGCACGTCCTTCGCGGCGCGCTGCTCGTCCGCGCGGTTCACTCCGAACCAGGCGAGGCGGATGAAGACGGCCGCAAGCGCCGCCTTGATGATGCCGCCGACGATGAACGGGTAGAGGCCGTACTGCAGCGTCTGCGCCAGCGAGAAGTGCCCCACGGCCGCGAGCCAGGGGAGTCCGACGGCGAAGGTGACCACAGTGCCTGCGAGGAAGGCGACGAAGGCTCCCAGCACGCGGTGGTCCCAGGAGCGCTGGGCGAGCCATCCGGTGAGCCCGGCAGCGAGGATGAAGCCGATGATGTACCCGCCCGTGGCACCCACGAGCACACCAACGCCGTGAGAGGCGTCGCTGAAGACCGGAAGGCCGACGACGCCGAGCACGGCGTACAGCACCATCGACAGCATTCCGCGCACGGCACCGAGCGACGAGCCGACGATGAGCACGGCGAGCGTCTGCCCGGTGATCGGCACCGGCCACAGCGGCACCGAGACCTGTGCGGCGATGGCGGTGAGCGCGGCGCCCGCCGCGATGAGCACGAGATCGGTGGCCAGCGAGCGGCGCACGAGGCGATCGGCGAGCGTCGGGCGGCCTACGGCCAGGGTCAGAGTCGTCATCGTGCTCCTTGCGAAGGGGGAGGGACCAGGCGGCGACGGTGACCGTGCGCCCACGAAATATACTAGGGGGATCCCCCCTCCGTCCCGTTGTCGTGAGACGACATAAGAATTGGACTCTGCCTGTGCTCGCCGTGAACGGCCTCGAACTCCGCGTGGGTGCACGCGTCCTCATGGAGGACGTCACCTTCCGCGTCGAGCGGGGCGACAAGATCGGCCTCGTCGGCCGCAACGGCGCGGGCAAGACGACCATGACCAAGGTGCTCGCCGGTGAGGGACAACCCACCAAGGGCACCATCGATCGCACCGGCGAGATCGGCTACCTGCCCCAGGACCCGCGATCGGGCAACCCCGAGGACCTCGCGCGCACCCGCATCCTCGACGCCCGCGGCCTCGGCCAGCTCATGATCGGCATGGAGACGGCCGCCATGGACATGGCCTCGCCCGACGCCGCGGTCAGCGAGAAGGCGATGAAGACCTACGGCAACCTGCAGGACAGGTTCCTCTCGCTGGGCGGATACGCGGCCGAGGCCGAGGCGGCATCCATCGCCTCCAATCTGAACCTGCCCGATCGCATCCTCGACCAGCCGCTCTCGACGCTCTCGGGCGGTCAGCGCCGGCGCATCGAGCTCGCGCGCATCCTGTTCGCCGACGTGGACACGATGCTGCTCGACGAGCCCACCAACCACCTCGACGCCGACTCGGTCGTCTGGCTGCGCGAGTTCCTGAAGAACTACCAGGGCGGCCTCATCGTGATCAGCCACGACGTGGAGCTCGTGGAGGAGACCGTCAACCGCGTCTTCTACCTCGACGCGAACCGCCAGGTGATCGACATCTACAACATGGGCTGGAAGCACTACCAGCGCCAGCGCGCCTCGGACGAGGAGCGCCGCAAGAAGGAACGCGTCAACGTGGAGAAGAAGGCCGGCGTGCTGCAGATGCAGGCCGCGCGCTTCGGTGCGAAGGCCTCGAAAGCCGCAGCGGCGCACCAGATGGTTCGTCGCGCCGAGAAGATGCTGGCCGGCCTCGAAGAGGTTCGCTCGGTGGACCGGGTGGCGAAGCTCCGCTTCCCGGAGCCCGCGCCCTGCGGCAAGACGCCGCTCATGGCATCCAATCTCTCCAAGAGCTACGGTTCGCTGGAGATCTTCACCTCCGTCGACCTCGCGATCGATCGCGGCTCGAAGGTGGTTGTGCTCGGTTTCAACGGTGCCGGCAAGACCACGCTGCTGCGCATCCTGGCCGGGGTGGATGCCCCGGACACCGGCGAGGTCGAGCCCGGCCACGGCCTCCGCATCGGCTACTACGCGCAGGAGCACGAGACGATCGACGTCAAGCGCTCCGTGCTCGAGAACATGGTCTCGTCGTCGCCGAACATCACCGAGACCGAGGCGCGACGCGTGCTCGGCTCGTTCCTGTTCACCGGGGACGACACCGCGAAGCCCGCCGGTGTGCTCTCCGGCGGCGAGAAGACGCGCCTCGCTCTCGCGATGATCGTGGTGTCCGGCGCCAACGTGCTGCTGCTCGACGAACCCACGAACAACCTCGACCCGGCGAGCCGCATCGAGATCCTGGACGCCCTCGCCAACTACACGGGCGCGGTCGTGCTCGTCAGTCACGACGAGGGCGCGGTCGAGGCCCTCAACCCCGAGCGCGTGCTGCTGCTGCCCGACGGCACCGAGGACCATTGGAACCACGACTACCAGGAACTCGTCACCCTGGCCTGAGTGCGGCCGCGCTCAGCGGTGGGCGCTGTCGAGCAGTTCGTCCTCGACCTCGGCGTCCGACCGTGGCTTCGCCGCTCGGCGCCGCTCCCGCTCGGCGGCACGCTCCTTCTCGACCGGATCGTCGGCGTTGCGCGCCCGGTACTCGGTTCGGATCGCGTAGCCGAGGCCGAGGAACGCCATGATTCCGAACAGGATCCACTGGATCGCGTAGGAGATGTGCAGTCCCTCGTCGAGCTGCGGCTTCGGCTGGGGGCGCGGGGTGGTCGACGCCGACGGCGTCTCGTGCACCATGAGGCCGTAGGCGCGGGTGAAGGTGGGCTTGCCGACGAGCTGCGCCACGCGGGGGAGATGGATGGTGGAGATCTGCCCCTTGCCCGCCGTCTGATTGTCGAACGTGGGCTCGCTGGCCTGCAGCCTGGCGACGACCGTGACGCGTCCCGACGCGGGCCGCGGGATCGAGTCCGGGAGGTCCTGATGGTTGCCGGTGGGCACGAACCCGCGGTCGATCACGAAGACGGTGCCGTCGTCGAGAAGCAGCGGATCGAGCACCTCGAAACCCGGATTGCCGTCGAGGGGTCGGTTGCGCACCAGCAGCTCCTCGTCGAGCAGATATCGGCCGGACACGGTCACCTGCTTCCACTCCTGCGACGCCGAATACGACGTGAGGCTCGGCAGCACCTGCGCCAACGGAACGGGGGCGGAGTCGAAGTTGCGCTCCACCAGCTGGTTGGCCCGCCGCGTCTCGTCGAGCCGGTCGACCTGCCAGTGGGAGAGGGCGACGCAGGCGACTGCGAAAACGACCGCCAGGGCGAGGTAGCCGAGGTACCGGCGGGTGAGCGCGATGCGCCAGGCCTTCATACCGCGTCCACCGTCACGTCGAGCGGGGTCACGACCACGGGGAAGTCGCGGGTGGCCAGGTAGTCGCGCAGATAGTCGACGTGCTCGTCGCACGCAAGCCACACCTTCACCCGGTCGGCGCCGTGGATGCGCGGGTTGCGCCAGTTGACGTTCCACGCGGCATCCGCGGCGCAGCCGGCCCTGGAGCAGACGGTGCCGGGGAGCTCGCCGATCATGCCGGTTCGTCCGGGGCGGAACTGCGGACGATCGAGCCGGGCCGCTCGACCGCGGTCGGCGTCTTGGGCGCCACCGCGTTGGCCAGCACCACGAGCACCATCGGCCCGGCGACGGCGATGATCGCCGGCACGAGGAGCCACCATCCGCGGAGGAAGACCAGGGAGATGAGGCAGACCACGCGGATCGCCATGCCGATCGAGTACCGGACCATGCGGCTGTGCCGGTCGTCGTTCGGCGACCGGGGGATGCTGGTGATGGATTGCGTCTTCGCCATGGGCTGGTCTAAGCCTACGTCTAGGATTGTCGGAGTTTGCCCGGGAAGGAAAGCGAGCCACCATGAGCACCCCACGAACAGTCCTCGTCACCGGAGGCAACCGCGGAATCGGCCGAGCGATCGCCGCCGAATTCGTCGCGCAGGGCCACCGCGTTGCGGTCACCGCGCGCAGCGGCGAGGGCCCAGAGGGCACCCTCACCGTCGTGGCGGACGTGACGGATGCCGCCTCCCTCGACACGGCGTTCAGCACGGTCGAGGCGGAGCTCGGTCCCGTCGAGATCGTGGTGGCGAACGCCGGCATCACGCGCGACACACTCCTCCTGCGCATGACCGAGGAGGACTTCACCTCGGTGATCGACACGAACCTCACGGGCGCGTTCCGGGTGGTCAAGCGCGCGTCGAAGAACATGCTCAAGGCACGCTTCGGGCGCATCGTGCTGGTCTCGAGCGTGGTCGGGCTGCTCGGGTCGGCCGGTCAGGTGAACTACGCGGCATCCAAGAGCGGTCTCATCGGGCTCGCGCGTTCCGTCACCCGGGAGCTGGGCTCGCGCGGGATCACGGCCAACGTCGTCGCGCCGGGATTCATCGAGACCGACATGACCGCGGAGCTCCCGGAGGCCCAGCAGGCCGAGTACAAGAAGTCGATCCCCGCCGGTCGGTTCGCCAGCCCCGAGGAGGTGGCCAAGGTCATCGTCTGGGTCGCGGGCGACGACGCCGGCTACATCTCCGGCGCGGTGATCCCGGTCGACGGCGGCCTCGGCATGGGGCACTGAGCCCCGGCGGCACGTCAGCTGCGCGCGGTCAGCGGGGGAGACCCAGCAGGGGCAGCACCTGGGAGAGGTCGCGCACGTCCATCAGCACGTGCGCCTCGTCGCGCACGGGCGCCTTGGCGTCGAAGCCGACGGCAAGTCCGGTGATCGCCATCATCGGGAGGTCGTTCGCGCCATCGCCCACCGCGACGGTCTGCGCGAGCGGCACGCCCGTGTCGGCGGCCCACTCGCGGAGCGTGTCGGCCTTCGCCAGAGCGTCGATCACCGGGCCCACCAGCCCGCCCGTGAGCACGCCGTCGACGAGCTCGAGCCGGTTCGCACGGTGGTAGTCGAGCCCCAGGCGGTCGGCGAGGCCGTCGACCAGCTCGTGGAATCCGCCGGAGACCACGCCGACCCGGCCACCCGCTGCTTGGATGCCCGCCACCATCTCGGGCACGCCGCGCGTGACCGTGATCATCGCCGCGACCTCCGCGAACACCGACTCCGGCAGTCCCGCCAGCGTCGCGACGCGGGCGCGAAGGCTCTGCTCGAAGTCGAGCTCGCCGTTCATGGCGGCGCGGGTGATCTCCGCCACCTGAGCGCCCGAGCCCGCGGCATCCGCCAGCAGTTCGATCACTTCGTCTTCGATGAGGGTGGAGTCGACGTCGAGCACGACGAGAAAGCGGGGCACCAGGTCAGGTTACCGTGACGCCCTTGCCCACGACGGTGATGCCGCTCTCGGTCACGGTGAAGCCGCGCGCGCGATCCGCCTCCGGATCGACCCCCACCGTGGCGCCCGGGCTCACGATGACCTCCTTGTCGAGGATGGCGCGGCGCACGATCGAGTCGGGGCCGATCTTGACCCGGTCGAACACGATCGAGTCGATCACGCGCGCGCCGGACTCGATGGTGGCCCACGGTCCGAGCACGGAGCGCTCGATGTGGGCACCGGAGAGCAGCGATCCCAGGGAGACGATCGAGTCGATCGTGGTTCCCAGGTTGCCCTTCGAGTCGCGCACGAACTTCGCCGGCGGCGAGTTCAGCTGCTGGCTGAAGATCGGCCACTTGCTGTTGTACAGGTTGAAGATCGGCAGCGCCGAGATGAGGTCCTGATGGGCGTCGAAGAAGGACTCGATGGTTCCCACGTCGCGCCAGTAGTACCGGTCGCGGTCGGTGGCGCCCGGCACCTCGTTGCGGTTGAGGTCGTAGACGGCCGCGTCTCCGCGCGAGACGAAGTCCGGCACGATGTCGCCGCCCATGTCGTGGTTCGAGGTGGGAACCTCGCCGTCGCGCAGAACGGCGTCGATGAGGATGTCGGCGTCGAAGACGTAATTGCCCATGGAGGCGAGCACCTCGTCGGGCGAGTCCTTCAGCCCCGTCGCGTTCTGCGGCTTCTCCAGGAACTGGGCGATGCGGGTGGGATCGTCCTTGTCGAGCTCGATCACCCCGAACTGGTTGGCGAGCGAGATCGGCTGACGGATGGCGGCCACGGTCACGCCCGCGCCCGACTCGATGTGCGCGTCGATCATCTGGCTGAAGTCCATGCGGTAGACGTGGTCGGCGCCCACCACCACCACGATGTCGGGCTTCTCGTCGCGCAGCAGGTTGAGGCTCTGCAGGATGGCGTCGGCCGAGCCCGCGAACCAGCGCTTGCCCAGCCGCTGCTGCGCGGGCACCGAGGCGACGTAGGAACTGGTGATCCCGTCGAGCCGCCAGGTCTGCGAGACGTGACGGTCGAGACTGTGCGACTTGTACTGGGTGAGCACGACGATCTGGCGCAACCCGGAGTTGATGAGGTTGGAGAGCGCGAAGTCGATCAGACGGTAATTGCCCCCGAACGGCACCGCGGGCTTGGCCCGATCCGCCGTCAGAGGCATGAGCCGCTTGCCTTCACCGCCGGCGAGGACGATGCCAAAGATCTTCTTCGATGCCATGACACCAACATACGGGCACCCTCGGGGGTGTACTAGCGTTCACGTGTGAGAGTCGACCTTTTGACCCGTGAATATCCGCCGGAGGTGTACGGCGGCGCCGGCGTGCACGTCGCAGAGCTCGTCAAGGCGCTGCGCCGAGACATCGACGTGCTCGTGCGCTGCTTCGGGCTGCCCCGCGACGAGCCCGGGGTCTACTCGTACCTCGTGCCTCCGCAGCTGACGAAAGCCAACCCGTCGCTGGCGACCCTCGGCGTCGACCTGCAGATGGCGCAGGACTCCGCCGGGGCGGACCTCGTGCATTCGCACACCTGGTACGCGAACGGTGCCGGCCACATCGCGCAGCTGCTCCACGACATCCCGCACGTCGTCACGGCGCACAGCCTCGAACCGCTCCGGCCCTGGAAGGCCGAGCAGCTGGGTGGCGGATACCGCGTGTCGACGTGGATCGAGAGCAGCGCGTTCCGAGCCGCCGACGCGATCATCGCGGTGAGCGACGGCATGCGCCGCGACATCCTGCGCTCGTACCCGTTCCTGGACGAGCAGCGCGTGGTTACCGTGCACAACGGCATCGATCTCGACACCTGGAAGCCGGTGCGCAACGACGAGGTGCTCGAGAAGCTCGGCATCGACCGCACGCGGCCGTCGGTCGTCTTCGTGGGCAGGATCACCCGGCAGAAGGGGCTGACCTACCTGCTGCAGGCCGCGGCGAAGCTGCCCCCGGAGGTTCAGCTCATCCTGTGCGCGGGTGCGCCCGACACGCCCGAGATCCTCGCCGAGGTGCGCGCGGGCGTCGCCGAGCTGCAGAAGCAGCGCACCGGCGTCATCTGGATCGAGGAGCTGCTGAGCCAGCCCGACCTCTCCGCCGTGCTCACGGCGGCGACCACCTTCGTCTGCCCGTCGGTCTACGAGCCGCTCGGCATCGTCAACCTCGAGGCGATGGCCTGCGGCGCCCCGGTCGTCGGCACGGCGACGGGCGGAATCCCCGAGGTGGTCGACGAGGGCGTCACCGGTCGCCTCGTTCCCATCGACCAGGCGGATGACGGCACCGGCACCCCGCTCGACCCCGCCCGTTTCGTCGACGACCTGGCGCGCATCCTCACCGAGGTCGTCAGCGATCCCGACTCGGCGCGCACCATGGGGCTCGCCGGTCGCGAACGTGCGGAGAGGCTGTTCGGGTGGGCCGCGATCTCGGCGCGCACGCAGGAGATCTACGCCTCCGTGTTGGCGGGCTGACGCCGCCCGGCTCGCGTAGGCTTGCAGGCATGGCACGCGTTCTGCAGCTCTCCGACGTCTCGTTCGTGCGCGATGGCAACACCATCCTCGACGACCTGAGCTGGACGGTCGAGAGTGAGGATCGCTGGGTCATCCTCGGTCCGAACGGAGCGGGCAAGACGTCGCTGCTGCAGATCGCCTCGGCGATGGTGCACCCCTCCAGGGGGCAGGTGACGATTCTCGACGCCCCCCTCGGTTCGGTCGACGTCTTCGACCTGCGCCCGCGCATCGGGTTCGCCTCGACGGCGATGGCGCGCCGCATCCCCGCCAACGAGACCGTGCTCGACGTCGTGCTGACCGCCGCCTACTCGGTGACCGGTCGCTGGAACGAGGAGTACGAAGAGATCGACACCCGCCGCGCCCAGCGCGTGCTGGCGGAGTGGAAGCTGGACCAGCTCGAGAACCGGCGCTTCGGCGACCTGAGCGACGGCGAGCAGAAGCGGGTGCAGATCGCCCGGTCGGTGATGACCGATCCCGAGCTCCTGCTGCTGGACGAGCCCGCCGCGAGCCTCGACCTGGGCGCACGGGAGGAACTGCTCCAGCTGCTCGGCGGGTACGCCCAGGCCACGCAGGCGCCGGCGATCGTCATGGTGACCCACCACGTGGAGGAGATCCCGGTCGGTTTCGACAAGGCGCTGCTGCTCTCGGACGGCCGCATCACGGCATCCGGCCCGATCGCGGAGGTGCTCACCGCGGAGAACCTGAGCAGCACCTTCGGCCTCGAGCTCGCCGTCGAGGAGCACGACGGACGCTTCACTGCGCGCGCCGTCTGATTCTGGTAATGTTGATAGCTGGCCATCGGGCCCACATTCTTTTCTCACTCTGCCTTCCCACCAAGCAAGGAACCACCGATGAAGACTGACATCCACCCCACGTACGCGCCGGTCGTGTTCCGCGATCTCGCCAGCGGTGAGACTTTCCTCACCCGTTCGACCGTCACGAGCGACAAGACCATCGAGCTCGACGGCGAGACCTACCCGGTGATCGACGTCGAGATCTCGTCGGCCTCGCACCCGTTCTACACGGGCAAGCAGCGCATCCTCGACAGCGCGGGTCGCGTCGAGAAGTTCAACTCGCGCTACAAGAACTTCGGCAAGTAACACCCGCCCGAGGAACGGCGTCCGGCTTCGGCCGGGCGCCGTTTCCGCGTTAACCCCGCGCGCGCCAGAGGGGCGGATTCAGGGCGGCGGCGGAATCAGGGCGCGGATGCCGCGGCTCGGGCGGCGAGGAGGGGAAGCAGCTCCTCCGCGCTGAGCGGGGCAAGGTCGAGCGGCCCCGGGTGCGCCGGATCGATCCAGATCAGCTCCTCGATCTCGGCGGCCGCGTGCACGCCCGCGACGACGACGGGCGCGTCGAAGACCCGGGCGTCGAGGATGGTGTCGCTCTCGTTGGCGGCGGCCACCCGGAACCGGCCGACCGGGGTCAGCTCGCGGGGGTCGACCACCAGCCCGAGCTCCTCATGCAGCTCTCGGGCGAGCGCCTCGGCATCCGTCTCGCCCGGCTCGGGCTTGCCGCCGGGCTGCATGAACTTGGTCGTGCCGCGCTTGCGCACCAGCAGGGCGCGCCCGCCGGAATCCACGAGCAGGGCGGCCACGATCACCAGCGTGGTCGTCACGCCCGTTCCGGCCACGCGCCGTCGGCGACGAAGTCCGGGTCCTTGGTGCGGCGCATGTACTCCTGGAAGCTGACGGCGCTCTCCGACGCCCAGGAGACCTGATTGGCGTGCACCATCACCACGTCGTCGCCCAGGGTGTCGGCGTATTTGCGCGCGATCGCCTGAGCCACACGGCCGGCCGCGATCGCATCGGCCTCGGCGTCGTGCGCGTCGGTGAGCTCCACGCCGTAGAACTCGGCAGCCACCTCCAGGGTGCGCTTGCCCTTGCGGTAGCGATCCATCGCCCTGTCGATCACGAGCGGGTCGATCACCGGCGTCGGGTCGACGAGAGGCTCGATGCCGTACCGAGCGCACTCGCGGTTGAGCAGGGTGATGTCGTAGGCCGCGTTGTAGACCACCAGCGGAACGCCCTGTGCGAGCAGTGCGCGGATGACGGCCACGATCTCGGCCACCACCTCCGGCGCCGGCCTGCCCTCCGTTTGGGCGCGTTCCGTGGTGATGCCGTGCACGGCACTCGCCTGGGGCGGGATGGGGATGCCGGGATCGGCGAGCCAGGAGACCCCCTTGGCCGAGCCGTCGGCCTCGATCACCCCGACGTAGGCAGAGACGATGCGACTGGTCTCGGTGTCGATTCCGGTCGTCTCGAGGTCGAAGACGCCCAGACGGTCAAACCATGGCGTGCTCACACCGCAACTCTATTGGCGACCACCGGCGAAACTCGGCGACCCGACGTGGAGCCAGTAGAAGTTCTGCGTGCCGAGCGTGAGCGTCACCTCGCCGTCCTCAGTGAACGCGGGGAACTCCCCGCCGCCGAACAGGTCGAAGAGGTGCGATCCGGCGAACTGCGGAGCGGTCACCGTCACCGCGATCGGATTGTGGGCGAAGCTGAAGACGCACAGCACGTCCTCCGCCGAATCGCCGAACTGCGTGCCCGAACCGGCATACGACCGCACGAACGCGATGACCGACTCGTGATTGGTCTCGAGCACCGTGATGGTGCCCAGCCCGAAAGCGGGGTGCGCCTTGCGCACGTGGATGACATTGCGCACCCAGTGCAGCAGGGACCTCGACTGGGCCAGCTGCGATTCCACGTTGATCAGGTTGTAGTTGTACACGAGCGACTGCACGACGGGGAGGTAGAGCTTGCCGGGGTCGGCCGAGGAGAATCCGGCGTTGCGGTCGGGCGTCCACTGCATGGGCGTGCGTGAGGCGTCGCGGTCCGGCAGCCAGATGTTGTCGCCCATGCCGATCTCGTCGCCGTAGTACAGGAACGGGCTGCCGGGAAGGCTGAACAGCAGCGCGTGCGCGAGCTCGAGCTCCGCGCGGGAGTTGTCGAGCAGAGGGGCGAGTCGGCGACGGATGCCGATGTTGGAGCGCATCCGCGGGTCGTAGGCGTACCAGCCGTACATGGCCTGCCGGTACTCCTCGGAGACCATCTCGAGCGTGAGCTCGTCGTGGTTGCGGAGGAAGACGCCCCAGCCCGCGCCCTCGGGGATATCGGTCGTCTCGGAGAGGATGCGGGTGAGCTCGGCCGCGTTCTGCGAGCGCAGCGAATAGAAGATGCGCGGCATCACCGGGAAGTCGAACGCCATGTGGCACTCGGGCTCCTCCTCGGTGCCGAAGAACGCGGCGACCTCGCGGGGCCACTGGTTGGCCTCGGCCACCATGATGCGACCCGGGTACTCCTCGTCGAACATGCGGCGGATGCGCTTGATGTACTCGTGCGTGGGCGCCTCGCCCTCGCCGTTGCCCTCGTCCGACTCGAAGAGGTACGGGATGGCGTCGAGGCGGATGCCGTCCACCCCCAGATCGAGCCAGAACCGCATGATGTCCATGACGGCATCCTGAACGGCCGGGTTCTCGAAGTTCAGGTCGGGCTGGTGCGAGAAGAAACGGTGGAAGTAGAACTGGCGGCGCACCGAGTCGAAGGCCCAGTTCGACTCCTCGGTGTCGACGAAGATGATGCGGATGTTGGGGTACTTCTCGTCGTCGTCGTTCCAGACGTAGAAGTCGCCGTACGGGCCCTCCGGATCGCTCCTGGACTGCTGGAACCACTCGTGCTGGTCGCTGGTGTGGTTGAGCGGGAAGTCGATCACGATGCGCATGTTGCGCTCGTGCGCCTTGGTGACCAGGTCTTTGAACTCGTCGAGCGTTCCGAACTCCGGCAGGATGCTGCGGAAGTCGGACACGTCGTACCCGCCGTCCCGCAGCGGCGACTGGTAGAACGGCGGGAGCCAGAGCGCGTCGACGCCCAGCCACTGCAGGTAGTCGAGCTTCGACAGCAGCCCCTGGAGATCGCCCGATCCGTCGCCGTTGGAGTCGACGAACGACCGCACCATCACCTCGTAGAACACCGAGCGCCGATACCACTGCGGGTCTAGGGTGAGGCCGGGCAACTGGATCGGTGCGGTGAAGCTCACGAGGCTCCTTCCGAGAGCGTCATTGGGGCGATTCGTGCCGTGTACGAGTCTAGGCTCGCGCTGCAAGCGCTTGTGGTCGATTCGGCTTCCGTAGACTTGGATCACGATGAGCATCCCTTCGCCCTATGCCGAGAAACTCGCACGCATCCCCGTCGAGGAGGAGACGATCGAGGTCCTCGGCAGCAGCACGAAGTACTGGGTGTACGGGCCGGCGGACGCCCCCGTGACCATCGTCGTCGCCCACGGCTACCGCGGGGACCATCACGGTCTCGAGCCGGTGATCGCCCAGCTGCCGGGCGTGCGCTGGATCGGACCCGACATGCCCGGCTTCGGCCTGTCGACGCCGATGACGCAGGCCCCGCACAGCATCCCGGGCTATGCGCGCTGGCTCACCGAATTCGTCGGTGCCGTCGCCGACCCGGGCCGCACGGTGATCCTCGGCCACTCCTTCGGATCGATCATCTCGTCTCAGGCGATCGCGTCCGGGCTCCGACCGCGCGCACTGGTGCTGGTGAACCCGATCGCGATCTCCGGGCTCGACGGTCCCAACCGCGTCGCGACGGCGGTGACCGTCGCCTTCTACCGGCTGGCGGGACGCCTCCCGCGACGCATCGGCACCTATCTGCTGCGCCACTGGCTCGTGACCCAGTTCGTCAGCGTCTCGCTCGCGAAGACCAAGGACAAGGCTCTCCGTCGCTGGATCCACAGCGAGCACCACACCTACTTCAACGGGTTCGCGAATCGCGACGTCGTCGTCGAGGCGTTCGAGGCGTCCATCAGTGCGCACGTCGGCGAGTTCGCGGCCCTGATCCCGGTGCCGACGCTCCTGGTCGCCGCCGAACTCGACGACATCACGCCGATCCAGGCCGTGCGCGATCTGCAGCACGCCTTCCCGGACGCACGGCTCACCGAGCTCTCGGGCGTGGGCCACCTCATCCACTACGAGGTTCCGGCCCTGGCCGCCCAGGCCATCGGCGACTTCGTGGACTCCCTGCCGGAGGGGACTCCGCCCGCGTGAAGGTGATCTTCGATTGCCGCTTCGTGCGTTTTCCCCGCCACGACGGAATCAGCCGCTATACCGCGGGGCTCGTGGAGGCGTTCTCGAAGCTGCATCCGGTGACGATGCTCATCCACGACGAGCGTCAGCTGACCATGCTGCCCGACCTGCCGTGGATCAAGTCGCGCCCGGGCCACAGTCTGTTGGAGCCGTTCATCCCGCTCCTCACGCTCAATCGTGAGAAGCCGGATGTCGTCTTCTGCCCCATGCAGACGATCGGGTCCACCGGCCGCAAGGGCTACAAGCTCGTGCTCACCCTGCACGACATGGTGTTCTACCACCATCGCACGCCGCCGAAGGAGTTCTCGCCCATCGTGCGGGCCATCTGGTTCCTGTACCACATCACCTACTGGCCGCAGCGCTGGACCCTCAACCGCGCCGACACGGTCGTCACCGGTTCGTACAACTGCGAGCGCGACATGATCGAGGCGCGGCTCACGAAGCGGCCGATCGAGGTCATCCGTCCCGGGATCGTGGACTCGGGGCTGCCTCCGCGCGACTATCCGATGGGGGAGGGCGCGCGGGGCAAATCCCTGGTCTACATGGGCACCTTCCTGCCCAACAAAAACGTCGAGACCCTCGCGAAGGCGATGCACCAACTCCCGGGGTTCACCCTCAAGCTGCTCAGTCGCATCACCCCCGAAACCCGGGAGCGCATCGCCGCCCTGGCGCCGGCCGGCTCGATCGACTTCCTCGACGGCGTCACCGACGAGGTCTACTACGAGACGCTCGCCGGGGCGACCGCCATGGTCTCCGCCTGCCGCGACGAGGGGTTCGGCATCCCGTTGATCGAGGGGCTCAACTCGGGCACGCCGCTGGTGATCAGCGACATCCCCGTCTTCCACGAGGTCGGGGGAGATGCCGCCGTGTTCTTCGACCAGGAGGATCCGACGGCGTTCGCCGAGGCGGTGCGCTCCATCGACGAGCCCGCGGAGTGGCGCCGCCGGTCGGAGCTCGCCCGCGCGCAGGCTAGGGAGTTCGACTGGGCGAAGTCGGGCAAGCAGCTCTACGACCTGCTGACCTCGCTCGTGGAGCAGCCGGACGGCAGGGCCCGGGACTAGAGTCCGGCGCGCTCCACGGCGTTCTGGTCGACGATGTCACCGCAGTCCTCGGCGATCGATTCCTCCTCGATCGGATCGTCGAAGGCGACCAGTTCCAGGGCGCCGTCGACCACCCGGAAGCTGTGCACCGATCCATTGGTGATCGGCACACCGCGGTGGGCGGGCGAATGCGGCGAGACCTCGTTGAGCACCGTGCGGATCACGCCGCCGTGCGTGGTGACGATGAGGTCTGCTCCGGGGTTGCGTTCGGCCAGCGCCAGAAGCGCGGGGATGACTCGACGAGCCACCGCCTCCCTGCTCTCGCGGCCGGGCACGGTCGTGCCGACCGGGAATCGGCGATCCAGCTCCTCCGCCTCCAGGCCCTCCGCCTCGCCGTACTGGCGCTCGACGAGGTCATCGACGATCTCGATGTCGCTGATCCCCACCTCGGATCCGATGATCTCCGCCGTCTCCCGCGCGCGCGAGAGCGGGCTGGAGGCGATGCCCGTCCACTCCCTGCGGGACAGGAGCTCGCCGGTTCGTGCCGCCTGGGCACGCCCCGTGGCATTGAGCGGGATGTCGGTGCTGCCCTGGATGCGGCGGGCGAGGTTCCAGTCGGTCTCGCCGTGGCGAACGAGGTAGAGCTGCGTCATCGTCGGTGTCCTCCCGGTGGGGCCGGGCACCCGTGGATCAGACGAGCCGCTCGGCGAGCTTCTCGAGGGTGTCGGTGGTGCCTGCATCGATCTTAACGGTCGCGCGGCTGTCGCCCTTCGTCACCCCGCGGTTGATGATCACGATCGGCAGCTTGCGCTTCGCCGCCTGGTCGAGCAGACGGATGCCGGAGTTGACCACGAGCGACGACCCCGCGATGAGCAGGGCCTGGGCGGACTGCACCAGAGCGCTCGCCTCCAGGAACTTCTCGGTGGGGATGAACTCGCCGAAGAACACGATGTCGGGCTTGAGGATGCCGGAGCACACGCTGCACTCCGGGGTGACGAACTCGTCGATCTGCGTGAAGGCGACGTCGCCGTCGGGGCCGAGCTCGCCGGCATCCGGCTCGTCCAGCCAGGGGTTCTGGGCCGAGATCCGCGCCGCGATGTCGTCCCGCGAGAAGGTCTGGCCGCAGGTGAGGCAGCGCACGCGGTCCATCGTGCCGTGCAGGTCGACCACGCGGAGCGAGCCCGCGCGCAGGTGGAGCCCGTCGACGTTCTGGGTGACGATGCCGTTGACCACCCCATCGGCCTCGAGTCGTGCAAGGGTGCGGTGGCCGTCGTTGGGGCGGGCGCCGTCGAAGCGCTTCCACCCCAGATGGCTCCCCGCCCAATAGCGCTTGCGGTAGTCGGCGCTGGAGAGGAACTGATCGAAGGTCATCGGGTTGCGCGGGGGAGCGCCCTCGCCGCGATAGTCGGGGATGCCCGAATCCGTGCTCATGCCGGCTCCCGTGAGCACGGCGATCCGTCGGCCGCCCAGCGCCTCGGTGGCTCGATCGAGCTCGTCGGCGGTCACCGCCGGCCACTCCCGCACCGCTGCACTGCCCGTCATACCCGGCCTCTCCTGCTTCCTGGGCTCGCCCCCAGACTAAACACCGGAGTTTTCGATTATGTTTCCAACTGCTGGCAACACCCGCGTGTCAGCGCTACGCCGGGGGAGAAATGCACGTAATCCGCATCGACGATCTCGACGATCCCGGCCTCGCCGACTACGCGCGCCTCACCGACGTGGTGCTCCGCCGGCTCAGCGAACCCGCCGGGGGGCTGTACATCGCCGAGGGAGCCAAGATCATCGCGCGGGCCCTCGCCGCCGGACACCGGCCGCGCTCGGTGCTGCTGCAGGAGCAGTGGTTGGCGGATGTCGAGGCGCTCGTCGGCGCGCTCGACATCCCGGTCTACGTGGGCCCCGCCTCCCTGCTCGAGCAGCTCACCGGGTACAACCTGCACCGCGGCGCTCTCGCGTCGATGCACCGGCCCGCGTTGCCCGACCCGTCCGAGCTGCTTCGTGACGCCCGACGCGTCGTGGTGATCGAGGATGTCGTGGACCACACCAACGTCGGCGCGATCTTCCGGGCGGCGGCAGGGCTCGGCGCGGACGCCGTGCTCGTGACCCCGCGCTGCGCGGACCCGCTGTACCGGCGCAGCGTTCGCGTGAGCATGGGCACGGTGCTGCAGGTGCCGTGGACGCGGTTGCCGGACTGGCCCGAGGGCGCCGACATCCTTCACGACGCCGGCTTCCACATCGCAGCCCTCGCTCTTTCCGACGACGCCGTGACGCTCGACGAGCTCGCCGCCCGCCCTCCCGAGCGGCTGGCCATTCTGCTCGGAGCCGAGGGCGACGGGCTGAGCAGGGCCGCTCTCGGTGCCGCGGATTCGGTGGTCACGATTCCGATGCTCCACGGTGTCGACTCCCTCAACGTCGCCTCGGCGAGCGCGGTGGCGTTGTGGGCGCTCCGGGCGCGGTGACGAGCCGATCCGCCCCGGCTCGATACCCTGAATCGGTGCCGCCGCAATCATCGATCTCCCGTCGTCGGCTGTACCGTCGTCGGCGAATCGCCGTCCTCGGGGCCATCGCCCTGGTTCTCGCGGTGGGGCTCTACCTTCCGCTCACGCTCCTCTCTCCGATCGCGTACGCGGACCAGACCGTGGCGAAGGTGGCGGTACCGACGAGCGCGTCCGCATCCATCGACTGGCCGTCCTTCGGTGCGAGCGCCTTCAGCGTGGTCGGCCAGCCCGGCGTCGCCGGCAGCAGCGGGAGCACGACGCCGCTGCCGATCGCCAGCATCTCGAAGATCGTCACGGTGCTCGTGACCCTCGAGGCCAAGCCGCTGAAGAAGGGCGAGGAGGGGCCGACGATCACCTTCGACGCGGCGGACCGCGCGCTGTACGGCAAGTACGTGAAGCTGCAGGGCACCGTCGCTCCGATGCCTGCGGGCTCGAGCATGAGCGAGCACGAGGTGATGCAGGTCGCGCTCATCGCGTCGGCCAACAACTACGCCGAGGCTCTCGCCGACTGGGCGTTCGGCTCCGAGTCGGCGTTCGTCGCCGCGACCAAGACGTGGCTCGCCGCCCACCATCTGGACGCGACGACGCTCGTCGAACCGACCGGCATCGATCCGGCGAACACGAGCACCGCCACCGACCTGGTCACCCTCGGCACGATCGCACTCGCCGACCCGATCGTCTCGGACATCGTGGACACCCCGACCCTGACCTTGCCGGGCATCGGGACCATCAAGGACACCAACCGCCTGCTCGGAAAAGAGGGGGTGTTCGGCATCAAGACGGGCACGCTCGTGCCCGCCGGTTCCAACCTCCTCTTCGCCGCCCACTACACGGTCGGGGGAACGAGGCTCACGATCGTGGGCGCCGTGGTCGGGGCGAAGGACCGCGACACGCTGTATCCGGCCGTCTCGACTCTGCTGAAGGCGATCAAGGGCGGATTCCACTCGATCACGCTGGCGAAGAAGGGCCAGCCGTTCGCGAGCTACTCGACAGCGTGGAAGGGATCGGCGAAAGCTGTCGCCGCCCGTACGACCAGGGCCGTGGTCTGGAGCGACACGAAGATCAGCTCGATCGTCACGCCCGCGCAGATCCGGCTCGCCGCGAAAGGCTCGAAGGCGGGGCTGGCGACCTTCACGGTTGGCACCACCAACGTCGCGGTTCCGCTCGTGCTCGATCGCGGCATCGCGGACCCGGGGCCCTGGTGGCGACTCACGAACCCGGTAGCCACGCTCGGTATCGGTCGCTGAGCGCGCCTGAACCGCGTCACACCTGCCAAATGAAGGCATCGCGGCCGACATCCCGGTGAAGCGCCCGAAGATAGCGGGACGAGACGCTGACCCTGCCTTCATTTGGCAGGGGGGGGAGGGGCGGATGCTCGCTAGAGCGAGGTCGTGCGGTAGGGCTGCGGATCGGGTCGCTTCGGGCTCACGCCGTCGCCCGACGACTGGTGACGGATGCGCCGGATGACCCAGGGCAGCAGGTACTCGCGGGCCCACCCCATGTCCTCCACCCGTGCCTGACGCCAGGCGACCTTCGGCAGCGGTTCGGGGCTGTACGGCTCGATGTCGTTCTTGACGTTGAGCGAATCGAGCACCATGCGGGCGATGGTGTTGTGCCCGATCGGTGAGAAGTGCAGACGGTCCGGCGCCCACATCCGCGGGTCCTTCAGCTCGCGCAGCGCCCACATGTCGGCCACGACGAGGTCGTGCCGCAGCGCGATCGCCCGGAGGTTCTCGTTGTAGATGGCCACCTTGCCCCGGATCCGGCGCATGACGGGGGTCATGCCGATGTCGGGACCGTTGAACAGCACGACGGTCGCACCGCGGGAGCGCAGCTTCTCCACACCCTTCTCCAGCCGTGCCGCGACCTCGTCGGGATCGGTGTTCGGGCGGATGATGTCGTTGCCGCCGGCCGAGATGGTGATCAGATCGGGGCGCAGTTCCAGCGCGACATCCACCTGCTCGTCCAGGATCTGCTGCAGCAGCCGACCGCGGATGGCGAGGTTGGCGTAAGCGAAATCGTCGTTCTGCTCACTCAGGACCTCCGCCACCCGATCCGCCCAGCCGCGGTAGCCGCCGGGACTCAACGGCTCCGGGTCGCCGATGCCCTCCGTGAACGAGTCTCCGATTGCGACGTAGCGCGACCAGGGGTGCTTCTGACTCATGGAACAAGCATGCGCCCTCGCGCGCCGCACCACAAAAGCGCTTTCACAGCTCTCCTACAGGTGACGCACCCGTTCGTCAAGGCGCTGGCGGGCGCAGCGGACCTCGGGCACGGTAGACGGGTGGCCCCGACTGGGGTCGCATCAATGATGTGCTGGGAGGTCATCATGGGAATCATCGGTTGGATCGTGCTCGGACTAATCGCCGGAGCGATCGCTAAGGCAATCCTGCCGGGACGTCAGGGCGGCGGGTGGATCCTCACCCTCGTGCTCGGTGTCGTCGGTGCGCTGCTCGGCGGCTGGATCGGTTCCGCGATCTTCGGAGTCGGCCTGTCGACGTTCTGGTCTCTTCAGACCTGGATCGTCGCCATCCTCGGCTCGATCGTCGTACTGCTGATCTACGGTCTCATCACCGGTGGCTCGCGCCGCCGCCGCGTCTGACACGCGCACGCTCGACGGGCCTTTCCACCTCAGGTGGAAGGGCCCGTTCTTTCGTTCCCACCGCGTCTGCGATACGACCGTGTCGGTGCGGGAAGGTAGTGTCTTCTCAAGTGAGCGAGCCGCAGAGATCCGTGCCCCCCGTGGGCCGTGCCGCCGCCGAACACCTTTCTCCCGCGTTCCCGGAGCGCGCCGCCCGAGGCACCGCCGACCGCCTGCGGGCGTGGCAGGAGGAGGCGCTGGAGCAGTACTGGCGCACGGAACCGCGCGACTTCCTCGTCGCGGCGACACCCGGTGCAGGCAAGACCACCTTCGCCCTCCGTCTCGCCACCGAACTGATCGCGCAGCGCAAGATCGACCGGGTAACCGTCGTCGCACCGACCGAGCACCTGAAGCGGCAGTGGGCCGATGCCGCGCACAAGGTGAGCCTGCGCCTCGACCCCGGGTTCAAGAACGCGCACGGCCGTCACGCGCGTCATTTCCACGGCGTGGCGGTGACCTACGCGCAGGTGGCGCTGCGTCCGGCGCTGCACCGGTCGATGACGGAGAGCGGGCGCACGCTCGTCATCCTCGACGAGGTCCATCACGGCGGCGATGCGCTCAGCTGGGGCGACGGCATCCGCGAGGCGTTCGAGCCGGCCGCGCGACGGCTCTCCCTCACCGGCACGCCGTTCCGCTCCGACACCGCCCCCATCCCGTTCGTGGAGTACTTCCCCGACGAGCACGGCATCCGCACATCGCGGGCGGACTACGCCTACGGCTACGGCCGCGCTCTCGCCGACGGGGTCGTGCGCCCCGTGATCTTCCTCGCCTACGCGGGAAAGATGCGCTGGCGCACTCGCACCGGCGACGAGATGGAGGCCAGTCTCGGCGAGGGCGACACGAAGGACGTCACCGCGCAGGCCTGGCGCACCGCCCTCGACCCGGAGGGCGAATGGGTGCCCGCCGTGCTGAAGGCCGCCAACCGGCGGCTCACCGAGGTGCGGCACGGGATCCCGGATGCCGGTGGCCTCGTCATCGCCACAGACCACTACGCCGCGCGCTCCTATGCCGCCATCCTCAAACGGATCACCGGCGTGAGCCCCACGGTGGTGCTCTCCGACGAGAAGGACGGCAGCGACCGGATCGCCGAGTTCGCCGAATCCGACAGCCGATGGATGGTGGCCGTGCGCATGGTGTCGGAGGGCGTCGACATCCCGCGGCTCGGCGTCGGGGTCTACGCGACATCCGCCTCGACGCCGCTCTTCTTCGCCCAGGCGATCGGCCGATTCGTACGCACCCGGCGGCGCGGTGAGACCGCCTCGATCTTCCTGCCCAGCGTGCCCGCCCTCATGGCACTGGCCGCCGAGCTGGAGACGCAGCGCGACCACGCGCTGGACCGCGATCCGGGGGAGGGCCTCGAGGAGATCCTGCTCGACGACGACGCGGCCGGCGACGCCAACCGGGTCGAATCGGCATCGGGAGACGCACTGCTCTTCGACTTCAAGGCGCTCGGCTCCGAGGCATCGTTCGATCGGGTGCTCTACGACGGAAGCGAATTCGGCTTCGCCGCTCCAGTCGACAGCCTGGAAGAGCTGGACTTCATCGGAATCCCCGGTCTGCTGGAACCCGAGCAGGTGCGTGAGCTGCTGCAGCACCGTCAAGCGCGCCAGTCCCGGCGGGCCGGCGACCGCAAGCGCGCGGCGGAGGCGCGGGGAGAGGTCGAACCGCCGCCGCTCTACCGCACCCTGAAGGAGCAGCGAACCCTCCTGAACAGTCTGGTCGGCATGCGCTCGAAACTCACCGGGGAACCGCACGGCATCATCCACGCGGAACTGCGGCGCATCGCGGGCGGCCCCGCCGTCGCTCAGGCCAGCGTCACCCAGTTGCAGGCGCGCATCGACCTGCTGCGCAGGCGCCTGCACAGCTGATGCTCTCTCCGCAGTCTCTCAGCGAATCGGACCGCCGCGTCGTTGCGGCGTGGGCGGCGGACTGCGCGGAACGGGTGCTCATCCTCTTCGAGACGGAGGCTCCCTCCGACGATCGACCGAGGATGGCCATCGCACGTGCCCGGGCATTCGCACGGGGCGAGCTCGACTCCGCCGGCGAGATCCGTCGGCGGTTCGTCGCCGGCCGCGCCGCCAACGCGGTCGATGCTCCTGCAGCGGTCGCCGCCGCGCGGTCTGCGGCACAGGCATCCGGCGTGGCGCACATGGGCGCCCATGCCCTGGGCGCCGCAGCCTACGCGGCGAAGGCTGCAGGTTTGGCATCGGCCGACGAGCCCCTCGTCGTCTCCGCGGAGATCGCGTGGCAGTTGGGGCATCTGGACGCCGAGGCAGCCCGAGCTCTGCGGCTCCTGCCGTCCGTCGGCGAGGATCACGCCGGTCCGCTCGGCGCCGGACTTCTCGCCTCCGGCGCTCTCGGCACCATCATCCGGCGACTCCAGGCGGGCCTCCAGGGCGACCTCTAACGGAAGTCGCGGGAGACCGTGCGCTGGGTGATCGGCAGCGCCTCCAACCTGTCCGCCAGCAGGTTGACCACGCCCTCGGGCGAGCGCTCCAGGATGCCGCGCACGATTATCGCGGGCGCATCCCTCGCAACCCTCCGATAGCGGTTCCACACCCCGACGCTGCAGATCACGTTGGTGAGCCCGGTCTCGTCCTCGAGGTTCATGAACGTGATGCCGCTCGCCGTTGCCGGGCGCTGCCGGTGGGTGACCACACCGCCCACCTCGATGCGCCTGCCCGACTCCGCCGACCGCAGGCTCTCGGCGCTCAGCACCCCGCGCTCGGCGAGCGCATCGCGGACGTAGCGGATCGGGTGATCGGTGGGCGAGATGCCCGTCGCCCACAGATCGGAGGCGAGGATGTCGGCAGAACTCGGCATGGAGAACAGCGGCGGCTGCACGCTCACCATGCTGCCCTCGAGGTACTCCTCGCGATCCTGCGCGGCATCGCCCGCCGCCCACAGCGCCTCCCGCATCCCGTACCCCATCGACTCGAAAGCACCCGCAGCGGCCAGCGCCTCCAGCTGTGCCGTCACGAGGCCGGTGCGCCGCACGAGATTCGCCATGTCGGTGAAGTCGCCGCCGCGCTCCCGCTCCTCGACGATGCGCCTCGCCACCGCCTCGCCGATGCCCTTCACCTCGGCGAGTCCCAGCCGCACCACCAGCTCGCCGTCGCGCCGATGATCGTCGCAATCGAAGTGCGCATTCCGGTCGAAAGGCAGCACCTCCGGCTGTTCGTGCTGCAGACAGCTGTCGTCGCCCGTGGCTGCGACACGATCCCCCCGCGCTTCGAGGCCCGGCTGCCACCCGGAGAGCAGCACGTCGGGCCGCCGCACCTCCACGCCGTGCCTCCGTGCGTCCGCCGAGAGCGATGCGGGGGAGTAGAACCCCATCGGCTGGGCCCGCAGCAGCGAGGCCAGGAACGCCGCGGGATAGTGCAGCCGCAACCAGGCGGAGGCGTAGACCAGGAGCCCGAAGCTCTGCGCGTGACTCTCGGCGAAGCCGAAATTCGCGAAGGCCTCGATGCGCAGATAGATGTCGTCCGCCTGCTCGCCCACGATGCCGTTCCGGGCCATGCCCGCATAGAGCTTCGACTTCAGCGATTCGATCTTCTGCAGCCCCCGCTTCGAGCCCATCGCGCGGCGCAGCAGGTCGGCGTCGTCGGCGCTGCAGTCGCCGACCGCCATCGCCAGCTGCATGAGCTGCTCCTGGAACAGCGGGATGCCGAGGGTGCGTTCCAGCACCGGCTCGGCGAGCGGGTGGATGTAGGTGATCGGCTCCGTGCCCATCTTGCGGCGGATGTAGGGATGCACCGCACCGCCCTGGATGGGCCCGGGCCGCACCATGGCGATCTCGATCACGAGATCGTAGAGCCGTCGTGGCTGCATGCGCGGCAGCATCCCCATCTGGGCCCGGCTCTCGACCTGGAACACGCCCACGGAGTCGGCTCGGCAGAGCTGGTCGTAGACGCCCTGCTCCTCCTTCGGCAGGCTGTGCAGGTCCCACGCCTCGCCGAGGTGCTCGCGCACGAGATCGAAGCAGTGCTGGATGGCGTTCAGCATGCCGAGGCCCAGCAGGTCGAACTTGACCAGCCCCATCCAGGCGCAGTCGTCCTTGTCCCACTGCAGGACGGTGCGGCCGTCCATGCGGCCGTGCTCGATCGGGCAGACCTCGCCGACCGGCCGGTCGGTGAGCACCATGCCGCCCGAGTGGATGCCGAGGTGGCGGGGCAGTTTCAGCACGTCCAGCGCGAGGCCGACCACGGCATCCGGGATGTCGTGGTCCTCGCTCGAGGTGAGGGCGCCATGGCGCTCCACCTGCTTCGACCAGGCGTCCTGCTGGCCGGGGCTCGCCCCCAGGGCCTTCGCCATGTCGCGCACCGCGAACTTGGGGCGGTACTGGATGACGTTCGCCACCTGCGCGGCATTGTGGCGCCCGTACTTGCGGTACACGTACTGGATGACCTCCTCCCGCCGGTTGGAGTCGAAATCGACGTCGATGTCCGGCTCCTCGTCGCGCCCCTCGGAGAGGAACCGCTCGAACGGCAGCTGGTGCTTGATCGGGTCGACCGCGGTGATCCTGAGGAGGTAGCAGACCACCGAGTTGGCGGCCGACCCGCGCCCCTGGCAGAGGATGCCGTGCTCGCGGGCGTAGCGCACGATGTCGTGCACGATCAGGAAGTAACCGGGGAAGTCCTTCCGCTCGATGAGCGCCAGCTCTTTCTCCACGCGACGTCGATCCTCCTCGCTGAAATCGGGATAGAGCTCGGGGATCGACTCGAACGCGAGCCGCCGCAGCCAGCTCATGGGGGTGTGGCCCTCGGGGACCTCCTGGCGGGGAAGCCGCGGCCGCGCGCTGCGCAGGCGGAAGCCGAGATCCTCGGCCACCGCGACCGTGTGCTCGACGGCACCGGGGTAGCGGGCGAACAGGCGCGCCATCTCATCGCCGGAGCGCAGATGGGCCGAACCGGATGCGGGCAGCCAGCCGTCCATCTCGTCGAGGCTCCTGCGCGCGCGCACCGCGGCCAGTGCGCTCGCGAGCCGGTATTGCTCGGGCCGGGCGTAGTGCACATTGCCGGAGGCGACCACCTGGAGGTTCCTGGCACCGGCGAGCTGCCAGAGGGCGTCGTTGTGATCGCTGTCGAGGGGGTTCCCGTGGTCGATGAGTTCGACGATGACGTTGTCGTGGCCGAAGAGGTGCACGAGCCGGTCCAGTTCGCGGCCCGCGGCGCGCGGGCCCTCGGCGACGAGCGCCTGGCGCACCGCGCCCTTGCGGCATCCGGTCAGGATCGCCCAGCCGCCCCCGGACTGCGCGGCGAGCTGCTCGATGTCGTACACCGGTCGCCCCTTCTCCAGCCCGTCGAGCTGGGCGGTGGTGAGGGCTCCTGCGAGCCGGTGGTAGCCCTCCTCGCGCCGGGCGAGCACCAGCAGATGGCTGCCCTCCGGGTCTGCGGTGCCGTTCTGCGGGCGGCTGAGACCGAGGGAGAGCTCGGCGCCGAACACCGTGCCGATGCCCGGATGGGCCTCGGCCGCCTCCGCCATGCGCACGATCCCGTAGAAACCGTCGTGGTCGGTGATGGCGAGCGAGTGCAGCCCGAGCCGAGCGGCCTCCTCGAGCAGCTGCTCGGGTTGGGAGGCGCCGTCGAGGAAGCTGAAGCTGCTGTGCGCGTGCAGCTCCGCGTAGGGCACGCTGCTGGGAAGAGGGGCGCCCTCGTCGGCGGGGGGACGGTACGCCCCGCGCTTGTGCGACCAGCCCGGGCTGTCGCCACCATCCGCTCCCACCGGAGCGCCGCCCGGCCTGCGCACGTCGGAGAGCTTCCGCTCGTACTCCGACCACGGCACCGGCGGGTTATGCCACCCCATCGGCCGCCCCCGCCCGCATCAGTCGTACCTCGCTTCGATCCACCAGTCGTGATCTTCGAGCACCAGCAACCAGGCCGTGCCGCGGTCGTCGACCAACTGGAAACGATTCGCCATGCGCGCGGCGGCGTCCCACCACCGCACGGCGATCGGCCAGGGGCCCGCCCACCTGGTCACCGGCGCGATCGTGGTGCCGTCTGCGCTGAAGCCCGCCGGATCGGCGATGAGCATGCCGCGGGCGTCGACGTCGACCGGGGCGCCGCCGGCATCCACCACCAGTGCGGGTGCCGGGGACTCGAAGACCGTGCTCGGGGTGGGCGGGGGGAGGCTGCCCGGCCAGGGCTGGTGGGGGGAGAGCGCGGGTTCCGGGCGGTCGCCCCAGGCGATCAGGGCGCGGCGCTCGATCACCATGCGTCCGCCACCCACGACGGCCGTGAGCACGCCCCCGTGCCCGAGCATGCTCTGCACCCGGGAGAGCCCGTGGTGCACCCGTTCGTCGAGCCCGGTGCCCCAGAGTCCCTCCTCGTGGTGTCCGATCGAGTCCACCGCCTCGGGAACGACCCGCACCTGGGTCACCGCCGACCCCAGCCCCGAATCGCCCGCGCTGCCGCCCTGCAGCTGCCAGCGGATGCGGTCGACCACGTCGGCGGCGGTGAAGGAACGGGGATGCAGCCAGCTGCGTTCCGAGAGCTCGCCCGATTCCGAGTCGATCTCCACCCGGATCGCGGTGCAGACCAGGCGGGCGCCGACCAGGTCGGCGATGAAGGCGTCGGCCGCCGCGCGGAACCCGAACGCCACCTGCTCCACACGGTCCAGCGGAGGTTCGAAGGCGATCACCCGATCGAGCTCCTCCGGCACCACCCGCGGCACGACGGGTCGGGAATCGAGACCGGCGGCGAGAGCGTGCAGGTGCGCTCCCGGCTCACCGAACCGGGCCGCGACATCCTGAGCCTGGAGCTCGGCGAACTGGCCGAGCGTGCGGATGCCGAGCCGCCTGAGCAGGGCGGCGAGGGTGCCGTCGCCGAGCAGGCCGACGGGCAGGGGCGCCAGGAACCGCGCGGAATCCCCTTCGGGCACGATCCGGATGCGGCCGGCACCCGGCGCGCGAGCCGCGTGCTCCGCGGTGAACGGGCCGTCGGCGATGCCGACCCTGGCACCCGGCACACGCAGCCCGTCCATCGCGTCGAGCAGCCAGAGCGCGGCCTCCTCCTCGCTGCCGTAGTAGCGCGCCGGGCCGCGCGCACGCACGGCACAGGTTCCGGGGCGCAGCACCTGCACACCCGGCATCGTCTCTTCGATGGCCTCGACCACCGGCGTGAACAGACGCAGGTCGAGCTCCGGCTCATAGGGCACCACCACGAGGTCCGGACAGCGCGCCTGGGCGTCTCGAACGCGCTGGCCGCGCCGGACCCCCTCGCGCCGCGCGGCTGCGGAGCAGGCGAAGACCTCACCGGCGTCGACGAGGGCGAGCCGGGTCTCCGCGGCGATGCCGCGCGATCGCGACGCCGCGACCACGGGCCAGTCCGGGCACCAGAGCAGGATGGTGCGGGTGGGCGCAGTCATGCGCTGAGCTCATGCGCAAGGGGCACGACCGACCCGGGACGGGTCACCAGGCTGAGGCCCGCCGACGGGTCGGGCAGCCACAGCCGCGCGCTGCGGGGCCGTGAATCGAGCCTGCTGCTCACCGTGACCGTCACCTGCCGCGCAGTGAGGTGGCCGTGCCCCTCGCCGATGCCGGACCATTCGCTCTGGGAGAGGCTGAGCATCGCCTCGCTCTGAGGCCACGGACCCATCACGATGAGCGTGGCACCACGCTGCCGGAGGCGGGCGGTGAGCCGGGCGACGTTGGAGTCGCTCGCCCGTTTGGGCGGTCGGATGACCACGACACCGAGCACATCGGCCACCGCCGCTGCCACCGCGAGCCACTGGTCTCCCGGGCGCGGAACGAGCACCAGCCGGCCGAGGTCGATGCCGAACTGCCCTGCCGCCTCGACGCCGAAGTCGGGAATGCCCACCACTCCGCACCAGGTGCCCGCCGCCGAGGGACCGGCGAGCAAGGCCATCACCAGGGCCGAGGAGCGCTCCACCGAATAGGCGGCGCCCTGCTTGAGGCCGCCTCCGGGCAGCAGGTCGGCGATCGCGGGATGGGTGGGGAGCATCCGCGTGTCGAGTCGGGTCGCCTGCATCTGACGGATGCGGGCCTGGAGCTGCTCGACGGTGGCGCGCGTGGGCTCGGAGTCGTGCACCAGGGGTGCATCGAGGGTCGCGGTTGCCTGGGCCATCTCCCCATATTCGAACATACATTCGAGTATGTCAATCGCCACCGACAGCCGTCGGCGTGTCGTGCGCGCGGGGTCAGGACTCCGCGGTGGTGAGGTCGGTGGCGCGCTGAGGAAGCGGGGTCGGTGCCGTCGGCGCCGCCACCAGCACGGGCGCACGACGCGCGCCGAAGACCCAGACGCGGTAGAGCACGAAACGGAACACCGTGCCCAGCGCGAGACCCACGACATTGGTCGCGATGTTGTCGTCGAACAGGCTGGTGAGCCCCAGTCCGTAGTGCGAGACCCACAGGCAGACGAGCGCGATCAGCGAACCGGCCGCGCTGACCAGACCGAACTCGACCGCCTCACGGAGCACGGCGGCGCGGGTCCCGCGCCGACGCTGCGAACGGAACGTCCAGTAGCGGTTCCCGACCCAGTTCGCGGCGATCGCCAGCGACGTCGAGATCACCTTCGCCAGGATCGGCTCCCCGGAGAGCACGGTGGTGCGCAGCGCATTGAAGACGACCACGTCGACGACGAGGCCGATCCCGCCCACCAGCAGGAAGCTCAGGCCCTGCTGCACGAGCGCGGCACGGGACTCACGAGACATGGGCGGTCTCCCGTGCGACGGCGGTGACGGGCGCCGGATGCCGCAGCCCCAGCACCCGGGCCGGCAACCCCTTCAGCCCCCAGACCGTGACCCTCCCGATCGCCTCGCGCACGATGCCCGAGCTCATCTTCGACACGCCGTGGACGCGCTCCACGAACGTGATCGGGACCTCCGAGACGCGGAGCCCCGCCTTGTATGCCCGCCAGAGCATATCGATCTGGAAGCAGTAGCCCTGACTCGTGACGGAGCGGTAGCGGATGGTGCGGAGCGCGTCGGCGGTGAAAGCCCGATACCCCCCGGTGACGTCACGGACCGGCAGCCCCAGCGCGATACGCGCGTAGAGACTGCCGCCGCGGGAGAGCATGCGGCGGCGAAGCGGCCAGTTCTCCACCGCACCGCCGGGCGTCCAGCGCGACCCGAGCACGATATCCGCCGTATCGAGCGCCGCCAGCAGCCGGGGGAGCTCCTCGGGGCGGTGGGAGCCATCGGCGTCCATCTCGACCAGTCGATCGAATCCGGCATCCAGGCCCCAGTCGAACCCGGCACGGTATGCGGCCCCGAGCCCTTCCTTACCCGCGCGGTGCAGCACGTGCACGCGGTCGTGACTCGAGGCGAGAGCCGATGCCACGGCCCCCGTGCCGTCGGGCGAGTTGTCGTCGACGACCAGGATGTCGACGCCGGGGTTGTTCCTGAGCACCCGGGCGACCATGAGCGGAAGGTTCTCGCGCTCGTTGTACGTCGGGATGACGACGAGTGTGCTGGTGGTCATGGGGTCTCCCTCGTGAGTTCGTAGACGACGGTGCGGGAGACGGGAACCTCTCGCGTGACGGTGTAGCCGAGCTGTTCGAGACGGAGCACGCCCGGCGGTGTCGAGTCGCCGATGAACTCGATCGCCCAGATGGTCTTGGTGCCGGCGACGGTGTCCGCGGTGATCGGCTTCACCGTGTCCCAGATGCCGGAGGTCTCGTAGTACGGGGTCTTCAGGGCGAGATCCTTGAGACCCGCGAAATCCTGCGGGTAGAGGTGCAGTGCGAGGCGCGGTCGACGCGATGGCCGGACCGTCTCGTCGAACACCACGCCCTCGCCGGGTCGGGCGTGAGCTCCGACCACCGCGGCCGCGTCGCGCAGGTCGCTCCCGGAGTCATGCGGGAAGACGATCGAGCGATCCTTGGCGTAGGGTGCCCGTTCGTTCGCCCAGGAGGGCACCGCCGAGGCGACGACGAGTGCCACGGCCGCGACCCTCAGCCAGTTGCGGCCGATCGCCGCCAACGCGATGGCGATCACGATGGCCACGGCGGGAGTGCAGAAGGTGAGGTAGCGCTGGTTGTACATCGGCGAGATGAGGGCGTTGCCGAGCAGGATGATCGCGGACGGCAGCAGCAGCCAGCCGAGCAGCAGCACCAGCGCCCCGCGGTGCCGCAGCACGACCAGCACGATGCCCACCGCGAGCAGAAGCAGTGCCGGCACGGCGAAGTCGAGGTCGCCGAACCATTGATTGACGAGGATCCGCTTGGTCGTCGCGTAGCCGCGACTGACGAGGAAGTGGATCTGACCGCGCTGGTCGATCCCGTAGTGGATCACCGGGGATGCCACGACGAGCGCGACGACCGCAGCGATGACCCAGTACCGAAGCGACATCCGGTTGCGCCGGCTCGAGAGCACCACGAGCGCGTGCACGCCCAGCAGCATCAGGAGGTAGAGGAACAGGTACACCGCGAACGCCATGGCGAGCCCGTAGCCGACCCAGGGCAGCGTGCGGGCGACGCGCGAGCGAGCGATCGCGGGGCGACGCAGCAGCACCACGAGCAGCACGCTGAGCCAGACGGCGGCGGCGGCGCTCATCGCGTACGAACGGCCCTCGACCCCGGCGAGCGTCACCCGGGGGAGCACGGCCATCACGATGCCCGCGATGACCGCGACCCGGCGGTCGGCGAGAAGGTTCGCGAGCACCACGACGCCGGCGACCGCGACGCCCACCGCGAGCGCGCTCGGCAGGCGCACCGAGAGCTCGGAGGCGCCGAAGGCGTCGATCCAGAAGTGGAGGAAGACGTAGTACGTGCCGTGGACGGCGTCGACGCGGCCGAGCTCGTGCCAGAGCGTGGAGAGCGGGCGTTCCGCGGACATGACGCTCGCCGCCTCATCCCCCCAGAACGACGGGATCCACGAGCCGGCGAACGAGAAGAGTGCGCCGAACGCGCCGACGATCGCCGCGATCGAGGGAATGCCGAGCGGCCGACGGAGCCGGCGGGACGAGGCGACCCCGGTGCCGAGCTGGATCGTGGATGTACTCACCGATCGTCACCTCGTCCCATTCGCGGGCGCCGCCCCGAACGGCGGCACCCTCTGCTCCATGCACCTCGACTCTCGCGGGCTACGCCTGACGTTCGCTCGAAAGCGGCGAGTGCGGGGGTGAGAGTTCGCTCAGGTTCCGGGAGTGGCGGCGATGGCGGGGATCTCGACGGTGACGCCGAGACCGTTCGCGTTGGCCAGGGTGATGGTGCCGTCGGCCGCGGTGACGATCGCGTGCACGATCGAGAGCCCGAGTCCCGCGCCTCCGCGATTGGCGGCGCGGGATTCGTCCGGGCGGCTGAAGCGGTCGAAGGCCACCGGGATGAAGTCCTCCGGCATCCCCGGACCGGAGTCGACCACGCTGAGCACGAGTCCGACCGGGGAGTGCCGCAGCGCGATGCGCACCCAGCCCTCCTCCGGCACGGCCGCGACGGCGTTGCCGACGAGATTGCCGACGAGGCGCTCGAAGTTGCCGCGCGGCAGCCGGTAGCGATCATCGCTGGGGGCCTCGTCGACGTCGAAGTCGATCGTCACGCGCCGGGGGGCGGCGATGATGCGGGCCCGGTCGACGGCCTCCGCGAGTTCGGCGGAGAGCGAGTCCCACGAGCTCGCGGTCTCCCGGCCCACGACGGGCTGCTCCAGCTGGAACAGTTCGAGCAGGCCCGTGGCGAGGGCGGCGAGACGGTCGACGGATCGCTCCGCGGCGGCGATCTCCGCCTCGAGCGCCGTGGCGTCCCCGGTGCTGAGATGAGCCAGTTCGAGCTGCGCCTTGAGCACGGCGATCGGGGTGCGCAGCTCGTGGCTGGCATCCGAGACGAGCTGGCGTTCGCGATCGATCGACTGTCGCTGCACGGCGATGAACTCGTTGAGGGTCGCGGCGAGACCCGCCAGTTCGTCGAGCGGCGGCCCGACGGGAAGCGGCTCGGTGGAGCCCTCGGCGGCGAGCGCCTCGGCCTGCCGCCGCATCCTCGTCACCGGCCGGAGCGCCGCGGCGGTCAGCAGCCAGGAGGCGACACCCAGCGCCAGCACGATCACGAGGGCGCTGACGATGAGCGCCTGGGTGATGCGGTCGAGCGTCAGGTCGGCCGTGTCCTGATTGCGCGCGACGACCACGTTCCAGTCGCCGGCA
Source organism: uncultured Lacisediminihabitans sp. (assembly GCA_966212465.1). Lineage (GTDB taxonomy): Bacteria > Actinomycetota > Actinomycetes > Actinomycetales > Microbacteriaceae > Lacisediminihabitans. Next base: position 370,536 of record CBIHRK010000001.1, read on the forward strand.
CCGGTCGCGACGGTGTCGTTGAGCACTCGGAACACGTCGTCCCCGGCGGAGACGAGGTGGGCGGTGCCGTCGAGCCTGGTCAGGCCGGCGAGCCTCCGCTCGAGACTCGCGGGGAGGGTGGAGGCCACGATGTCGCCCGCCGGGCTCACCACGGCGACGAGCTGACCGCGGCCGGGCTTGGCCACGTTCTGCGGGTTGTTCTGGATGTCGCTGATGAACGGTTGCGCGTCGTGCTGGAGCAGCGTGCCGGTCGTCGTGTCGAGGATGCGCGTGACCTGCGCTCGGAACCCGACCACCGCGCCGACGGCGAGGACGGCGGCGATCAGCACGGTGCCGATCGCGATGCGCCAGCGGATGCTGAGCCGGTCCAGCCCCAGCCGATGCCACCCCGGCAGGCGCGGGGGATTCACTCGATGACCTCCAGCACGTAGCCCGTGCCCCGCAGCGTGGCGATTCTGGCTCCCGCGGCATCCGCGTCGATCTTGCGCCGGAGGTAGCTCACGTACTGGTCGACGATGTTGTGGTCGATGTTCTCCGCGCCGCCCCAGACCTCCTCGAGAATGCGCTGACGGCTGACCGGCGAGCCCGACTCCTTGGCGAGCAGCCGGAGCAGGCTGAACTCCTTCGGACTCATGGCCACCGGTTTGCCGTCCACCGTTGCCGTCAGCGTCAGGGCGTCCAGCTTGAGACGGGCCACGCTGATGGTCAGCTTCTCCCCGGAGGCCTCCCGGCGCAGGAGCGCACGCACCCGGGCGCTCAGCTCGACGAACGCGAACGGCTTGGTGAGGTAGTCGTCGGCGCCGGCGTCCAGCCCGAACACCCTGTCTTCGACGGCGTCCCTGGCCGTGATGAGCAGGATGGGGATGGAGCTGCCTGACTCTCGCACGCGCCGCGCCACCTCGAATCCCGACATGCCGGGCAGCATCACGTCGACGGCGGCGAGCGAGAAGTCGGTCGACGCGAGCGCGATGAGCGCATCGACCCCACTGGTCACGATCGCGGTCTCGTAGCCTTCCGCGGCGAGACCGCGCTCGATGAGCCGGCCCATCTCCGGGTCGTCTTCGACGATGAGGATCTTCACCAGTGAATGATCCCACGCCGTGCCGGGCGCAGGGCGCTGACCCGCACGCACTCGCTTTGGGGCGCGGCACGGGTTGTGACCGTCGGTGGCACGGGGTTGCATTGACGACATGGAACTCATTCCCCTTCCCGGAAGCGAGCGCTCCGCCGCCGATGTCATCGCGCCGGCGTCGTTCGACCTGCACGACACGAGCGAGATCCAGGCCACGGTCATCCTGCGCAGACGACCCGGCGCCGAACCCGAGGAGGTGCTCGCGGGCGCGGCGATCAGCCCGGAGGAGCTCGCCGCGCAGCTCGGTGCCGACCCGGCGGATGCCGAACTCGCCGCGGGCACGTTCGAGGCGGCCGGTCTGACCGTGATCTCCACCGACCTGCCGTCGCGCCGCATGCGGCTCAGCGGCACGGTGGCGGAGATGAGCTCCGTGTTCGGAACGCAGCTGCGGGCGGTTCGGAGCAGAGCGGTGGGCGGCGGGGAGGTCGAGCACCGTGAGCGCACCGGCCCGTTGATGGTTCCGAAGCCGCTGGAGGGCGTGATCACCGCCGTGCTGGGCCTGGATGACCGGCCGCAGGCGAGGGCCGAGTTCCGCGTCGCCGAGTCGCATGCGGTCACCCTGAGCTTCACACCGCCCGAACTCGCCACCATCTACGATTTCCCGCCCGATGCGGACGGTGCCGGCCAGACGATCGCGATCGTCGAGCTCGGCGGCGGCTTCGCACAGAAGGAACTGGACACGTATTTCGCGGGCCTGGGCATCGTCGGCCCGAAAGTCACGGCGGTCGGGGTGGACGGGGCCCGCAACGAGCCGGGCAAGGATCCGGAGGGCGCGGACGGCGAGGTCCTGCTCGACATCGAGGTGGCGGGGGCGATGGCACCGGGCGCCGACATCGTCGTCTACTTCGCACCCAACACCGATGCGGGTTTCGTCGATGCGGTGAGCGAGGCCGCCCACGCCTCCGTCACCCCGACCTCGATCAGCATCAGCTGGGGTCAGAACGAGGACGCCTGGACCCCGCAGGCGCGCGCCGCCCTGGACGACGCCTTCGTGGATGCCGCGGCCCTCGGCATCACGGTCACCGCCGCGGCCGGCGACAACGGAAGCACCGACGGGGCGGGCGACGGGCGCGATCACGCGGACTTCCCGGCATCCAGCCCGCACGTGCTGGCCTGCGGCGGGACGAGTCTCCGCGCGAGAGGCGCGAAGGTCACATCGGAGACGGTCTGGAACAACGGCCCGGGCGGGGGCGCGACAGGCGGAGGAGTGAGCGATGTCTTCCCCCGGCCCGCGTGGCAGAAGTCCGCGGGAGTGCCGTCGCCGTCCGGGGCGTCCGGCGGGCGCGGGGTGCCCGACGTCTCCGGGGTCGCCGATCCCGCCACGGGCTACGAGGTCCTCGTCGACGGCGAGCGAAAGGTGTACGGCGGCACGAGCGCCGTGGCCCCGCTCTGGGCGGCTCTCGTCGCCCGGCTGGTGCAGTCCACCGGGACGAGGCTCGGGATGCCGCATCCGGCGCTCTACGCCGCGCGCACCGGCTTCCGCGACATCACCTCGGGTGACAACGGGACCTTCCACGCCGCTCCCGGCTGGGATGCCTGCACGGGCCTGGGGGTGCCGGTCGGAACCGCGTTGCAGGCGGTGCTCACGCAGCGCTGAGGTCGAGCCGCGCGGCGCGCCTAGCGACCGGCGGCGTAGCCGAGGAGCCCGCGCGGATTCGCGGCGGCGAACAGGTAGCCGTCCGCATCCCGTCCGACGGCGGAGAGCCGGCCGAGCGTCCAGTCACCCGCCTGCGTGAGGGAGTGGCCGCGCAGCACCAGCTCGGCGAGCACGACACCGCCCAGGCGGTTCTCCGCCACCACGCCGCCCGGCGTCCAGGTGCGGGGCCAGAACGATTCCGGAAACGAGGTGGTGTGGAAGGCCGGGGCGTCGATCGCCTCCTGCGGCGACCACCCGCCGACGATGGTGCGGAGCAGGTACAGCAGCTGCCACTGGTCCTGCTGGTCCCCGCCGGGCGTGCCCAGGGCCGTCACGGAGTCGTCGGGCCCGATCACGATTGTGGGGGAGAGGGTGGTCCGAGGACGCTTGCCCGGCTCCAGGCGGGAGGGCGAGCCGTCCTCCAGCCAGGTCATCTGCAGGCGGGTGCCCAGGCAGAAGCCGAGTTCCGGGATGGTGGGGTTCGACTGCAGCCAGCCGCCGGAGGGCGTGGCCGAGACCACGTTGCCCCATCGGTCGATGACATCGATGTGGCAGGTGTCGCCCTTCGCAGCACCGTCGGCCGCGAGACGCGGCTCTGTGGGATCGCTGAACGAGCCCACCGTCGGCTCGCCGGCGAGCGCCGCGGTGATCGCGCCGGGATCGATGACGAGCGGCGGCGTCCAGTTGCGCACCCCCTCGATCACCCCCGGCCGGAATTCCTCCGAGGCGAAATCGGTCACCAGCATGCGACGCGACGCCGCGTATTCGGGGGAGAGCAATCGCACGGCCGGAACCGCGGCATCGTCGCCGTAGAAGACCTCGCGATCGGCGAGAGCGAGCTTCATCACCTCCAGGACGGTGTGCGCGCCCGGTCCGGTCGACGGGTCGAGGAGGGCGTCGTCGAAGCCGTCCAGGATCGCGAGCGACTGCAGCAGCGTCGGTCCCTGACTCCACATGCCGGCCTTGGCGATCGTCCGTCCGCGGAAGTCCATCGTGACGGCGGGTTCGTACCCCGCCTCGAACCCGGCGATGTCCTCCGCCGTCATCACGCCCGCGTGATCCGTTCCGGTGGAGTGGCGGTGCGGCGTGGCGACGAACTCGGCGATGGCCTCGGCCACGAAGCCCTCTCGCCACTCGCGCCGAGCGGCGTCGATGCGTTCCTCGCGCGACTCGCCGATCGCGGCGTCGAGGAGGCGCTGCAGGGTGCGGGCCAGCGCGGGGTTGCGCACCAGCGCGCCCGCGACGGGGATCTCGCCCTCCGGCAACCAGGTCTCCGCCGACGACGTCCAGTGCTCGGAGAACAGGTCGGCGGAGGCGGAGATGGTGGCGGCGGCCCGGGGGCTGATCGGATGCCCGTCCCGCGCGTAGCCGATCGCGAACTCCAGCACGGGCTCGAGCTCCCAGCTCCCGTGATCGCGCAGCAGCCGCAGCCAGGCCTCGACCGCACCCGGTACGGCTGCGGCGAGCGCACCCGATCCGGGCACCGCCGTGAGCCCCTCCGAGCGATAGTGCTCCACGGTGGCGCCCGCGGGCGCAGGCCCCTGGCCCATGAGCACGGTGGCCCGACGCGGGTCGAACGAGGTGACGAACAGTCCCACCACGTCGCCGCCCGGGCCGTTGAGGTGGGGTTCGACCACCTGCAGCACGAACGCTCCGGCCGCAGCGGCATCGAAGGCGTTCCCGCCGCGCTCCAGCACGGCCTGCGCCGTCGCGGTGGCGAGCCAGTGGGTGGACGCGGACATGCCGAACCCGCCTCTGAGGGTCGGGCGGGTGGTGAAGGCGGGGGGTGAACTAAAACTCATCCCGTAACAGACTACGCGGTGGCACGGCTCCGGCCCAGAATCGGCGTTGAATGTCACCATGACCATCACCGTCGCAGACCAGCTCGTCGCCCAGCTCATCGAGGCGGACGTCCACCACATCTACGGGATCGTCGGGGACAGCCTCAACCCGATCGTCGACGCCGTGCGCCGCACTGGCGGCAGTGCGAAAGGAGGAATCGACTGGATCCATGTGCGCAACGAGGAGGCCGCCGCGTTCGCCGCGGGGGCGGAGGCGCAGCTCACGGGGCGCCTCGCCGTGTGCGCGGGAAGCTGCGGTCCCGGCAACCTCCACCTGATCAACGGGCTCTTCGACGCGCACCGCTCGGGGGCTCCCGTGCTCGCCATCGCAAGCCACATCCCGAGCTCGGAGATCGGCAGCAGCTACTTCCAGGAGACGCACCCCGATCGCCTCTTCGTGGAGTGCAGCAACTACCGGGAGCTCATCTCCACGGCCGCACAGGCACCGCGGGTGATCAACTCAGCGCTTCGACACGCGGTGGGACTGCGCGGCGTCGCCGTCGTGACCATCCCCGGGGACGTGGCCGAGTTCGACGCGGTCGGCACGGCGCCCGCGTTCGTGCTCCCGGGTGCGGCATCCGTCGTCCCGTCCGAGGCGGATGTCGCGGCCCTCGCCTCCGCCATCGACGCCGCCTCGACGGTCGCCATCTTCGCCGGAGCCGGTGTCGAGGGGGCCCACGACGAGGTGATCGCCTTCGCCGACCTCATCGCCGCTCCGATCGGGCATTCGCTGCGGGGCAAGCAGTGGATCCAGTACGACAACCCGTTCGACGTCGGCATGACCGGGCTGCTCGGGTACGGCGCCGCGCACGCGGGCATCCACGACGCCGACCTCGTGATCCTCCTCGGCACGGACTTCCCCTACGAGCAGTTCCTCCCCGACGCGAAGAAGGTCACGATCGCCCAGATCGACTCCGACCCGTCGAAGCTGGGGCGGCGGGCATCCGTGACCCACCCGGTGCACGGTGACGTGCTGGCGACCCTCGCCGCGCTCACCCCGCTGGTGAAGCGGAAGACCGACCGCCGATTCCTGGAGAAGACGCTCGCCCGCCATGCCCGCCTACTCGACGGGGCCGTCGGCACCTACACCGACGTGGACACGATCACGCCGATCCACCCGGAGTTCGCGGCGTCCACGCTCGACGCCGTGCTCTCCGACGACGCGATCGTGATCGCCGACACCGGCATGGGCAACGTCTGGCAGGCGCGGTACATCACGCCCAACGGCCGCCGACGCATCATCGGGTCGTTCCTCCACGGGTCGATGGCCAATGCCGTACCCCAGGCGATCGGCGCCCAGATCGCCTACCCGGATCGCCAGGTGGTCACGATCTCCGGAGACGGGGGAGTCTCCATGCTCCTCGGCGAGCTGATCACGGTCGCGGCATACGACCTGCCCATCACGGTGGTCGTCTTCAACAACTCCACGCTCGGGCTCGTCAAACTCGAGATGCTGGTCGATGGATTCCCCGACTTCGGCGTAGACGTGCCCTCGGTGGACTATGCGGCGGTTGCGGGAGCGCTCGGGTTCCAGTCGCAGAGGGTCGAAGATCCGCGGATGCTGCGGCAGGCTCTCGAGACGGCTCTCGCGCACCCCGGCCCCTCGCTCGTCGACGTCGTGACCGACCCGCTCGCGCTCTCCCTGCCTTCCGCCATCAGCGGAGAGCAGGTGAAGGGCTTCTCCCTCGCGCTCTCGAAGATCGTGCTCGGCGGCGGGGTGGGCGAGGCGGTGAGGCTGGTGAGATCGAACATCCGGCACGTGCCGGGGCTGTAGCGCGAGCCGTAACGCCGGCGAAACCCACACCGGCTGGGCCGGCGATACCCTCGCGTTCATGAGCGCACCCATCACGCCGTCCATGCTCGGGCCCACGCCCGCGCCCGGCTCACTCCAGGAACGCTGGACCCGATTCACCGACATCCCGTTGCTCGTCGCCGCGGGCGCGTTCCTCGCCGCCTACTCGTGGGACGTGATCGGCGACCTGCACGACGGCGCGGACGACGTGGCCCAGGTGATCATCTGGGTCACCTGGGCCGTCTTCGTCGCGGACTACGTCGTCAAACTCGTGCTGGCACCGGCGCGACTCCGCTGGTTCTTCCGGCACCTGCTCGATTTCCTGCTCGTTGCCCTGCCGTTCCTACGGCCGCTGCGCCTTCTGAGGGTGGCCATGGTGTGGACCTCGGTGCATCGGGTCGCCGGACGCACCCTGCGTGGACGCCTCGCCGCCTATGTCATCGGATCGGCACTGCTGCTCGTGTACGTGGCCGCGCTGGCGGTGCTGGAGGCCGAGCGGAGGGCCCCGGGAGCCAACATCCGGAGTTTCGGTCAGGCGATCTGGTGGGCCTTCGTCACGATCACCACCGTCGGCTACGGCGACTTCCACCCCGTGTCGGTCGAGGGACGGGTGGTGGCGGTCGGTCTGATGATCGCCGGAGTGGCCCTGGTCGGCGCGATCGCCGCGACGCTGGCCACCTGGCTGATCTCGGCGGTGCAGATCTCGGAGGAGACCGAAGCCGCGGCGACCCGAGCGCAGGTCGCCGAACTCGCGGAAGCCGTCTCCGGTCTGCGCGACGACCTCGCTCGGCGGGACCGCTCGTCCGGCTCACGACCGGGCGAGGCGAGCCGGCACGACGGCCTCGAGGACCCGCCTACGCGATGACGCGCGCGTGTCGTCGGATCCGCGAGATCGCGATGCCGAGCGACGACAGTCCCACGAGCACCCCCGACATCACCACGGCGAATGTCAGCACGGAAAGGTAACCCCCCGGCTGACCGGGCTCGAGGAATGGATAGGGATACCAGCCGGTCAGCGCGCCGCGGATCATGGTGAAGATGATCCAGAGCACGGGGTAGGAGGCGACGAGCCACAGCGCCCGCCACGCCACTCGCGGTCGACCCGGGGCGAGCACCCAGTCCAGGACGACGAAGATCGGGATCACCACGTGCATCACCTCCGCGGGCCACTGGATGCCCTGGAATCCGTGCGGCGGGAGGTTGCGGAGCATGATGTTGAATACGAGCCCGGTGATGACCGAATAGGAGAGCAGCGACACCCGCACGCTGGTGAGCAGTGGCGTGTCCCTCGCCCGGCGGAGCGCCATGACTCCTCCGACGGCGAACACGACGATGTTCATCAGGTTGGACTCGATCGTGAAGTAGGTGAAGTACTCGTGCGGACGGAACTCGTCGTGCACCACCAGGTCGGTGATCTGCGTGGCGAACGCGGCGACGAGGAGCAGGGCAGCGGCCAGGCGCACGACACCCGTCACTCGGCGGAGGATCGGAATCGGGGAGCCGATGAGAGGCTCGGATCCCGTGTGGGCGAGGGCAGCGGACACGGTCATGTTTCGACGGTATCGCCGGCGCGGTACCGGACCCCGCCGGAATCCACGTAGGTTTACACCGTGCCTGAAGAATGTATCCACGGTCTCGCAGCCGGCCTTTGCGACATCTGCTTCCCCAAGGCGCGCCCCGAACCGGTGGTCGCGAGCACCGCACCCCGCACCCGCACGCCCCGCACCTCGGCGCCGACCCGCCCCACGGCGTCGAAGCCCGACCATCGAGTCGGCGAGCAGCGCATCTACCACGTCACGCACGTGGACAACCTGCCGTTCATCGCGCAGGGCGGCGCCCTGATCGCCGACGCGACGCCCGCCATGGACGCCTCGTCCGCCGAGAACCGTCGCGCGCGTCGCGAGACGCCGGTGGGCGACTCCGTCGTTGCCGACTACGTGCCGTTCTACCTCTCACCGAGCGCGGCGCTGTGGGCCACCATGCGGGCCGGCGTCGCGGACGACCGGCTCTCGCGGGACGTGCAGGGTCTTCCCCCCGGGGAGTTCGCGATCCTCGTCAGCACCGTCGACTCGACGACGCCGTTCGAGGTGGTGATCGCCGACGGCGATGCCGCGAACACGTTGACCCGGTTCGCCTCCACCGATGAGGCGAGGGATCGGATGCTGCGTCGCCTCCGCGTGGACGACGAGGCCATCCTCGGCGCCGAGCTCCTCGTCAAGGGCGCCTTCCCGTTCGAGCGCATCACACTGATCGGCGCAGCGAACGATCGGGGCCGCGACGCGATCCGGGACGGGCTCAACGACTCCGTGCACGTGCCCAAGATCGCCATCTACCCGCCCTGGTTCGCGCGCGGCTGATCGCCACCTCTCCCGCCGCTAGAACCAGATGCTCAGCCACGGCACGACGGCCGAGCGGAAGCTGAGGTCCACGACGGCCGCGGCGCCCGGGGTGAGCTCCTCGATGCGCCCCGCCCTGGCGAGGGTGTGCGCCGAGACGCCGCCCAGCAGGATCGCGCTGAGGTCGTTGATCGTCACGGCCACGGCGTCCGCGTCGTCCGGGATGTCGCCGTCGAGGGGGCCCACGACCGACGTGCCGTCGCTCGAGATGGTGTGCAGGTAGCGACCGGTGGTGAAGCCCTGCGGGTCGGTGACGTCGAAGACCAGGTGCCCCGGTGCGTGGTAGCTGCGGGCGGTGAGGGCGGCGGGCACGTCGAGTATGCGGGTCCAGAGGTGGTCGCGCTCCTTGGATTTCACCGCCGCCCGGAAGTCGTGGAGCTGCCAGGCGAGGGGCTCGTCGACGGAGCGCAGCGGGGCCCGCAGCTCGCCCACGAGATCGAGCTCGACCAGGAACCGCCAGAGCGCGGCGTAGGCGTCGTCGGTGGCGCTGACGAGATACTTCACCTCCACGATCGACCGACCCGCCGGGGTCTCCGCATCCAGCACCTCGTACACGGCGAAGCCCTGGGCGGTGCCGGACTCGTCGTCGTAGCGGACGAACCGGAGCTTCTTCGCCGCCTCCTCCTGACCCGCGCCGATGCCGATGAGGCGCTCCCAGAGGAAGCCCTCGAACGTCATCTGCCCGGGAGTCTCGAGCCGCACCCGTTCCACGAGGTCGGCACCCTGCTCGGCGAGGGCGGCGGCCTCGACGAAGTGCACGCGCCCGGGGGCATCCGGTCCGGACCAGCGCACCCAGGCCGTGTCGATCGTCCAATCGGCGGAGAGCGCGGCGGGGGCGAACCCGAACCGCGAGTAGATGGTGGATTCGCTCACCGTGAGCATTGCAAGAGGGATTCCCAGCGCGTGGGCGGTGCGCAGCTCGCCTTCGAGGAGCTGTGTGGCGAGGCCGCGACGACGATGGGTGGGAGCGACGGTGATCGTGCTGATCGCCCAGGCAGGGATGCTGCTTCGCCCGGGGAGAGTGAGGTCGGCGGGCCAGGCGCTGGCCGTCGCCACGGGCGTGGCCGGCTCGGCCGCGGTCGGATCGTAGATGCCCGATGCGCGCCGGAACGCGGCGTTCGTGCGTCGCGCGTCGATCACCGCGTCCGGAGTGCGTGAGTCGTGGAATCCGCGGGCGACGGCCTGGCTCCACGCCGCGAACCCCGCATCGTCGACGAGCGCGAAGCGGAGCCCGCGGTCGGCAAGGGCCGAAGTGGAGGTGGGGTCGATGGGGAGCGAGCGATAGTCGTGGTTCACCCGTTCAGGCTATCGGGGGCCGCCGACGCGGAACAGGTGATTGGATTGCTGGATGACCGCGTCCCTCGACCACATCGACGACCTCGCCGAGTTCGTGCGCGCCTCTCCGTCGTCGTTCCATGCCGCCGACGAGGCGGGTCGGCGTCTCGTCGACTCCGGGTTCACCGAGCTTGCTGAGCACGACGAGTGGCCGGGCGAACCGGGGCGCTACGTCGTGGCCCGGGACGGTGCCGTCATCGCGTGGGTGGTGCCCGCCGGGGTCCGGGCCACGACGCCGTTCCGCATCGTCGGCGCACACACCGACTCGCCCGGTTTCAAGCTGAAGCCGAAGCCGAGCATCGCGTCGCACGGCTGGCTGCAGGCCGGCATCGAGGTGTACGGCGGTCCGCTCTACAACTCATGGCTGGACCGCGAGCTCGAACTGGCCGGCCGCCTCGTCTTCGACGACGGCTCGACGGCGCTCGTGCGAACCGGCCCCCTCCTGCGGATCCCGCAGCTCGCCGTGCATCTGGATCGTGGCGTCAACTCCGAGGGCCTCGTGCTCAACCCGCAGAACCATCTCGTTCCCGTGCTGGGAACGGTGGAGAGCGCGCAGCACGACGTCGTCGGCCTGCTCGCCTCCCTCGCCGGAGGGAGCGGGGACGAGGTCGCCGGATACGACATCGTGGTGGCCGACACCGCTGCCCCGCAGCGCTTCGGGATCGACGGGCGGCTGTTCGCGAGCGGCCGGCTGGACAACCTCTCGTCGGTGCACGCCGGGCTCACCGCCCTCCTGGAGGCGGAGCCGACCACGGCGATCACCGTCTTCGCCGCCTTCGACCACGAGGAGGTCGGCAGCGAGACCCGATCCGGCGCCGCGGGGTCGTTCCTGGAGGACGTGCTGCGACGGATCCAGCCCGATCCGGTCGCGCGGGCGCGTGCCTTCGCCCTCAGCTGGTGCGTCTCCGCCGACGCCGGGCACGCGGTGCACCCCAACTACCCGGAGCGGCACGATCCGGCGAACCGGCCGCTGGTGGGACGCGGACCACTGCTCAAGATCAACGCCAATCAGCGCTATGCGACCGACGCGCTGGGGGCGGCCGAGTGGCGTTCCGCGGCACGCCGGGCCGGCATCGACTACCAGGAGTTCGTCTCGAACAACTCGGTGCCCTGCGGGTCGACGATCGGCCCGATCACGGCGACGAGGCTCGGCATCCGCACGGTGGATGTCGGCATCCCCCTCCTCTCGATGCACTCGGCCCGCGAGATGTGCGGCGTCGACGACCCGTACGCTCTCACCCGCGCCCTGGCGGCGTTCTACACCCCGGAGGATGACGACTGATGTTCCTGGTTCTGGCCCACTATTCGATTGCGACCGGCAATCACTCGTCCGTGCTCGACCTGGTCACTGAACTCGCTCAGACCAGCCGGCAGGAGGACGGCTGCCTCGGCTTCGACAGCTACGTGAACACCGACGACGACAGCGAGCTTCTGCTGGTCGAACGCTACGAGACCGCGGACGACTTCGCCGCGCACCGCGAGTCGACCGCTTACCAGGAGCTGGTGGTGGAGCAGATCATCCCGCTGCTGAGCGATCGCAGCGTCGAGAGCTTCACCGTCCCGGACTGAGCACCAGGAGCCGGCAGAATCAGCCTGCCGGCTCCAGCAGCACGCGCTTGTACTTGCGGCCGTCGTCCAGTTCCACTGTGGTCGCCTCCAACTGCCCCCGGCTGATTCGCAGATAGACCGCCTGCACCGTCACACCGAGCCGTTTCGCCGCCTCCGCCACCGAGACTCCCGGCAGATCCGTCGGCACGCTGCTCGGGCGTGCCGACCTCTTCCGTCCCGCCTCGTGACGCGCGGCGATCTCCTCGTCGGTGCCCTGCCATCGCCACTTGGCTGCTGCCGCGCCGAGGTCGGCGGCTTCGGCGATCTGCTCCCAGCTCGCGCCCTCGGCGAGCGCCGCTCGCACGGAGATCAGGGTCGCGGGCTCCGCCTCGAGGGCCGACCTGAGGGCGCGGATGCCGCGCACGACCTCGAGCGGTGGGGTCGCGGCATCCGCCGCCGACAGCTCGGCCAGGAGCGCCCTCGTGCGATCGGACAGGTTGCCTCGCATCGCTCGTTTCCCCTCGTCGTGTGGTCCTCTCGATCATGCCGCACTCTCCGCTACCCTCGCCTTATGACAGCGAATCGCCTGCGCCGCAACCGCCCCGTCATCGGCGTTTCGACGGCCGTGGCGGGGGTCGCGGTGCTCGTGGGGATCGTGCTCATCCGAGTGCAGCCAGACTTCCCGGTGCGGTGGTTCTTCATCGCGTCCGCAGCAGCCCTGGTCGTGGCCTTCGCGGCCGCGGGCAGCTCCGGCGGATTCAACGACGCGGGGCGGCTCGCCTTCGCAGCCGGGGGAGTGGGATGGTTCGTCTACGCGCTGTCGGCTGTGCTCTCCACCACGGCGAGCATCATCGCCGATGTGGGGGTCGGGCTCGCGCTCCTGGGCAGCCTGGTGGCCGGGCTGGTTGTCTACGCCCGGCACTCCTTCGGCGCGAGAGCGGACTCGTTCTTCCTTTTGGCGATGATCCTCACCGCCCTGTACCTGCTCGTGCAGATCGTGCCGATGCCCTGGCTGTCGAGCGTGATCGTGGTGCTGCTGTGGCTGCTCTGGGGGGCGGCCCTCGTGCTCGCCGGTCTGTTCATCCTGCAGCGCAGGTAGTGACACCATAGAGAGGTGACCTACCTCGCCGCGGACGACCGCTATGACCAGATGACCTACCGCCGCACCGGACGAAGCGGACTGAAGCTGCCCGCCGTATCGCTCGGCCTGTGGCAGAACTTCGGGTACGACGTTCCGTTCGAGCGTCAGCGGGACATCCTCAGACGCGCATTCGATCTGGGCGTCACCCACTTCGACCTGGCGAACAACTACGGCCCTCCCTACGGTGCGGCCGAACGCAACTTCGGGGAGCACCTCCGTCGCGACTTCGCGCCGTATCGCGACGAGCTCGTGATCTCCACGAAGGCGGGCTACGACATGTGGCCCGGTCCGTACGGCAACGAGGGTTCGCGCAAATATCTGCTGGCCTCGCTGGACCAGTCCCTCGACCGCATGGGCCTCGAGTATGTGGACATCTTCTACAGCCACCGCGCCGATCCGGAGACCCCGCTCGAGGAGACCATGGGCGCGCTCCACACGGCCGTCGCGTCGGGCCGTGCTCTGTATGCCGGCATCTCGTCGTATTCTCCGGAACGCACGGTTGCCGCCGCCAGAATCCTCGCGGACCTCGGAACGCCGCTGCTCATCCACCAGCCCTCGTATTCGATGTTCAATCGCTGGATCGAGTCCGGCCTTCTCGACACCCTGGCAGACCTGGGAGTCGGATGCATCGCCTTCTCGCCGCTCGCGCAGGGACTTCTCACCGACCGCTACCTGAAGGGCATCCCCGAGGGTGCCCGTGCGGCTCGAGAGGGATCGATGAGCAGCTCGATGGTCAACGACGACACGCTGGCCGCCATCCGTGCACTGACGGCGATCGCGGAGTCTCGCGGGCAGACGCTGGCTCAACTCGCCATCTCCTGGACCCTGAGAAACGACGGCGTCACCTCGGCACTGGTCGGGGCGTCATCCGTCGAGCAGCTGGAGGCCAACCTGGCGTCGGTCGGAAACCTGGACTTCAGCGACTCAGAGCTGGCCGCAATCGACGAACACGCTGTCGACATGGACATCAACCTCTGGGCGCCGTCGAGCGCGGTAGGGGCATAGCGGCGCTACCGCCACGGCTGGCGAACATCTTCTGGGGCGGCGCCGGGATGGGGCGCTGGCGTGCATCCAGCGACCGGGGCGGCACCACGAGGTAGCGCGTTCCCCGTCGGACCACGCGCCACCCGTTGTTGTGAACGAGAAGATAGTGGTGACGGCAGAGCAGGATTCCATCGGCGACATCCGTCATTCCATGGTCTCTCTTCCATTCGTGGATGTGATGGGCTTCGGTCCATCCCGGGGGACGGTCGCAGCCGGGGAACCGGCAGCCCCCGTCTCGTGCATCGAGGGCGATCCGCTGACGCACGGTGAAGAATCGTTGAGTACGCCCCACATTCAGCACCTGTCCGTCCGCATCGAACAGAATGGGGACGAGCCCGTCGGAACAGCTGCGGCGCTGGGCGGTCGCGATGCTCACCGCCGCCGTCTGCCCCTCGAGTCGCGCCGAGCCCGCCCTCCGGTCGAGGTCGGCAGCTGTCACGTGAAGCCGGACGGCCGGCCGGTGCGCCCCGACGATGCGAACGGATTCGCCTGAGACGCCGAGCGTGACGAGAGAGACGACGGCGTCGACGGCGATCTGAGCCGTCGTTCGAGGGTCCTGGAGGAGCCGCCGGGCCCGCTCGCGCTCCGTCTTGCTCACGAAACGGGGTCCTCCGCGGCGCGGTGATGTCGCAGCATCCACGGCGGCCCTGATCTCAGCTGCGGATTCCGGATCGAGGAGTCCGACCATGCGAGTCATGCCGTCTGCTTGCGGGAAGAAGTGGAGATACCGCTTCTCCCGCAGGCCCTGCTCGCGTTGCCAGACGCCATCGGGATCGAGTCGATCGCGCAGCTGGCGTGCCTGCGCGGAGAGCCGTTCGATACTGACCGCTCCAGCACTCCGGATCAGCTCCGACGCAGCCTGGGCCAGCACGCCGTCGTCAGCGTTGATGGACGTAAGCACGCCGCGGATGACGTCCGCGGCTGTCGTCGAGATCGATCGGTTCAGGGCCGCCGCTGTGATCAGGTGCATCCAGGAGGGTGCGTGAGCGGGGGTGCGCGCGTCGCGGTCAGCGTCCATCAATTGGCCCACGCGCACGAGCGTGCCGGCTTCCCGTCTGCTGACACCGGTGAGAAGCTGCACGACCTGTTCGGGTGTGCGAGCGCCCGTGCGTTGGGCCAGACCCGCGTAGCCGAGCTCGGGGCGGGAACGGCGGACGACCATGCTCGCGAGCTGGGCCAGCGCGACGTCCGCGGTGCGGCGGATGTCGGCGTAGACGCGCTGCAGGTCAGCCAGGGCGGAGTCGCTCAGCTCCGATTCCGCCGGAACGCGCACTGCGGCGAGAGCCGCTGCTAGCTCCGAGGCGTCGGGGAGGGATTTCATGCCTCCATGCTCGCAGGGATCGAACATGATTGCTAACGTAATCATGCTTGTGGACAAGCTGAGGTCGAAGGTTTGTCTGTGGGGGAGATGAGGGCGATGTGGCGCGAGCGCTTCGAGAGCCTCAGCGACCGGGCTGCGCTTCGAGAGCCTCAGCGACCGGGCTGCGCTTCGAGGGCCTCAGCGACCGGGCTGCGCTTCGAGGGCCTCAGCGACCGGGTCGTTACAGGTCCGGGCCGTTGTTCTCGGCGATGTCGATCGAGTCGTCGTCGATGTCGTCCGGAAGCGCGTCGTAGTGCGCGAACTGTCCCGTGGTGGCGGGCGGCACGTCGAGGGGGGTGCGGGTACGCCCGTCGTCGAGGTCGATCCGTTCGTCGCCCAGGTCGTTGGGGGCGCCGTACGGCCGGGCCTCAGCGGGGGATCCGCCCGTCGGGCCGTCGTTCCCGTTCCCGACGCCGCGCGTCACCGTCTCGCCGGCAACCGCGTCGTTGGTCTCCTCGTCGTTCGCCGCGAGCCACTCGGCTTCGCGGTCCTCGACGAATCCGCCGTTGTTGGTATCGCTCATGACAGCTCCGCTCCTCGTCCTATGGTGCAACTCAACAGCTCCGACTCCGGGAGCGCAACCTCGGGGTTCCGGGGGAACGTCAGAGCGCGTCTGCCGTGGGGTCGGGCGCCGCGGCATCCTCGAGCGCCGCGCCGCCGACCGGCTCGTCGGCCCAGTAGGTGGTGACCCAGCCCTCGGTGGGGGAGCCCTCCACCACGACGACGGACGTGTTCTCCAGCGGATGACTGCGGCTGAAGTCCGCATCGAGATTGGAGGAGGTGGCGCACACCCACGTGCGGATCGCGGCGCCATGGCTCACCACGGCGACTGTGCCGTCGTGCTCCGCTGCGATGCGCTCGATCGCACCCGTGTAGCGGGCCCAGAAGCCTTCGCCGTCCTCGCCCCCGGGGATGCGCGCCGAACGGTCGGTCCACCAGGAGAAGATGGTGCCCATGTAGAGCCGGATGGAGTCCTCGTCGGAGCGCCCCTCGAGCTCGCCTGCACCTATCTCCTGAAGGCCGTCCAGCACCCGCACCTCCAGGCCGCGCGAGTGGGCGAGCGGACGTGCGGTGAGCTGGGTGCGCAGCATGGTCGACGCGTATACGGCCTCGATCTGCTGCGACTCCAGGGCGAGGGGGATGGCGGCCGCCTGCTTCGCGCCCAGCTCCGTCAGGCCCGGGCCGGGGATCACGGTGCCGAGAGCGCCGTTGACGTTGTCGATGGTCTGGCCGTGCCGGATGAAGAGGAGTCTCACCCTCCCAGCCTAGGCGGGCAGCGACGACTCGATCAGCGAGACGATCTCGGGGTCGTCGGGCTCGGTCCTCGGCGAGAAGCGGTGCACCGCGCCATCCGGCGTCACGACGAACTTCTCGAAGTTCCAGGTGATGCGGCCGGAATTGCCGTGCGCCTCCTCCGCCTTCAGCTCCTTGTAGAGAGGATGCTGGTTGCGCCCGTTCACGCGGACCTTCTCGAAGATCGGGAACGTGACACCCCACGTGGTGGAGCAGTACTCCTTGATCGCGTCGTCGCTCCCGAGTTCCTGCAGGAACTGGTTGCTCGGGAAGCCGAGCACGGTGAAGCCCCGATCGGCGTAGAGCTTCTGCATCGCCTCCAGCTTCTCGTACTGGGGGGCGAGCCCGCAGCGCGAGGCGACGTTCACGATGAGCTTGACCTTGCCGTCGAAAGCGGCGAGAGACGTCTGCTCGCCGTCGATGGTGGTGATGGGGATGTCGTCGATGGCCATGGCTCGAAGAACCGCTCGCGGTATTCCCCTATTCCCGTCCCCGCTCGATCCCAGCAAACCTTCGGTATCGTCGAAAGGCGCGTCCCGACCGATCGAACGAGAGCACGATGCCCGAGAGCCCCATCTCAGCGACACCCTACGAGGTGCTGCGCGTGCCCGCCTCGGCGACCGCGGAGGAGTTGAAGGCCGCCTACCGAAAGCGCCTGCGCGAGACCCATCCCGACACGGGCGGCGACGCCGCCAGTTTCAACGCGGTGCAGGCGGCATGGGAGCGGATCGGCACGGCGGAGGACAGGGCCGTCTACGACCGGGGGCACGCGGCATCGGCGGAACCCGGCTTCACCTGGGCGCCCCAGCAGCGATCGGAGCGACAGGACACGCGTCCCCGCGCTCGCGCCTACGGGCACCCGGGCGGCTGGCGTCGCGAGCGCTACCTCACCCTGATCCGCGAGTGGGTGGGTCGGGGGGAGGATGTCGCAGACCCCTACGATCCCGCGCTGGTGCGCTCCGCGCCTCGCGAATTGCGGCACCTGCTGGCCGACGCCCTGGCAGAGGAGCAGACGGCCCGCACCCTCGCCGATCTGGGGATCGGATTCACCGTGTGGCACGACGTGGCGACGGGGGATCCGGAGAACAAGCTCGATCACGTGGTGCTCGGACCCACCGGTCTGTTCGCGATCCTCTCCGAAGACTTCGGATCGCCGGTGCGCATCCGCCGAGGGGAGCTCATCGCCCCGGACGACCCCGACGCGCGCCCCATGCACGACCTCGGCGTCCGCGCCAAGGTCATCGCCCGAGCCGCGCGCGTGAAGTTCAGCGCTCTGGTGATCGTGCTCCCGGACGACGAGCTCGCGGACGACATCGTCGTGCTCGGCAGCATCCGCGGTGCCACCACGGCGGCGGTGCGGGCGTCGCGCCTGCCCGGACTGATGCGCGAAGGCATCCCCGGCGCCCGCACTGTGGGCGGAACGGAGTCGTTCGATGTGCGCACCAGGCTGCAGTCGGCGATCCGCTTCGTCTGATCGGTGCGGCTCAGTCCAGCTCGATCACGAAGAACGCGCCGTCTGAGTCGTGATGGATGCGGGCGCTCCCCGAGAACCCGGAGAAGTCACCCGTGCCGGAGCCCGGGATCAGATAGCCGAACGCACTCGGGTCATCCGGGTGCTGCAGCGCGCCGTGGTGCACGGTGAATGCGCCGCCGCGGCCGTCGTCCAGGGTGCCCGTGATGCGCTCCGCTGCGAGGTACCCTCGGCCCGTCTCCTCGGAGCCGGACGCCACGAAGTGCGCCGTTGACTCGCCGATCAGGCCCGCCGTGAAGCGCTTGCGCATGATCACCGCGCCCACCCAGTCGCCCTCGATGCCCTGGAGCGGCACCGGCTCGAAGCCGGTCACCGTGAAGCGCGCGACGATCCGCTCGGGCATCGAGGCTAGCTTGCCGGGCCGGAGCTCACGATGTCGAAGGCCGACGTCTTGTTGTTCGAGTCGACCGCGACGACGATGTCGAGGCTCGTGCCGTCGTCCACCGAGCCGACGCAGGTGACCGTGACGGCATCCTGGGTCGACTGGAGCGGCGGGCAGGTGACCGACTTCAGCGTCACCCCTTTGGCCGCCAGCTGCTTGGTGATCGCACCGGCCATGCCCGACGGCGTGAGCTCCGCCGCACGCTGGGCGGTGGTGAGCGACTGGGAGGCGACCACCGGTCCGACCACCGTGGTCGCGGTGGTGTCCGTGGCCGAGGTGAGCTGCGAGTAGATGGTCGGGAAGACGAACATGAGCGCCACCACCGCCGCAGCCTGCAGCACGACCCAGACGACGAGCGGCGGGAGCGTGCGCACTCCCAGGCGAGCGGACCGGATGCCGAGATACAGCAGCGGGATGATCGCCAGCAGCACGGAGGGCAGGTTGACGTGCCCGTTGCGCTTGAGGATGGAGAGGTCCACCGCAGCCAGCAGTACGTAGAAGACGATCGGTCCGAGCAGGACACCCCATCGGATGGGGCTGTCGAAGGCGGGCTGGAGAGTCGTGTAGATGTACCAGACGATCCCCAGGTGCAGGATCGGCAGGGCGGCGAAGGCCCAGATCGCCCAGTTGTTGGTGGTACCGACGAAGACCTCCTGCGCCGTGCCCGACTGGGAGCGCGGACGCGCCATCGGCTCGTAGGCGGGCTTCTCCGCCGGGAGCATCGCATCGGGGCTGGGAGCCGGGGCGTCGAGCCACGGTGCCGCCGAGGCCGCGGCGCCGCCGACCACCGGAGCGGGGACGGCCGTCGTGGCATCCGGCGCTGCGGCGAAGGGCCACGCGGTGGGCGAGGTGGCGGTGGTGGGGGGCGCGACCGTGGACGCGTCGAACGGCGTCGGCGGGGTGGGCACCGGCACGATCACCGGCTCCTGCACGACCTGCGGCTGAACCGCGGGCGCCGGGGTCGGCGGCGGAACGATGGGAGTGTGAACCGGCGTCTCGGCGGCGGGTACGAGCGGCACGGCGGGCTGGGCGACCACGGGCTGCGCGGCGAAGGGCTGCTCCGCCGCCGGTGACGGCACGGGTGCCTGCGGGATGAGCGGGGGCTCGACGGCCGGCTGGGGCACGAGGGGCTGCTGCACCGGCACCGGCTGGGAGGCGACGGGCTGCTGGCCTGCCGCCGCGACGTCGTCGGTCGGGGATGCCGCGCCCGCAACGGTTCCGTTGCTGCGCGCCTCCTCCATCTCCTGCATGATGCGCGCCTGGCGGCGGGTGAGCTGAGGGGCTGCCGTCTGGTCGGCGCCCGGGATGCCCGCGTCGGCAGGCATCGCGGCGGGGGTCGGCTCGGAGACCGGCACCGCCGGGATGACGGGCGCGAAGGGAGAACCCGGCGCGAACGCGGACTCCGTGGATGCGGCCGCGGCGGCCTGCGGAATGTCCGCGCCACCGGCATCCGGTGCGACACCGGCGGCCTCGGCGGGCTGAGCCGCTTCCGTAGCGCCCTGCGCTTCGACCGCTTCGGGTGCGGTCGACTGCGCGCTCGGGGCGGCGGGGAGTTCTCCGGGAGGAGCCCCCGTCTTCGCATCGATGAAGTTGTCGGTCCACTGGGACCCGTCCCACCAGCGCAGGTACGGACTTCCCGCGGGATCGGCAAACCAGCCGGCACCCGGCGTCGTACCTTCGGCGTTCGCTACCACAATGACATTCCCCCGACAGTCAGGCTCAATACGGCCGTGATCGAGTTTACGTCGCCGGTCCGCGACGATGGCATGACACTACTACTCGCACGCCCCGATCCTCGGGATAGTGCGCGCGCCGGGCGCGTCGGTCCAGCTATCGCCATCAGTGCTGATGCACCGGGCGGTTGTCGTCGGTCAGATCGTCGTCGTCGACGACGTCGGCGCTGTCGACCTCCGGCTCGTCATCGAAGCTGGGGCTCAGGAACGTGTTGCTCATCGCGCACCTCCCTCCCGTTCTCGCCGCCTAGTCGTGCCGTTCGCTGCGGTCGAGGTCGGTCTCCTCCACCTCGCCTTCGGGCGTCTCGCCCCCGGCCGATCCTTCGCTTTCTTCAGACCCGTCCCACTGGCTGTAGGAGGGCTCCTTCGGTGCGTCTTCTCTGTCTTCCATGGCGGCTCCCGATCGAGGTGGTGCGGATGCCCCCAGCCTCGCCACATCCGGGCGAACGCACAAGCCCCCTGCACCGAACAGGAAGGTGACGACCGTATGCTGTTCGCACAACCCACGACGACGAGGACCCTTGCGAGTTATCAGTTACAACCTGCGCGAGAACCACGCGAGCGGGGAGATCGAGGCGCTTGCCGGCAACAACGACCTCGATGCCCTGTGCCTGCAGGAAGCGGACACCGCGCTCCTCCCCACCGAGGTCGGCGGTCTGCACCTGGCGGATTCCACGAAGCGCAACAGGCTCGGGCTCGCCGTCTACTACCGCCGGGACCGGTTCCGGGCGGTCGACACCCAGACCTTCGCCCTGAAGAAGTCGCTGCACGACATGATCATGCGCCCGGCGCACGAGCGGCTCATCGGTACCAGGCTGATCGACCTCGAGTCGGATCGGGAGCTCATCGTGGCGTCGTTCCACGCAGCGCCGCTCACCGCCCTCAACTCACTCCGACGTGAGCAGATCCGTGCCGCGCATGAACAGCTCCGCACCATGGGCGACGGGCTGCCGACCATCATGGTCGGGGACTACAACTACCCGCTTTTCAAGGAGCGGCTCAATCGGACCGTGCAGGAGTCGGGATACGACCTCTCGCTCAGCGATCGGCGCACCTACACGAGGTACAAGTTCTTCCGCGGTCACTTCGACTTCGCGACATCCATCGGCCTGCGCATCGACAGCGTCGAGACGCTCGCCCGCGGCAAGTCGGACCACATCCCGATCCTGGTCACGGCCAGCTGGATCGCGCCTCCGGCCTGACGCGGCGGTGCTAACGCCAGTCGGTGGCACGAAAGTCCGTGGTAAAGAAAAAGACCGGGCAGAGTTCGAGAACTCTGCCACGGTCGATTTCTACTGTGCGCGAAGGGGGACTTGAACCCCCACGCCCTATACGGGCACTAGCACCTCAAGCTAGCGCGTCTGCCATTTCCGCCATCCGCGCGCATTCGGCGGCTCTCTGCAGAACCACCGAGGTACGACAATAGCATGATGCGCCAGCCCTTCTACCTCGACTGCGACACCGGGATCGACGACGCGATGGCGATCGCCTATCTGCTGGCCTCCGAGCGGGTGGACCTGCTCGGCATCGGCGCGGTGAGCGGCAACGTACCCGCGGCGGTCGGGGCCCGCAACACGCTCGATCTGCTCGCGCTGGCGGGCCGCCCCGACATCCCGGTGGCCCTCGGTGCGCACGACTTCCAGGCGGCGCCGTTCCACGGCGGAGCGCCGCACGTCCACGGTGTGAACGGGATCGGGGGAGTGGAGCTGCCGCGATCGAGCGCCGGGGTCGCGCCGGAGACCGCCGACGAGATGATCGTGCGGCTCGCCCGCGCGTGGCCCGGAGAGCTGCACCTGCTCGCGATCGGACCGCTCACGAATCTCGCCGCAGCCCTGCGGCGCGATCCCTCGATCGCCGGCCTGGTGAAGGAGGTCACGATCATGGGCGGCGCCGCCCTGGTGCCCGGCAACGTCACCGCGGCGGCGGAGGCGAACATCCACAACGATCCGGAGGCGGCCGCCGAGGTGTTCGCCGCGGACTGGCCGATCACGCTGGTGCCGCTCGACGCCACGATGGAGAGCCTGCTCGAGCCGGACGACCGGGATGCCCTGCTCGCGTCGCCTCGACCGGTCGCCCAGGCGATCGGGGCGATGCTCGACACCTACTTCGACTTCCACGTCAGGGCCTTCGGCCGCCGCACCAGCGCCCTGCACGACCCGCTCGCCGCGGCGGTCGCGGTGGGCGACCTGGCACTGCGCTCGGCGCCGGTGGTGCATGTCGTCGTCGACACCACCCAGGGACCGGGGCGTGGCCAGACCATCGCCGAACTGCGCGGCCGCTTCCTCGGTCATCCCGAACAACCGGGAGCGCACATCCGCGTGGTCCTCTCGATCGACGAGCCGTTCACGCCGAAGCTGGTCGCCGCGCTGGAGAGCCTCTGAGGGTCCGATCGAACCGATAGCGTTGACGCATGGCAGACGCGGACCAGACCATCGACGACACCCTCGACGAGACGGCCCGCATCGCCCGGGACCTCATCCGGTTCGACACCACCAACTACGGCGAAGGCCGCTCCAACGGCGAGACGGATGCCGCGGAGTACGTCGCCGCACACCTCACCGCACTCGGACTCGACGCGCAGATGTTCGAATCCGAGCCGGGCCGCGTCAGCGTCGTCGCCCGGGTGGAGGGGGAGGATGCCTCGAAGCCCGCCCTGGTCGTGCACGGCCACACCGACGTCGTCCCGGCCCAGCCGGACAACTGGAGCGTCGACCCCTTCGGCGGCGTGGTCAAAGACGGAATGCTCTGGGGTCGCGGCGCCGTGGACATGAAGAACATGGACGCCATGATGCTCACCGCGCTCGGCGACATCCTCGGTTCGGGCCGTCGCCCCGCGCGCGATCTCGTCATCGCATTCTTCGCCGACGAGGAGGCGGGGGGAGTGCTCGGCTCGCACTACCTCGTCGACACGCATCCCGAGCTCTTCGCAGGTGCCACCGAGGCGATCAGCGAGGTCGGCGGCTACTCCATCACGCTCGCCGGCCGACGCGCCTACCTGCTGCAGACGGGGGAGAAGGCCCTTCTGTGGATCAAGCTGGTCGCCCGCGGCCAGGCCGCGCACGGTTCGCGCCTGATCCACGACAACGCGGTAACGAAACTCGCCGAAGCGGTCGCCCGGGTGGGGCGCCTCGAGTGGCCGATCCGGCTGACTGAGACCACGAACGCCCTGCTCGCCGAGCTGGCGCGCATCCTCGGGGTGGACCCGCAGACGGCGGGGCCGGATGAGCTCGTGCTCCAGACCGGCACGGCGGCCGGCTTCATCCAGGCCACCCTCCGCACCACGAGCAATCCCACGGTGCTCACCGCGGGCTACAAGCACAACGTCATCCCCGACACCGCTGAGGCGCTCATCGACGTGCGCTGCCTCGCCGGCGAGGAGGACAGCACCCTGGCCGAGATCGCCGACCTCGTCGGACCCGACATCGAGGTGGTCGTGATGCACCGTGACATCGGTCTGGAGACCTCCTTCGACGGCCCCCTGGTGGATGCCATGGTCGCCGCCCTCGGCACCCACGATCCCGGTGCTCCCGTGCTGCCCTACCTGCTCTCCGGTGGCACCGACAACAAGGCCCTCTCGACTCTCGGAATCAAGGGGTACGGGTTCGCGCCGCTCCGCCTCCCGCCCGAGCTGGATTTCCCCGCGATGTTCCACGGGGTGGACGAGAGGGTGCCCCTGGACGCCCTCGTGTTCGGTCGGAAAGTTCTTGGAGACCTGCTGCTAGGGTACTGAGGCCGCCGACCGATTGGACCTTTCCTTGGGCATCATCAACGCGATCATCCTGGGTCTTGTCCAGGGTCTCACCGAGTTCCTCCCGGTCTCCTCCAGCGCCCATCTGCGCATCGTGGGGGAGCTGCTCGGCATCAAGACCGACCCGGGCGCGGCGTTCACCGCCATCATCCAGCTGGGCACCGAAGCGGCCGTCATCGTCTACTTCGCGGCGGACCTGTGGCGCATCATCTCGCGCTGGTTCCTCGCCCTGTTCGGCCGCATCCCGCGCAACGATCCCGACGCGAAGATGGGCTGGTTCATCATCATCGGCTCGGTGCCGATCGTGGTGCTTGGCCTCCTGTTCCAGAACACGATCGAGACCACGTTCCGCTCCCTCTGGATCATCGCCGTCACCCTCATCGTGTTCGGGATCCTCCTCGGCATCGCCGACCGCGTCGGCGCGAAGGCCCGTCGCCTGCGCGACCTGAACGTGCCGCACTCGATCGTCTACGGTCTGGCCCAGTCACTGGCGCTCATCCCCGGCGTCTCGCGCTCGGGCGGCACGATCACCGCCGGCCTCCTCATGGGCTACGAGCGCAAGGCGGCCGCCCGCTACTCCTTCCTCCTCGCGATCCCCGCGGTGCTCGGCAGCGGGTTCTTCCAGCTCTACAAGACGGTGAAGAACCCCGGTCACGAGGTGTTCTCCGGCCCCGAGATCGCGATCTCCACTCTGGTCGCGTTCGGAGTCGGGCTCGCGGTGATCGTCTTCTTCATGAACTACATCTCGCGGCGCTCGTTCCTCCCGTTCGTGATCTACCGGATCGCGCTCGGAGTCCTCGTGATCGTGCTGCTGCTCACCGGGGTGCTGACGGCATAGACGCACGGCCCGGCGGTGGGCGCTTAGACTTCGGTGGTGCGAGCCTGGACCCGACCCGACGTTCCCCGCCTGCCGGGCACAGGACCCATCCCGGTCGTCTACGACTCCTCGACCGACCAGCTGCGGCCGGCCGCGCCGGATGAGCAGGGCGTCGCAAGCGTCTACGTCTGCGGCATCACCCCGTACGACGCCACCCATATCGGGCATGCCGCCACCTACCTCGGCTTCGACACCCTGGTGAGACTGTGGCTGGACGCCGGTGTCGAGGTGCGATACACGCAGAACACCACGGATGTCGACGACCCGCTGCTCGAGCGGGCGGAACGTGACGGCGTGGACTGGCAGGCCCTCGCCGAGAGTCAGACCGAGCTCTTCCGGGGTGACATGCAGACCCTGCGCATCCTGCCGCCGGACCACTACGTGGCCGTGAGCGAGAGCGTCGACGAGATCGCCGCCGCCGTGCACGACCTGCTCGTTCGGGGCATCGCGTACCCGGTGGAAAGCGAGGGCGCCGATCAGGACCTCTATTTCGACACGGGCGCCGACTCGTCCCCGTGGCACCTCGGCCAGGAGAGCCGGCTCGAGCGTTCGCAGATGCTCGAGTTCAGTGCCGAGCGCGGCGGAGATCCGGGGCGGCGGGGCAAGCGCGACCCGCTCGACCCGCTCCTGTGGCGGGCGGAGCGACCGGGCGAGCCCGCCTGGGACACCGTCCTCGGCCGGGGTCGACCCGGCTGGCACATCGAGTGCTCGGTGATCGCCCTCCGCACCCTGCCCTCACCTGCCACCGTGCTGGGCGGAGGATCCGACCTGCTGTTCCCGCACCACGAGTACGGTGCCGCGCACACCGCTGCCCTCACCGGGGAGCCGTTCGCCCGCATCTACGCCCACGGCGGAATGGTCTCTTTCGAGGGCGAGAAGATGAGCAAGTCTCTCGGCAATCTCGTGTTCGTCTCCGAGCTGACGGCCGCCGGGGTCGATCCGCGGGCCGTCCGGCTCGCTCTGCTCGCCCACCACTACCGGTCGGACTGGGAGTGGAGCGGCGACCAGCTGCACGACGCGGAGGCGCGACTCGCCCGCTGGTCGGCCTGGGCCGAGGGCGCATCCGGTGACTACACGGACGACGTGGACGATCTCCGCACGGCGCTCTCGCAGGATCTCGACACGCCGGCCGCGCTCGACCTCGTGGACACCCGGGTGGACTCCGGGATCCCGCCCAGCCGCGCACTGGTGGAGGCCATCGACGGACTGCTCGGGCTCGACCTGCGCCGGCCCTGACGGATCAGTCCTTCGGACGCCAGTCGTCCGAGCCGGAGGGCCCGGCCGTTCCGCCCTTGCCGTCCCGGCGACGCAGGTAGCGCTCGAACTCCTGCGCGATCGCCTCGCCGCTCGCCTCGGGGGAGTCGACGGTGTCACGCGCCTGTTCGAGTTGCGTGATGTAGCTGGCCATCTCCTCGTCGTCGCTGGCGAGCGCATCGATCCCGCTCTCCCAGGCCGCAGACTCGTCGACGAGATCGCCGCGCGGGATGACCACGTCGATGAGCTCCTCGAGCTTGTCGATGATCGCCAGCGTGGCCTTGGGGGAGGGAGCGTTGTGCACGTAGTGCGGCACGGAGGCCCAGATCGAGACGGTGGGGATGCCCGCTTTCTCCGCCGCTTCCCCGAGCACGGACAGGATGCCGACCGGCCCCTCGTACGTCGACCGCTCCACGCCCAGCTCGGCCCGCACTGCCGCGTTCTCGCTGCCGACGAACACCGAGATCGGCCTGGTGTGGGGCACGTCCGCGAGCATGGCTCCCAGCATCACGATGCCGCTGATGCCGTTCTCGCGCACGGTGGCCATGATCTCCTCGGTGAAGCTGCGCCAGTTGCGCGACGGCTCCGTGCCGAGAAGGAGGTAGATGTTCGAGGAGTTCTCTCCGATGCCGTCGTGCGCCACGGCATCCCGCTGTGCTTTCACGCTGGTCGGGCCGTAGGTGACGACGGTGGGCCACACGAGCGAGCGGCTGCCATCGTCGTCCAGCGTGACCGTCGGGCGGTTGAACTGGAAGTCGAAATACCGTTCGGAGTCGATCTCCGCGATCGGATAGAGATCGAGCAGGTCTTTCAGGGTGGTGACAGCGCCGGTGGCCGCCTCACCCGCGTCGTTCCAGCCTTCGAAGGCGACGACGAGCAGTCGCCCACTGAGGATTCCCGAGTCAGACACGCATCTCCCGTCGGCGCGGAACCCGTCTGGCCCGCTGCCATCCGTCAAGGATAGAACGCCCACCCGTCTAAACTCGGATTCCGTGACCGATCTGCTCCCCGCCGCCGTTCTCTGGGACATGGACGGCACCCTCGTCGACACCGAACCGTATTGGCTCGCGGCCGAGGCGGAGCTCGTCGCCTCCTACGGCGGCACATGGACCCACGACGACGGCCTCCAGCTCGTCGGCTCCGGCCTCTGGCACTCGGCCGCCGTGCTGCAGGCCCGCGGGGTGGACCTGCCCGCCGACGACATCATCGAACTGCTCACGGACCGCGTGCTCGACCAGATCAGGCTCGCCGTGCCCTGGCGTCCCGGCGCGCGTGAGCTCCTCTCGCAGGTGCGGGAGGCGGGCATCCCCACCGCGCTCGTGACCATGTCGATCCGCAGGATGGCGGTGCACATCGCCTCGCTCATGCCCGAGATCGGGTTCGACGTGGTCGTCGCGGGCGACGATGTCACGCACAGCAAGCCGCATCCCGAGCCCTACCTCCACGCGGCGCGACTGCTCGGCGTGGACATCGTGCGCTGCGTCGCGATCGAGGATTCGACCACGGGGCTCGCGTCCGCGGTCGCGTCCGGCGCCGTCCCCATCGGCGTCCCGTTGCATTCGCCGCTCTCCGAGGGCCTGGGATACACGATCTGGCCCTCCCTCCACGAGCGCGGGGTGGCGGATGTCGCCGCACTGTTCGCCTACCACCGCCCGGAGCTCCCGCAAGCGTCCGGCGCCGGCTCGGCGAGGCTTCCGTGAGCGCCGAGCGCCGTCAGAGCGGCCCCTTCCGTGCGGGTGACCGCGTGCAGCTGACCGGTCCGAAGGGCCGCCTCAACACGATCACGCTCGAAGAGGGCAAGGTCTTCCACACCCACCGGGGCATGGTCGAGCACGACGCCCTCATCGGGCTCCCGGATGCCTCGGTCGTCACCGCCACGAACGGGGACGAGTACCTCGCGCTCAGGCCCCTCCTCTCCGACTTCGTCATGTCGATGCCGCGCGGCGCCGCGATCATCTACCCGAAGGACGCCGCCCAGATCCTGAGCCTCGCCGACATCTTCCCCGGCGCCTCGGTGGTGGAGGCGGGGGTGGGATCGGGTGCGCTCAGTCTCTGGCTCCTCCGCGCGATCGGCCCCGGCGGATCGCTCACCTCGTTCGAGCGCCGCGAGGAGTTCGCCCAGGTCGCCCGCGCCAACGCGGTCACCTTCCTCGGATCCGCGCCGGAGAACTGGCGCGTCGAGGTGGCCGACCTCGTGGAGGCGCTCCCGTCCGCGGTCGAACCGGGGAGCGTCGATCGCGTGGTGCTCGACATGCTCGCCCCTTGGGAGTGCCTCGACGTCGTCGCCGACGCCCTCAAGCCGGGCGGCGTGGTGCTCTGCTACATCGCGACCGTGACGCAGCTCTCCAGGGTCGCGGAGGCGATCCGCGGCACCGGCGCGTTCACCGACCCCGATTCGTCCGAGACCATGGTGCGCGGCTGGCACGTGGAGGGCCTCGCCGTGCGACCCGATCACCGGATGGTCGCGCACACCGGGTTCCTCATCACCGCACGCCGCCTCGCTCCCGGCACGGTCGTGCCCCAGCTCAAACGCCGCCCGTCGAAGTCGGACTACACCGACGAGGATGTCGAGGCCTGGACGCCAGGCGCTCTCGGCGAGCGCAACGCGACCGACAAGCGTCTCAGGCGCACGGCGCGCGCCGCCCAGGCCGCGGCGGATCTCGCGGTGGCGGGCGCGGAGGAAACGGCCGCGGACTGACCCCTAGAATTGGGTTGCATCCGAAAGATCGAAACGAGGATTCGTGCGCAAGACCACGGCAGTCCTGGCCGCCATCGCCCTTCTCGCCGGCCTCTCGGCGTGCTCATCCAGCGACACCGTCGCCGGGTGCACGCCCTCGGTCGGCACGGGGGACGTCGCGAAGACCGTCAAGGTCACGGGCGGCAAGAACCTCGCCGCGCCGAAGGTGACCTTCCCGACGCCCCTCTACTCGAAGGTCTCCGAGAAGAGCACCCTCATCGCCGGTCACGGTACGACCATCCAGGCCGGTCAGCCGACGATCGTGGACGTGACGATCCTGAACGGCGCCGACGGATCGGTGCTCACCAAGACGAGCTACGGCAAGAACGGCGGTGCTCTGCTCTCCGCCGGCACCTCGTCCTTCCCGGCACTCACCAAAGCGCTGGTGTGCGCCCAGGTGGGCACGCGCTTCGCCGTGGTCGCCTCCCCGAAGGACAGCCACCAGGGCAAGGCCGACGCCGCGAACGGCATCGCCAAGAACGACTCCTTCGTCTACGTCGTCGACGTGCGACAGAAGTTCCTCGCCAAGGCCGACGGAGGCAGCCCGGCCGCGGTCAACGGCCTGCCGACGGTCGTCACGACCAAGAACGGCACCCCCGGACTCGTGTTCCCCGGCAGCCCGGCCCCGTCGACGAGCAGGACCGCCGTCGTGCAGTCGGGCTCCGGAGCCGTCGTCAGGAAGTCCAGCACCGTGATCGCCAACGTCACCGGCGTCTCGTGGGGCACGAAGCCCGCCCAGTTCACCAACTCATGGTCGGCCAAGCAGGCGGTCGTCATCCGGTTCGACGGCCAGAGCATCTCGTCCGGTCTCACGAAGGCGATCATCGGCAAGCGCGTGGGCTCACAGCTCCTCGTTGTGCTCCCGCCCAAGGCCGCTCAGGTGCCCGACGGGTCCGGGTCGGTCCCTCCCAGCACCACCGTCGTGTATGTGGTCGATATCCTGGGTATCGTCAAATAGCACGACCTTCCGCATTGGACACAGGCCGAGTGTTCCCCAACCACCAGGACTTCTCTCGTGTCAGCATCAAGTGTCAGGGTTCCCGTCGAGGAGCGGTTGTTCAGTCTCGTGCTGGCGCTCCTCGCCACGGAGACGGGCCTGACGAAGAACGAGATCCTCTCGACCGTGCAGGGCTACCGGCAGCGCTACCGCGCCTCGGGTGACAACGCCAATCTCGAGCGTCAGTTCGAGCGCGACAAAGACGACATCCGCGACCTCGGCGTGCCGCTGGAGACGATCGAGAGCCCCGGACAGGCCGGCAACAACCAGAACCTGCGATACCGGATCCCGCGCGGCACCTATGAGCTGCCGAGCGACATCACCTTCTCGGCCGAGGAGACCACCCTGCTGAACCTCGCCGCGATGGTGTGGCGAGAGGGATCGCTCTCCGGCGAGTCCCGGCGCGCGGTGATGAAGCTCCGCGGGCTCGGCCTCGTCTCGGACGAGCCCGTGCTGGGCTACGCACCACGGCTCCGGGTGCGCGACGCCGCCTTCGAACCGCTCCGGGCCGCCCTCGAGAAGAACGCCATCGTGAGGTTCGCCTACCTGAAGCCCGGCGAGGCGGAGGCGAGGGTGCGCGAGGTCGCGCCGCTCGCGCTCGTGCAGCATCAGGGCCGGTGGCACTTCTACGCGGTGGAGCCCGACACCGGGGTGACCAAGACCTTCCTGCTCCGCCGCATCGTGAGCCAGATCACCCTCACCGGGCGCACGGCGGCCCAGCCGGAGGGCGACCAGTCGCTCCGTGCCCTGGCCGAGCTCGAGCAGGTGTGGGATTCGCACACCGCCGAGGTCCAGGTGGTGCCCGATTCGGATGCCGCGACCCGGCTGCACAAGCGGCGCGGCACGGTGACCCTTCCGGGCGACACCCTCCGACTCCACTACTCGGACGCGAACATCTTCGCCGACGAGCTGGCCGGCTACGGCCCCGAGGTGCGCGTCGTCTCACCCCCCGTGCTCCGTGCCGCGGTGCGGGCGAGACTTCTCGCGACGGCGGCCGAGCACTCCGGGCAGCGCCCCGCGGCAGACGAGGAGTCCACCCGTGGCTGAACGGCAGACCCCCATGCAGGCGCAGGACAAGCTGGCGTTCCTGCTCTCCCTCGTGCCGTTCCTGATGGAGCACGAGCGGATCAGCGTCCAGGAGGCCGCCGCGCATTTCGGCGTCCGCCCGGAGCAGGTCCGCGACGCCGTCTCTCTGATCGCGGTCTCCGGAGTCCCCGGCGAGACCGGCCAGTACCAGCACGGCGACCTCTTCGACCTCGCGTGGGACGACTTCGAGGAGAACGACCAGATCGTGCTCACGAACCTCGTGGCGATCGACGACGCCCCCCGGTTCTCCGGGCGCGAGGCGGCAGCGCTGATCGCCGGCCTCCAGTACCTCTCCGCGCTGCCCGAGAACGCCGACCGGGGTGCGATCGACTCGCTCATGGCGAAGCTCTCGCGCGGAGCATCCGCCGCCCCCAGCCAGGTGGCCGTCGAGGGATCCGAGTCGGATGAGACCCTCGCTCTGATCCGGAGGTCCGTGGCCGCCGGCGTGCAGATGGAGTTCGACTACCTCAACTCGCGCGGCGAGCACGAACGCCGTCGGGTCGATCCGCTGCGGATCGAGTCCGTCGACGCCGACTGGTATCTGCGCGCGTGGTGCCACCTCAGGGAGGCCGTGCGTACCTTCCGCCTGGATCGCATCAGCAACCCGACCGTCACCACCGAGCCGATCACCTTCCACGCCGGCGACGTGCAACTGCCCGAGCGGCTCTTCGAGGGATCCGCCGACGATCTGCTCGTCACGATCGACGTCGCGCCCGCGGCCATGCAGCTGGTCGCCGACTACATCCCCGAGGGCGCCGTCACGGCGGAGGTCGATGGTCGGAGCCGCACGACGGTGCGCGTCTCGCACTACCACGGGCTGAAGCGGCTCGTCGCCAGCATGCCGGGCGTCGTCTCCGTCGTCGCCCCCGAGGAAGCCCGTCGCGTGGTCGCCGAGTGGGCCGCGGCGGGTGCCGCGCGCTACGAGGAGGACTGATGGCCTGGTGGGCGTGGGTGGTCATCTGGGTCGTGCTGGTGCTCGGTCTTCTCGCCATGCTCGCCGCGATGGCCTGGCGGCTCTTCCGCAAGGGCATGGCGGTGCTCGACGAACTCGACGCCCTGGCATCCACGACCGAGCTGCTCGACCGGGCCGTGGAGGTCGCGGGGGAGCAGCGGCGGCAGCTCGCGATCCTCGAGGGAGCGGACGAGGTGCGGCGGCGGCGACGGGAGCATGTCCGCGCCGCCGCGATGGAACGGAAGCGCTCCCGGCACGACGCGCGGATCGCCCGCGGCAAGGCCCTCGTGAAGGCGGATGCATCGGCCGGGAACTGGTTCTCGGCCCACTGACAGCCAAAACCGCATATCGGCGGTAAACTCGACCTACTACATCGTTTCGATTCGTGAGGGCGTCCTGCAATGTTGAATGGTCTTACCGGCTGGCACTTCCTCGCCCTCCTCGCCATCATCGTCTTCATCTTCGGCGCGGCCAAGCTCCCGGGCCTGGCCAAGAGCGTCGGTCAGTCGATGAAGATCTTCAAGAACGAGATCAAGTCGGACGAGCCGAAACCGGCCGATCCTCCCGCTGCCGCTGGCCCGCAGCTGAACCAGACCTCGGCCGAGGTGCAGGCGCAGACCGACGCCTCGAAGTCGAAGTCCTAGTCGTCACCACCGGAACTCCCGTGTCACCGCGCACTGGACGGGGCGCGAATCGCGAAGGGCGCATGTCGCTCGGCCAGCACTTCATCGAACTCCGCAAGCGCCTTGTCATCTCCGCGATCGCGATCTTCCTCGGTGCGATCGGCGGGTGGTTCGTCTTCGACCCGATCTTCACCGCTCTGCGCGAACCGGTTGCCGCGATGGTGCACTCGCACGCGGCATCCATCAATTTCTCCGGAATCGGAACCCCGTTCGACCTGCGCCTCCAGATCGCGGTGACGGTCGGCGTGGTGCTGGCCAGCCCCATCTGGCTCTGGCAGATCCTCGCCTTCCTGGTCCCCGGGCTCACGCGCAAGGAGAAAAAGTACACCTTCGGGTTCCTCTTCACCGCCATTCCGCTCTTCCTGGCCGGCTGCGCCACCGGATGGTTCGTGTTCCCCCACATCGTCGGGGTGCTCAACTCGTTCGTGCCGCGCGGAACGACCAGCTTCATCGAGGCGCGCGACTATCTCGGCTTCGTGCTCAAGCTGGTCCTCGCGGTGGGCATCGCCTTCGTGCTGCCGGTCTTCCTGGTACTGCTGAACTTCCTGACCATCCTCTCCGGGCGCTCGATCATCCGGAGCTGGCGCTGGGCGATCCTGCTCATCTTCATCTTCTGCGCCATCGCGACCCCGTCGGCCGACGTCGGGTCGATGTTCCTGCTCTCGATACCGATGATCGCCCTCTACCTGCTCGCCGCGCTCATCGCCCTGCTCCACGACAGGGCCGCGGCGAAGCGGGCGGACGCCCTGAGCGCGAGCCTCGGCGACGCGGCAGCCGCATGACGACAGAACTCACCCCGGCGGAGCGTTTCGCCGCGTCACGAGTGCGGCGCGGGTCGCCCAAGCTGGAGCGCTTCCGCGGCGATCTGCGGTTCGACCTCGATCCGTTCCAACTGGAGTCGTGCGCGGCACTGGAAGCCGGCGGGAGCGTGCTCGTCGCCGCTCCCACGGGTGCGGGCAAGACGATCGTCGCCGAGTTCGCCGTGTTCCTGGCCATGCAGGAGGCCTCGGCCAAGGTCTTCTACACCGCACCGATGAAGGCGCTGAGCAACCAGAAGTTCCAGGAGTTCGTCGCCGAGTACGGCGCCGATCAGGTCGGCCTCCTCACCGGCGACACCAACATCAACTCGGGCGCCCGCATCGTCGTCATGACCACCGAGGTGCTCCGCAACATGCTCTACGCGGACTCGGACCTGCTGAAGGACCTCTCCTTCGTGATCATGGACGAGGTGCACTACCTCGCCGACCGGTTCCGCGGGGCGGTGTGGGAGGAGGTCATCATCCACCTGCCCCAGTCGGTGCGGCTCGTCTCTCTGAGCGCCACGGTGTCGAACGCCGAGGAGTTCGGCGACTGGCTGCAGGCGGTGCGGGGCGAGACCTCGGTCATCGTCTCCGAGGAGCGCCCCGTGCCCCTCGATCAGCACATCCTCATGCGCACGAAGCTGATCGACCTGTTCGACAGCTCCGGCCAGGCCGCGACCCACCGTGTCAATCCCGAGCTGGTGCAGATGGCCCGATACGGCGGCCGCACGCTCAGCTCCCGCCAGATGAAAGACGTGGGCCGCTACCACTCGCGCGGCGGCCGCCCCGACGAACTGCGGATGGATCGCTCCGGTGTCGTGAAGCTGCTGGGCGAACGCAACCTGCTGCCGGCCATCTTCTTCGTGTTCAGCCGCGTCGGCTGCGACCAGGCGGTGAAGCAGGTGCTCCGGTCCGGCATCCGCCTCACCACCCAGCTCGAGCGCGACGAGATCCGCGAGATCGTGGAGGAGCGCTGCCGCACCATCCTCGACGAGGACCTGGCAGTGCTCGGCTACTGGGAGTGGCTCGACGGCCTGCAGCGCGGTGTGGCGGCGCACCACGCCGGGATGCTTCCCGCGTTCAAGGAGGTCGTCGAGGAGCTCTTCCAGAAGAAGCTGGTCAAAGCGGTGTTCGCGACCGAGACCCTGGCCCTCGGCATCAACATGCCCGCGCGGACCGTCGTGCTGGAGAAGCTCGAGAAGTTCAACGGGGAGGCCCGGGTGCCCATCACGCCGGGGGAGTACACCCAGCTGACGGGGCGCGCCGGGCGACGGGGGATCGACGTCGAGGGGCACTCGGTGATCCAGTGGCAGGACGGTCTCGATCCGCAGGCGGTCGCCTCGCTCGCGTCCCGCCGCACCTATCCGCTCAACTCGAGTTTCACCCCCACGTACAACATGGCGGTCAACCTCATCGAACAGTTCAGCAGGGAGCGTGCGCGCGACATCCTCGAATCGTCGTTCGCCCAGTTCCAGGCCGACCGCGCCGTCGTCGACCTGGCCCGCAAGGTGCGCAGCCAGCAGGAGTCGCTCGCCGGGTACGAGAAGTCGATGACCTGCCACCTCGGGGACTTCCGGGAGTACTCGACGATCCGGCGCGAACTCACCGACCTGGAACGCAAAGGCAACTCGCGCGCAGACACCCAGACCCGGGCCCAGCGCGACAAGCGCCAGAACCAGCTCGTCTCCCTGCGCAAGAAGCTCAAACAGCACCCGTGCCACACCTGTCCCGATCGCGAGAACCATGCGCGCTGGGCGGAACGCTACTGGCGCCTCAAGAAGCAGACCGACGAGCTGGGACAGCAGATCCGCAACCGCACCGGTGCCGTGGCCCGGATCTTCGACCGCGTCTCCGACGTGCTGCTCGAGCTCGGCTACCTGGCCCGCGACGAGCACGGTGCGGTCACTGCCACCGCCGACGGCCGGATGCTGCGCCGCATCTACGGCGAGCGCGACCTCCTCGTGGCCGAGTGCCTGCGCCAGGGGGTGTGGAACGAGCTGGATCCCGCCGGCCTCGCCGCAATGGCGGCCGCGCTGATCTACGAGCCGCGCCGAGACGAGGGTCAGGTCTCCGACCGGTATCTGCCCAAGGGCGCGTTCCGTCCCGCGCTCGACCGCACCACCGACCTCTGGGCAACGCTCGACGACATCGAGCGCGACCACCGGCTCCCGGGCAGCAACCCGCTCTCGACCGGTCTCTCGCTGGCGATGAACCGCTGGGCGCAGGGCGCCCCCCTGGATGCCGTGCTGCGGGACGCCGAGCTGGCCGCGGGCGACTTCGTTCGCCTCACCAAGCAGACGATCGACCTGCTCGACCAGCTGTCGGTCGTGGCCGACGCACCCGTCGGGCGCACGGCACGGGCGGCGCTCGATGCGATCCGCCGCGGCATCGTCGCCTACTCGTCGGTCGCTTGAGCGGCTTTCCAGCAACCACAACTTAGGCTGTACCGGTGCATCCGAGACGCCGACCGGCCAGCCTGCCGATAGCCGTTCTCGCCGCAGCCATGGCCGGTGTGCTCATCGCCATGGCGTTTCCGCATCCCGGCATCTGGCCGCTGGCGTTCGTGGGGACCGCCCTCATGATGTGGTCGGTCATCGGACGCCGCTTCTGGAGCTCGTTGCTCGTCGGGTGCGTGGGCGGATTCGCCTTCTTCGGCAGCCTCATCTTCTGGATCACCGTCTATCTCGGACCGGTGCCGTGGCTCGCGCTGGTGAGCCTCGAGGCGATCTTCTACGGTCTCGGCCTGACGCTCATCGCTCTCGCCTGGCGGTTCGTGCCGCGCCTCTGGTCCGGCTTCGGCGGGCGCATGCTCGCGCTGCCGGCCGTGCTCGCCGGTCTCTGGACACTGCGGGAAGCACTCGCCAGCGTGTGGCCCTACGGCGGCTTCTCCTGGGGCAGGCTGGCCTTCTCCCAGTCGGACAGCCCGTTCGCCCACCTGGTGGCGTGGCTCGGGGCATCCGGGCTGAGCTTCGCGATCGCGTTCGTCGCCGCCGTCCTGCTGCAGTTCGTGCGGGAGACGTCGTTCACGTGGAGCGCACGCGGCATCGTGGCGGCGTCCGTCGCACTGTTCCTGGTGGCGTTCCCGGCCTGGCCCGAGTTCGACAAGGGCAGCATCACGGTCGCGGCGGTGCAGGGCAACTCGAACTCGGGTCTGTTCGCGAAGATCTCGCCGGGCGACTCGCTGAACGATCACCTCAACGCCACGCTCCCGCTGGTCGGCAGAAAAGTGGATGTCGTGGTCTGGCCCGAGAACGCCTCCGACATCGACCCCCAGCGCAACGCCTACGCCGCCAAGGCGATCGACTACATCCAGAAGAAGATGGGCGCTCCTCTGGTCACGGGCACCATCACCGAGGACTCGCGGGGCCGCACCTACAACAGCGTGCTGCTCTGGGAGAACGGGAGGACCGTCGACCAGTACGACAAGATTCACCCCGTGCCGTTCGCAGAGTACCTGCCGAATCGCTCGTTCTGGTACCCGCTCGCGCCGTCGCTCTTCGACCTGGTTCCGCGTGACTACACCTTCGGAACACGCGACAACGTGTTCACGATCAAGGGCGCGGTCGCCGGGGTGGCCATCTGCTTCGACATCGTGGACGACGCCCTGATCACGCAGATGGTCGACGACGGAGCACAGTTCATCCTCGCTCCGACCAACAACGCCGACTTCGGTCACACCGACGAGAACGAACAGCAGGTGGCCATCGCCCGGCTCCGGGGCATCGAGACCGGCAGGAGCGTGGTCAACGACTCCACGGTGGGGGTGAGCGCCATGTTCGCGCCCGACGGCCGCCGGCTCGCCAGCCTGCCGACCTTCACCGCCGGCGCCATGGTGCAGACGATCCCGCTCAGCGACACGAGGACGCCCGCGATGCTGCTGGGTCGGCAGATCGAGTGGCTCGCCGGGGGGATCGGCCTCGCCGGGCTGGCCCTTGGGTTGCTGCTCCGGCGCGGACGGCGCGCAGGTCGCCCTTAACCGACGAATCGGGACCCTCCGATGAGGATCCCGATCACTGTCGGTGGGGCGTCAGGCCCCGATCTTGTGCTGTCCCTTGCGTGCGCGGAGGTAGTCGAGGCGCTCCTGCAGGAGCTCTTCGAGCTCTGCACGGGTGCGACGCTCCAGCAGCATGTCCCAGTGGGTACGCGGCACCTTCGTGTCGGTCTCCTCCTGCGTCACCTGCTTGCCGTCGAGTCCGATGAGCCGACCCTCGAGGCCGCTCTTCGGCGACTCCCACACCGTGGGAATCTCTGCGTCGGCAGAGAAGGTGACCTCGAAGGTCGATCCGTCCGCCGCCTGGTAAGTACTGATCTTGCGGGGCGAAAAGGTGACTCCCTCTTCGCTCTGGAGGCTCTGGGATCCGAGCCTCATTCCGCGCAAACTGCGATCCGCCATTGTGTGGTCCTCTCTCGCGATGCCTTGTCAGTTATAAACCCCGAAGCTGTGCGAATCCTTTCCGCCGCGAGCCAGTCACAGTCAGTTCCCAGGCTTCTCCCGGTTTCGTGAGAGGTCCTCGAGCACCTGGAGGGCGAGGTCCGCCCGGTCGGTGAAGATCCCGTCGACCCCGTGCAGGAACAGCCGGCGCATCGTGGCGGGGTCGTTCACGGTCCAGACGTGGATCTCGAGGCCCAACGCGTGGAAGATCCGCACGGTGCGGGGAGTGACGGTCTGCAGTCGTGCGATGCGCTCCGGAATCTGCACGGCATCCACATGGCGGAGCAACCACGCCGCGAGAGGAGCGATGCCGAGCCGGGCGGCGACGAACGCCGCGACGAAGGAGGGGGCGGATGCCGACGTCGCCACCCCGGGCAGGAGGTCGGTCGCCGCTCGACGACGCCGATCATTGAACGAGGTGATGAGAACCCGATCCACGGCCCCGGCGGCGAGGATCTCGCGAGCCGCCGGCCCCGCGGCCTCCTTCGCCTTGATGTCGATGTTGAAGCGGGAGTGGGGGAAGGCCGCAAGGAATTCCGCCAGCGTCGGGATCCGCTGGCCACCGCCGAGATCGATCTCGCGTAGTTCGGCGAGGGTGAGATCCTCCACCCGCATCCTGTGACCCGCCGTGCGCTTGAGGTCGGGGTCGTGGCAGATCACCGCGACACCGTCCGACGACACGTGCACGTCGGTCTCCAGATGGGTTACCCCGAGGGCGTCCGCCTTCTCGAAGGCGAGCATGGAGTTCTCCGGCGCGTCAACCTGAAGCCCGCGATGGGCGAGCACGCGCGGGGGAGCGGGGGTGAAGTAGGCAAAGGAAGAGGACCGGCCCACCATCGACCGGTCCTCGCCACCGCGCCTACTTCGCCGGAGGAGTGCCACCCGCATTTCCCAGGAAGCCGGAGCTGATGTTCTTGACCGCCTCGGTGAACTCCGACGGCACGATCCAGAGCTTGTTGGAGCTGCCCTCCGCGATCTTGGGCAGCATCTGCAGGTACTGATAGGCGAGGAGCTTGGGGTCCGGGTCGCCGTCGTGGATCGCGGAGAAGACGGTGGTGATCGCCTTCGCCTCGCCCTCGGCCCGCAGCACCTGAGCCTTCGCAGCGCCCTCCGCCTCGAGGATGGCGGCCTGACGCGAGCCCTCGGCCTGCAGGATGGCGGCCTGCTTGGTGCCCTCCGCGGTGAGGATCTGCGCACGCCGGTCGCGCTCGGCGCGCATCTGCTTCTCCATCGAATCCTGGATGGAGAGGGGCGGGTCGATCGCCTTGAGCTCGACGCGGCCCACGCGGATTCCCCACTTGCCGGTCGCCTCGTCGAGCACGATGCGCAGCTGACCGTTGATGTTGTCCCGGCTGGTCAGCGCCTCCTCCAGGTTGAGGCCGCCGACCACGTTGCGCAGGGTGGTGGTGGTGAGCTGCTCGACCGCGCCGAGGTAGTTCGCGATCTCGTAGGTGGCGGCGCGAGCGTCCGTCACCTGGAAGTAGACCACCGTGTCGATCGAGACGACGAGGTTGTCCTCGGTGATGACCGGCTGGGGCGGGAACGACACGACCTGCTCGCGCATGTCGATCAGCGGGCGCACGCGGTCGATGAACGGCACGAGCACGTTCAGACCGGGCATGAGGGTCTTGTGGTACTTGCCGAGCCGCTCGACGACGCCCGCCCGGGCCTGAGGGATGATCCGGATGGAGCGGAAGAGGATCACCAGCACGAAGATAGCGATGATGATGATCACGCCGATGAGCACGACCTGGCCGATGATTCCGGTCACTGTGGGTTCCTTTCAGCGGGCATGACCACGGCGGTCGCACCCTCGATTGCCGTGACGACGACGCGATCCCCGAACTCGGCGCTCGCGCCGGGTTCGGCCAGTCCGGAGAGCTTCGCCGTCCAGGTCTCGCCGTTCGAGAGCTTGACGTGGCCCTGGCCGTTCACGAAGTCCGTCGTGACGGTGCCCGCGAGGCCGAGCAGCGCCGCGACGTTGGTCGGGGTCTGATCGCCG
The DNA here is from genome assembly GCA_966212465.1 of uncultured Lacisediminihabitans sp. Classification (GTDB taxonomy): domain Bacteria; phylum Actinomycetota; class Actinomycetes; order Actinomycetales; family Microbacteriaceae; genus Lacisediminihabitans. The sequence goes on from CBIHRK010000001.1 coordinate 410,268, forward strand.
CCTCGCCCGAGCGCCCGCCTCAGCGCCGGCCGCACGAAGAAGAGGAGCACGAGCGCGAGCACCGCGGCGATGATGATCTGCACCCACCACGGAACGCCGAAGAGACCGGAGACGAGACCACCGAGGCTGCCCACGGCGAGCATGAGGAACGTGAAGTCGACGGTGATGACCTCGACGATCACGAAGAAGAGGATCAGCGCGAGCCAGAAGATCCACGCGTACATCGATATGAATTCGGCCACAGTTTCCGGCACTCCTCGTGTCACCTCCGAAACTATCACCACCGGGCGGGCCGGGCGAGATGCGGGACTTGGTATTCTCGTGACTCGGGCCGTCTCGCGCCGCATCCACCAGATCCTGGAGTTCCCTCGTGACACACGCGACCAACCCCCTCGCCGCCGGCTCCCTGGACGGCCTCCGTGCGCTCGTCACGGGTTCGTCCCGCGGGATCGGAGCGGACACCGCCACCTACTTCGCCGAGGCGGGGGCGAGCGTCGTCATCAACTACCGCAACAAGGAGGCGCGAGCGAAGAAGCTCGTGGACGCGCTCGTCGCCGAGGGCGGCACGGCCGTCGCCATCGGCGCCGACCTGACGGACGACGCCTCGGTCGCCGCGATGTTCCAGCAGGTGCAGGACGAGCTGGGCGGCCTCGACATCCTGGTCTTGAATGCCTCCGGCGGCATGGAGTCCGGAATGGATGCCGACTACGCGACGAAGCTCAACCGGGACGCGCAGCTCCACGTGCTCAACGCGGCGATCCCGCTCATGCAGCCGGGCTCGCGCGTGGTGTTCGTCACCAGCCACCAGGCGCACTTCGTCGCGACCGCCGAGACGATGCCCGAGTACCTTCCGGTGGCGCTGAGCAAGCGAGCGGGGGAGGACGCGCTCCGCGAGCTCATCCCGACCCTGGATTCGGCAGGCATCGGCTTCGTTGTGGTCTCAGGCGACATGATCGAGGGCACCATCACCGCCACGCTCCTCGAGCGCGCCAACCCCGGCGCGATCAGTTCCCGTAAGGAAGCGGCCGGTCGCCTGTACAACGTGGCCGAGTTCGCCGCCGAGGTCGCTCTCGCCGCCGTCGAGCCCGTCCCGGCCGATCACACCCGACTCGTCGGCGATGTGAGCGAGTTCGGGGCCTGAGCGCCGTGACCGACGGTCACCGACTCACCTCCCGCATCCTCGTCTTCGATCAGGAGGACAGGGTGCTCCTTTTCCTGACGAAAGCTCCGGATACCAGCGGCTTCGCCCGGTGGATCACCCCCGGCGGGGGAGTGGACCCGGGGGAGACCCATGCCGAGGCGGCCGTCCGGGAGCTCTGGGAGGAGACCGGCCTGGTCGTCGGCGACCTGGGGGAGCCCGTGTGGTCTCATGACTTCGACGTGACGTGGGATGCCGCGGACCACTCCACGGGCCACGCCGAGTTCTACCGGCTCGCGATCGACCGCTTCACGCCGTCGCAGGCCAACTGGACCGATGACGAGCGCGTCGACGTGCTCGACTCCGGCTGGTGGTCGCTCGAGGAGCTCGCCGAGACCTCGGAGCCGTTCGAGCCCGCCGAGCTGCTTCAGCTCGTGCGCGACAACCGACCGCATCACCGACCCTCGAGGGAATCCCATGACTGATCTGCCCGTGTTCACCGTCGCCGACCTGGAGCAGCAGCCTGCGTTCGAACTACCGGCGCTCGACAACGACGTGGCGGTGGACCTCGGACTGGTCGCCGTCGACGTGATCCGTGAGCGCGACCTCAATCTGGCCGTGCAGGTGGTCGTGGGCGACGAGGTGGCGTTCCGCGCCAACCTCAAGCAGACCGGGCCGAAGAACGACGAATGGCTGGCCGGCAAGGCCGCCGTGGCGCGGGCCTTCGCCGAACCGTCGCTCCTGGTGCGTCGCCGCACCGAGGCCGAGGGAACGACGCTCGAGGAGCAGGGCTACGACTTCGAGACGTACCGCCCTCACGGCGGGAGCATCCCGATCCTCGTCGACGGCCGGGTCGCAGGCACCATCACCATGTCCGGCGAGCCCGACGTGATCGACCACGAGACCTGCGCGACGGCGGTACGGCGCTACCTGCAGCGCTGACGCGCGGGGCCGGCGCTGCCGGCGCCGACGTCAGTTGCCGAAGATGCCTCCGGAGATCGACGTGACGACGACGATCCCGATGCCGGCGAGTGCCGCGAGCACGAGCACCACTCCGAATCCGGCGAGCAGCAGCGATCCGAGTCCCGACACGAGTTTGAAGAAACCAGCCATGCGTCAAGTATGGCCGGTCCCACCGTCTCCGCCGCACTGCCTATTGCGCTGATAATGCACATTATGTCAAGTCAGCGATAATTCGGGCCCACTGGCCGGAGACGCCGCCCTCTCCTGTCGCCATCGGTTGACGGATGCCCTGATCGCGGATGACGTGGCACGAGAACGCGAAACGCTTGAGCCATGAACGGCACCACACGGGTCGCGCCGAGAATCTGGATCGGCGTCGCCTCCTGCATCGGGTTCCTCGCGCTGCCGTTCGCCGTGCTCCTCGCGGCTATGGCGATCCCCGGCGGCTCGACCGTCGCCAAGGGCATCCAGTCGGGCGAAGGCCTCCTGGGCGGCATCCCCCAGCTGGTCGGCGCGGTCGCACTGGTCGCGCTGGTCACCGCTCTCGGCTGGTGGCGGCCCGTCATGCACGAGAGTCGACGACTGCCGAGGTGGTCGCTGCTCGTCCCGGCGATCCTGCTCGTACCGATCACCGCGTCCCTGCTGTCGACGAACTGGGTGCCGTTCGATTCGGGCTTCGTCGCCACCGCGCTCCTCGTCAACGTTCTGGTCGGCGTCAACGAGGAGATCCTCACGCGCGGAGTCGTGCTCGTCGCGACACGCAGTCGGCTGAACGAGATCTGGGTGTGGTTGTTCTCGTCCGGTCTGTTCGCCGTGATCCATTTCGTGAACGTCCTCGTCGGCCAGGACCTCGCCTCGACGGCGGTGCAGGTCGTCTTCGCCTTCTTCATGGGCACCGTCTTCTACGTGCTACGCCGCGCCACGGGCACCCTGGTCTGGCCGATCGTGATCCACGCGGTGTGGGACTTCCGCATCGACATGCAGGAGCACAGCTCGAACGACCTGACCGCCCCGCTCGCATGGCTGCTCGGCGCTCTGCCGTTCGCCGCGGGAATCGTCGGATGCGTCGTGGTTCCGTTCCTCGTGCTCCGAGGAACCCCGCGACCCGCGCTCGATCTCCAGAGCGCAGGAAGGGCGCACCCCCGGCCCTGATGGGTCGTGGATGCGCCCTCCCCCGCGTCGATCCGCTAGGGCGCGGTCTTCACGTATCCCAGCGACATGTCGACATGCTGCCCCTCACACGTGGACGACGTCGACACGAAGTGATCGTGACCCGTGTAGCAGCGGTAGATCTGCACGGATCCGCCCGCCGGGGCGCTCGTCCAGATGTACCCGTTGTTGCCGTTCGGCGTCTGACCCTCACAGATGGAGCTCGGACTCACGAAGTAGTCGTTCGCCCCGGCGACGCATCCGTAGAGCGGAACGGCACCGGCGGTCGGGGTCCACGACAGGTACCCGATCGTCGACTCCTTCACGAAGCCGCTGGGCACGTAGCCCGTGGTCACCAGATGGAACTGCGTGGACGAGTTGTAGTAGCGATTGAGCGCGCGGTTCGTGGTCGGCGGCGTCCACACCACCGACTTCAGGTCCCACGTGCCCGGATCGTTGGTGCCGCCGGCGTAGACGACCTCCACCGACGGCAGCGTCGGGTCGACGTTGCCCCACTGGTCGCGCACGAGGGCCGGGTTGTTCACCAGGTAGTCCCCCGTGAGATTCGTGTCGACGTCCGTGAGCCGCTGCCAGGTCCCCGACGGGAATGTCGAGGCCGACATCCGCGCGAGCACCGCGTGGTAGGTCTCCCGGTCGCCGCCGCGCTGTGCCAGCGGCCAGATCGCGTACCAGTTCTGGTCGTACTGGTCGTAGGCGATGTCGGGGTTGTACCCCTTTCCCGCCGTCCCGTCGGCGTTGACCCCGGCGCCCGAGATCGCGACCGGTGCCGTGAAGGTGGTCCCGTTCGTGGTGTCACGCTCCCAGTCGCCGGATCCCGTGCTCACCGAGTCGTCGTGGAAGAACACTTTGAGGTTGCTCACCCCGTTGGAACTGTAGGTCGACGCCTGTCCGAGTCCGTAGTTGTCGGTCGGGTACGACTGGGGGTACAGCACCGGGTTGTTCGCGTACTTGACCCACGTGACGCCGTCGTTCGAGAACGCCACCCCGATCCGGTTGTTCGTGCCGTCCAGTGGGCCGCCCGCGTAGGAGGAGCCCGGACCTCGGTCGGTCGCCGTGTAGTACAGCGCGTAAGTGTAGGTCGTCCCGGCGTTCGAGAAGCTCCCCTTGATCACGCTCGGATCGCAGATGTACGACTTGTCCCACGTGGTGCCACCCGGTGATGGCGCGAGCACGGTCTGGATCGCCGAGTAGACATGGGTCGAGGTGTTGTAGGTGCGGTATTTGATCGTGTCGGTGTAGTAGCCGCCGGCCACCGTGTCCGGCGAGCACCACCAGTACTGCCGCACCGAACCGGTCTGGATGATGGATGCCCCGTAGTCGTACCCGGGATCGGTGAACAGCGTCCCGTTGTTCACGACATCGGCCGACGCCGAGGCCGATCCGACCCCGATCGACGCCGCAGCGAGGGCTATGGCCGCGATCGCGGCCCATTTCTTCTTCATACAACCTCCTTGTTGGATGGTCGAAACTGGAACGTTTCAACGCGCACACGCTATGCCCGCGCGAACAGGTCGGTCTAGTCCTCGCTTAGGAGGACTCCCCCGGATGCCGCGTGCCGCCGCCGCTGTCGGAGGTGCGGACCATACTCGGTCGCACGACCCATCGGCCGAGAGAGGGGCCCTCAGACGACCGCCATCGTCACACCCGTCGACCCGCCCGAACTGCCGATCAGCCCGGCCTTCGCCCAGGCGATGCTCGCTCCCCCGGTGCCGATGCTCTACGTCGGAGGTCAGAACGGCATCGACTCCTCCGGATCGCTCCTCGAGGGACTGGGGGCCCAGACCGAGCAGGCGTTGCGCAATCTCCTAGCCGTGCTCGCTGCGGCGGGCACGGGTCCCGAGAACGTGGTGAAGCTGACCATCCACCTCTCCCCCGGCATCGATCCGAGCGACGCCTATGCGGCGACCCGGTCCACGTGGGGCGCGACGCGCACGGCGGTCACGGTGCTCGCCGTCGCCCCTGCACGACCGGGAGCCCTGGTCGAGATCGATGCGATCGCGGCCGTTCCTGCCGTGTGAGACATCCTCAGAAAAGTCTCGCGCGTTAGGGTGTGCGGGTGAGTGATCGAGAACGCTGCCCCTGTCTCAGTGGCGAGACCTACTCGGAGTGCTGCGGCCGTTTTCACTCGCACCGCGTCGAGGCACCCACCGCCGAGGCGCTGATGCGTTCACGGTACTCCGCCTATGGACGCTCGCTGGCCGACTACCTGCTCGAGACGTGGCACCCCTCCACCCGTCCGCGCTCCCTCGAGCTGGACGACTCGCTCCGCTGGTACCGGCTCGATGTGCTCGACACCCGAGGCGGCCCGTTCGACAGCACGGCTGTGGTCGAGTTCCGCGCGTACTATCGCACCGACGGAGTCCGCGCCGAACAGCACGAGACGAGTCGCTTCGTGCGCGAAGACGGCCGCTGGTTCTATCTCGACGCGGTCTGAGCTCGAAGGAGAGCACATGGGAATCGGGCGGGACGCGCAGTCCACGATCTACCGCGACGGGGCCTCGGGACGCACACCCCTCGTTCCCACCGGGTGGACCGCGCTCGAAGCGGCCGCCCGACGCTCGATGTCCCGCGAGGCCTGGGCCTACGTCGCAGGTTCCGCGGGCACCGAGTCGACCGCGGCGGCGAACCATGCGGCGTTCGAACGGTGGCGGATCGTGCCTCGCGTCCTGCGCGATGTGGCCGAGCGCGACCTCTCGGTGGAGCTCCTGGGTCACCGCTACGCCACTCCCCTGCTCGCCTCCCCCGTCGGGGTGATCGGCCTGATGCACCGAGACTCGGATGCCGGGGTCGCGCGCGCGGCGGCATCCGTCGGCGTGCCATACATCCTGTCCACGCAGGCCAGCACGCCGATGGAGGCGACGGCGGCGGCGATGGGCGGAGCGCCGTTCTGGTACCAGCTGTACTGGTCCTCGTCGAGGGACGTCGTCGCGAGCATGGTCGGCCGGGCGGAGGCGGCGGGCGCTCAGGCGATCGTGGTCACGCTCGACACCCACAGTCTCGGCTGGCGGCCCCGCGACCTCGACCTCGGCTATCTGCCCTTCGCACATGGACTCGGCATCGCGCAATACACGAGCGATCCCGCGTTCCAGCGCCTGGTCGCGACGCACCGGGGCCGCGGCCCGGCTCCGCGGATCACGCCGACGGCTATCCGGACCCTCCTCGACATCACCCGCAACCACCCGGGTCGGTTCTGGTCGAACCTGCGCTCACCCGCTCCCCGCGCCGCCGTCGATGTCTTCCTTCAGACCTTCCCGCACTCGCACCTCACCTGGAGCGACCTCGCCTGGCTCCGCGGCATCACCGGCCTGCCGATCCTGATCAAGGGCGTGCAGCACCCGGATGACGCGGCTCGAAGCATCGACGAAGGGCTCGACGGCGTCATCGTCTCCAATCACGCCGGCCGGCAGCTCGATCATGCGATCGGATCGCTCGACGCGCTGCCCGGCGTCGTCGCGGCGGTCGGCGGCCGCATCCCCGTGCTCTTCGACAGCGGCGTGCGCTCGGGTGCGGACATCCTCGTGGCCCTGGCCCTCGGCGCGACCGCGGTCTGCGTCGGACGAGCGTATGCCTACGGTCTCGCGATCGCGGGCGAGGCGGGCGCCCGCGAGGTCTTCCGCAACCTCATCGCCGAGTTCGACATCAGCCTGGCCCTGGCCGGCGTGACGAGCGCCAGGGAGCTCACCCGCGACGCCGTCGTTCGCATCTGACCCTCGCCGGGCCGCACCGACGCTCTGCCGCGCGCTAGCCGGCGGTCGCCGCGACCCAGGCGTCGAGCTTGGCGATCGCGGCGCCGGAGTCGATCGCCTGCTCCGCGACGACGAGCTTCTCCCGGAAGCGCTGCAGGATCGGGCGCTGGAGTTGCGTCGGATCCGTGGCCAGCTCGAAGGAGACGAGTCCCGCGGCGGCGTTGAGCACGACGATGTCGCGCACCGGTCCGCGCTCCCCCGCCAGCACGGACCGTGCGATCCGGGCGTTGTGCTCGGGCTCGCCGCCGAGCAGATCAGAGATCGAGGCCCGAGGGATGCCGAGCTCGAGCGGATCGAGGTCGTGTTCCGTGACCGAGCCGCGCGACACCTCCCAGATGTGGCTGTGCCCGGTCGTGGTGAGCTCGTCCAGCCCGTCGTCGCCGCGGAACACCAGCGCGGTGGCTCCGCGGGTCTGGAACACACCCACGATCAGGGGAACGCGGTCCAGCGAGGCGACCCCCACGGCGTTCGCCTCGCAGCGCGCCGGATTGCACAGCGGCCCGAGGAAGTTGAAGACGGTCGGGATCCCGAGCTGGGAACGCACCGGTCCGGCGTGACGGAACCCGGGGTGGAAGAGGGAGGCGAACGCGAAGGTGATCCCCGCATCGTCGAGCACCTCGGCCACCCGGTGCGGCGGCAGATCGAGGTCGAGGCCGAGCGCCGAGAGCACGTCGGACGAACCGGAGGCCGAGCTGGCCGCCCGGTTTCCGTGCTTGACCACGGGCACGCCGGATGCCGCGGCGACGACCGATGCCATGGTCGACACGTTCACCGTTCCGAACCGGTCCCCTCCCGTGCCCACGATGTCGAGAGCCATCGGGTCGACCTCGAGAGGAAGCGAGTATTCGAGGATCGCGTCGCGGAATCCGACGATCTCGTCGACGGTCTCGCCCTTGGCCCGCAGAGCCACGAGGAAGCCGGCGAGCTGCGCCTCCGTAGACGCCCCGCTCATCACTTGCTGCATGGCCCATGATGCTTCGCTGATCGACAGGTCCTCGCCGCCTAGAAGCGCGCTGAGAAGAGAGGGCCAGGAGAGCTCGGATGCCATGCCGGAAATCCTACCGAGATGGTCCGCCGAGCCGCCCCAATGTGAAAATCCGAAAGATAAATCGGCCATAATGGACAAGTGACCAGCACCTCTGTTTCCCGTCCGGTCGGGGCGCCTCCCGTCGTCAACAGGCCGAGCGTCGTCGCGGTCGGAACGATCGTCTGGCTCGGCAGCGAGGTGATGTTCTTCGCGGGCCTCTTCGCCATCTACTTCACGCTCCGATCGACGTCGCCCGCCCTCTGGGCGAACCAGACCGAGCACCTCAACGTGCCCTACGCCCTGGCCAACACCCTGGTGCTCGTCTCCTCGTCGTTCACCGCCCAGTTCGGCGTGTTCGCGGCGGAGCGCCTCCAGAAGCGCCGCACCAGCTGGAACCCGCGCGACTGGGGCATGGTCGAGTGGTTCTTCCTCACCTACGCGCTGGGAGCGGTCTTCGTCACCGGTCAGGTCTTCGAGTACGCCAACCTGGTCAGCGAGGGCGTCACCCTGCAGTCCAGCTCCTACGGTTCGGCGTTCTACCTCACGACCGGATTCCACGCGCTGCACGTGACCGGCGGTCTGATCGCCATGCTGCTCATCATCGGCCGGGCGTTCGCGGTCAAGACCTTCACCCACAAAGAGGCGACGTCGACCATCGTCGTCTCCTACTACTGGCACTTCGTGGACGTGGTCTGGATCGGCCTGTTCCTCGTCATCTACGTACTCAAATAGCTCGCGAACCGTCACCCAAGGAACCCACCACAGCATGGCGAACAGAACCAGCACAGCGACACGGCGCACCCGATCGAAGGGCAGGCGTCATCCGCTGGCCACGGTCGCACTGATCGTGATCGGCCTGGTGTCGACGGGCGGCGCGTACGCGCTCTTCAGCACCACGGCATCCGCGGAGACCCAGTCCTCGGCCAGCACGGCGACCCAGTCGAGCATCGAACAGGGCAAGAAACTGTTCGCCTCCAACTGCGCCACCTGCCACGGCCTCAGCGCCGAAGGCGTGAGCGGCGTCGCGCCGAGCCTCTACGGCGTCGGTGCGGCATCCGTGAGCTTCCAGGTGGGCACCGGGCGCATGCCGCTCGCCAACCAGGGACCGCAGGCGGAGCAGAAGCCGGTGCAGTTCACCAAGGAGCAGGTGCTCGCCCTCGCCGACTACGTGGCGAGCCTCTCCCCCGGCCCCGGCATCCCGGACTCGAAGTACCTGCAGGCCAACGGCGACGCCTCGACCGGTGCCGACCTCTTCCGCGTCAACTGCGCCATGTGCCACAACGTCGCCGGCGCCGGCGGCGCGCTCACCGAGGGCAAATTCGCCCCCGCGCTCAGCGGCGTCTCGCCGGAGCACATCTACGAGGCGATGGTCACCGGCCCGCAGAACATGCCGGTCTTCAACGACAAGAACATCACGCCGGCCCAGAAGGCCGACATCATCACGTACCTCAAGTACCTGGACAAGAACCCGTCGCCCGGCGGGTTCGACCTGGGCAACCTCGGACCCGTGGCCGAGGGCCTGTTCATCTGGATCTTCGGGCTCGGTGCGGTGGTCGGTGTGACCATCTGGATCACCGCGCGCGCCAACTGACAGCTTTCACGACCAGCACCAACGAAGGGGAAGACAATGGCACAGCAGGACGACGGAACTCCCGTCGCTGCCGGCTCCGCCGTCGAGAAGCACGACGCGGCCGCGGCACCGGGAACGGCCGTCATCGCGCCGGACGCCTTCGAGAATCCGGGAATGCCGCCGCACCGTCTTCGCGTCACCGACCTCGACCCGAAGAAGGACAGGATCGCGGAGCGCCGCGTCTACTCCCTCTTCTACTTCTCGATCGTGGCGAGCGTGTTCGCGGTCGCCGCGTACGTGGCCTTCCCGATCACCCCGGGTGACACGAACTCCGTCCGGCTCAACACGCTGTTCCTCGGACTCGGCATCTCGTTCGGCCTCCTCGCCATCGGCATCGGCGCGATCTACTGGTCCAAGAACCTCATGCGCGGCGACGAGCTCTCCGAGTCCCGCCACCCCACCCGCGGTTCCGACGCGACCCGTGAGCGCGTCGTCGAGATCTTCGAAGAGGGCAACCAGGAGTCGGGCATCGGACGCCGCTCTCTCATCCGCAACAGCCTGATCGGCGCCCTGGTGGCGTTCCCGCTCCCCGGGATCGTGCTCTTCCGCGACCTCGCGCCCGCGGCCGACCCGGTCAAGCAGCTCGAGCACACGATGTGGAAGAAGGGCACCCGCCTCACCCGCGATCCCTTCGGCACCCCCATCAAGGCCGCCGACGTGACCCTGGGATCCGTGTTCCACGTCATCCCGGAGGGCCTCAACGACAAGGAAGACCGTCTCGAGGAGAAGGCCAAGGCGGCCGTCCTCCTGATGCGCCTCAAGCCCGAGGATCTGCACGTCTCCAAGGGTCGCGAGAGCTGGAACTACGACGGCATCGTCGCCTACTCCAAGATCTGCACGCACGTCGGATGCCCCGTGGCTCTGTACGAGCAGCAGACCCACCACCTGCTCTGCCCCTGCCACTCCTCCACGTTCGACGTGACCCGCGAGTGCGAGGTCATCTTCGGACCGGCCAAGCGGCCGCTTCCCCAGCTGCCCATCGCGGTCGACAGCGAGGGATACCTCATCGCGCAGAGCGATTTCCACGAACCCGTGGGCCCGAGCTTCTGGGAGCGTTCATGACCGTCTCAGCCACCCGTCCCGTCGCGCCGCCCGCTCAGGCGTCACGCGGCGCCCGCTTCACCGGCGCAGCAGCCAACTACATCGACGAGCGCACCAGCGTCTCCGGTCTCGTCAAAGAGCTGGGCCGCAAGATCTTCCCCGACCACTGGTCGTTCATGCTGGGCGAGGTCGCGCTCTACAGCTTCATCGTCATCCTGCTCTCCGGTACCTTCCTGACGTTCTTCTTCCAGCCCTCCATGGCGGAGGTGGTCTACAACGGCTCCTACCTGCCTCTGAAGGGCGTGCAGATGTCGGCGGCCTACTCGTCGGCGCTGAACATCTCGTTCGACATCCGGGGCGGCCTGCTGTTCCGCCAGGTGCACCACTGGGCGGCTCTGCTGTTCGTGGCGTCGATCGGCCTGCACATGCTCCGCATCTTCTTCACGGGTGCGTTCCGCAAGCCGCGCGAGCTCAACTGGGTGATCGGCTTCACGCTGTTCATCCTCGCCATGGCCGAGGGATTCACCGGGTACTCCCTTCCGGACGACCTGCTCTCCGGCAACGGACTCCGCATCATCGACGGCCTCATCAAGGGCATCCCCGTGATCGGAACCTGGACCTCCTACCTGCTCTTCGGAGGCGAGTTCCCGGGGACCAAGCTCGTGGCGATGTTCTACTCGATCCACATCCTGCTGCTGCCCGCCATCCTGGTGGCCGCTCTCGGCCTGCACCTGCTGCTTCTGGTCGTGAACAAGCACACCCAGTTCGCGGGACCGGGCCGCACCGAGCAGAACGTGGTCGGCGTGCCGATCCTGCCGATGTTCGCGGCGAAGGCCGGCGGGTTCTTCTTCGTGGTCTTCGGTGTGATCGTGCTGATCGCGTCGCTGTTCACGATCAACCCGATCTGGACGTACGGGCCCTATGACCCGTCCCCGGTCTCGGCCGGTACACAGCCCGACTGGTACATCGGATTCGCCGATGGCGCACTGCGGCTCGTTCCGCCGGGCTGGGAGTTCGTCTGGTTGAACCACACCTGGTCGTTCAACATCATCTCGGTGATCATCGTTCTGCCGGTGTTCCTTCTCCTCGTCGCCATCTACCCCTTCATCGAGGCGTGGGTCACCGGGGACAAGCGGGAGCACCACATCGCGGACCGTCCTCGCAATGCCCCCACCCGCACCGCGATCGGTGCCGCCGGCGTGACGTTCTATGCGGTGCTCTGGGCCGCAGCGAGCTCCGACCTGATGGCCACGCACTTCAAGGTGAGCCTCGAGGGCGTCATCCACGTACTGCAGGCGCTGTTCTTCCTCGGGCCGATCATCGCCTACTTCGTGACCAAGCGGATCTGCCTGGCGCTCCAGAAGAAGGATCGCGAGATCGCGCTACACGGCTACGAGTCGGGACGAATCGTGCGACTCCCCGGCGGCGAGTACATCGAGGTGCACGAGCAGCTCGACGAGTACGAGCGCTGGAAGCTCCTCAGCTACGACGAGTACAAGCCGTTGATGATCCGCCCGAACGCTCAGGGCAAGATCACGGGCGGGCAGCGCCTCCGTTCGAGCCTCTCGCGTTGGTTCTTCGAGGACCGCATCTCCCCCGTGACCCGAAATGAGATCGAGCAGGGCGGCCACCACTAGCGCCCCTCGCACACGAGTGGAAAGCCCGGCACCTGATCAGGGGCGCCGGGCTTTCTCTTCGCCTGCCGGCCGGTCGACTGCGCCGCACGGCGCTGACCAGTCAGCACAGCATCCGTCAGTCGAGGAAGCGCTTCTTGAGGAAGTCGGCCGAGGAACGGTAGTCGAGCCGCTCGTAGAACGACGCAGCCCGCAGGATGCTGGCGACGGTGAGCTGCCGCACTCCCCTGGCGATGCATTCCCGCTCCATCGCCGTCACGAGCGCGCTGCCGAAGCCCCTGCCCGAGGCGGACGCATCGACCACGAGCTCCTGGAGCTGAGCCACATCGCCGTTCGTGTAGAGCAGGCGAGCGATGGTGGCCAGCGCGTAGCCGACCACGGCGCCGTCGGATTCGTAGACGAAGAGGATGTGGTCATCCGCATCCTCGACGGCGTCAGCGAAAGCCTCGTCGAACGAAGCACGCAGAGGTGTGTCGCCGATGCCGAGCTGCTCGACCAGCGAGAAGACGGCGTCTGCGTCGTCGAGGGTCGCGGCCCGGATGAAGGAACGGATGTTAGCGCGCGAAGTATCCGCGGTAGTACTCATAGATCCATCCCACCAGAGAGATGGCCGTAATGGTAGCTCCGATGAAGCTGATCCACACACCGACCGCCAATCCGAGGAACAGGAGCGCAGCGCCGAACGCGAGCATCAGCGGCCACCAGCTCCACGGGCTGAAGAAGCCCTGCTCGGCATCGCCGTCGTCGATGTCTGCGTCCGGGCGGTCCTCCGGGAGCTCTCCGCCCACTGAGTGATGCGAGCGGCCGAGATAGAACGCGAGGAACGCCGACAGAATCGCGGTCAGCGCGATCCCCACCACGCCCACCCACTCGATCGGTGGGGAGGCGGTGCCGCCCGAGGGCTCCACCGACACACGGTACGCGCTGTCGATGAGGCTCCAGACGATGTACGCGACGTCGGCGACGACGAAGAATGCCGCAAGGATCCAGAAGAGTTTGGCCTGGGTGTTCACGCGCTACTTCACCTCTCCGGAAGCCAGGTCGTACGTTGCGGACTCGGGGGCGTCCTTCGCCGGCCCGATCCCCACCGGAATGCCGGCCTCGGGGTGGTGCAGGTCGAACGCCGGGGACTCCGAGCGGATGCGGGGAATGGAGCTGAAGTTGTGCCGCGGTGGCGGGCACGAGGTGGCCCACTCGAGTGAGCGTCCGTATCCCCACGGGTCGTCGACCGTGACGCGCTTTCCCTTCCTCGCGGTGATGTACACGTTGAGGATGAAGGGCAGCATCGAGACGCCGAGCAGCATGGCGCCGATCGTGGAGAGCTGGTTCATCCACGTGTAGCCGTCGCCCGGCTGGTATGTGGCGTAACGACGGGGCATTCCCATCACGCCCAGCCAGTGCTGGATAAGGAACGTCGTGTGGAACCCGACGAAGAGCAACCAGAAGTGGATCTTTCCCAGCCTCTCGTTGAGCATCTTGCCGGTCCACTTCGGCCACCAGAAATAGAATCCGCTGAACATCGCGAAGACCACCGTGCCGAACACCACGTAGTGGAAGTGGGCCACCACGAAATAGGTGTCGGAAACGTGGAAGTCGAGCGGCGGCGAGGCGAGGATCACGCCGGTGAGGCCGCCGAAGGTGAAGGTGATGAGGAAGCCGATGGCCCAGATCATCGGGGTCTCGAAGGTCACGGACCCTCTCCACATCGTTCCCACCCAGTTGAAGATCTTGACGCCGGTGGGCACCGCGATGAGCATCGTCATGAGGGAGAAGAACGGCAGAAGCACCGAGCCCGTCACATACATGTGGTGCGCCCAGACGGTGATCGAGAGGGCGGCGATGGAGATCGTCGCGTAGATGAGGGTCTTGTACCCGAAGATCGGCTTTCGGCTGAAGACGGGGAAGACCTCCGACACGATGCCGAAGAACGGCAGGGCGATGATGTACACCTCGGGGTGACCGAAGAACCAGAAGAGGTGCTGCCAGAGGATGGCACCGCCGTTGTCGATGTTGTACAGGTGGGAGTCGAAGACGCGGTCGGAGCCGAGGGCGAACAGCGCGGCGGCCAGCACCGGGAACGCCATGATCACCAGGATGGAGGTGACGAGGGCGTTCCACGTGAAGATCGGCATGCGGAACATCGTCATTCCGGGGGCGCGCATGGTGATGATCGTGGTGATGAAGTTCACCGCACCGAGGATCGTGCCGAAACCGCTGAGTGCGAGACCGAAGACCCAGAGGTTGCCGCCCAGCGACGGCGAGAAGGTGGTCTCGGAGAGCGGCACATATGCCGTCCAGCCGAAGGATGCCGCCCCCTGGGGCGTGAGGAAGCCGGCGACCGCGATCAGCGACCCGAAGCTGTAGAGCCAGTAGGCGAAGGCGTTCAGCCGCGGGAACGCGACGTCAGGTGCGCCGATCTGGAGCGGCATGAGCGCATTAACGAACCCGGCGAACAAGGGCGTCGCGAACATGAGCAGCATGATCGTGCCGTGCATGGTGAAGAGCTGGTTGTACTGCTCCTTGGTCTGCACCAGCTGCATGCCGGGCTCGAACAGCTGGGCGCGGATGATGAGCGCCATCACGCCGCCCAGCAGGAAGTAGATGAACGACGTGATGAGGTACAGGTACCCGATCGTCTTGTGGTCGGTCGTCGTGATCCATTTGACGATGATGTTGCCCTTGGCGCCGACTCGGGATTCCCCGAAGTCGATCCCGGAGGTGGATGCAGTCGCTGTGCTCATTCTGATCGCCTACTCGTTGTCCGTCGCCGGCGCGGTGTTGCTGGGGAGATTCGTGTTCGCGTTGTACTCGGGGCCCAGGATGCCGGTCTGGCCCTTGGCTGCAAGGCTCTTGATGTAGGCGTCCCAGTCGGACTGGGATTCCACCTTCACCTTGAAGAGCATCAGCGAGTGGTAGTCGCCGCAGAGCTCGGCGCACTTGCCCTCGTACGTTCCGATCTTCGTCGGCGTCACGTACTCGTAGTTGTCCTTGCCCGGGATGTTGTCCTTCTTGTACAGGAAATCGATGACCCAGAAGGAGTGCGCCACGTCGCGGCTCTCGATCTTGATCTGGGTGGTCTTGTTCACCACGAGGTGGAGCACCGGGATCTTCGACTCGTCGATGGTGCCGTCGGCCTTCTCCATCTCCTGAGCCTGGATGCCGGGCGAGTAGACGCCCTTGCCGCCGGGCCCGACGCCCGGGTAGTTGAAGTCCCACGCCCAGCGCTTGCCGTAGACCTCGACGGAGACCGCCGGGTGCGCATAGGGCTTCTCGATCGCCTGCTGCTCCTTGGCGGTGAAGGCGAAGAAGCCGAGCACCAGGATGAGCGGAACGATCGTGTAGAAGATCTCGATGGGGAGGTTGTAGCGCAGCTGCACCGGCAGGCCGGTCTGACCCTTGCGGCGACGGTAGACGACCGCGGCCCAGATGATCAGACCCCACGTGACGACGCCGACCGCGAGCAGCACGATCCACGAGTTGACCCAGAGGGAGGTGATCCCGTCGGTGTGGTTCGTGACGCCCTTGTCGCCCGGGAGGAAGCCCCTCAACTGCTGCTGGCTGCACCCCGCGAGAGTCGCGACCAGCACGACTGCCACGGGAACTACGGCCCAACGAAGACGGCGGTTTGAGCGCACCTGGAACCTCTCGAAAGACACGGACTGCGGCGGACCACAGTCTATTTGGTCCCCCCAGCCTACTGCGAAGGACGCGCGATCTCTGACCGGAATGGCCCCCGACGGCGAGGTTCGCGCATCAAAAAAGGGAACCGCCCGGAGGCGGTTCCCTTGTCTGAATGGCTCTTGGGAAGCGGCTGTTAGTGGAAGCTGTCGCCGCAGGCGCAGCTGCCGGTCGCGTTGGGGTTGTCGATGGTGAAACCCTGCTTCTGGATGGTGTCCTCGAAGTCGATGGTGGCGCCATCCAGGTAGGGAACGCTCATCTTGTCGACGACGACCTCGACCCCGTCGAAGTCCACCGTGGCGTCGCCCTCGAGCAGGCGCTCGTCGAAGTAGAGCTGGTAGATGAGCCCGGAGCATCCGCCCGGCTGGACGGCGACGCGCAGACGAAGGTCGTCCCGACCCTCCTGCTCGTACAGGCTCTTGACCTTGCTGGCTGCGGTGCTGCTGAGGAGCACGCCGTGCTTCTCCGTGGTGGTCGCGATACCGGTGAGAACGTCAGTCATAGAGAGATACTACCTCTCGTTGAGACGACCGAGGAGGATCGCCTCGGCCAGGATCGCCCGGTGGAACACGCCGAGATGGAGCGACTCGTTCGGGCTGTGCGCGCGGGTGTCGGGGTCCTCGACGCCGGTGACCAGGATCTGAGCGTTCGGGAAGACCTCGACGAGTTCGGCGATGAACGGGATCGAGCCACCGATCCCGGTCTCGAGCGGCTCGCGCTCCCACGCCTCGGCCATCGCCTTTTCCGCCTCCGCCACCGCCCAGCCCGACGTGTCCACGAGGAATCCGTTGCCCAGATCGATGTCGTCAATCTCCACGTGGGCGCCGAACGGGGCGTTCGCGCGCAGGTGCCGTTCGAGCGCGGCCAGAGCCTCGGTGGCGGGCTGGCCCGGCGCGATTCGCGTGCTGATCCGCACCGCCACCGAGGGGATGAGGGTGTTCGAGGCGTTCGCGACGCTGGGCGCGTCGATGCCCGTCACCGTGATCGCCGGCTTCGACCACAGTCTGCTCAGCACGGTTCCCGTGCCCACCGCCTGCACGCCGTCGAGCAGGGCGGCCTCCTCGCGCAGCTTCTCCTCGGTGTACTCGGGCGTCTCCTGCTCGATCGACGCGAGGCCCTCGACGGCAGCGACGCCCTGGGCATCGTGCAGTGTCGCGAGCAGAGCGATGGTCGCGAGCATCGCGTCGGGAGCCGCTCCCCCGAACATGCCGGAGTGGGACGCGTGTCCGAGCGTGGAGACCCGGAGGCGGAAGGTGACGTTGCCGCGCAGGCCCACGGTGAGCGACGGGGTGTCGACATCCCAGTTGTCCGAGTCCGCGACGACGATCACATCGGCCTCGAGCTCGCGCCGGTGAAGGCGCAGGAAGTTCGCGAAGGAGCGCGATCCGTTCTCCTCCTCCCCCTCGATGAACAGCGCGAGACCCAGATCGAAGTCCGGCCCTGCGGTCGCGACAAGGGCGCGGATGGCGGCGATGTGGGCCATCACCCCGGCCTTGTCATCCGCCGCTCCCCTGCCGTAGAGCCGATCGCCGCGCACCGTCGGCTCGAAGGGAAGCGACTCCCAGTCCTCGTCCTTCCCGGGCGGCTGCACGTCGTGGTGGGCGTAGAGCAGGATGGTGGGCTTGCCGTTTCGGGCCGCCCGCGTCGCCAGCACCGCCGGCTGGCCCGACACCCCGGACTCGCCGATCGGGGCCGACGCGATCTCGACCGAGTCGAACACGCCGAGCCCGCGGGCCAGCTCTGCCACGGCCTCCGCGCTCCGCGCCACGTGAGCCGGGTCGAAGGCGGCCCACGACACCGACGGGATCCGCACCAGACCGGAGAGCTCGGCGATCGCCACCGGGAGACCCGACTGCACGGCCTCCCGAAGCGCTGTGAGGAGTTCGGGCCGTGTGGAGTCAGGTGAAGTCATAGAGGTAATCTTAAGGACCCCCGATCTCAAGGACACTCCGTGGCAAAGGCAACGAACAGCAAGTCGGACAGCGATGTCGGCTACGAGCTGAACACCGACAGCGTGACCGGCAAGGGCCACGCGACGCCCACGCGCAAAGAGCGCGAGGCGGCGAACCTTCGCCCGCTCGTGTCCAGCGACCGCCGGGCCGCGTCCAAGGAGTCCCGTGCCGCCATGGCGAGCGCCCGGGAGCGCGCCCGGATCGGGATGGCGAACGGCGAGGAGAAGTACCTCCCCGCGAAGGACAAGGGTCCGCAGCGTCGTTACGTGCGCGACTACCTCGACGCCCGGTTCAGCGTCGGCGAACTGATGATCCCGTTCCTCGTGCTGGTCATCGCGCTCACCTTCATCCAGTCCCCGGTCTTCGTGACGATCGGCACGCTCGCGCTCTGGGCGTTCCTGGCGATCGTCGTGCTCGACGTCGTGATCGTCGGTTTCACCCTCAAGCGCAAGCTCGGCGCCAAGTTCGGCACCGACAAGGTGCAGCGCGGGTACCGGTGGTACGCCGCGACCCGGGCCATTCAGCTGCGCCCGATGCGTCTGCCCAAGCCGCAGGTCAAGCGCGGGCAGTTCCCCGCGTAGTCGCTCGGAGCCTCAGCAGACCGCGGTTGACGGATGCCGCCCACAGCGGTCCGCGGTAGAGGAACGCCGTGTAGCCCTGAACGAGAGTCGCCCCGGCGGACAGGCGCTCCTGCACGTCCGCCGCGGTCTCGACGCCGCCCACCGAGATCACGCAGAGCTCCTGAGGCACGACACTCCGGATCACGCGCAGCACCTCGAGCGACCGCCGCGCGAGCGGTGCGCCGGAGAGACCGCCCGCGCCGGCCGCGGCCACCACGGCCGGGTCGGCGCGCAGGCCCTCGCGGGAGAGAGTGGTGTTAGTCGCGATGATGCCGGCGAGGCCCAGGGAGACGGCGAGCTCCGAGATCCTGCGCACCTGGTCGTCGGTCAGATCGGGGGCGATCTTCACCAGCACCGGCGTGGTGCCCGCGGCGTCGCGCACCGCCGTCAGCAGGGGCGCGAGCATGTCCAGCTCCTGGAGACCACGCAGTCCCGGAGTGTTCGGCGAGCTGACGTTCACTGCGAGGTAGTCGGCGGCGGGGGCGAGGAGACGCGTGCTCGTGAGGTAGTCGGGGATCGCGGCATCCACGTCCACCACGCGGCTCTTGCCGATGTTCACGCCCACGACGGGCCGCGAGCGTCGTCCGACCTCGCGGCGCAGGCGGGGCGCCGCCTCCGCCGCACCGCTGTTGTTGAAGCCCATCCGATTGATGACGGCACGATCGGGCACGAGCCGGAAGAGTCGCGGCCGATCGTTGCCCGGCTGCGGAAGCGCCGTGATGGTGCCCACCTCGATGTGCCCGAAGCCCAGCTGCCCGAGCCCCTGGACGGCGCGACCCTCCTTGTCGAACCCCGCGGCCACCCCGAACGGCGACGCGAAGCGGAGTCCCAGCGCCTCGACGGCGAGCGAGGGATGCGGGCGCGTCAGTCGCGCGAGCACGAAGCCGACGCCCACCCGCGGCAGCATCCGGATGACGACGAACGCCAGGTGGTGGGCGCGCTCCGGGTCGAGGCGCGCCAGCACCAGCCGGAAGAGGAGTCGATACATGCGGTGTCCGGGCCGAGCGGGTCGCTCAGTCCTGACTGGTGGCGGCGTCGTGCTCCACGCGCAGGAGCATGATGGCCGACTCGAAGTCCTCGAGGGAGTCGAAGCCCTGGTAGACGCTCGCGAAGCGGAGATAGGCGACCTCGTCGAGCTCGCGCAGCGGCGGCAGGATGGCCAGCCCGATGTCGTTGGCCTCGACCTGGGAGGCGCCCGTCGCGCGGATCGTCTCCTCGACCCGCTGCGCCAGCACCGCGAGATCGGTGTCGGTGACCGGCCGGCCCTGGCACGCCTTGCGCACGCCCGAGACGATCTTCTCCCGACTGAACGGCTCGACCACCCCGTTGCGCTTGATCACGTTGAGGCTCGCGGTCTCCGTGGTCGTGAATCGGCGGCCGCACTCGGGGCACTGGCGCCGGCGACGGATCGACAGTCCGTCGTCACTGGTGCGGGAGTCGATGACGCGCGAGTCGGGGTGGCGGCAGAAGGGGCAGAACATGGTGGGGCAAGAATACCGCGCGCAGCCGCCGAAACGGCGGAAGCGGGTCAGCCCTCGGCGAACCGCGCCGTGACGGCGGCACCGTGCGCGGGCAGGTCCTCCGCGGTGGCGAGATCCACGATGCGCTCGCGCACCTCGGCGAGGGCCGCGTGGTCGTACCGGATGACCTGCTGCGGACGCAGGAACGTGTACGCACCGAGGCCCGGGGTGAAGCGGGCCTGTCCGCCGGTCGGCAGCACGTGGTTCGAGCCGGCGAGGTAGTCGCCCAGGCTCACCGGCGAATCGGGGCCGAGGAAGATGGCGCCTGCGCTGTCGATGAGATCGAGCACCGCGCCCGGCTGCTCCGTCTGGATCTCCAGGTGCTCGGGCCCGTAGCTGTTGCTGAACGCGGCGGCCGCCTGCAGATCGTCGACGAGCACCACGGCCGACTGACGCCCGCGGAGGGCCTCGCCGACGCGGGCCGAGTGGGGGGTGGATGCCGCGAGCTGCTCGAGGCGTGCGAGGACACGTTCGGCGAACTCCGGGGAATCCGTCACGAGCACGGCCGAGGCCAGCTCGTCGTGCTCCGCCTGACTGACGAGATCGCTCGCCACCAGGTAGGGGTCGGCCGAGGCATCCGCGATCACGAGGATCTCGGTGGGCCCCGCCTCCGCGTCGATGCCGATGACCCCGCGCACCAGGCGCTTGGCAGCGGCGACGTAGACATTCCCCGGGCCCGTCACGAGCTGCACGGGGTCGAGGCTCAGACCGGGGACTCCGTACGCGAACGCGCCGATCGCACCCGCGCCGCCCATGGCGTAGACCTCCTCGATGCCGAGCAGTCCAGCCGCGCCGAGGATCGTGGGGTGCACTCCCCCGTCGAACGCCCGCTGAGCCGGAGAGGCCAGGGCGACGGATGCGACCCCCGCGACCTGGGCCGGGACCACGTTCATCACCACGCTGGAGGGATAGACGGCCTTGCCGCCCGGCACGTAGAAGCCCACGCGGTTCACCGGAGTCCAGCGCTGGATGACCTCGGCCCCGGGGGCGAGGGTGGTGACCCGGGGTGCGGGGAGCTGAGCCTGCGACGCGGCCCGCACACGCACGACGGCCTCCTCGAGGGCGGCACGGACGGCGGGGTCTAGCCGGCGCACCGCCGACGCGATCGCGGCGACGTCCACGCGGACGTGCCGCGGCCGGACGCCGTCGAGCCGTTCCGCCTGGTCGAGCAGGGCGGCCTCGCCGCGGGCACGGACATCGGCGATGAGCTCGGCGGCCGAGGCGGCTGCGGCCGCGACATCCGTCTGGGCCCGTGGCACCAGGTCGAGCAATTCGGCGCGGCTAGGCTGGAGACCCCGGAGGTCGATCGTCTGCATCATGGCGCCTGCAATCCTACGGGACGCCGCCCGAGCGACCGCGGTGACGGGAATACGGGCCGGGCAGCCACGATTGGAATCACCATGACCGACGACCACGAAGAACCCGACGGTCTCGCCGCGTTCAAGCACGCGTTCCGCCGTCACGCCGCGGGGGTCGTGGCGATCACGGCGCTGACGCCGGAGGGGACCCCGGTGGGCTTCACCGCCACCTCGCTGGCCTCCCTGGCCGCCGTGCCGCCTCTGGCCACCTTCAACATGGCACGAGTGGCGAGCGCGTGGCCCGCCATCGAGGGAACGGACTACGTCGTCATCCAGACTCTGGGCAGCCGCACCCGGCACCTCGCCGAGAAGCTCGCCGGGGCCAATGCGGAGCGCTTCGTCGGCGACCACTGGTACGTGGGGCCGCACGGTCTGCCGATCCTGCAGGGTGTCACGTCGTGGATGGTGGGCCGGATCGTCGAGCGCTTCCCGGTGGCGTCGAACGCGGTGATCGTGGTTCAGATCGAGGAGGGCGCGCTCGGCGAACCCGACGAGGCCCTGCTCTACCACGAGCGGCGCTACCTCAAGCCGGGCGAGACCGTCTAGCGGCCGGCCCGCTCAGGTGAGGCAGGCCGGGCCCAGCAGGCTCTTCAGCTCGCCGTAGAGGTCGGCGCTCACCGAGACCGGGTACGGCACCTCGAACAGGCGCGCCGTCTCGCCCTTCAACAGCTTGAGCCGCACCTCTGTGTCACCGGAATGCCTGATGAGCACGTCGTTCAGTGCGGTGACGACGTCGGTCGTGGCCCGCAGTTCCGGAACGGAGATCACGAGCGGCCCCGACCCGAGGCTCTGGCCGAGATCCGGAGTGAACATGCTCGCGGCGTGCAGGTTCATCCCGTCGTCGCGCATACTCACCCTGCCGCGCACCACGACGATGGAGTCGTTGGTGAGGGCGGGCGAGAACTCCTGATACGTCTTGCCGAGGAACATGACCGTCACCTCGGCGCCGAAATCCTCGACGGTGATGATGCCGTACTGGTTTCCCGAATTGCGGGCGACCCGGTGCTGCACCGAAGTCACGAGCCCGGCGATGGTGACGTGCTCGCCGTCCCCGGCGGCCTCGCCGTCGAGGAGCTCGGCGATGGTCGTGCTGCGGTGCTTCGCCAGCTGCACCTCCAGTCCGGCGAGCGGATGGTCCGACACGTAGAGCCCGAGCATCTCGCGCTCGAACGCCAGCTTGTCGCGCTTGGCCCATTCCGGTCGGTCGGGCACCTGCTCGCCCTCGGCCTCGAACTCGAAGATGCCGGCGAAGAGGTCGACCTGACCGTTCGCCTCGTTGCGCTTGAGGCTCACCGCGGAATCGATCGCATCCTCGTGGATCTCCAGGAGCGCCCGCCGGGTGGCCCCGGTCTGGTCGAAGGCCCCCGACTTGATCAGAGACTCCACGGTGCGCTTGTTGGCCACCTGGATCGGGACCTTCTTGAGGAAGTCGTGGAACGAGGTGAAGCGCCCCTTCTCCTCGCGCGCCTGCCGGATCTGCTCGACCACCGCGAATCCGACGTTGCGCACGGCCCCGAGGCCGAAGCGGATGTCGCCCACCCCCGTCTCGGACGGCACGGCGGTGAAGTCGGCGAACGACTCGTTCACGTCGGGCGCGAGCACCCGGATCCCCATGCGACGGCACTCGCTGAGGTACATGCCGAGCTTGTCCTTCGAGTCCCCCACGCTGGTGAGCAGAGCCGCCATGTACTCGGCCGGGTAGTTCGCCTTGAGGTAGGCCGTCCAGTAGCTCAGCACGCCGTAGCCGGCGCTGTGCGCCTTGTTGAACGCGTAGTCGGCGAAGGGCATCAGGGTGTCCCAGAGCACCTTCACCGCGTTGGCGCTGTAGCCGTTGTCGAGCATGCCCTTCTCGAAGTCGGCGTACTGCTTGTCGAGCTCTGACTTCTTCTTCTTGCCCATCGCGCGGCGCAGCACGTCGGCCTGACCGAGCGTGAACCCGGCCACCTTCTGCGCGACCGACATCACCTGCTCCTGGTAGACGATGAGGCCGTAGGTGATGCCGAGACTCTCGCGCAGGGGCTCCTCGAGCTCCGGGTGGATCGCCTCGATCTTCTGCAGCCCGTTCTTGCGGAGGGCGTAGTTGGTGTGCGAGTTCATGCCCATCGGACCGGGTCGATAGAGGGCGATGACGGCGGAGATGTCCTCGAAGCTGGTCGGCTTGAGCTGCTTGAGCAGCGATCGCATCGGGCCGCCGTCGAGCTGGAACACACCGAGCGTGTCTCCCCGGGCGAGCAGGTCGTAGGTCTTCTGATCGGCATCGAGATCGAGGTCCTCGATCACCAGGCGCTGCCCGGTGTTCTTCTCGATCATGCGGAGCGCGTCTTCGATGATGGTGAGGTTGCGCAGGCCCAGGAAGTCCATCTTGATCAGGCCGAGCGATTCCAGCGGCGGCTGATCGAACTGGGTGATGATGGCGCCGTCGTCTTCGCGCTTCATGATCGGCAGCACGTCGAGCAGGGGCTCGGCCGACATGATCACGCCGGCCGCGTGCACGCCCCACTGGCGCTTGAGGTTCTCGATGCCCAGCGCGGTCTCGAAGACCTTCGCCGCCTCCGCGTCCGTCTCGATGATCGAGCGGAGGTCGGCGGCCTCCTTCCAGCGCTCGGCGTCGCGGTTGGTCACGTCGCCCAGGGAGATGTCCTTGCCCATGATGGCGGGCGGCATCGCCTTGGTGAGCTTCTCGCCCACCGAATAGGGCATGCCGAGCACGCGCGCGCTGTCCTTGAGGGCCTGCTTCGCCTTGATGGTGCCGTACGTCACGATCTGGGCGACCCGGTCGTCGCCGTACTTCTCCGTCACGTAGCGGATGACCTCGGGGCGGCGACGGTCGTCGAAGTCGACGTCGACGTCGGGCATGGAGACGCGCTCGGGGTTGAGGAAGCGCTCGAAGATGAGACCGTGGGCGAGCGGATCGAGTTCGGTGATGCCCATGGCGTAGGACGCCATGGATCCGGCGGCCGAACCGCGGCCCGGGCCAACCCGGATGCCCTGGCTCTTGGCCCAGGTGATGAAGTCGGCCACCACCAGGAAGTAGCCGGGGAAGCCCATCTGCTTGATGACGTCGATCTCGTACTGGGCCTGGGCGAGGTGCGCCTCGGAGGGCGCGTTGTGGAAGCGCCGCAGCATCCCCGCGTGCACCTCCTTCTCGAACCAGCTTGCCTCCGTCTCGCCCTCCGGCACCGGGAAGCGCGGCATCAGGTCGCGGTGCTCGAAGTTCACCTCGCAGCGCTCGGCGATCAGGAGGGTGTTGTCCGCCGCCTCGGGGTGGTCGCGGAACAGGTGACGCATCTGCGCGGCGGTCTTGAGGTAGAACTCGTCCGAGTCGAACTTGAATCGGTTGGGGTCGTCCAGGGTCGAGGCGGACTGCACGCAGAGCAGAGCCGCGTGGGCGCCCGCGTCGTGGGCATGCGTGTAGTGGAGGTCGTTGCTGGCGACCAGCGGAAGGTCGAGCTGTTTGGCGAGCCGCAGCAGATCCTGCATGGTGCGGCGCTCGATGTCGATCCCGTGGTCCATGACCTCGGCGAAGAAGTTGTCCTTGCCGAAGATGTCGCGGAAGTCGGATGCCGCCTTCAGCGCCTCCTCGTACTGCCCGAGTCTCAGCCGCGTCTGCACCTCGCCGCCGACGCAGCCGGTGGTCGCGATGATCCCGTTCGAGTACCGGCTGAGCAGCTCGCGGTCCATGCGGGGCTTGAAGTAGTAGCCCTCGATGGACGCGAGCGATGAGAGTCGGAACAGGTTGTGCATGCCCTCGTTGTTCTCGGAGAGCAGGGTCATGTGCGTGTACGCGCCCGATCCACCCACGTCGTCCTGCGCCTGGTGGCTGTCGCCCCAGCGCACCCTGGTGCGGTCGCCGCGAGAGGTGCCCGGGGTGATGTAGGCCTCGGTGCCGATGATCGGCTTGATTCCCGCGGCCGTCGCCTGCTTCCAGAAGTCGTAGGCGCCGAACATGTTCCCGTGGTCCGTCACCGCCAGAGCGGGCATCCCCTGCTCAGCCGCCGCCGCGACGAGCGGCGCCACACGCGCCGCACCGTCGAGCATCGAGTATTCGCTGTGCACATGGAGATGCACGAAAGAATCGTCGTTGGATGCCAAGAAGTGCTCCGCCTAGCCGAGGGTGATCAACCAAGGATAAGCCCGGTTCAGTCGCCCCTCAGCACGTCGAGCGCGTGTTGCAGGTCGTCGGGATACACGCTCGAGAATTCCACCCGGTCACCGCTGGTCGGGTGGGTGAAACCGAGCTGCATGGCGTGCAGCCACTGACGGGTGAGCCCCAGCCGGGCCGAGATCGTGGGGTCGGCGCCGTACATCGCGTCGCCGACGCAGGGATGCCGCTGGGCCGCCATGTGGACCCGGATCTGGTGGGTGCGCCCGGTCTCCAGGTGCACCTCGAGCAGGGATGCGCTCGGAAAGGCTTCGAGCGTCTCGTAGTGGGTCACCGAGGGCTTGCCGTCGGTCGTGACGGCGAACTTCCAGCTCGCGCCCGGATGCCTCCCGATCGGGGCATCGATGGTGCCAGCCAGCGGGTCGGGGTGCCCCTGCACCACGGCGTGGTAGATCTTGTCGACCTCGCGATCGTGGAACTGCCGCTTGAGCTCCGTGTAGGCCCGCTCGCTCTTCGCCACCACCATGAGACCGCTCGTGCCCGCGTCGAGGCGGTGGACGATCCCCGCCCGCTCCGAGGCGCCGGAGGTCGAGATGCGGAACCCCGCCCCCGCGAGGGCGCCGAGCACGGTCGGCCCGGTCCATCCCACGGAGGGGTGTGCCGCCACGCCGACGGGCTTGTCGACCACGACGAGGTCATCGTCGTCGTACACGATGCCGAGGTCGGGCACGCTGACCGGCTCGATCCGCGGAGCCTCCTTCGCCTCCCAGCTCACCTCGAGCCACGCGCCCGCCGGCAACCGGTCCGACTTGCCGACGACGAGACCGTCGACCGAGACGCCCCCGCGCTCGGCGACGTCGGCGGCGAAGGTGCGGGAGAAGCCGAGGAGCTTGGCGATGGCGGCATCCGCCCGTTCGCCCGCCAGTCCGTCCGGCACCGGAAGACTGCGTGTCTCCACCGGCTACGCCTGATCGACGGGTGCGTCGCTCGCGGTCTGCCTGCGGCCGTCGAGTCCGACCCCGCGGATGGTGAGGATGATGAAGAGTCCCATGCTCGCGCAGATGAACGAGTCGGCGATGTTGAAGATCGCCGGGAAGCCGTAGACCTGGATGAAGTCCACGACGTGGCCGACACCGAAGCCCGGCTCCCGGAACAGCCGATCGGTCAGGTTGCCGGTCGTGCCGCCGAGGAGCATGCCGAACAGCACGGCCCACCCGATGGAACGGATGCGGCGGGCGAAGAGCACGATGAAGACGGCGACGGCGGATGCCGCGATCGAGAAGATCCACGTCATGCCGCTCGCGAGCGAGAACGCCGCGCCAGGGTTCTTCACGAAGTGGAAGGTGAGCACGTCGCCCAGCACTCGCACCTGCTCGCCCTCGGTGAGGTGGCCGACGATCAGGAACTTGGTGAGCTGATCGACGCCGTACACCGCGATGGCGACAGCTGCGAGCACCAGGAGCGCTCGAACGCTGATCTTCCGGCGGCCAGCATCACTCCGCTGGCTCGCCAGTGACTCGGTCGCCAGGGGCTCAGTTGCCACCAAAGCCCTGGAACCCGCCTGCCGGCTGCGGGGCCGGGACGGCGGAGAACGGAGCCGCAGGCGTCTGCGGGGCGCCGGCGTTCACCGGTGCCGGCGCGTCGCTCGATGCGCCCGCGGCGGGGCTCTCGAGCTCAGCCAGCTGGCCCTCGATGTAGCTCTTCAGCTTCTGGCGGTACTCGCGCTCGAAGGTACGCAGGCCGTCGATGCGGGTCTCGAGAGTCGTGCGCTCCTGCTCGAGCGAGTCGCGCTCCTGCTCGAGCGCCGCGATCCGGGCCTTCGCCGCGGCCTCGGTCTCCTCGACCTGAGCCTTCGCGGCGGCCTCGATCTCCGCGGCCTTCGCCTGTGCGGCGGCCTCGATCTCGGCGGCCTTCGCCTGCTGTGCCGCTTCGGCTTCGCTGACGACGCGCGCGGCCGTGGCCGTGCCCTCGGCGATCAGCGCGTCGCGCTTCTCGATGCCCTCGCGGACGTGCTCCTCGTGGAGCTTGCGAGCGAGCTGGAGGAGGTTGTTGGTGTTGCTGGGGTCGACGGTGTCCGTCGGCGCCGGGTAGGCCGCAGCCGGGGGCGCGGCAGCCGCGACCACGGGAGGTGCGGCGACCGGAGCGGCGAACTGCGGCTGCTCAGGAGCGGGCGCCGGCTGTGCCTGGCTGCTCGCGCTGCGCTGAAGCTCGTTGATGCGGGACTCGCCGGCGATCAGGCGCTGGCGGAGCTCCTCGTTCTCCTGGTTGAGGCGACGCAGTTCCACGACGACCTCGTCGAGGAAGTCGTCGACCTCGTCCTGGTCGTATCCCTCGCGGAACTTGGTCGGCTGGAATCGCTTGTTGACAACGTCTTCAGGCGTCAGGGCCATGGTCTCACCTCTGTAACACTCGGGTCTTCACTGCTTCATGAACGATCAGCTAACGCTAGCAAACTAATGCCGGGCGTTCACAGAAGAATCGTCCGCGATCCACGACCGCACTGCAAGGCTACACGCGCCGACCGAGTCAGCGCAGGACGACGGTGATGTAGATCAGCACGACGACCGCGAGCATCACGATGCTCCACGAGAAGTCGAGGACGACGCCACCCGCGCGCAACGGCTTGACCACTCGACGCACCGCTTTGATGGGCGGATCCGTGAGGGAGTAGACGAGCTCGGTGGCGACCAGACCAGCCCCGCGGGGTCGCCAGTCGCGCACGAAGTTCCGGGCGAGATCAAGCACGAACCGC
The DNA here is from genome assembly GCA_966212465.1 of uncultured Lacisediminihabitans sp. GTDB lineage: Bacteria > Actinomycetota > Actinomycetes > Actinomycetales > Microbacteriaceae > Lacisediminihabitans. Next base: position 438,599 of record CBIHRK010000001.1, read on the forward strand.
GCCCACATCACGATGAAGTAGACGAGGAGGAGGTAGTTCAGGATCGTCGCGATGACGGAGACGACGATCATCCGGTCACCGCGTCACACGGACGACTGCGCACCAGGTCGACGCGTGCCGCTAGGACTGGGCGAAGAAGGTCGCGTCGACGTCGTGCTCCGGCTCGGGCTGGTCTCCGCTGACGGCGACGTGCGCGGGCGAGAGCAGGAAGACCTTGTTCGTGACGCGCTCGATCTTGCCGTAGAGCCCCAGCGACAGGCCGCTGGCGAAGTCGACCAGACGCCGGGCCTCGGGCTCGGTCATCTGCGAGAGGTTGATGATCACCGGGATGCCCTCGCGGAAGCTCTCGGCGATCACCTGCGCGTCCTTGTAGGCGCGGGGGTGCACGGTGAGGATCTCGTTCATGTCTGTGGGAGCAGCGTTTCTCTGGGGTGCGCGGCGAAGAGGCGTCACCGGCGCGCGGTTGGCCACCGGCTGCGGGGCATGGCGCTCGACGGCGGCCGCGGGAGCGGCGGGTGCCGGTGCGGCCTCCTCGTAGTCGAACTCCTCGTCGGCAAGGCCGAGATAGACCATGGTCTTGCGGAGCGGATTAGCCATTAGTGCCTCCTGTGGTGGAACCTGTCTCGCCAAGATTAACCGCGCTCGGGCCGTAAACCGGTGATTGCCGACCCGATGCGAAGGTGTGTCGCGCCCTCGAGGATGGCAGCCGCGTAGTCGCCCGACATGCCGGCGGAGATCATGGTCGACGACGGTGACAGAGCGCGCACGCGGTCTGATGCCGCCCGCACCCGGGCGAACGCCGAGCGCGGCTCCTCCCCCACCGGCGCGACGGCCATGACGCCGAGCAGGGTGAGGCCGGGGGTCTCGAGCACTCGCTCCACCAGCGCCTCGAGTTCCTGCGGCTGCACCCCGCCGCGACCCGGATCGCTCGTGAGGTTGAGCTGCACGAACACGTCGAGCGGGTCGGTGCCCGCAAGCGCGGAGGCGAGCGATGCGCGGTCGACCGAGTGCACGGATGCCGCGTACTCGCGCACCTGCTTGGCCTTGTTGCTCTGCAGCTGTCCGATGAAGTGCCAGCGCAGGTCGAGCTCGGCGAGTTCGCGCGACTTCGCCAGCGCCTCCTGGTGGCGGTTCTCACCGACATCGCGCACCCCGAGGTCGCGCAGCTCGCGCACCAGCGACGCGGGATGGAACTTGGTGACCACGATGGTGGTGATGCCCGCGGGGTCGCGGCCGGCCCGGGAGGCGGCATCCGCCACTCCGGCGCGCACCAGCGCGAGGCGCTCGGCGAGCGACTCAGGGCTGCTCATCGCGTCACTTGAGGAAGTCGGGGATGTCCAGGTCGTCGTCGTCGTTCTCGAAGACCGGGTCGTGCTGCGCGGCCGGGTAGGGCTCCTGCGCCACCTCGACGGTGTCGGCTCCCCAGTCGGGCACCTCCGACTCGACGGCCGTGACCCCGGAACCGGCGGCCGCGGCCACCGGAACGCTGGCGTCGACGAAGTTCGAGCGGTAGCCGGGCTTCTTGACGACGGGCTCGCCGCCATCGAAGCCGGCCGCGATCACCGTGACGCGCACCTCGTCGCCGAGGGTGTCGTCGATGACGGCGCCGAAGATGATGTTGGCCTCGGGGTGCACGGCCTCCTGCACCAGACGCGCGGCGTCGTTGATCTCGAAGATTCCGAGGTTGGAACCGCCCTGGATCGACAGCAGCACGCCGTGAGCCCCGTCGATCGAGGCCTCGAGCAGCGGCGAGGCGACGGCCAGCTCGGCCGCCTTGATCGCGCGGTCGGCGCCACGGCTGGATCCGATGCCCATGAGCGCCGAGCCTGCACCCTGCATGACGGACTTGACGTCGGCGAAGTCGAGGTTGATCAGGCCGGGGGTCGTGATGAGGTCGGTGATGCCCTGGACGCCGGCGAGGAGCACCTGGTCGGCCGTGGCGAAGGCCTCGAGGAAGCTGATGCCGCGGTCGCTGATCTCCAACAGCCGGTCGTTCGGAACGACGATGAGGGTGTCGACCTCCTGCTTGAGCGCGGAGACACCGACGTCGGCCTGTGCCGCGCGACGCTTGCCCTCGAAGCCGAACGGACGGGTGACGACACCGATGGTGAGCGCACCGATCGACTTCGCGATGCGCGCCACGACGGGAGCACCTCCCGTGCCGGTTCCGCCGCCCTCGCCCGCGGTGACGAACACCATGTCGGCGCCGGCCAGCGCCTCTTCGATCTCTTCCGCGTGATCCTCGGCGGCACGACGGCCCACCTCGGGATCGGCGCCGGCGCCGAGTCCGCGGGTGATCTCGCGGCCCACGTCGAGCTTGACGTCCGCGTCGCTCATGAGGAGCGCCTGCGCATCGGTGTTGATGGCGATGAACTCCACCCCGCGCAGCCCGAGCTCGATCATCCGGTTGACGGCGTTCACTCCGCCGCCGCCGATGCCGACGACCTTGATCACGGCTAGGTAGTTCTGGTTCGACGTCACGTTCGGCCTCCGCTTGAAACTCTCAACCTCTACCTGAGCATTAAAGTTATGCTCAGTATAGGTTTGGTCTCTTGACGTTAAGCGCGAGCGCGGTGGCCACGCCTGAGGCGTCCCCGCGTGTCGGAAACCGCCCGGCTGGGAATCGGCCCCACGACTACTTCGAGCCGACCACGGCCTGGTTGGGCGCCGCCACGTTGTAGGTCGCGGTCGGGCTGCCGTTCGCCTTGATCAGGTCGGCGAGCACCTCGGCCTTGAACGCCGACTGGTCCGCGCTCCCCCAGGTCACCGTCTGACCCGTGGTCAGGGTGAAGGTCACGTCGTCGGTCGTGTGGGCGGTGATCGTGTCGACCGTCGCCAGCAGGGCCGGCGGCAGCGCGATCAGCACCTGGACGGATGCCGCGAACGCAGCACTCTTCGTGAGCGCCGCGTCGCTCGTGACGATGGGGAGACCGGCCGGACGCGTCTCCGACTGGGCCAGCTCGACCCCGGCGGCGTCGACCACCGTGAAGCCGGCGGCGCTCTGGATCACGCCGATCGGGGTGCGCTCGGAGACGCGGATCACCAGGGTGTCGGGCGGCACGGACTCGGTGACATAGCTGCGGATGAGCGGGAACTTGGCGAGGGCGGCGTGGATCGCCGAGAAGTCGACGAGGGCCAGCGGCTTGCCGAGCTGGCCGTCGACCGCGCGCACGACGGCGGCCTGGTCCACGCGGGACGTGCCCGTCACGGTGATGTGCTTCAGCGACAGGGCCGGCGAGTAGACCGCGGCCGTCACGAGAGCGCCGGTGAGCACGAACACGGCACCGACGACGACCATGGTGATGCGCCTCCGTCGCGTGCGTCGGGTGAATCGTCGCACCTCGGATCGCTCGTACTTCCTGCGCGCCGCCTCGGCCTTGCGCAGCTCCCGGGCGGCCGAGGCGCGGTCGGCACGCGGCACCTTGGGCTGACGCCGGGCCCCGGCCGGCTCTTCGGCCGGGAGGGAGGGGCGAGCGCTCCCCCGCGCCTGCTGTGCGGGCGCCTGCTGCTCCGGCGCTGGCCGACGCCGCGGCGCCCGCGGTGCCCGTGCGGCCCGCGGCTCGGGAGCCGCCTTCTTCGGGGTGGGCGGGGTCGCGGCATCCGACCTCGACCGGTCGAAGCCCTCCGGCCGCTTCACTCGGGCCCGCCCGTCCGCAGAGCGTCGAGCAGCTGCGGGATGATCCGGTAGACGTCACCGCCGCCCATGGGGATGACGAAGTCGCCGGGGCGCGCGATCGAGGCCGCGTACTCCACGGCCTCCTGCCAGTCGTCGATGACCGAGACGCGGGAGGGGTCGCTGAAGCGCTCGGCGATGAGTCGGCCGGTCACACCGGGGATCGGGTCCTGCCGTGCACCGTAGATCGGAACGATGATCGTGTGATCGGCCAGGGACTCGAGCACCCGCGCGAACTGATCCGCCATGTCTCGGGTGCGGGTGAAGAGGTGGGGTTGGAAGATCGGGATCAGCCGGCCCTCGCCGACTACGCCCCGGGCACCGGAGAGGGCGGCGGTGAGCTCGGTCGGGTGATGGGCGAAATCGTCGTACACGCGCACGCCGTTCAGCTCGCCCCGGAACTCGAAACGGCGCTCGGTGCCCTCAAACAGGGCGATGGCGTCGAGCGACCGCTGCGGGTCGAAACCGAGGGCGACGAGCACGCCGAAGGCGCCCGCGGCATTGACCGCATTGTGCAGCCCGGCGACCCGGAGCACGGTGCGGTAGTCCCGGCCCGCATGGCGCAGGGCGAACGAGACCGTCGCACCCGATTCCACCGAGTGGAGCCGGACGTCCGCCGACTCGGCCAGACCGAACGTGGTGACCGGGCGATCGCCCAGGCGCGCCGTCACCTCGATCGATCGCGGGTCGTCGCTCGAGATCACGACCCGTTCGCGCGCCTTCGACGCGAAGGTCACGAACGCGTCCTCGAACGCCGCCTCCGACCCGAAATGGTCGAGGTGGTCGGGGTCGACATTGGTGATCAGGGCGATCGCCGTGTCGTACAGCAGGAACGAGCCGTCCGACTCGTCGGCCTCCACCACGAAGACCTCGCCCTCGCCGGGCGCCGCGCTGGTGCCGAGCGATCGGATGACGCCGCCGTTGACGAAACTCGGACGCGCGCCCAGCTCGAGCAGGGCCGTCACCACCATGGCGGTCGATGTGGTCTTGCCGTGCGCTCCCGCCACCGCGACCAGGCGGTGCCCGCGAGTGAGCCAGGCCAGCGCCCGGGCTCGGTGCACGATGGGGAGTCCCCGCTCCCGCGCTGCGAGGTACTCGGGGTTCTCCTCGGCGATGGCGCCGGTGACGACCACGGTGTCGGCAGCGGCCACGTTGGCCGCGTCATGCCCGATCGCCACCGGTACGCCGCGGTCGCGAAGCGCCCGGACCGTGTCGGTGTCGCGGATGTCGGAGCCCGTCACGGGCACCCCCGCCGTGACGAACATGTGGGCGATACCGCTCATGCCCGCGCCGCCGATGCCCACGAAGTGCACGGTCCCGAGACGCTCGGGCATGGCCTGGCTGAAGTCCGACTTGATCATCCGGGCTAATCTACCGGCCCCGGTCGGGAGCCGCCGGGGACAGCGCGCGGGATGATGTCGACCATGCGGTCGGCACCGTCGAGCACGCCGACGGTCAGCGTGCGCGCGGCCATCTCGGCGACCAGCGGCCTGTCCTCGAGGAGCGCCACCAGCTGGGACTGCACCCAGCGCGGAGTGAACTCGGCATTGTCGACGAGCAGTGCGCCGCCGGCATCCACCTGCCCGCGGGCGTTCAGCCTCTGCTCGCCGTTGCCGATCGGAAGCGGCACGTATACCGCGGGCACGCCGAGGGCGGAGAATTCGCTCACGGTCGCGGAGCCCGCTCGGGCCACAGCCAGATCCGCCGCCGCGAGGGCGAGCTCCATGCGGTCGCAGTACTGCAGCACCACGTAGCCGGGCAGCCCCGGGTCGAGCCGCTCCCACCGGCTTCCTGCGATATGCAGCAGCTGCCACCCGGCGCCGAGGATGTCGGGCGCCGAATCCCAGATCGTCTGGTTGATCGCGAGCGCACCCTGCGAACCGCCGGTCACCAGGAGCACCGGTCGTCGCGGATCCAGGCCGAAGAATCTGATCGCCTCGGCACGGGTCGCCGCCCGGTCGAGCGTCTCGATCTCGCGGCGCAGGGGCATGCCCACGAAGATCGCGTGCCGGAGTCGCGTCGAGGGGAACGCGACCCCCACCGACGACGTGTAGAGCGCCCCGAGCCTGTTCGCGATCCCGGGCCGCGCGTTCGCCTCGTGCACCGCGATCGGGATCCCCTCGCGATGGGCGGCGACGTAGGCCGGTCCGGACACGTATCCGCCGAACCCGACGAGCACGTCGATGCGGCGGTCGACGATGAGGGATCGGATGAGCGCCACGCTCTCCGAGAAGGCACGCGGGAACCGCAGTGCGGCCGCGTTCGGCCGGCGTGGGAACACCACGCGCGGGATCGGCAGCAGCTCGTACCCGCGCTCGGGGACCAGGCGCGCCTCGAGACCCTGGGTCGTGCCGAGCACGAGCACCTCGGCACCCGGCTCGCGCACCATGATGCGATCGGCCACGGCCAGCAGCGGGTTGACGTGCCCGGCCGTGCCACCACCCGCGAGGAGGTAGCGCGTCACCTGCGCCGCCCGGGAGCGACGGCGACGGCGGGCTCCTCCTCGCGCACGGGCGCGTGGCGCGCGAACGAGAGCACGATGCCGATGCCGATGAGCGAGGTCACGAGCGCCGATCCGCCGGCGGAGATCAGCGGCAGGGGAACGCCGAGCACCGGGAGGATCCCGAGCACCACCGCGATGTTGACGAATGCCTGCCCGACCAGCCAGACCATGACCGCGCTCGTGGCGATCCGGGCGAAGGGGTCGGTGTTGGCACGGATGATGCGCACGAAGCTCACGGCGAGCACGATGAAGAGCACTAGAACCAGGATCGCTCCGATGAGCCCCAGCTCCTCGCCGATGATGGCGAAGATGAAGTCGTTGTCCGCCTCGGGCAGCCAGGACCATTTCGCCTTCGAGTTGCCGAGCCCGACGCCGAACACGCCGCCCGAGGCGAGGGCCCACCACCCGTGGATGGTCTGCCAGCAGCTCTGGGTGGCATCCGACGTGCAGCCCTCGAGGTAGGAGCCGATGCGATTCTGGCGCGACCCGGTCGCGAATGCGGCGATGAGGCCGAGGACGCCGGCGACGAGCACCGCCACGCCGAGGTAGCGCAGCTTGACCCCGGCGAAGAAGAAGGAGCCGAGCACGATGGCCGAGAGGATGATCGTGGTCCCGAGGTCGCCGCCGATGAGCACCAGCCCGATCGCGGCGCCCGCGACGGGCACCACCGGCATGACCAGTTCGCGCCAGTCGTCGATGACCGGGATCTTCTTGGAGAGCACGTACCCCAGCCAGATCACCAGCGCGACCTTCACGATCTCGGAGGGCTGGGCGCTGAACGAGCCGAAATTGATCCAGTTGCGGTTTCCGCCGTGCGAACTGCCGAGCGGAGTGAGCACCACCAGCAGCTGCAGCGCCACGGCGGCGATCAGCAGCACGCCCGACCAGCGCTTCCAGAACGTCACCGGCATGCGCGCCGCGATCAGCATGAGCGGGATCCCGAGCACCGCGAACAGCACCTGCCTGAGGAAGCCGCCGAAGGCGCCACCCGGCTGGCTGTGCCCCTCGATCGACGAGGAGGAGAGCACCATGATGAGGCCGAAGACAACCAGGAACAGCGTCGCGCCGAGCAGCAGGAAATAGTTCCCGGTCTCGGCGGCGAAGAGCCGCTTGACCGCCACGACGGCCGCGGGTCCACGCGAAGCGGACGAGGCCGGGCGCGAACGCGTGCCCTCGGGCGCGTCCTGCTCTCCGACCGACGGGTCAGCGGGGCGGCGTCTGCCCGCCGGGCGGGGTCGCGGAATGCTCGTCGTCATCCGTGCCCTCCAGCCGTTCACGCACCGCGGCCGCGAACCGGCTACCCCGGTCCGCGTAGTCGGCGAATTGGTCCATGGATGCCGCCGCCGGGGCGAGCAGCACGGTATCACCCGGCAGCGCGGCCCCCGCCGCAAGCCTCACGGCCTCCGGCATCACCCCTTTAGTGTCGGTCGACTCGACCTCGAACACGGGGAGTTCGGGCGCGTGTCGCGCGAAAGCTTCAACCAGAGCTTTACGGTCGACGCCGATGAGCACCGCCGCGCGCAGGCGACGCACGTTCGCCGCGACGAGCGCGTCGACATCCACGCCCTTGAACAGTCCCCCCACGATCCACACGATCGACGGGAAGGCGGAGAGCGCCGCCTGGGCCGCGTGCGGGTTGGTCGCCTTCGAATCGTCGACGAATCGCACATCGCCGGCCAGCGCCACCGTCTCGGTGCGATGGCTGTCCAGCCGGAACGCGGCGAGGGCCGTGCGGATGTCCTCGATCGAGACGCCCGCGGACCGCGCGACCGCCGCGGCGGCGAGCACGTTCGAGACCATGTGCGGCGACCCCATGCCGACCTGTTCGAGGTCGGTCACGGTGACGATCTCGTGCGCGGTGACGTCCCTGTCGTCGTGGAAGGCGCGGTCCACCAGGATGCCGTCGACGATCCCCAGCTCGCTGAGGCCCGGCACCCCGCGGCCGAAGCCGATCGCGCGGCATCCGTCGACGACCTCCGCCTCCTCCACCATCTCGCGGGTGGCGACGTCGTCCACGTTGTAGATGCAGGCGACGCGCGCCCGCTCGAAGATCTTCGCCTTCGCATCCCGGTAGCCGGCGGCGGAGCCGTGCCAGTCGAGGTGGTCGTCGGCGAGGTTGAGACAGGCCGCCGTGTGCGCAGACATGCTGTCGAGGTAGTGCAGCTGGAAGCTCGACAGCTCGACGACGAGAGCGTCCCAGCCGAGCGGATCCCTGATGGCGTCGAGAACGGGCACACCCACGTTGCCGCAGGCGATCACCCGCATGCCACCGGCGACGAGCATCTCGGTGGTGAGTTGCACGGTCGTCGTCTTGCCGTTGGTGCCGGTGATGGCGAGCCATGGCGCGGGCTCGCCCGACCGCATCACCTTGTCGCGCAGTCGCCAGGCCAGTTCCACGTCGCCCCAGACCGGGATCCCCGCCTCGGAGGCGCGGCGCACGAGAGGATGTTGCGGCCGGAAGCCCGGCGAGACCACCACCAGCTCGGCGCCGAACCCGTCGAAGTGCTCCTCGAGATCGTCGGTCTCGAGGCGCACGCCCAGTACGTCGAGGATGCGAGCGGTCTCGGCATCCGCCGTCGAGGAGAACACCAGCACCTCGGCGCCGAGTTCGGCGAGCGTGTCGGCGACGGAGAATCCGGTGACCCCGAGACCGAGCACGATCGCGCGCAGTCCGCGCCACTCGGAGTGCCAGCTGTCGAGCAGTGCCACCTGCTCCGGAGATCTCATCGGGACCTCACCGCGCGGTGCGCGCGAGCCATTCGAGGTAGAAGGTGCCGACTCCTGCCGCGACGAAGAGGCCCGAGATGATCCAGAACCGCACCACGATGGTGACCTCCGCCCAGCCCTTCATCTCGAAGTGGTGGTGCAGCGGGCTGGCGCGCCAGATGCGCTTTCCGCGGGTCGCCTTGAAGTAGAAGCGCTGCACGATCACCTGACCGGTGACGATGATGAAGAGACCGCCGACCAGGAGCAGCAGCAGCTCGGTGCGGCTGAGGATGGCCAGTGCCGCGATGGCGCCGCCGAGACCGAACGAGCCCGTGTCGCCCATGTGGATCTGCGCCGGCGACGTGTTCCACCAGAGGAATCCGATCAGCGCGCCGACGATCGCCGCCGCCACGACGGCGAGGTCGAGCGGGCGCGAGACGTCATAGCACTTGAACAGGTTGGCCGGGTCGATCGTGGTGGAGTAGCACGACTGGTTCGATTGCCAGAAGCCGATGACGACATACGAGCCGATCGCGAAGATCGACGCCCCCGCCGCGAGGCCGTCGAGACCGTCGGTGAGGTTCACCGCGTTCGAGACGCTCGTGGTGATGAGCACCACCCAGAGGATGAAGAGCACGACACCGGCCGTCGCACCGAAGATCGTGACGAAGTCGAAGTTGAGATTGCGCACGAACGAGATGGCGGTGGATGCCGGCGTGTGGCCGAACGAGTCGTGATAGGTCAGCGCCAGCACGCCGAACACCACGGCCACGATCACGGAGCCGGCGATCTTGAACTCGGGGGCGAGGCCCAGGCTGTTCTGCCTGCGCACCTTCAGGAAGTCGTCGATGAAGCCGACTCCGGCGAGACCCACCATCATGCCGATCACCAGCAGACCGGACCCCGAGATCGGGTCCTTGCCCACCAGGTGGCCGACGAAATATCCCACGATCGCCGCGGTGATGAACACGATCCCGCCCATGGAGGGCGTTCCCCGCTTCACGATGTGGGTCGTCGGGGTGTCGGCGCGGAAGAACTGCCCGAGCTTGAACCGGCGGAAGGTGCTGGCGAAGAGCGGAGTGAGGAAGAGGGTGAAGACCATCGCGACGCCGCCCGCGGTGAGCAGGCCGATCACGGGGTCACACCCCCCAGGCGATCGCCCAGGTGGCGCAGCCCGGCGGCGTTCGACGACTTCACGAGCACGACGTCGCCTGCTCGGAGTTCGTCACGCAGAAGATCGTATGCCTCGTCGTTGGTCTCGACGAGCACCGACTCCCCGTCCCACGACCCCTCGAGCCCGGCCGCGTTGTGGATGTGCCGGGCGCGATGGCCCACCACGACCAGCTTCTGGATGTTGAGGCGCACCACCAGCCGCCCGATCCGGTCGTGCTCCTCGTCGGCCAGGTCGCCGAGGGCGTTCATCTCGCCGAGCACGGCAACGGAACGCTGCCCCGGCTCCACGATCTGCGCGAGGGTCTTCAGGGCGGCGGCGGTGGAGTCGGGGCTCGCGTTGTATCCGTCGTTGATGACGGTCACGTCTCCCCCGGGGTGCAGCACCTCCATGCGCCAGCGCTCCGCACGCTCGATCGATTCGAGCGCGGTCACGATGTCGTCGAGCGGAACGCCGAGTTCGAGAGCGACCGCGGTCGCCGCGAGGGCGTTCATCACGTGGTGCTCCCCCAGGATGCGCAGCAGCACCGGGCGCGTGCCCGCCGGGGTGACGAGGGTGAAGGCCGTTCCCCGGCTCGTCGCCCGCAGGTCGGTGCCGCGCACCTCGGCGGTCTCATCGAGCCCGAACCAGAGCGGACGGGCGGCCGTGATGTCGGCCATCGCTGCAACGCGGACGTCGTCGCGATTGAGCACGGCCACCGCCTCGGGCGGCAGCTGGGTCACGATCTCGGACTTGGCGCGCTGGGTCTGCTCGATGCCGCCGAACTCGCCGGCGTGGGCCAGGCCCACCTTCAATACCACGGAGATGTCCGGCACCACGATGCCGATCGTGCGCGCGATGTCCCCGACGGCACTGGCTCCCATCTCCACCACGAGGAACTCCGTGCTCTCGTCGATGAGGAGCATCGTGTAGGGCGCGCCGACCTGATTGTTGTACGAGCCCTGCGGCGCGACGGTCGGCCCCTGGGCGGAGAGGATGGCCCGGAGCATGTTCTTGGTGGTGGTCTTGCCGTTCGACCCCGTGATTCCCACCACGCGCAGCGTCCCCCGTGCCCGCACGCGTGCCACGACGGTGCGGGCGAGCGCCGCGAGGGCCTCCAGGGAGTCCGGCACGACGATCTGTGCGACATCCAGGTCGAGGCGGCTCTCGGCGACCACGAGTGCCGCGCCGTTCTCGACAGCCGAGGCGGCGAACAGTGCGCCGTCGGTCGTCTCGCCGCGGAGCGCGAAGAACACCGCTCCCGGCACGACGCGGCGCGAGTCGGTCTCCACCGGGCCGTCGACGATGCTCGTCGCATCGCCCGAAGCGAGCACACCGTCGATCGCGGCCGAGATCTCGGCCAGGCTGAGGGCGATCACGGTCTAGGCCCAGCCCGCTTCGCGAAGAGCGTCACGGGCCTCCTGGCGCGCCGAGTACGGGGTGCGCACGCCTTCGATGTCCCGGTAGTCCTGGTGGCCGGGGCCGGCCCAGAGGATCGAGTCGCCCTCCTTGGCCAGCGAGACGGCCTTCCTGATGGCGGGCTCCGGCGGGCTGACCTCGTACAGCTCGGCCTGATGCCCCGCCAGCCGAGCCCCCTCGATGAGAGTCGCCCGGATGGAGTCCGGGTTCTCGAATCGCGGGTGGTGGTCGGTGATCACGAGGATGTCGCTGTACTCGCTCGCGACCCTGCCCATCTCGTGGCGCTTCGTCGCGTCGCGGTCGCCGTCGGCGCCGAACACCATGATGACCCGGCCCGGGGTGACGCTGCGCACGGCGGCGAGGGTATTGAGGAAGGCGTCCGGGCTGTGACCGAAGTCTACGAACACCGACGGCCCGCGGTCGCCCGAGACTCGCTCGGTGCGGCCGGGGAGATAGGCGTCGATGCCGTCGGCGACGGCCTGTCCGATGGCCTCGAGTTCGAAGCCGGCCTCCACGAGCATGACGATCGCCAGGGCGGCGTTCGCCGCCATGTGCCAGCCGATGAGCGGAACGGTCGTCTCGATCGCGCGGCCCTCGGGACCGGTGAGGCGGAAGCGGGTGAACTCCGCGCGCTGCTCCAGGATCTCCGCGTTCCATTCCGCGACCACGCCGGGCGTCGCCGAGACGGTCGTGACGGGGATGCGCGAGCGCTCGACCACCTTGGCACCCCAGGGCGAATCCAGGGAGACCACGCCGCGCCGACCGCGGTCGGGATCGAAGAAGGCGACCTTGGCCTCGAAGTACTCGTCCATGTCGGCATAGTCGTCGAGGTGGTCGTGGCTGAGATTGGTGAAGGCGACCACGTCGAAGAAGAGGCCGTCGACGCGATTGCGACTGAGGGCCTGCGCGCTCACCTCGACGGCGACGGCGCGCACCTCGCTCTCCCGCATCCGGGCGAGCAGGGCGTGCATCTCACTCGCCTCGGGAGTGGTGAGGCGGCTCACGACGGTGAGGTCGCCGATGTGACGTTCCGCGGTGGAGCTGAGACCGGTGACCAGCCCGAGCTGCTTGAGGATCGCCTCCACGATGTAGGAGGTGGAGGTCTTGCCGTTGGTGCCGGTGACGCCGAGCAGCAGCGGCGGGTGCTCTCGGGTGCGATAGACCCAGGCGGACACGTCGCCGAGCGCCGCCCGCGGAGAATCGACGATCACGATGGGCAGCCCGCTGGCCTCCGCGAGAGCAGCGCCCTCGGCATCCGTCATCACCGCGACGGCACCCGCCTGGGCGGCCTCCGTCGCGTACTGGGCGCCGTGGCTGTTGACCCCCTGGATGCCAACGTACAGGTCGCCCGGCTGCACCTCGGTCGACCGCAGCGTGACGCCGGTGATCTCGACGCCGTCGAGCGAGCCCGTCGACTCGAGGCCGAATTCAGTGACGAGCCCGGCGAGCGGCCTGGCCAGCGGATGCTCCGGTCTGAGAACCGGGGGGATCCGTGCGGTCAAGACAGCCTCTTTCTTACTTACCAGGTCGTCGCGGGGTACGCGTTGAGGGGGGTCGTCGACGGCGGGACGCGATACTTTGTGAGCACCTGAGTCATGATCTTCTTGAAGGTCGGTGCCGCCGCGGCGGAAGACTTCATAGTAGCTGGCTTCGTGTAGGTCACGAGAACCTCGTACTGCGGATCGTTGGCCGGGGCGAGACCCACGAACGAGACGATGCGGTCGCTGGAGTAGCGTCCGTTCTCCGCGACCTCGGCCGTTCCCGACTTGCCCGCGACCCGGTATCCGGGGATCTTGACCGACTTGGAGAGCTCGCCGCCCTGCACCACGCTCTCGAGCATGTTGACGACCGTCTTGGCCGTGCTCTCCTTGACCACCTGGATGCCGGTGGTCGACGGGACGTCGGTCATCGTGCCGTCAGGCTGCTGGCAGCCCTCGACGAGCTGGAGCGGGAGACGCAGGCCGTTGTTGCCGAGCGTCTGGTAGATGCCGGCCACCTGCAGGGCGGAGGCGGTGACGCCCTGGCCGTAGAGCACGTTGTACTTGGTCTGGTCGTCCCAGCTCTTGTAGCTCGCGAGGGTATCGGTGCGCTCCCCCTGGAAGTCGATGGCGGTGCGGGTGCCGATGCCGAACTTCTTCATGTAGTCGTAGCGCACCGAGGCGGGCACCTTCGAGCCGAGCATCGAGATGCCGACGTTCGAGGAGTTCTGCAGCACACCGGTCAAGGTGAGACGCTGCACGGGGTGGGGCGCGGCGTCGTGGATGATGCCGCCCTCGGGCGTGTGCCACGTCGACGGCACCGTGGCCTGCGACAGTGGGTTGCCGTAGCCGGTGTCGACGAGGATCGCGGCCGACATCCCCTTGAACACCGAACCGGGCTCGTACTGCGCGCTGAACGCCAGCGAGCCGAAGTAGTCGGGCTTGGTGCCGCTCAGGTTGTTGGGGTCGACGGCCGGCCAGTCGGCGACCGCCAGCAGGTGGGCATCCTTCACCCGCACGATGACGGCAGTGGCAGACACCGCACCGATCGCCTGCGCCTGCTCGCCGATCGCCTGGGTGGCGAACCACTGGAGGTCGGGATCGATGGTGAGCTTGAGCGTGCCGCCGGGCTTCGCCGCCTTGGTGGTGACCACGCTGCCCGGGATCTGCACCCCGTCCGCTCCGCGCTCGTAGGTCTCGGTGCCGTCGGTGCTCGCCAGACAGCTGTTCTCGGTGTACTCGAGTCCGTTCTGCGGGCCGTCGGTCCCGACGAAGCCGACGAGGTTGCCCGCCACCGCGCCGTCCGGGTAGGTGCGCTTGGGGTGCATCTGGTTCACGAGGGTCGGAATGCCGAGCCGCAGCACCGCGCGCATCGTCGCGGTGTCCACCGCCTTGGTCACGAGCGCGTAATCGGAGGTCGGGTCTTTGGTGAACGCCTGATAGACCGCGCTCGGGTCCTGCTTGGTGAGGGCGGCGACCTTGCCCGCGGCATCCAGAAGGGTGATCTTGGGCGTGGACGAGTTGAGCTGCCAGGTTCCGTCGGTGAAGTTCGCCGCAAGCGCCTTGGGCGAGACGACGAGGTCCCAGCGCGTGACGCTGGTGGCGAGCAGGGTTCCGTCAGCGGCCTCGATGTCGCCGCGCGGGGCGTACACGGTGAGCCCGATCGCGCGCTTGTCGAACGAGTCCTTGTTGAGCTGGGCCGCCTGCACGACCTGCAGGTCGAACAGTCGCACGGAGAAGACGGCGACTACCGCGATCACCACGACGACGGCCAACACGAGCCGACGACGGCTTCTGCGCGGATAGTTCACTGGTTCTTCCCCCGTGGTTTCGTCTCGTTCGCCGGAGCTCTCAGCTGCCTGATCAGTGGGTGGTCGGCGACGGGATGGCTCCCGACGTTACCGATCCGGTCGCCGCCCCGGCGGCAGGCGCGCCCGCGCCCCCCGCCCCCGCCGCGGGCGTGCCGGCATCCGGCGCCTTCGCGGTGGAGGCCTCGCTCGCGAGCACCTCCGGAGTCAGCAGGGCATTGGTGATGAGGGCCTGGGCGCTCGGGTCCGCCGCCGTCGCGGTGCCGGATCCGGTGGGCGCCTGCAGCACGGCACCGTCCGAGAGCCGCAGCCAGCCGGCCCCCGTCCCGTCGAGCACCATCCCGAGACCGGTCGCGCGAGCGGCCAGATTCTGCGGGGATTCGAGCACGTGCAGCGATTCGGTGAGGGTCTGCTGGTCGCGCGCCAGGTTCTTCTGCTGATTCTGCAGCGACGAGATCTGGTAGGCACCGCCGGAGAGCACGATGCTGATCATGAGCTGCGCCATCAGGATGACGAAGAGACCCGCCACCGCGACGAGCGCGTAGATCACCCTCGGGCGAGCCTTGCGCTGGCGCCGCGTCGAGACGATCTCGATGTGCGGCGTCTCGACCGGGCGGGCGCGTTCCCGGGGGGATTCCCGTGGTGACGGGAGTGGCAGTGTGTAGGCCGTGCTCATGCTGCGCTCCTCACGCGTTCTGCGGCCCGGAGCCGCACAGGGGTGGCGCGAGGGTTCTCGGCCTTCTCGTCGTCGGTCGCGAGTTCCGCGCCTCGGACGAGCAGTTTCAGTTGGGGTCGGTGCTCGGGCAGCTCGATGGGCAGGCCTGCGGGCGCGGTCGAACTCGAGGCAGCGGCCAGCGCGCGCTTGACGATCCGGTCCTCGAGCGACTGGTAGGCCAGCACCACGATGCGACCGCCCACCTCAAGGGTGGAGATGGCCTCCGGGATCGCACGCGCGAGCACGGCGAGCTCCTGGTTGACCTCGATGCGGAGTGCCTGGAACACGCGCTTCGCGGGGTGGCCGTTCCGCTGGATCGCGACGGGGGTGGCCGCCGTGATGATCTCGACGAGCTGGGCGGAGCGCACGATCGGCGCCACCTGCCGGCGCTCCACGATGCGCTTCGCGTATTTCTGAGCCAGCCGCTCCTCGCCGTACTCCCAGAAGATGCGGCGCAGCTCGGCCTCGTCGTACTCCGCGATGATGCGTTCCGCGGTGAGCGGGGACGTGGAGTCCATGCGCATGTCGAGCGGGGCATCCTTCGAATACGAGAAGCCGCGCTCCACCCGGTCCAGCTGGAGCGAGGAGACGCCGAGGTCGAAAAGGATGCCGGAGACCGCGGTGATCCCGAGTCCGTGCAGCGACTCGGCGAACCGGTCGTAGACGGTGTGCACGAGGTACACCCGGTCGCCGAAACGGGCGAGGCGCTCGCCCGCGATGGCCAGCGCATCGGGGTCGCGGTCCAGGCCGACGAGCTCGAGGTCGGGGAAGCGCTCGAGGAAGGCCTCCGCGTGCCCGGCCATTCCGAGGGTCGCGTCCACCAGCACCGCTCCGGGGTGACCGAGTGCGGGAGCGAGCAGCTCGAGCGTGCGTTCGAGCATGACGGGGACGTGGATCTGGTTCTCTGCCATGGGAGTGTGCCTTCGAGCCTTTCGCCTGATCCCCATCCGGCACTACCTGCCGCCGGGGAAGTGCGGCAGGGGTGATCGGCTGGGAGTCAGGTGCAAGGCGCTAGAAGAGGCCGGGGATCACCTCCTCCGTGGTGTCGGCGAACGCGCTCTCTTGTTCGGCGTAGTAGGCCTCCCATGCCGCGGTGTCCCAGATCTCGGCGCGGTTCCCCGCACCGATCACGGTCAGCTCGCGACCGAGGCCCGCATAGGCCCGCAGTTGCGCGGGGATGGTGACGCGGTGCTGGCCGTCGGGAACCTCGCTGTTGGCCCCGGAGAGGAAGAGGCGCAGATAGTCGCGCGCCTGCTTGCTCGTGACGGGGGCCTGGCGGATCCGGTCGTGAAGTTCTTCGAACTCGCGGGTGCTGAAGACGTAGAGGCAGCGCTCCTGACCGCGCGTGATCACGATGCCGGACTCGAGTTCGCTCCAGAACTTCGCGGGCAGGATGATGCGCCCTTTGTCATCGAGTTTCGGGGCGTAGGTGCCAAGGAACATCGGCTCAGCCCCCCTCAATGCTCCGGCCCGGATCCAGGTGACCTCCACTTTACTCCACTTCCCACCACAAAAAGAAGAGATTGACCCGTAATGGGGGCATACGGGCGCACAGAGCCCCGTGTTTTCGGGCCTTTCAGGGGTGGAGGAAAGTGGAGCGGGTTGGCGCAGTCTGGGGCGTCATGCCGTCGGCCCGGCCCTGATGAGGGCATGAAAAATCATGAGGGCATGAAAAAAGGGCCGGCCCGAAGGCCGACCCTGATGTGACGTCTCGCTGGTGGAGCGGAGTGGGGGTTACTCCTGATCGTCCTGACGGCGGTCCCACCGCTCGTTCAGCCGATCCATGAAACCGGGCTTGCGAGCACTCGACGAAGCACCGACGGGCGCTTCTTCGCCCCCGCGTCGCGGAGCGGAGATCGCGAGCAGCACGCCCACGAACATGACGACGAATCCCACGACCCCGAGAATGGGCAGACGGAGCGCGACACCGGCGACGACGACCGCGATGCCGAGGATCGCCGCGACGATACCGAGAGCAACCGTGCGGTAGTTGCGACGACCGCCGCGCTTACCGACGGTGGCGACGAAGTCCGCGTCGTTGTGATAGAGGCTGCGCTCCATCTCTTCAAGGAGGCGCTGTTCCTGCTCAGAAAGCGGCACTGTGACGCTCCTCACGCTCGGCCTACGGTTGCTAACTCTCAATTGTATGCTCCGGCTCGTAGCTAGGCTAGGACCGTGGCTGAGAGTACCCGGTTAGTTGACCTCATCCAGGCTGGGATCGACGGCTTCCTCGACGACCGCGTCCCCGTGCTGGCGGAGGTCTCCCCCGACCTCTCCCCCTTCATCGATTTCTCGCGGGAACTGCTGAGAGGCGGCAAGCGATTCCGCGCCCTGTTCTGCTACTGGGGCTGGCAAGCGGTGAGCGACGGATCGGGTGGCTTCGACCCGCTCGAGCCGCGCGGCGCATCCGACGACCTGAACGCCGTGGTGCTCGCGGCGAGCGCGCTCGAGCTCTTCCACGCCGCGGCTCTGGTTCACGACGACATCATGGACAACTCCGACACCCGTCGCGGCATGCCTGCCGCCCACCGGCGGTTCGAGCGTCTGCATCGCGAGGGCGGGTGGGCGGGCGACCCGCAGACTTTCGGAGGCTCGGGCGCCCTCCTGCTCGGGGACCTGCTGCTGGGCTGGAGCGACGAGCTGTTCGACACCGCCACCCACCTCCTCGACTCCCGGCAGAAGATGGATGCCGCCCGCGCCGAGTTCAACCGGATGCGCACCGACGTAACGCTCGGGCAGTACCTCGACATCCTCGAGGAACGCGCCTGGTCGTCGGTTCCGGAGGCCGAGCTGCTCACCCGGGCGCAGCGCGTGATCGTCTACAAGTCAGCCAAGTACTCCATCGAGGCCCCGCTCGCGATCGGCGCGACCATGGGCGGGGGAACGGGCGCGCAGCTGGATTCGCTGCGGGCCTACGGGCTGCCGCTCGGCATCGCGTTCCAGCTGCGCGACGACCTCCTCGGCGTGTTCGGCGACGCGGAGCAGACCGGCAAGCCGTCGGGGGACGATCTTCGCGAGGGCAAGCGCACGGTGCTCATCGCCCATGCGCGCACGCGTCTGCCCGCGAACGCGGTGCGGCTGCTCGACGAGCTCCTCGGGGACCCCGAGCTCGACGCTCAGCAGATCGCGATGCTGCAGGCGTCGATCCGCGCCAGTGGCGCCGTCGACGAGGTGGAGCGCATCATCGCGCGGAACGTGCGCACGGCACTCGCCGCGATCGGTGATGCGAAGATCAGCTCGGCGGCGAAGAGCCAGCTGGCAGCACTGGCCGAGACCGTGGCGCAGCGGAGCGCCTGACCGACGCGGGACCTGGGGGCTGGAGACGCGTCGGTCAGAACGCGTCGGTCAGAACGCGGGTCAGAACGCGTCGGTCAGAAACCGAGCGCCTGGGCGACCCGGCGCACCTCGGCCTTACGGCCGGCACGGAGCGCCTCGATCGGCGGGATGCCGATGCTCTCCTCCGGCTCGAGCAGCCAGCGCATCGCCTCTTCATCGCTGAAGCCGCTGTCCTTGAGCACCACCAGGGTGCCGCGCAGCTCGACGAGGGGCTCGTTGTCCCTGATGAAGAGCTCGGGCACCTTCCAGACGCCATCGATGCGGGACGCCAGCAGGTGGCGGTCCTCGATGAGGCGCCGAACCTTGCTCACTCCGATTCCGAGGATGTCCACGAGCTCGGGAATCGTGAGCCAGCGGATCTCAGGGGCAGTAGTCACCCCTTAACCCTGCCAGATGACGGGGCGGAACCGCGCTCGCCACGCATATGTTTCGAGCAAGTTAACTCAAATAACATTCGCCCCACTAATTGACACCTAGTTACATGTGTGTCAGCGTTGAACGTATTGCGCAGAACGCCTGCGGGGGCCGGCAGTAAGGCGAGACAATGACGACATCGGAGCAGCGGTCGAACCGCTCGAGCTCATCGGCACGTGCGCGTGCCGGCAACAAACTCTTCGCGACTCTTCCGATCGTGCTGGCCGGGTCGATGGCGGTGGGGCTCGGGGTCACCGGTCCCGTGCAGCCGATCGCCCCGAAGCGCACGGAGAAGCCGCGCACGAGTCCGCTGGAACTCGCCAAAGCGCTGCGAACCAGTTTCTCCGCGACGAAGATCGCCGGGCCCACGACGAGTGCGGGCGCCGCCGTGACCGCCGCGGCACCCGCCACCTACAAGGTGGTCGCGGGCGACTCCGTGAGCAGCATCGCCGGTCGTTTCGGCCTCGCCACCGCATCGGTGCTCGCACTCAACGGTCTGGGCTGGAAGTCGATCATCTTCCCGGGCCAGATCCTCAAGCTCACGAACGGCGGAGCCGTGCCGGTGGCGGCGGCTCCCGCGCCCGCGCCGAACTCGGCGGTCACGCGCTACACGATCCGCGCGGGAGACACGATGGGCGCGATCGCCTCGCGCTTCGGGGTTCCGACCGCCACTCTGCTCTCGGCGAACGGGCTCGGCTGGTCCAGCATCATCTACCCCGGCCAGACGATCTCGATCCCCAGCGCGGCGTCGGTCGCCGCGGTCTCGCAGGCCCCGGTGCTCCAGGCGACCAATACGGTCTCCGTCTCCCCCGCGCCGAGATCGTCCGTGCCCGGCCTGACCAACGAGATGATGAGCAACGCGCGCACCATCGTCACGGTCGGTCGTTCGCTCGGCGTTCCGGACTACGGCATCGTGATCGCACTGGCCACCGCCCTGCAGGAGTCGGGACTGCGCAACCTCAACTACGGCGACCGCGACTCGCTCGGCCTGTTCCAGCAGCGCCCGAGTACCGGGTGGGGAACCCCCGCCCAGGTGATGGATCCCGCGTACAGCGCACGACTCTTCTACGGCGGGCCGACCAACCCGAACAAGGGCCGCACTCGCGGGCTCCTCGACATCCCGGGGTGGCAGACCAAGACCGTTTCGCAGGCGGCGCAGGCCGTACAGCTGTCGGCGTTCCCGAACGCGTACGCCAAGTGGGAGACCACCGCGCGGGCCGCGTTCGCGACCCTCCGCTGATCGCCCGGGCCGGCCTGGAGCCGCGCGCGGGTTCACGGAATCGTTACGTGCCCATCCGCTCGTTCCCGGTGTTTTAGCGGCCTGAGCGCTGCGCCCGTCCTTAGACTCGACCGGTGAGCACCAACAGCACGGATCCCCTGATCGGACGGCTGATCGACGGCCGTTATCAGGTCCGCTCACGAATCGCCCGCGGCGGTATGGCGACCGTCTACCTCGCCACCGACCTGCGACTGGAACGTCGGGTTGCGATCAAGGTCATGCACGGCCACCTCGCCGACGATTCGCAGTACAAGGCGAGGTTCATCCAGGAGGCCCGGTCTGCCGCTCGCCTCGCGCACCCCAATGTCGTGAACGTGTACGACCAGGGGCAGGACGGCGACACCGCCTATCTGGTGATGGAGTATCTCCCGGGCATCACGCTCCGCGAACTGCTGCAGGACCACCACATCCTCACCACGGTGCAGGCCCTCGACATCATGGAGGCGATCCTCTCCGGCCTCGCCGCCGCCCACAAGAACGGGATCGTCCACCGCGATCTGAAGCCGGAGAACGTGCTGCTTGCGGATGACGGCCGCATCAAGATCGGCGATTTCGGTCTCGCACGAGCGGCCACCGCCAACACCGCGACCGGGAATGCCCTGCTCGGCACGATCGCCTACCTCTCCCCCGAGCTCGTGACGAGGGGCGTCGCCGACACCAGGAGCGACATCTACGCGGTCGGCATCATGCTCTACGAGATGCTCGCGGGCGAACAGCCCTACAAGGGCGAGCAGGCGTTCCAGATCGCTCAGCAGCACGCCAACGACACGGTGCCCACACCGAGCACGAAGAACCCGAAGGTGCCGGCCGAACTGGACGAGCTGGTGCTCTGGGCGACCGCGCGCGACCCCGACGAACGCCCGCGCGACGCCCGCGTCATGCTGGAGCAGCTCCGCGAGACGGAGGCGATCCTGCGCAGCGACGATCCCGCCACCGCGGCGACCTCGGTTCAGCGCACCGTAGTGATGCCGGCGGCCGTGCAGCAGGGTCCGACCGCGGAGACCCAGGTGCTCGGGGCCAAGGCACGGCACCGCACCGGGCCCGTTCTCGCCGATTCTGCGACCGCTCTGGCGGTCAAGAGCGAGAAGCGCCGGGCACGGGGCTGGTGGCTGTTCGCGCTCGTGCTCATCGTCGCGGCGTTCGTCGGCGGGACCGCATGGTATTTCAGCACCGGACCGGGCGCCCAGGTGACCGTGCCCGTGCTGGCCGGGGACACGCCGGCCGCCGCTACGGCCGAGCTCGAGAAGCTCGGGCTGACCGTGGCGACGCCGAACGGCCAGGCCTACTCCCCCGACATCGCGCCCGGGCTGGTCGTGCGGACCAGCCCGAAGTCGGGCAGCGCCGTGGTGAAGGACGGCACCGTCACGCTCCTGCTCTCGCAGGGCCCGAAGCCACTGCCGATCTCCAAGCTCGCCGGCCTGACCGCCCCGGCGGCGAAGGCGCAGATCAAGGCGGAGCACTTCACCTACGACTCCAAGGATTCGACTCGCCAGTTCGACGCGAAGGTGCCGAAGGACACGGTGATCGCCGCGTTCGGGGCGAACAACCTCGATCTGTCGACGGTGTCGGTCTACGGTGACCGCCAGCCGATCCGACTGGTCGTCTCGGCGGGTGCGCTCCCGAATGTCGCCGGCAAGTCGGTGGACGAGGCCACCGCCGAACTGGCGAAGGTCGACCTCACCGCGAAGCCCGGCGCCCAGACCTACAGCGACACCATCCCCTCGGGCAATGTGATCGCAATCGACCAGCCCGCCGGCGCAGTCATCCACCCGGGCCAGAGCGTCAACCTGATCATCTCTCAGGGCCCAGAGCCTGTTCCCGTGCCGGACGTGATCAACCAGACCTGGACGAACGCGAAGGCCGCCCTGACGGCCGCCGGTTTCCAGATCAAGTTCAAGAACGCGATCAGTCAATTTCTCTCCGGCGCGCCAAACAGTTCGACCGTGAGCTCGCTGAGCCCGTCCGGTGGAACAACCATTCCCAAGGGCAGCGTGGTCACCGTAGGGCTGCAGGCGAACGGCAACTGAGCCTTCGGCGGAGCCGGGACTGGGCGCCTGTCCCGATCGATGGACGGCGGCGGAGTCACGTAGTAGTCGGCGCCGTCGCGGTGAACCTTCCACCCGTTGTTGTGCACGAGCAGGTGGTGATGTCGGCAGAGCAGGACGCCGTCCGCGATATCGGTGGAGCCACGATCCCGCAGCCACTCGTCGATATGGTGGGCCTCGCACCACGACGGCGGTCTGTCGCAGTCGGGGAAGCGGCATCCGCCGTCTCGAGCCGCGAGTCCGATGCGCTGCCGTGTCGTGAAAAGTCTCTGCGCGCGACCCACATTCACGACCTGACCGTCCGTGTCGAATTCGATCGGGATGCCGCCGACGGTGCAGGCGTGCCGCTTCGCAGTCGCGATGCTCACGGCGGCGTCCTGACCCTCGATCCGCGCCGCTCCGGCACCGCGGGCGAGGTCGTGCGCCGTCACGTGAATCCTGATCGCCGGTCGACGCGCTCCCACCATCTCCGGTGCGACCGTCTCGACGCCGAGTTTGATGCATTCCACGATCGCGTCCAACCCGATCTGGTCGATCGTGCGCGGGTCGTCCCGTAGGCGGCGTTCGCGCTGCCTGCTGGTGGAGTCGGTGAAGCGAGGCCCGCCCCTGCGCGGCGACGTGGCCGCGTCATACACCGCCCTGACTTCGGCGGCCGACTCCGGATCGAGCATTCCGAACACGCGCGTCATCCCGTTCGGCTGCGGCGTGAACCTGATGAATCTCTGCTCGCGCAGCTGCTCCTCCCGCGCGGAGACGCCTTCCGCGTCCAGTCGGTCCCGCACGTGACGCGCGTGGGCGGCGAGCCGGTCGACGTCCATGGAGGCCGCCGCCGCGATCAGTTCCTCGGATGCCGAGAGAAGCGCCCCTTCCGGCAGAACGAGTCCGCCGAGCGCCCGGCGCACCACCTCCGCAGCCGGGGCCGACAGCATCCCCGCGCGGACCGCATCCCGCACCGCGCGAACCCATGCCGGGGAGCTCTCCCGCGCGCTCGACATCAGGTCGCCGACGGCCACCAGGGTCGACGCGTCCTTGGCGCCCAGCCCCGTCACCGTGCGGACCAACTCCTGTGGAGTGCGCGCGCCGAGCCGCTGCGCGAGACCGTCATACCCCGACTCCGGCCGGGATCTCCGCGCGATCTCCCCCGCGACATCGGCCGCGCGCGCGTCGATGTCCCTTCGCAGTGCCGCGAGGATGGTCTGCGCCTCGATGAGCTCTGCATCCGACAGCGCGGAGGACGGCGGACTGACCGTGGAGCGCCACCGGTCCGCGCTCCGAGCCAGTGCCGTCAGGTGATTCATACCTCAATCATCCCGCGGTTCGAACGTGAATGCTAACGCAATCATGAAGCTGTGGAGAAGTATTCGAACGTACTACCGAGACGTGAGTCCCGCAGCCCGCGGGCTACTTGCTGCCGAGCTCCTCGGCGACGAGGAACGCGAGCTCCAACGACTGCATGTGGTTGAGCCGCGGGTCGCAGAGCGACTCGTACCGCGTGGCGAGGGTGGCTTCGTCGATCTGCTCGGAGCCGCCCAGGCACTCGGTCACGTCGTCGCCGGTGAGCTCGATGTGGATGCCGCCCGGGTTCGTGCCGGCCGCACGGTGCGACTCGAAGAACCCCTTGACCTCGTCCACCACATCGTCGAACCGGCGCGTCTTGTAGCCGTTCGGGGTGGTGAGACCGTTGCCGTGCATCGGGTCCGTCACCCAGAGGGGTGTGGCGTCGAAACGTTTGATCCCCTCGAGCAGCGGCGGCAGGGCATCGCGCACCTTGCTCGCGCCCATGCGGGTGATGAACGTGAGGCGACCCGGCTCGCGGTCGGGGTCGAGCTTGTCGATCAGCCGCTCCATGTCGTCGACGGTGGTCGACGGCCCCAGCTTCACACCGATGGGATTCCGGATGCGGGACATGTAGTCGACGTGCGCCCCGTCGAGTTCGCGAGTGCGTTCGCCGATCCATACGAAGTGCGCGGAGGTGTTCACCGGCGTCCCGTTGCGCGAATCGATGCGCGTCATGGGACGCTCGTAGTCCATGAGCAGGCCCTCGTGGCTCGTGTAGAACTCCACCCGCTTGAGCTCGTCGAAGTCGGCGCCCGCCGCCTCCATGAACTTGATGGCCTTGTCGATGTCCTTGGCCATCTGCTCGTAGCGCACGTTCGCGGGATTGCGGGCGAAGCCCTGGTTCCAACGGTGCACCTCACGCAGATCGGCGAACCCGCCCTGCGTGAACGCGCGGATGAGGTTGATGGTCGACGCGGCCGTGTGGTAGCCCTGCACCAACCGGCGCGGATCGGCCTCACGCGACTCCGGCGTGAAGTCGTAGCCGTTCACGATGTCGCCGCGGTAGGCCGGCAGCGTCACATCGCCGCGGGTCTCGGTGTCGCTCGAGCGCGGCTTGGCGAACTGCCCCGCCATGCGCCCCATCTTCACGACAGGCATCGACGCCCCGTAGGTGAGCACGACCGCCATCTGCAGCACCGTCTTCACCCGATTGCGGATGGCGTCGGCTGTCGCCCCGGCGAACGTCTCGGCACAGTCGCCGCCCTGCAGCAGGAAAGCGCGACCCTCGGCCGCAGCGGCGAGCCGTTCGCGCAGCACGTCGATCTCACCGGCGAACACCAGCGGCGGAAGCGTCGAGATCTCGCGAGACGCGGCCTGGACGGCCTCGGCATCCGACCACTGCGGCTGCTGCTTGATCGGGAGCGTCCGCCAATAGTCGAGGCCTGCGATCACGGAGGGATCGGCGAGCACGACGGGATCATCGGACGGGTACGACACAGGACGTTCCTTAGCTGTGGTGGCATGGGCGGCAAGACGGCCCGACTCACCACCCTATCGGCTGCGCGCGGCCCGCTTCTCCTTTACCGAAGACGCATAGACGTCGACGTATTCCTGCCCGCTGAGCCGGTCGAGTTCGTACATGATCTCGTCGGTGATCGAGCGGAGGATGAAGCGATCGCCCTCCATGCCCTCGAAGCGCGAGAAGTCGAGAGGTTCGCCGATGACGATGCCCACGCGACGGATCCGCGGCAGCCACTGCCCGAGCGGCATCACCTTCTCGGTGTTCACCATCGCGACCGGGACCACGGGCACGTGCCCTTCCAGGATCATGCGGGCGACGCCGGTGCGGCCGCGGTACAGCCGGCCGTCGGGGCTACGGGTGCCCTCCGGGTAGATGCCGAGCACATCGCCGCGGGCGAGAACACCCAGTCCGGTCTGCAGCGAGGCCTCGGACGCTTTGCCGCCGGAACGGTCGATGGGCAGCATGCCGGTGCCCTTGAGGAAGTTCTTGATGAACCAGCCCTTGGGCCCGCGGGCGGTGTAGTAGTCGCTCTTGGCGAGGAAGCTGATGCGACGCTCCATGTTGAGCGGCAGGAAGATCGAGTCCACGAACGACAGGTGATTGCTGGCCATGATCACGCCGCCGGTCTTCGGCACGTTCTCGTGACCGATGACCCAGGGCCGGAAGATCGTGCCGACGATGGGACCAGCCACGAACAGCTTCATGAACCAGTAGAACATCGACACCGGCCTTCCTTAGCCTCGCTTAGATTAGCGCGATTCGTAGTGCAGGCGGGCCAGATCGGCCGCTCCCACCACGCCGGCATCGTTGACCAGCTGGGCGATCGTGAACTCCGGCTCGGGGTGGTAGCCCCGCGCCGGCAGATG
Organism: uncultured Lacisediminihabitans sp.; assembly: GCA_966212465.1. GTDB lineage: Bacteria > Actinomycetota > Actinomycetes > Actinomycetales > Microbacteriaceae > Lacisediminihabitans. The sequence continues at coordinate 464,791 of CBIHRK010000001.1, forward strand.
GGAGAGGAACGCCTCGCGGATCGGGTCGAGCAGCAGATCCCCGGCCACGGCGACTCCCCCGCCGATCACGAAGAGCTGAGGGTCGAGGATGGCGCTGAGCGATGCACACGCCTGACCGAGCCAGCTCCCCAGCTCCCGCAGGGCCTGCAGCGCGCCCGCGTCCCCTGCAACGATGAGGGAGGCGACGTCCTCCCCGGTCAGCGTTCCTCCGCGCTCGGCACGGAGGTTGGCGAGGCCTAGGCCGATCCCGCCGACATCCGCGATCGCGTTCGCCATGCGGAGGAGGGCTCGCCCGGAGCCGTACTGCTCGATGCACCCCCGTGCTCCGCACCCGCACGGCAGCCCGTCCGGCACGACGCGCATGTGGCCGATCTCGGCCCCGGCGCCGTAGCCGCCGCGGAAGAGCCGATCCCGGCTGACGATCGCGCCGCCGACGCCGGTGCCGATGGTGAGCATCGTCATGTCGGTGGCGAACCGGCCCGCCCCGAACCGGAACTCGGCCCAGCCCGCGGCATTCGCGTCGTTGTCGATGGTGATGTCGAGGTCGAGGCGCTCGAGCAGGCGGGCGCGCAGCGGCTCGTGCCGCCAGCTGATGTTCGGTGTGTAGTAGACGAGCGACTGCTCGGCGTCGATGAACCCCGGCGCGGCCACACCGGCGGCGCGCACATCGAAGCCGGCGGAGAGGCTCTCGACCATGCCCACCACGGCGTCGATGATCGCTTCGGAATCGCCGGCGGGCGTCACGACCCGGGCCTCGCGCACGATCTCGCCCTCGTCGGTGACGACCGCACCCGCGATCTTCGTGCCGCCGATGTCGATTCCGATTGACTGCACGAGACGACGACCTTTGCACTTGTGGGATGGGCGGGCGGCGGCATCCGTGCCCAGCGGGCTTTCGGGATGCGGCGTCTAGAGTTTATGCACGTCCGGGGGGTCGTCGCCACGCGCCCGGTCGCCGTCGAGACCGCCGGTAAGCTTGACCAGAGCACATGACCGGTACCGAAGGAGTTGCCGTGAAACAATTCGATGTCCCCGCGATGGTGGAGGCAGATCCTCAGGCCAACGTCACCGACCTGCTCATCGAGCGCGTCCGGGAGACCCCAGATCGGCCGCTGTTCTCACTCCCCACCGCCCAGGGCGGCTGGGAGGACATCACGGCGCAGCAGTTCCTCGACCGGGTGATCGCGCTGGCGAAGGGCCTGGTCGCCGCCGGCATCCAGCCCGGCGACAAGATCGGGCTGATGTGCCGCACGCGCTTCGAGTGGACGCTGCTCGACTTCGCGACCTGGTTCGCGGGCGCCATCCTGGTGCCGGTCTACGAGACGTCCTCGCCGCACCAGATCCACTGGGATCTCAGCGACTCGGGCGCCATCGCGATGGTCACCGAGACCGCCGAGCACTACGCCCGCTTCGATGAGGTCTACGCCGACCTGCCGCTCGTGGAGACGGTGTGGCAGATCGATCTCGGCGATCTCGACAAGCTCGCCGCGTCCGGAGGCGGGGTCAGCGACGAGGAGATCGAGCGGCGTCGCACGATCGCCGTCGGATCCGACCCGGCCACCCTCATCTACACCGCAGGCACCACCGGCAAGCCGAAGGGCTGCATCCTCACCCACTCGAACTTCGTGGAGCTGAGCCGCAACGCGGCGAAAGCCATCCCGGAGGTCGTCAACCCCGAGTCGAGCACCCTCCTCTTCATCACGATGGCGCACGTGTTCGCCCGCTTCATAGCGGTGCTCAGCGTGCACGGCGGGGTGAAGGTGGGTCACCAGGGCGACACGACCCAGCTGCTTCCCGCGATGGCGTCGTTCAAGCCGACGTTCCTTCTCGCGGTCCCGCGTGTCTTCGAGAAGGTCTATAACTCGTCGGAGCAGAAGGCCGAGTCGGGCGGCCGCGGCGCCATCTTCCGTCGCGCCGCGGACATCGCCATCGCCCATTCGAAGGCGCTCGACGCGGGCGTCGTGCCGCTGAAGCTCCGGCTTCAGTTCGCGCTGTACGACCGGCTGGTGCTCTCGAAGATCCGCGCCGCGATGGGCGGTCGTGTCAGCTACGCGGTCTCCGGGTCCGCGCCCCTCGGACTGCGGCTCGGCCACTTCTACCGCAGTCTCGGCATCAAGGTGCTGGAAGGCTACGGTCTCACGGAGACGACGGCTCCGATCTCGGTGAACCTCCCCTCGAACTTCAAGATCGGCAAGGTGGGCCCGCCGCTGCCGGGCGTCTCCGTGCGCATCGCGGAGGACGGCGAGATCCAGGCCAAGGGCGTCGACATCTTCGCCGGCTACTGGCAGAACCCCGAGGAGACGGCGAAGGTCTTCGACGACGGCTGGTTCAAGACCGGCGACATCGGCGAGATCGACGACGAGGGCTACCTCACCATCACCGGTCGCAAGAAGGAGATCATCGTCACGGCGGGCGGCAAGAACGTCTCCCCCGCCCAGCTCGAGGATCCGATCCGCGCGAATCCAATCGTGGGCCAGGTGGTGGTGGTCGGCGAGCAGAAGCCCTTCATCTCGGCCCTGATCACCCTCGATCCCGAGATGCTCCCGGTGTGGCTGAACAACAACGGCGAAGACGCGACCATGTCGGTGGCCGAGGCCACGACGAACCCCAAGGTGCTCGCCGAGGTGCAGAAGGCCGTGGATGCCGCGAACTCGACGGTCTCCCGAGCCGAGTCGATCCGCAAATTCGTGATCCTCCCCGTGGAGTGGACCGAGCAGAGCGGCCACCTCACGCCGAAGTTCAGCATCAAGCGGAACGAGATCCTCAAGGACTTCGCGAACGACATCGAGTCGCTCTACCAGGGTGCCCCCGCGACGGAGGGCATCGCGAGCTAGGCGCGGCTCAGAACCAGTCGGAGTTTCGGATGGCGCCCATCGCCTCGCGGCGGGCGCCCTTCTCCATGCCGTCGATGAAGAGCTTGCCGTCGAGGTGGTCGGTCTCGTGCTGGAGCGCCTGCGCCATGAGCCCGTCGCCGCTCAGCTCCACGGCGTTGCCCTCGAGGTCCGTGCCGGTGACCCGCGCGAAGGGATACCGAGGACGCTGGAAGTAGAAGCCGGGGATGGAAAGGCAGCCCTCGTCCACCAGCTCGGGCTCCCCCGACACCTCCACGAGCACCGGGTTGATGATGTAGCCCACCACCCCGTCGACGTTGTAGCTGAACACCCGCTGGTTGACGCCGATCTGGGGTGCGGCGACCCCGGCGCGGCCCGGCACCTTGACGGTGTCGATGAGGTCCTCGATGAGGCCGCGCACATCATCCTTCGGGCGCACCGGATCGGAGACGGTCTTGAGCACCGGATCGCCGAACAGGCGGATCTGTCGTTCCGTCATCCGCGCTCAGGCACCTTGCTTCACGGGCAGACCGTCCATGACCTTCGCCGCGAGATCGCGGGCGGAGTCGCGGGTCAGCGGCTTGAGCTCGTGATAGTTGATCACGGAGCCGGCGGCGAGCTGCGGGTCGTACGGGATGCGCACGATCTCGCGCACGCGCGATTTGAAGTGCGCCTCGATCTCCTCGAGCTTGACCAGGTTGGTGCCCTGGGTGGCCGTGTTCAGGGCCACGACCGCGTTGCGCACGAGGTCGCCGTATCCGTTGGCCTCCAGCCAGGTGAGCGTCTCGGATGCCAGCCGAGCCTCGTCGACGCTGCCGCCCGAGACGATCACGACCGAGTCGGCCCGCTGCAGGGTGGCGCGCATGACCGAGTGCACGATGCCGGTTCCGCAATCGGTGAGCACGATGGAGTAGAACCTCGCGGCGAGATCGGCCACCACGTTGTAGTCGTTCTCATCGAACGCCTCGGAGAGCAGCGGGTCGGTGTCGGAGGCGAGGATGTCGAGGCGCGTCTCGTCGCGGGAGACCATGGTGCTGAAGTCGTTGAAGCTCGTGATCGTGGGCGCCATGGTCACGATGTCGCGCACCGTCGATCGCGTCTGCTTGTTGACCCGTTCACTCAGGGTTCCGCGATCGGGGTTCGCGTCGACGGCGATCACCCTGTCCTCGCGCACGTCGGCGAGGGCCATCCCGAGAAGCGCCGTGATTGTCGTCTTGCCGACCCCGCCCTTGCGGGTGAGCACGGGGACGAACCGCGTGCCGCCCTCGAAGACCTTGTGGATGCGGGCCTCGAGCTCCTTGCGGGCACGCACCTTGGGCGAGTCGCCGCGGTTCACGAGGTGCAGCGTCGCGGCGTAGACGAAGGCGTTCCAGCCGCCCTCGGGGGCCTGGCGCTTCTTCCGGCGCACATCGATGAGCCGATCGGCGGTGAGCATCGCGGCCGGCTCGGGCGACGCGGAGACCTCGCCGCGCAGGCGGTCGCGGCGGCTGTAGACGTGGTCGTCGTTGCCGGGCAGCTCGGGGATGACCACAGGCTCCTCCGCCACAGTCACCTCTGTGGTCACCGGCGCGACGACGTCGATCGACGTCGTCGTCGGAGCGGACACCTCTACCAGACCCGGGTCCACGGGTCGCTCGACGATCGCCACCGCGAGCTCGTCCTCCGGCGCCGAGTGGACTGTCGTCGGCAGGCTCACGGCGATGCTGAGACTCTCCGGCAACGACGTGGACAGGTCGCCGGATGACGCGTCGACGAGGTCGAACTCGGCCTCGTCGAGCTCGCCGTCGGCCTTGCGCCTGGTAGCCATATCGGTCACCTTCCGTGGATGTACAACCATTCACTGTACCCCGGAGAGCGGTTGGGGTGCCCGGCGGGGGCCGGGCTCAGCTGGGCTCGATCTCGAGGAGGAGGTCGCCGGCATCCACCTGCTGGGTCTTCGGAACGGCGAGCCGCCGCACGACGCCCGACGCGGTGGCGGTGATCGCCGCCTCCATCTTCATGGCCTCGATGGAGGCCACGGTGTCGCCGGCATCCACGCTGTCGCCCTCCACCACCTGGAGTGTGACCACTCCGGAGAAGGGCGCCGCAACCTGTCCGGGCCGGGTCGGGTCGGCCTTCTCCGCCGCCTTGGTCTGCACGTCGATCGCACGATCCCGAACGAAGACCGGCCGGAGCTGCCCGTTCAGGATGGTCATGACGGTGCGCATGCCCTTGTCGTCCGGGTCGCCGATGGCCTCGAGGCCGACGTAGAGGCTGACGCCCTTCTCGATGTCGACCACGTGCTCGGCGCCCTGGCGGAGGCCGTACAGGTAGTCCACGGTGTCCATCACCGACAGGTCGCCGTACTGCTCGCGCACCTGAAGGAACTGCTTCGTCGGCCCCGGGAAGAGGAGCCGGTTGAGCGCCGCGCGCCGTGCGGTGGAATCGCCGTCGAGGGCGGCGCGATCCTCGGCACCGACCTCGGCGATCGCGATGTCGACCTTGCGTCCCTTGAGCACCTTGCTCCGGAACGGCTCGGGCCAGCCACCCGGCAGGTCGCCGAGCTCTCCCGCCATGAATCCGATCACCGAATCGGGGATGTCGTAGCGGTCGGGGTTCTGCTCGAAGTCCGCCGGGTCGGCGTTCGCCGCCGCGAGCGCGAGCGCGAGATCGCCGACCACCTTCGACGACGGCGTCACCTTGGGCGGGCGCCCGAGCATCAGGTTCGCGGCCGCGTAGAGGTCCTCGATCTTCTCGAACTGGTCGGCGAGCCCCAAGGCGATGGCCTGCTGGCGGAGGTTGCTGAGCTGGCCGCCGGGGATCTCATGCTTGTAGACCCGACCGGTCGGCCCCGGCAGACCGGACTCGAACGGCCGGTAGACGTGGCGCACCGCCTCCCAGTACGGCTCGAGGTCGGAGACGGCCTGCAGCGAGAGCCCGGTGTCGCGTGGCGTGTGCACGAGGGCGGCGACGAGGGCGGATGCGGAGGGCTGGCTCGTCGTGCCGGCCATCGGTGCGCTCGCGACATCCACCGCGTCCGCACCGGCGTTCGACGCGGCGAGCAGGGTGGCGAGCTGGCCGCCGGCCGTGTCGTGCGTGTGCACGTGCACCGGCAGGTCGAAGCGGGAACGCAGAGCCGTCACCAGCTTCTCGGCCGCGCCCGCGCGGAGCAGACCGGCCATGTCTTTGATCGCGAGGATGTGCGCGCCGGCCTCGACCATCTGCTCGGCCAGGCCGAGGTAGTAGTCCAGTGTGTAGAGGGTCTCGTTCGGGTCGAGCAGGTCGGCGGTGTAGCACAGTGCCACCTCGGCCACGGCGGTACCGGTCGCCAGCACCGCGTCGATGGCGGGGCGCATCTGGTCCACGTCGTTGAGCGCATCGAAGATGCGGAAGATGTCGACGCCGGTGGAGGCCGCCTCGCGCACGAAGACGTCCGTGACCTCGGTGGGGTACGGCGTGTACCCGACCGTGTTGCGACCGCGGAGGAGCATCTGGATGGCGACGTTGGGCAGCGCCTGCCGAAGCGCGGCGAGCCGCTCCCACGGGTCCTCACCGAGGAACCGGAGCGCCACGTCGTAGGTCGCGCCGCCCCATGCCTCCACGGAGAGGAGTTCGGGCGTCATCCGGGCCACGTAGGGTGCGACCGCCACCAGGTCCTTGGTGCGCACGCGGGTGGCGAGCAGTGACTGGTGGGCGTCGCGGAACGTGGTCTCCGTGACGGCGAGCGCCGTCTGGTTGCGGAGCGCCGACGCGAAGCCCACGGGACCGAGTTCGAGCAGCCGCTGCCGCGACCCGGCGGGCGCCGGAGCCGTGATGTCGATGTCGGGCAGTTTGAGCGACGGGTCGATCACTCCGTCGCCGGCGCCGTACGGGCGATTGACGGTGACGTCTGCGACCCAGTTGAGGAGCTTGGTTCCGCGGTCCTTCGACTGATGGGTCTGCAGCAGCTGCGGCCGCTCCTCGATGAACGAGGTGCTGAGGTCGCCGGCCTGGAACGCGGGGTCGTCGAGCACCGCCTGGAGGAAGGGAATGTTGGTGGAGACGCCGCGGATGCGGAATTCGGCGAGACCGCGCTTGGCCCGGGCGATGGCCGCAGCGAAGTCGCGGCCGCGGCAGGTCATCTTCACGAGCATGGAGTCGAAGTACGGGCTGATGCGCGTTCCCGGGTCGATCGTGCCGCCGTCGAGGCGGATGCCGCCGCCGCCCGGTGAACGGTAGGTGGTGATCTTGCCGGTGTCCGGGCGGAATCCGGATGTCGGGTCCTCGGTCGTGATGCGGCACTGGAGCGCCGCGCCGCGCAGTCGGAGGTCCTGCTGCTGGAGTCCGAGCTGCTGGAGCGTCTGACCGAAGGCGATCCGCATCTGCGACTGCACCAGGTCGACGTCGGTCACCTCCTCGGTCACGGTGTGCTCGACCTGGATGCGCGGGTTCATCTCGATGAAGACGTGCTGGCCCTTGCGCTCCCCCGCGGTGTCGAGGAGGAACTCCACCGTGCCCGCGTTCACGTAGCCGATCGACTTGGCGAAGGCGATCGCATCCCGGTACATGGCCTGGCGGGTGCCTTCGTCGAGGTTCGGTGCCGGGGCGATCTCGACCACCTTCTGGTGCCGACGCTGCACCGAGCAGTCGCGCTCGAACAGGTGGACCGTCTCGCCGGTGGCGTCGGCGAGGATCTGAACCTCGATGTGGCGCGGACGCACGACCGCCTGCTCGAGGAACATCGTGGGGTCGCCGAACGCGCTGTCGGCCTCCCGCATCGCCTCCTCGAGCGCGCCGCGCAGGTCGGCCTTCTTCTCGACGCGACGCATGCCGCGTCCGCCGCCACCGGCGACGGCCTTGGCGAAGATGGGGAACCCGATGGCATCGGCACCGGCGAGCAGCTCGTCGAGATCGCGTGAGGCGGGTGTCGATCTCAGCACCGGCACGCCGGCCGCGATCGCGTGCTCCTTGGCGGTGACCTTGTTGCCCGCCATCTCGAGCACGTGCTGGCCCGGGCCGATGAACGTGATGCCCGCCGCCGCAGCGGCCTCGGCGAGTTCGGGGTTCTCGGAGAGGAACCCGTAACCCGGGTAGATGGCGTCCGCGCCGCTCTCCTTGGCGACGCGGATGATCTCCGACACGTCGAGATAGGCGGCGACCGGGTGCCCCTTCTCGCCGATCTGATAGGCCTCGTCGGCCTTCAGCCGGTGCATCGAGTTGCGATCCTCGTAGGGGAACACCGCCACCGTCTGCGCGCCCAGTTCGTATGCTGCGCGGAAGGCGCGGATCGCGATCTCACCACGGTTGGCCACGAGGATCTTCTTGAACATGCGGTCCTTTCGGTCTGGCGAAAAGCCTAGGACCCATCGAGCGTCGGGCAGCCTGGGAAGAGGCGCCACACACGGCGATCTTTTAGGTTCTTTAAGACTAGTGAAGGTATGGTCTCTTCTTGTGCATGTACTCAGCGTCAGCTCCCTGAAGGGAGGAGTGGGCAAGACCACTGTGACGCTCGGGCTCACTTCCGCCGCTTTCGCGAAGGGCCTCAGGACCCTCGTCGTGGACCTCGATCCGCAGTCGGATGTCTCGACCGGCATGGACATCAACGTGGCCGGTCACCTCAACGTCGCCGACGTTCTCGCCTCCCCCAAGGAGAAGATCGTGCGCGCGGCCATCGCCCCCAGCGGGTGGACCCGCGGACGTCCCGGCAAGATCGACGTGATGATCGGCAGCCCTTCCGCGATCAACTTCGACGGGCCGCACCCGAGCATCCGCGACATCTGGAAGCTCGAGGAGGCGCTCGCCAATGTCGAGGCGGATTACGACCTCGTGCTCATCGACTGCGCACCCTCACTCAACGCATTGACGCGGACCGCGTGGGCCGCCAGCGACCGCGTGACCGTGGTAACCGAGCCGGGCCTGTTCTCGGTGGCGGCGGCAGACCGCGCACTGCGCGCGATCGAGGAGATCCGCCGCGGGCTGTCGCCACGGCTGCAGCCGCTCGGCATCATCGTCAACCGCGCCAGGGTGCAGTCGCTCGAGCACCAGTTCCGCATCAAGGAACTCCGCGACATGTTCGGGCCGCTCGTGCTCTCGCCCCAGCTGCCGGAGCGCACGTCGCTGCAGCAGGCCCAGGGCGCCGCGAAGCCGCTCCACGTGTGGCCCGGCGAGAGCGCGCAGGAGATGGCGCACAACTTCGACCTGCTGCTGGACCGCGTGCTGCGCACCGCCAAGATCGGCGAGTACGCGGTCTCCGCGTAACCTGCCCCCTACAGTCCCCACCGGTCGCTGCGGCGATACCGGTCGATGAGGCGATACCGGTCGCTGAGGCTCCACAGGTCGCTGCGGCGACCCCGGTCGCTGAGGCTCTCGAAGCGACCACCCCGCACAACCCCCGGAGACAACCTCAGGGCAACGGACGAGCCGACAGCGTCAGGACGCGCGAGTGGCGCGACGCGCGGCGAGCTCGTCGCCGACATCCGGGCGCTCGGAGTCCAGCTCGACCAGCGACGTCTCGACCTCGCGGAGCACCTTGCCCACGGCGATGCCGAACACGCCCTGCCCGCGGCTCACGAGGTCGATGACCTCGTCGTTCGAGGTGCAGAGGTAGACGCTCGCCCCGTCGCTCATCAGCGTGGTCTGGGCCAGATCGTTGACGCCGGCCTCCCGCAGCTGGTTCACGGCGGTGCGGATCTGCTGCAGCGAGATGCCGGTGTCGAGCAGGCGCTTCACGAGCTTGAGCACGAGGATGTCGCGGAACCCGTACAGGCGCTGCGACCCCGATCCGGCCGCACCGCGCACGGTGGGCTCGACGAGTTCGGTGCGCGCCCAGTAGTCCAGCTGGCGGTAGCTGATGCCCGCAGCGCGAGCAGCGACCGCGCCGCGGTATCCGGCGGCGTCGTCCAGGTCGGGCATGCCGTCGGTGAAGAGCAGCCCGAGGTCGTAGCGGGAATCCTCGCTACGCGTGCTTGGCTCGTTCATCTTGGCTCCCACCTCGGCTGCACTGCGTCACTGTTTCGACTATTTCACGCCTGAACAGCGATCGGCTCAACATTCAAGCCATGGTTGACACTTTGGACATCGCCCACGTTACCGATGCGAGCGCCCCGATCGGCGACATTCGGAAATCGGGCTCGGCGTGTCGCCCACGGTTTCAGTTTACGGGTCGAGCCTCGTCAGCGCCGAGCGAATGAGACTCGAACGCACGATCTCGAGCTGACCCGCGATCTCGCGCGCGAGTTCGCTCGCCTTCGCGCGGCTGGACGCGTCTTTCCGTCGTGCCACGGGGATCAGGGCGCTCTCGATGAGGCCCAGTTCGCGTTCCGCGGCCGCCCGGAACCCGCGCAGGTGGCGCGGCTCGATACCGGAACGCTGCAGCTCCACCAGGGAGCGGAGCACGATGAGGGCGTCGTCGCCGAACACGTCGGCCGCGACGATCAGCGAAGACGAGACGGCGTCGTTGAGAAGCTGGGGCGTCGCTCCGGCCTCGCGCACCAGCTCGTCGCGCTTGTACTTGCGGTCGGTGGAGAGGATCGAGGCGCCAGGAACGGCCGACGCACCGGGCAGCTCGACCTCCTTGCCCGCGTCGAGATCCTCGAGGTAGCCGCGGATGACCTTCAACGGCAGGTAGTGGTCGCGCTGCATCGTGAGCACGAAGCGCAGTCTCTCCAGGTCGGCCGACGAGAACTTCCGGTAGCCGGACTCGGTGCGCGCGGGGAAGATGAGCTGACGCTCTTCGAGGAACCGCAGCTTCGAGGGCGTCAGGTCCGGGAACTCACTGGTCAGACGCGCCAGCACCTGACCGATGCTCAGCAGGGGCGCGTCGGAGGGGACGCGCGATGGCGCGACCGAGCGCTCGGACGACGACCGAGCCACTACTTGCTCGCCTGGTTCGCGCTCGCTTGGTTGGCAAGGTCGAGACGCGACGCGAAGAAGGTGAGCCGGAACTTGCCGAGCTGGACCTCCGCGCCCTCGTGCAGCAGACCGGAGTCGATCCGCACGCCGTCGAGGTAGGTGCCGTTGAGGCTGCCCAGGTCGCGCACCTCGAACGAGGTGCCGTGCCGGAGGAACTCGGTGTGGCGACGCGAGACGGTGACGTCGTCGAGAAAGATGTCGGCCTCCGGATGACGGCCGACCGTCGTGACGTCGGAATCGAGGAGGAATCGGGAGCCGGCATCCGGTCCACGACGCACGACCAGGAGGGCTGAACCCGTCGGGAGGGCCGCGATCGCGGCCTGCTCCTCCGGTGTCACCTCGCCGTTGAGCGCCGCCAGTTGAGCCTGGAACTCGGTGCTGTCGTGGATGGTGGTGTCGGTCTCGTGAGGCTTGTCCGCTATGTCGTCACCCTGTCTCTCCGTGTCGTTCATGCGAGCCTCCCTGACTTCCTTAGCGCCCTAGCGTATCCGATCGCGGGGGCACGTCCAGTGCTCGAATACCTGCGGGAGGGCGGCGCAGACGACGGATGCCGCTACTAGGATTCGTGCCATGGCACCACTGATCATCGTCCTCTGGATCGCGGCCGCGGCCTGCGCCTTCGTCTGGATCGCGTCGCTCATCACGAAGGACACCTCCTGGGTCGACAGGATCTGGTCGATCGTGCCGGTGATCTACGTGTGGGTGTTCGCGGCATCCGCGGGGCTGGCCGACGTGCGACTCGACGTCATGGCGGCCATCGTGACCCTGTGGGGCGCGCGTCTCACGTTCAACTTCGCGCGCAAGGGCGGCTACTCCGGCGTCGAGGACTACCGCTGGGCCGTGCTGCGGGCCCGGATGAAGCCCTGGCAGTTCCAGCTCTTCAACCTGTTCTTCATCGTGCTGTATCAGAACGCGATCCTGGTGCTCATCGCCCTGCCCGCGTTCACGGCCTATCTGAACCAGACGCCGTTCGGCCCGCTCGACGCCGCTCTCGCACTGCTCTTCGTGGCGTTCACCGTGGGCGAGACGGTGGCGGACCAGCAGCAGTGGAACTTCCACGCGTGGAAGCGGGCGGAGATCGCGGCTGGCCGGGAGCCGAACCCGCGCTTCCTCCAGTCGGGCCTGTTCCGGTTCTCCCGCCACCCGAACTTCTTCTTCGAGCAGGCTCAGTGGTGGGTGCTCTTCTTCCTGGGAGCCTCGGCCGCCGGGTCGGTGCTGCAGTGGACGGTCACGGGCGCGGCTCTGCTGACCATCCTCTTCGTGGGATCCACCATCTTCACCGAGAACATCAGCCTTTCGCGCTACCCCGAATACGCCGACTTCCAACGACGGGTCTCACCGGTGATCCCGTGGTTCCCCCGCCGGGATTCCGAGCGCGCCGCGGCCAGAGGCGTCTAGGCGCGAGGTAGCGTTGGGGGATGTCGTGCATCCGCTTCAACACGCCGGCCCAGCGCCAGGCGATGCGTGACCACCGGCCGGTCATGCTCGCCCCGGGCGAGGACGCCATCGCCCGTTCCACTCCCCCGGTGACCGCGACCAAGATCGCCAGGCTCAGACTGCTCGCCTCCGACGCGAACCCGAAGATCCGCGAGAGCGTCGCCAGCAGCCTCAACACCCCCGAGGACCTCATGGCGGTGCTGGCCCGTGACCCCGATGAAGGGGTGCGCGCCTGCGTCGCGCGCAACGAGAGCACACCCTGCGACGTGCTGCGTTCGCTCGCGGAGGACCCGTCGGAACGGGTGCGCGGATTCCTCGCCATCAACTTCTTCGTACCCGCCGACGTCATGGCGCGACTCGCCGACGACCCGAGCGAGACCGTGCGCGGCCTCGTCTCGTGGAAGGGCGCCCTCGCCGAGGCGTGACCATGGCAGCCTCCACCGCCGATTCCGCGACGACCCGCGTCGACAGCTGGGTGTGGGCGGCGCGTCTCGCGAAGACCCGATCCGCCGCCACGGCCGCCTGCCGGGCGGGGCACGTGCAGGTGAACGGCGAGCGCGCGAAGGCGGCGCAGCCGGTGCGGGTGGGCGACGAGATCCGCCTTCGCACCACGGATGCCGAGCGAACGGTGAAGGTGGCGCGGCTGATCAGCAAACGGGTCGGTGCCGCGGTCGCGGTGGAGTGCTACGTGGACCTCACTCCTCCCCCGCCGCCCAAGGAGGAGCGCGCTCTGACCGTGGTACGGGAGCGCGGCGCGGGACGCCCGACCAAGCGGGATCGACGCGAACTCGACCGGCTCATGGGGCGCTGAACAGACCCTCGCGGCGAAAACAACTTCGCGCGTGTTAACAACATGTGAAGTGTTGCGTGCGGGCTGCGTGCACCGCGAACGCGCTCCCTAGGATTCGGGCATGACAGATTCGACGGCGACCCTCGCGCCCGCCTCCTCCCGCACGACAGTCGAACCCGGTGGTATCGAGGCCATCCCCGACGAGCGGCGCCACGGCTCGCCCTGGCAGCTCATCGCCACGTGGACGTCTCCGAACCTCGAGTTCGCCACCATCTTCGTGGGCGTGATCGCCGTCGCCTTCTTCGGACTCGGATTCTGGCAGGCGCTCGCGGCGATCGTGCTCGGAAACGCGCTCGGCGCGGCGACCCAGGGCGTGCTGTCGACCTGGGGACCACGCGAGGGGCTCGCTCAGCTCGTGCTGAGCCGCACCGCGTTCGGCACGCGTGGAAACATCCTTCCTGCCGCCATCAACACCGTCATGGCCGGGCTCGGCTGGTTCGCCGTCAACTCCGTGAGCGGCGCCCTCGCGCTCGCATCGCTCACGCACATGCCCGGATGGCTCGCCCTGGTGATCATCGTGGTGATCGAGGTGGTGCTCGCCTTCGTCGGTCACGACCTCGTGCAGTTCTTCGAGCGCTACGCCGCGATCGTGCTGGGCGTGATCTTCCTGGTGGCGACCATCACGATCTTCGCTCACGCGGACGTCAACGTGGCGGTGAAGGGCGGCGGCTTCAGCTTCGCCGGATTCACGCTCACCACGGCGGCGGCCTTCGGCTACGCCGCAGGCTGGAACCCCTACGCCTCCGACTACAGCCGATACCTGCCCAAGGCGACCAGCCGGGCCAAGATCGGCTGGGCGGCCGGTCTCGGCAACTTCGTCTCCTGCACGCTCCTGATGGCCGCGGGCGCCGCAGCCGCGCTCATCCCCGGCTTCAACGTCGACGACCCCACGACGTCGTTCGTCTCGAGCATGCCGGTGGTGATCCGCGACTTCACGCTCGTGGCGATCGCCATCGGGGCGATCGCGGCGAACGCGCTCAACATCTACTCGGGCGCCATGTCGTTCCTCGCCGCCGGCATCCGCATCCCGTTCGCGCTGCGCCGTGCGATCATCGCGGTCGGCTTCGGCGTGATCGGCGGCATCATCGCCCTCATCGCGGTGATCAACGCCTCGTTCAGCCACAACTACGAGGCCTTCCTGCTCGTGATCGCCTATTGGATCGCGCCGTGGCTCGGCATCGTGTTCGTGGACCGAATCCTCCGACGCGGGACCTCGATCGCGGGCATGGTCACCGACCGCCCCACCTACCGGAACCCGGCCGGATTCCTGGCGCTTCTCATCGCGGGAGTCGTCTCGATCGCCCTCTTCTCCAACCAGACCTTCTTCCTCGGTTTCGTGGTGCAGGCGACCGGCGGCGTCGCCTCTCCCATCGGCGATCTCACCCCGCTGGTCGGGTTCGTGCTCGCCGGTCTCGTCTACTGGGCGCTCTTCGCGGCCTTCAGGGTGAAGCTGGGCGGCCCCCTGAGCGAAGAGCCCGACGTGATCGTCGGCATCGACGCCGCGGACAGCGCGGCATGAGCGAGACCATCTACGCCACGGACGCCGAGAAACTGGCCGTAGCCCGCGCGGAGGCGGCGAGGGGCGCCGCGGAGGGCGGGATCCCGATCGGGGCCGCGCTCTTCTCGTCGGACGGCCGGTTGCTCGGCAGCGGCCACAACCGTCGCGTGCAGGACGGCGATGCCGCGATGCACGCGGAGACCAATGCCTTCCACAACGCAGGACGACAGCGCAGCTATCGAGACACGGTCATGGTGACGACCCTGTCGCCCTGCTGGTACTGCTCGGGGCTGGTGCGCCAGTTCGGCATCGGTCGCGTGGTGGTCGGGGACGATCAGAGCTTCCTCGGCGGTCAGGACTGGCTCGCCGAGAACGGTGTCGAGGTGACCGTCGTCAACGATCCCGGACTGATCGCGATGATGGGCGACTTCATCGAGCACAATCCGGAGCTGTGGAACGAGGACATCGGGGAGGACTGAGCATCGGTGCCGATGCCTGCCGCTCAGTGAGCGGTCAGTCGGTCGGATCGCCGTCGACGGGGTGCAGTCGGAAGATGCGCAGGGTGCGGCCGGAGGCTCGTTCGTAGCCGCGGTAACCGGGCCACTGGCCTTCGATGAACGCCCAGACCTCCTCGCGCTCCCCCTCGTCGACCAGCTCGGCGACCACCCTCATGCGCTCGCCGTTCACGGTGACCCACCCGCTCGGATTCGCGAGGAGGTTGGCGGTCCAGGCGGGGTGGGTGTCCCGGGCGAAGTTGCTGCCGGTGACCAGCATCCGCTCCCCCTCCGGCACATACATCAGCTCGGTCTCGCGCGGCAGCCCCGACTTCGCGCCCACGGTGTGAAGCACAAGGGAGGGCACCAGGTATCCGCTCAGCGGGCGCCGGCCGCCGGTGAGAGCCGCGGTTGCGCGCTCGAGCGGGGGCATGATCGTGGGCCCCACTCGCCGGAAGAACCGGGTGCGGGAGAATCTCGCGACGACGATGCGCACGCGGCGCTGGAGGGGAGGCACGGTCTCGATTCTGCCAGTCGACGCCGGTCGACGACGGCCGGAGGCGGATGCCGCGGACTCAGCGCCGCCGCTCGATGACGCCCCGCACGAAGGCCGCCTGCCCCACGTGCTGCAACTCGTCGCTCAGGATGCTCATCATGCGCACCGCCAGCGTGACGGGAGGGTCGAAGCGCGTGTCGACGATCCGGTCGAAGTCCTCGTCCTCCAGGTCGCCCAGGTAGTCGAGGGTGCGTTCGAAGACCGCGTCGTGGTAGCCGAGCAGCAGCTCGGAGTCCGCACGGACGGCACCGACATCCTGCGTGGACTGTCCGTACCCGGTGGCACGATCGTCGAACGGCAGGGCGAACCGCGCGGACCAGCCAGCGCTCGCCCAGAGCTCGTCGCTGCTCGCGACGCGGGCGATCGTCGAGTCCTGGAGGCGGCTGAGGTGCCAGACCAGCCACGCGATCGTGTTCGCGTCGCCGTCGACGCGCGCGGTGAGCCCGTCGACGTCGAAACCGTCGACGACCTCTTCCACGAGATGACGGATGCGGCCGAAGCCGTCGGCGAGGAGCTCAGCTGTCGTGGTCATGCGGTGCACGATACTCCGGACGGAATACGGGATGGCATACATTCGTTTGCATGGACGTGACGAAACGAATCGGCTTCCTCTCCTTCGGCCACTGGCAGCCTGTCGCAGGCTCGCTCTCGCGCACGGCAGGCGACGCGCTCCTGCAGACCATCGACCTCGCGGTCGCGGCCGAGGAGATCGGCGTCGACGGCGCCTACGTGCGCGTGCACCACTTCGCCCGCCAGCTCGCCTCGCCCTTCCCCCTGCTCGCGGCGATGGCGGCGCGCACGAGCCGCATCGAGATCGGCACCGGCGTGATCGACATGCGCTATGAGAACTGGCTGGCGATGGCGGAGAACGCGGCTGCCGCCGACCTCATCAGCGGCGGACGACTCCAGCTCGGCATCAGTCGCGGCTCACCCGAGACCGCGGAGCGCGGCTACGAAGCCTTCGGGCACTTCCCCGCCGAGGGCCAGACGGATGCCGACATGGCACGGCAGACGACCGAGGGGTTCCGCGCGGCCATCGCCGGGGCCGCCGTGGCCCGAGCCAACCCGCAGATGGGAGCGGCCGGCGCGCTCGCGATCCAGCCGCAGTCCCCAGGACTCGGCGACCGCATCTGGTGGGGCGCGGGAACGCGTGCAACGGCGGTGTGGACGGCCGAACAGGGCATGAACCTGATGAGCTCGACCCTCCTCACCGAAGACACCGGGGTGCCGTTCGACGAGCTGCAGGCGGAGCAGATCGCGATGTTCCGCGCCGCGTGGGCGGAGGCGGGACATGAGCGCACGCCACGCGTCTCGGTGAGCCGCAGCATCCTGCCGATCATCGACGACGAGACCGAGCGCTACTTCGGGCTGCGCGCCCAGGCCGACGCGAAAGACCAGGTGGGCTACCTCGATGGCGGCCTCGCCCGCTTCGGCCGCAGCTACATCGGCGCGCCCGACGTGATCGCCGAGGAACTGTCGAAGGATGCCGCGGTGCAGGCCGCCGACACCGTGCTCGTGACGATCCCCAACCAGCTCGGCGTCGACTTCAACGCGCGGATCCTCGAGTCGATCGTGAAGGACATCACGCCGGCGCTGGGCGACTGACGCGACGCCGGGATCTATCACCTTCGCGCGCGTTCGGATTCGCGCGGCGGTGACAGATCGCAGCGCCGCGATTCGCGACGTAGGGTCGAAGCGTGAACACCCACGAAGTCGTGAACCAGGTTCCCCCGCGCGTCGGCGTCGACGAGTTCTCGAGCAACCTTCCGCTCGTCGAGGCGGTGTGGCACTACGACGCGGGCTGGGCCGCGGACGAGCTCGCCCGGGTCGGCGCGCACGTGGGCACCGCTGAGTTCCAGTACGACGCCGAGCGCGCCAACCGGAACGAGCCCGACCTGCGCACGCACGACAGGTACGGCAACCGCATCGACGAGGTGGAGTACGACCCCAGCTACCACCGGATCATCGCCGCGGCCATCGCCGAGGGAGCGCACACCTCGGCGTGGGCCGCACCGCGCCCGGGCGCGAACGTCGCCCGCGCAGCCACGTTCATGCTCTTCGCTCAGGGGGAACCCGGGCACGCCTGTCCAATCTCGATGACTCACTCGGCGGTGCCCGCGCTGGCGGCATCCCCCGCCCTGCAGCGCGAGTGGCTGCCTCGGCTGCTCAGCCGGGACTACGACCCCGGACTGCATCCCGCCAAGACCTCTGCGCTCTTCGGGATGGCGATGACCGAGAAGCAGGGCGGCTCCGACGTGCGCGCCAACACCACCCGAGCGGTGGATGCCGGTGACGGAAGCCACTCGCTGACCGGCCACAAGTGGTTCTGCAGCGCACCCATGTCCGACGCGTTCCTCGTGCTGGCGCAGAGCGGCGCGGGCCTCAGCTGCTTCCTCGTGCCGCGAGTGCTCCCCGACGGTACGCGCAACACGTTCCGGATCCAGCGCCTCAAAGACAAGCTCGGCAATCGCTCCAACGCCTCCAGCGAGATCGAGCTCGACGACACCACCGGCTTCCTGCTCGGCGAGGAGGGGCGAGGTGTGCGCACCATCATCGAGATGGTCTCGCGCACGCGTCTCGACTGCCTGTTCGGCACGACGGCCGGAATGCGGCAGGCGACGGCGGAGGCCGCGTGGCACGTGCGGCATCGCCGCGCATTCGGAGCGCTGCTCGTCGACCAGCCCGCGATGGCGTCCGTCGTGGCCGACCTGGCGCTCGAGACCGAGGCCGCCACGGCGACCGCCCTGCGGCTCGCGCGCGCTCACGACGACGACGCGGGCTCCGGCGAGCGCGCGTTCCGCCGGCTCGCCACCGCCGTCTCCAAATACTGGATCTGCAAACGCGGGCCCGAGCACGCCTACGAGGCGCTCGAATGCCTCGGCGGCAACGGGTACACCGAAGCCTTCCCGCTCGCCCGCCGGTATCGGGAGCAGCCGGTGATGGCGGTCTGGGAGGGCTCGGGCAACGTGATCGCGCTCGACGTGCTGCGCGCCATCGCCACGGAGCCGGCGAGCCTGGAGGCGTTCGACGCCGAGGTGACGCTCGCCCGCGGCATCCACCCCCTGTTCGACGCCCACCTGCGCGAGACGCGAGCGCTCGCCCGGGAGGTGGCGGCGATGGATGCCGCAACCGCCCCTCTGCACGCCCGGCGGCTCGTCGCGGCTCTCGCCCTCGCACTCCAGTCTTCTCTTCTGCTGCGGAATGCACCCCCGGCCGTCGCCACCGCTTTCGTGGAGGCCCGGCTCGGAGTGCATCGTGGCCACCTCTACGGCGAGCTGCCCGCCAGCGCCGATCTGCCCGCGATCCTGGAGCGGGTGTGAGATCGACTGCGGATACGATCGAACGATGACCACCCGCAACAGCGGCGTCCTGACGTCGTGGAACGATGAGCGCGGGTTCGGTTTCATCGCACCGGACGGCGGCGGCGAGAACACCTTCGTTCACATCAGCTCCTTCCCCAAGGGCGCGCGCCGTCCGCTCTCCGGCGACCGGCTGACCTTCCAGCCGCACACCTCGCCCGAGGGCAAGCCGCAGGCGCTCGACGCCCGTTTCGTGGGCGAGCACGTGCGGCCGCGAATGCGCCCCGGCCACTATTCCGGTCTCGTGGCGCTGGGGGCCTTCGCGGTGCTCTACGTCTATGCGACCCTCCGCTGGTCCACGCCCGTGTGGGTCGCGGCGATCTACCTCGTCATGAGCGTGGTGACCTACTTCATCTACCGGGCCGACAAGCGGGCGGCGGCCTCCGGCGGGTGGCGCACCACGGAGTTCACGCTGATCTTCCTCGGCTTCCTCTGCGGCTGGCCGGGTGCGATCCTCGCCCAGCAGCGGCTCCGTCACAAGACGACGAAACGCAGCTTCCGCACGGTGTTCTGGCTGAGCGTCGGGCTCAATGCGCTCGCGTTCGTGCTGTTCCTCTCACCGTTCCTCGGCATGGTGCGGGCGGCGCTGGCCGGGTAGCGTCGACGGACGGGCATATACTTAGTATTCAACAACTAAGTAAATGGCCCTCAACGGCGAGGCCGGCACCGGAGGCATACGTGGCTGAGAAGGTCGCCCGCGAACGCGCGGGAATGTTCAACAAGGATCACCCGCATTACAAATGGATCGCCCTGAGCAACACGACTCTCGGCATCCTGATGGCGACCATCAACGGTTCCATCGTGCTCATCTCGCTCCCCGCGATCTTCACCGGCATCAAGCTCAATCCCCTGGAGCCGGGCAACGTCAGCTACCTGCTCTGGATGCTGATGGGCTACATCCTCGTCACCGCGGTGCTCGTGGTCAGCTTCGGCCGGCTCGGCGACATCTACGGACGGGTGCGCATCTACAACCTGGGCTTCGTGATCTTCACGGTCTCCGCGATCGCGCTCGTGTTCGACCCGTTCACCTCCGGCAACGGCGCGCTGTGGCTCATCGGATGGCGCATCGTGCAGGCCGTCGGCGGCTCCATGCTGTTCGCCAACTCGACCGCCATCCTCACCGACGCGTTCCCGCCGAACCGGCGCGGCTTCGCCCTCGGCCTGAACCAGGTCGCCGCCATCGCCGGCACCTTCCTCGGTCTCATCGTCGGCGGCGTACTCGCTGTGGTCGACTGGCGAGCCGTCTTCCTGGTGAGCGTGCCGTTCGGCGTCGTGGGAACGATCTGGTCGTACAAGTCCCTGCACGAGGTGGGCGCACGGGCCAAGGACGGAAAGGTCGACTGGCCGGGCAACATCGTCTTCGCGGTCGGGCTGACCGCCCTCCTCGCCGGCATCACCTACGGCATCCAGCCCTACGGCGGCTCGTCCACCGGCTGGGCCAACCCCTGGGTGCTCGCCGGGATCATCGGAGGCATCGCGCTGCTGGTGTTCTTCGTGTTCCTCGAACTCCGCGTGGCGCAACCGATGTTCAACATGCGTCTGTTCCGCATCAGGGCGTTCGTGTTCGGCAACGTGGCGAGCTTCCTCGCCTCGGTCGGGCGAGGCGGACTGCAGTTCATGCTGATCATCTGGCTCCAGGGCATCTGGCTTCCGCTGCACGGCTACTCGTACGAGAGCACCCCGCTGTGGGCGGGCATCTACCTGCTGCCGCTCACGATCGGATTCCTCGTCGCCGGACCGGTGTCGGGCACACTCTCGGACCGCTTCGGTGCGCGCACCTTCGCCACCGGCGGGCTCCTGCTCGTCGCGGTCACCTTCATCGCGCTGCTGCTCATCCCGGTGAACTTCCCGTACTGGCTGTTCGCGGTGATCACGTTCCTCAACGGGATCGGTTCCGGAATGTTCGCAGCGCCCAACCGCACCGCGATCATGAACAGCGTGCCCGCCAATCAGCGGGGGGCCGCGTCGGGCATGACCGGCAGCCTGCAGAACGCGGGGAACTCACTCAGCATCGGCATCTTCTTCTCGCTGATGATCGCCGGGCTGGCCGCCAGCCTGCCGAGCGCGCTGAAGGTCGGCCTCGCCGCCCACGGCGTCAGTCAGGCCGCGGTCGCCACCGCGAGCGCCACTCCCCCGGTCGGCAGCCTGTTCGCGGCATTCCTCGGCTACAACCCGATCGCCGCTCTGCTCGGGTCGGACGGCCTCGCCGGGCTCTCGCACGCCAACGTCGCCGCCCTTACCGGCAAGACGTTCTTCCCCCAGCTGATCGCAGACCCCTTCCACTCGGGACTGGTCATCGTGTTCATCACCGCGGCACTGATGTCGGTCGTGGGTGCCATCGCCTCGCTCTTCATGGGCGGCAAGTACGTTCACACCGAGACCGCGCCGGTCAGGGTGCCGGCACCGGAGGACGCGCTGAGCGACGTGTGACCCGAAACCGGATGCCGGGCGCTCGAACCTCGCGCCCGGCATCCGCCCACTCGCGCGTAGGGTGAATGCATGCCTCAGGTCGTCATTGCGCCGGAATACGGCGAACCATCCGTACTGCAGATCGTCGAACGCGACCGCGTCGAGCCCGGGCCGGGCCAGGTGCGCATCGCCGTCGAGGCCGCCGCAATCAACCCGGCCGACCTCAAGAAGCTGCGAGGGCAGTTCGGCCGCAGCATGCCACTCCCGCTCACCTTCGGCAGCGAGGTCGCGGGCATCGTCGAGGCGGTAGGCCCGGATGTCGACTCGGTATCGGTCGGCGACGATGTGATCGCCTACCCCGTTCAGGCCGGTTTCGCGTCCGAGGTGATCGCCAAGGCCGTCAACGTGTTCCCGAAGCCCGCCGACCTTCCGTGGGAGCAGGCCGCCGGGATCCTCGTGGGCGGCGTGACCGCCGTGCACATGCTGGAGGCGGCATCGGTCTCAGAGGGTGACACCATCGTGATCCACGGTGCGTCCGGATCGGTCGGCCTCACCGCGCTGCAACTGGCCGCAGAGCTCGGGGCCCGCGTGATCGGCACCACCGGACCCTCCCACCTCGACCTCGTGCGCAGCTACGGCGGCGAGCCCGTGCTCTACGGCGACGGACTGCTCGAGCGACTGCGCGAAGTGCTTCCCGATGGGGCGGACGCCGCTCTCGACACGGTCGGCTCGGACGAGGCTCTGGATGCCTCCGTGGCCCTCGTCGCGGACCGCTCCCGCATCGTGTCCATCGCCGGGTTCGCCCGCGGAGCAGAACTGGGGATCACCCTGCTGGGCGCGGGTCCGGGAGCCGACCCGGGCACCGACATCCGCAATGCCGCCCGCCAGGGACTCATCGACGCGGTGGGGCTCGGCGAACTCGACATCGTCGTCGGTCGCACCTTCGCCCTGCAGGATGTCGCCGAGGCGATGCTTCTCGCCGGCAGCGGGCACAGCGACGGCAAGGTCGTGCTGCTGCCCTAGGCGGCATCCGGGCGGACTAGGCCTCGTCGAGGCCGCCCAGGCGCTCCAGCACGGCGACGAGCAGGGTGCCCTCGGCATCCGGGATGACGTGGTGGTTGAGGTAGATGCCCTCGAGCCAGGAGCGCACCTCGTCGGCCGGCAGCCCGATCTCGTTCCAGTCGATGCCCGGGAGGGCGCGGGTGCGCGGGCTCTCGGTGGCGGCATCAAGCCAGGCCTCGGCGATCGGCTTCGTCGGCTCCGACTCGTCCGGGCTCCACAACAGGGCGATCGGATGCCCCTCGCCCTCGATGTGGTCGTTGCTCACGGTGCCAGCGCCCAGCCACGGCAACGTCATGATCTCGCCCTCGACCTCGACCTCGATGAGATCGAGTTGCGTGGGCTCCTCGACCTCGCAGACGTAGAGGTCGAAGCCCTCGTCGTGCCAGGCCGCGGCTTCGGAGATGTCGTCCAGCAGGTCGGGCATGCGGGCGTGGAAGTCCGCCATGAGCAGGGAGGCCCAGGCGAGCAGGCGCTCGGTCTCGGCGGCCGGCCACGGGCTGTCCGCGCGATCCTCGCCCAGCGGGCCGTGGAAGTGGTGATCGATCACCGAGCCGGAGGTCTCCAGGTGGAGCTGCCCGTGCGGGAACTCCACGTAGAGCGCGCTCGTGTTCTCCTCGTCGTCCCAGTCCGCGAAGAGTTCGGGATCGACGAATCGCGGCGGCAGTGTGAGGCCGGCCGCGCGCTTCGGCCCGAGGTTGAGCACGGCACGCAGGGTGGAGTTGGGAAGGCGGAGGCTCAGGTCGGTCATGACGCCCGCAACACTACCCCACCGGGGAAGACGGGATGCCGGCCTCGCCTGTTAGCGAAACCGGGGCGTACGCTCGCGCCACCGAGAGCGCCCACCCGCCACCCATCGAAGCTCACCGTCAGGAGAAACGCATGCCCAAACCCACCATTGTCCTGGTCCACGGAGCCTGGGCGGACGGTTCCAGCTGGAACGCCGTCTCCACCGAGCTCCAATCCCAGGGCTTCACCGTGCTCACGCCGCCCAACCTGCTGCACGGCGTCGCCGGCGATTCGGCCTACGTGCAGTCGTTCATCGCGCAGCGGGCGCCAGGACCCGTCGTGCTCGTCGGCCACTCCTACGGCGGCTTCGTGATCACCAACGCGGGCGGCGCGGAGAACGTGAAGGCCCTCGTCTACGTCGACGCGTTCATCCCCGAGGAGGGCGAGGTCGTCTTCCAGATCCTCGGCGGATCGGGATCCGCACTCGACGTGCCCGACCCGACGACGGTGCTCGACCTCGTCGGCTACCCGGGCGCACCCGAGGGCGACCTCGAGGCCTTCCTCAAACCCGACACGGTGCACGATGCATTCGCGCAGGACCTGCCGGAGGCCGACCGGTGGCTGATCGTCGCGAGCCAGCGACCGATCACCCTGGGTGCGAACACCGGCCCCTCGGCCGCGCCCGCATGGAAGGGCAAGCCGAGCTGGGCGGTGGTCGGGACCGAGGATCGGGTGATCCCGCCCGCGACCCAGCGCTCGATGGCGGAGCGTGCCGGCGCAACCATCGCCGAGGTGGCCGCATCCCACGTCTCGATGGTCTCGCACCCGGACGTGACGATCGCGGCGATCCTCGCCGCCGTCGCGGCGGTGAGCGACTGACCCGACGCGATCAGTCCTGCGGCGTCACCAGGCAGAACGGGTGACCGGCGGGGTCGAGATACACGCGGAACGTCTCGTGATCCGACCCCGCCTTGGTCGCGCCGAGCGCGAGCACGGCAGCCTCCGCCCCCTCGATGTCTTCCACCTTGACGTCGATGTGCATCTGCTGCGGCACCAGCTGCCCCGGCCACTGAGGCGGCGAATAATCGTCGACCCGCTGGAAAGCGATGAGCGGGCGGACCGCAGCGGGCGGCACGATCTCCGCCCAGTCGGGATCGTAGGCGACGATCTCGGCGCCGATCAGCTGCGAGTAGAACCGCGCCAGCGCCTGAGGATCGGGGCAGTCGAGGACGAGTGATTCAAGGGTTCCGATCATGGGGTCACGGTAGAGCCGACGACCGACATACGCGCACTCATTCGCTCATCGCCCGTTCCACGGCCGCGATCGTGAAGGCCACATCGTCGGCATCCGTCGACCAGTTGCTCACGGAGATTCGAAGCACGTCGCGTCCGCGCCACTTCGAGCCGGACATCCAGACCGCGCCGTCGGCGATCAGCCGAGCGGTGACCTCGCGGGTGCGCTCGTCGCTGCCGAAAGTGAGACAGACCTGGGTGAAGGCGACCTCGTTGAGGACCTCCACGCCGGGCAGGGCCGAGATGCCCGAGGCCAGTGCGCGCGCGTTCGCCGCGAGACGGTCGACGAGCGAACTCACCCCCGACCGGCCGAGCTGGCGGAGGGCGGCCCACACGGGCACACCGCGCGCGCGTCGGGACATCTCCGGTGCCACATCCATGGGGTCGGAGGCATCCGCCGCGTCCCGGATCAGGTAGGCGGTCTGCGTGCCGAGTGCGGCACGCGCCACGTTCGGGCGGGACACGATCGCGACGCCGCAGTCATAGGGCACGTTGAGGGTCTTGTGAGCGTCCGTCGCCCACGAATCGGCCGTCTCGACACCGTCCAGGTTCTCCCGGAGGGCGGGGCTGGCCGCCGCCCACAGACCGAACGCGCCGTCGACATGCACCCAGGAACCGTGCTCATGCGCGATCCGCACCGCCTCGCGCATCGGATCGAACGCACCCGAGTGAAGATTGCCCGCCTGGAGACAGAGGATCACGGGGCCGTCGACCGACGCGAAGGCCGCCTGGAGTGCTCCCAGCTCGATGCGCCCCTCGTCGTCCGCGGCGACCAGGGTCGGGGCGCCGAATCCGAGGTAGCGGAGGGCGAGGTCGACAGACGTATGCCGTTCGGCGCCGGCGAGCACCGTCACTGCCGGAGCGCCCTGCAGGCCCCTCGAATTGACGTCCCAGCCGACGCGGTCCAGCACGTGGGCGCGCGCCGCCGCCAGCCCCGTCCAGTTGGCCATGGTGGCCCCGGTGGTGAACCCCACGTCGGATCCGGCGGGCAGGCCGAGCAGGTCGACGAGCCACTCTCCCGCCACCTGTTCGATCGCCGCCGTGGCTGGGCTCGCATAGCGCATGGCCGCATTCTGATCCCAGGCGCTCACCAGCCAGTCGGCGCCCATCGAGGCGGGCAGGGTGCCGCCGATGACCCAGCCGAAGAAGCGACCGGATGACATGGCCATGACACCCGGCTCGGCAAGCCGCGCCAACTCGTCCACCACCGCGACGGGGTCCACCTGGCCTGCCTGCAGGGGCCGCCGGAACACCTCCAGCATCTCGCTCACATCATTGCTCGGTGCAACGGGTCGCTCGGGCAGCGAGCCGATCCATTCGAGGGCGCGGTCGTGGGCCGCGTCCAGGGCGGCCCGATAGTCGGCGGGGTCGAGGTCCATGGCATTCTCCGGTCGGGCTGGTTCAGTTCACTCGATCGTTGAATACTGGCACTCCGCGCCGGCGACGTCACCCCCGATGAGCCGGTGCTCGCCTCACTCGGCCAGGGGTGTCTCCAGCGCGCGGGCCACGGCATCCCGCACCCGGGCGTCCTCTCGGGCCTTCTGCCGCGCGCGACCGCGCCGGAGGAGGCGCGGCACGAGGATCGCCGCCGCCGTCGCGAGCACCAGGAGCGCGACCAGCGTCCAGGGCACGGCCCATCCGGTCGCGGTCGCGGCAACGGGTGCGAGCGCGCTCGTCGAGCCCGACGCGTCCGTGGCGACGGGGGTCACCGTGGCCGTCGCCGCGAGCCAGACGGCCGCGGCGACACCGTGCACCGGCACGTTCACCTTCCACGACTCCCCCGGGAGCAGCGAGGGCGTCCGCTTTAGCGCTCCGGCCTTGGCCGCGAACCATCCGAACGGCCCGGTCACCACCGCCGACTGCTGTGCCGAGAGGATCGAATTCCCCGTGTTGTGCACGGAATACGTCAGAGTCGCCTCACCTCCGGCGAACGGGTTGAGGCCGCCGGTCCAGGTGAGATGGGCACCCTCCACCGCGAGCGCGGGCTTGAGGTCCCCGCTCACCCGGAGCGCCACGCGGATGCCGAGTCGGCGATCGACGTTGATGCCCTGGGAGGAGTCCGGTTGCACGAGAGAGGTGACGATGCCGCCGGCGTAGTCGCCGGGCGGCGCGTTCCGCGGCACCTTCAGCGTGAAGGGCACCTCGACGCTCGCCCCCGGGGCGACGTCGATCGACGTCGCGCTGCTCGTCACCCACGCGCCGACCGCGACCGACTTCGCGCCCCCCACTACCAGGTCGAACTGACCGCCTGTGGTGGTGAAACCGTCCGCCGCATAGACACCGAGATCGAGCGGCTCCGCTCCGTGATTGGTCACCACGAGCGCGTCCGTGACGGTGGTGCCCGGCGCAGCGGTGTAGCTGTAGCTCGTGCGATCCGAACCGAACGAGTTGGACGCAGTGCGAACCGTCCAGCTCACGTCGTCGCCCGCCGCCGAGGCAGCCGGTGCGGCGAAGAGGGCGGCGCAGAGGGAGAGCGCCGCGACGAGCACAGCGATCCTGGGTGTGCGGGTGGCGCGTGACGTGATCATGACTTCCTCGGGATTGTGGTCACCTGCGACGGCCCGATGGGGTGGATGCCGCGGCATCCACCCCATCGGGGTCGTCGGTGTTGTCGGCCGGCGCTCTAGCTGCTGAGCGCCGTGATGGTGAGGGTGGCGCGGTAGCTTCCCTTGTCGACCGTGTTCGGGATCTTCAGGTCGAGGTCGGCACCGAGCTTCGCGGTTCCGCGGGGGTGACCCTGGTCGGCTGAGCCGAGGGTGCGAGCCACGGAGAGACCGTCACCCACGTCGAATCCGGACTGCACGGCCGCACCGGCCGTCGCGCCGGCGCCGGCCTGCACCACCTTCGGCTGCCATCCCAGGTTCTTGCCCGAGAACGTGGCGGTGCCGTCGCGGAAGTCGCTCGCCGATGCCGAGATGGACCAGGGTGCTTGCGTGCGGCGGGTGTCCGAGACGGTGATCGGGTTCAGCTGACCGGTCGCCTCGAAGTAGTCGCCATTGTGGTCCACGGCGGTGCCGAGGTCGACCAGGCCGTTGTGGCCGTCGATCGTCCAGCCGAACTCACCCGGAGCCGCGGTGGGGACGGCCACCTGGATGTCTTCGCCCGAACCGTGGTTCTGGTGGATCGTCACCGAGTCGACGATCGACCCGACGGGCTGTGCCGCGGTCGCACCGCTGTTCGGCCCGCACCACGCGACCTTGCTGAGCTCGACGGCCGCGTTCGGCGCCGCGCACGTGCCGCTGCGGATGTTCTCCACGACCAGCTGATCCTTCTGCACCTGCACCTTGACGTACGTGCGCACGTGCTCCTGGTTCTGCACCGAGTTGTACCAGTAGTTGCCGGGATTCAGCGCGTCCGCACCGTTGCCCGCGCCGCTGGTGCCGCTCGAGTCCGGTGCGGTGATGTCGTAGTACTTCGAGCCGGAGGCCGAGTTCGCCGTCACATAGATCACGCCGCCGGGGCCGGGGAACACGTCCGCGGCGCCGGGCTGCTCGTCGGGGTTGGCCTTCGCGCCGTTCTTGATCTCATAGCTGCGGGAGTAGCTGTGGTCGTGGCCCTGGAGCACCAGGTCGACGCCGAGCTTCGAGAACACGGTCGGGAAGTCCACGCGACGCACCTTGTTGTCGCCGTCCTTCGCGTGGTCCGCCGCCGAGTAGATGGAGTGGTGGTAGACGAGCACGGTGTACTTGGCCTCGGCGCCGTGCTGGTTGACGACATCCGTCACGTAGGCCACGTGCGCGGCGTCACCTCCGCCGCCCTGAGCGGTCGCGTAGCTGTTGCTGTTGAGGTCGATGAACAGCACGTCCTTGTAGATGTACCAGTAGTCGCCACCGGAGGTGTTGGAGCTCGGCTGGCCATTGGCGTAGTAGGACGCCGTGCGGTCGGTGTTGGGGGTGGTGAAGTGCTGCTCGTAGGCCTTGCCGCCGACGTCGTGGTTGCCGATCGTCGCCGCCCAGGGGTACTGGCGCAGGGTGTCGGGTGCGAGGAACGCGTCCCACTGCGTCTCGGTGTTGGCGGTCTCGACCTGGTCGCCGCCGGAGACGAGGAGCTCGGCGTTCGGGTTGGCCGCGGTCGCCACGTTGAGGGTGTCCGCCCAGCCGGCGCCGTCGCGCGCCACGTCGCCGGAGGACCCGATCTGCGGGTCACCGAAGAACAGGAAGTCGTACGCCCCGTCGAATGACTGGGTCTTGAACGCGTAGGTGGTGGACCAGTTGCCGTCGGACCCCACACGGTAGGAGTAGGCCGTGTTCTCGGTGAGTCCCGAGATGGTCGCGTGCCGGTTGAAACCGCCGCTGGTGGCGATGTTTGCCGCACCGGATGCCGCGAAGGTCGCCGCACCGGCCGGGAACTGGCCGCCGACCAGGGAGCTGGTCGGCGCGACCTGCACCGACTGCGCCGTGTCTGTGGACGAGTACCAGGTCACGATGCGCTGGGACTCGTTCGCACCGACGCCGAGCACGACTCCGGTGAGGGTGGCGGTGCCGGTGGCCATCGCGGGTGCGGCCACGAAGCCGCCGATCGCCGTCGTCGCACCGAGCGTGAGTGCGGAGAACAGCACGAGGGCGCGTCGGCGCGAATGCCGCCGCGGTCGTGTCAGGTCAGTGGGGGAAGACATGTGTCAGCCGTTTCTCTCAGGTCCCCGAGGCGGGGAGGAATGGGGCACAGCCCAAGATTTGCCCGCCAGGTGAACTCCTGTTGAACGGGAGTCTTTGGCCCACTTTCGGGGGGAGGAACTTTCTGAAAGGGTTCACAGAATCGACGCTGCGTCAGGGGGCGACGATGCGCTGGACGAACCAGATCAGGCCGGCAGCGGTGACGGCAACGGCGAGCGCTCCGGTGGCCCAGAGCCCGACCCGCGGCATTCTGCGTCGGAGGAGCATGAGCAGGGGGAACAGCACGGCGATCAACGTCAGCTGAACGGCCTCGATGCCGAGGTTGAAGACGAGAAGGAACCAGAGCAGGGTCCACGACCACGGCTCGTCTATGCCGAGGGCGCTGGCGAAGCCCAGTCCGTGCACCAGCCCGAACAGGAAGACGACTCCGAGCCTGATCCAGCCGGCCCGGTCGAGCCCGAGCGGGCCGCTCGTGGTGTCGAGGGTGGTGGCGGCATCCCCTCGGCGCCACAGCCGGAACAGGTACCAGGCTGCGACCACGGCGATGGACAGCGCGATCACCGGCTCGACCACCCGGGCGGGCGCCGACACCACGCCCGTGGCGGCGAGGATGAACGTCACCGAGTGCGCCAGTGTGAACGCGGTGGCGGCGAGGATCACCTCGCGCAGCCGCCGTGATCCGGCGATCAGCGCGAGCAGGAACAGGATGTGGTCGAGGCCCGTGAGCAGGTGCTCGGCCCCGAGCCGGAAGAACTCCCAGAACCTCTCCCCCGTGCTCTGCTCGGTCGAGAACTCCGGCTTCTCCGAGTCGAGCGCCGCGCTGCCGGAGCGCCTGTCGAGTTCGTAGGTGAGGATGGTCTTGGTGCCGGTCACGTAGCCCTCGGAGTCCGGGAACAGCCGACTGGCGATCACGTGCGCATCCGTCGGAACCGGGCAGTGCTGCTCGAGCACGAGCACCGCGTACGGCACCCCCTGACGCACCGTCATGCGGATGCCGCCTGACATGGTCGGTACGCATCGCGTGCCGCCGGATTCGACGGTGAATCGCGTGCGGACGTAGTCGAGCACCGTGCCGACGTGCTCTTCGAGGGCGGCGGCCTCCTCCTTCGGCTCTCCCCCGTCGAATGCGGCGGTGCCGTCACGGAACAGCGGGTCGTCGTGACCGGCGTCCGCCGCCGAGACCACGAGCAGGTCGTATTCCAGTTCGAGCTTCGTGCGCACCTGCTCGGCTCCGGTGCCGCCGCGAGCGCTGACATCCGCGTACACCACGGAGGTGAAGCCGTGCGCCTGGGCGGGTGCGGCGACGAACCCCAGAATCAGGCTCGCAGCGATCACCGCGAGCGATGCTCCCGCGAATGCACGGACGGGCTGGGACATGACTCTCCTCGGGGATCGGGTCGCGGGCCAGGTTTCCGTCGAATGGTGAACATCGTGCGGACCCGAACCGAATAGCGCGCGAACAGTCGCGAGATCGGATGGCGCGGCTCGCCGCCCTGACGCATGCTGGTCGAGCATCGTCCCCCACTCCCGGAGACCGTCCCGTGCGCCCGTCCTCTCTCCCGTTCGCGTCCGTCGCGGCGATGGCGGCTCTGCTGCTCCTCCTCGCCGGGTGCGCCGCGAGCGACTGGTCGTCCCCGCATCCTGAACCGAGCGCCATCGGGTCGATCGGAGCGGGATTCGCCCCGTCGGCGGCGCCGACCCCGGAGGCGACGATCCGCCCGCGGGCCGGGTCATGGAGCCGGGTGCACCCGTCCTCGGGATACCGCGTGGTGCTCGTCACCGCGGGCGACGACTCGGCCACCCGAACCCTCGTCGCCACCGTTCGCGCGTGGGCGTCGGCGGAGGAGGTGGACCTGCGGGTCGTGCGCGCCAAGGGCGACCTCATCGCCGCCATCGTCTCCGCCATCGACCTGCGGCCCGACCTGATCGTGAGCGCGGGCAACGACCTCGTCGATCCGTTGGCGACCGTCACCGCGAGTCACCTCGATCGGGAGTTCCTCGTGCTGGGCGCCGAGGTCGCGGAACCGACGGCGAACGTCACCGCCGTCGACTGGACGGGGGCGTCGTTCCGCGGCGAGGGCCTCGGGGCATCCTCCGAGTACGACCCCCGCACGTTCACGGCGAAACGCTGCGGTGAGGCGGTGCGGGCGGGAGTAGCGGCGGTGCTGCACGGCCTGACCGGCATAGTGCTCTGGATCGACTGACCGTCTTTCCCCGCATTTTCACCATACCTCGGGGGTGGGGGCTTGCCGCAAGACCCCCCTCATGCCCCAGAATCTCAGGTCGGATTTCGAACTCAGACCGGAGACGATGCATGCCCGCGACGACCACCAGCCCCTTCGACCTCCCCGACCGTCTCGCCGTCAAGGCGAATCCCGCGCAGATCGCCGACGACGAACGTCAGTTCACGGCCATCGCCTCCGCCCTCTCGCGCACCGTGGCCGACCTGAGCGCGCGACTCGACGAGGAGCGGAGGGCTCCCGCACGCTCGGGTCAACGAGCGCTCGATCGTGACCAGGAGGTGCGTCGGCTCTCCTCCCGCCTGCGCGCGCTGAGCAGATACGGCGTGGACCTCTGCCTCGGCCGAATGGTGCCGGCCCGCGGAGGCGACCCCGTCTACGTCGGGCGCTTCGGGCTCACCGACGACACCGGGCGTCGGCTGCTCGTCGACTGGCGCTCCCCCGCGGCCGAGCCGTTCTTCGGTGCGACGCATGCGAACCCGATGGGGCTGGAGAGCCGCCGACGGTATCGCTGGACGCGCGGTCGCATCACCGACTACTGGGACGAGGTGTTCTCGCTCGATTCCCTCGACGGCCACGCAGCCCTCGACGACGAGTCAGCGTTCATCGCGAGCCTCGCAACCGCGCGCTCCAGCCGCATGCGCGACGTGCTCGGCACCATCCAGGCGGACCAGGATGCGATCATCCGGGCCGGATCGCGGGGCTGCATGGTGGTGGACGGCGGGCCCGGAACGGGAAAGACGGTCGTCGCCCTGCACCGCACGGCCTACCTGCTCTACTCGGATGCACGCCTCTCCCGCCATCACGGCGGCGTGCTCTTCGTCGGGCCGAGTGCCGCCTACCTCGCCTACATCGACGACGTGCTGCCGAGCCTCGGCGAGGACGGCGTGCGGGTGAGCACGCTGAGCGATCTCGTCCCCGAGGGAGGCGGCGCCGTGGAGGAGGCTGACCCGCGGGTGGCGGCGCTCAAATCGTCGGCCCGGCTCCTGGACGCGGTCGACCGAGCGGTCGACCTCTATGAGCGGCCGCCCACGCGGCCGATGATGGTGGAGACCGAGTGGGCCGACGTGCGGCTGGGCCCGGATGACTGGGCCGACGCCTTCGCCGCCGCGGCGCCCGGCGCCGCGCACGACGATGCCCGTGACGACGTGTGGGAGGAGCTTCTCGACATCCTCGTCGACAGGCACGACGACGAAGACGCGCCCCAGGAGCTCGTGCGCCGGGTGCTGCAGCAGGATGCGGCGCTGCGCTCCGCGTTCGCCCGGGCGTGGCCGCTCCTCGATCCGGCCGGGGTCGTGGCCGACCTGTGGTCGGTGCCGGCGTTCCTCGCCCGGTGCGCCCCCTGGCTCACTGCGGAGGAGATCGGGATCCTTCAGCGCGACGATGCGCGCGCGTGGACCCGATCCGACCTGCCCTTTCTCGACGCGGCACGACGCCGCATCGGCGACCCGGCAGCCTCGCGTCGACGGCAGCGGGAAGGCGCGCTGCTCGCCGACGAGCGCGAACGCATGTCGCAGGTGATCGACGACCTGATCCAGGCGGAAGTACACGACGACGGCGAGGGCGTGATGACGATCCTGCGCGGAGAGGACGCCCGGAATTCCCTCATCGACGAGGCCGCGCTCGAGCCCGTGGATCCCGACCTGCTGGCGGGACCGTTCGCGCACATCGTGGTCGACGAGGCGCAGGAGCTCACCGACGCCGAGTGGCAGATGCTGCTGGCCCGCTGCCCCTCCCGCAGCGCCACGGTCGTGGGCGACCGCGCACAGGCGCGGCACGGCTTCCGCGGCACCTGGCAGGAGCACCTCGCGCGGATCGGCCTGGACGACGTGACCGTCGCCTCTCTCAGCGTGAACTACCGCACGCCCTCGGAGGTGATGGCAGAGGCCGAGCCGGTCATCCGCGCGGTGCTCCCCGATGCCAACGTGCCGCTGTCGATCCGCAGCTCGGGCATCCCGGTGCGTCGAGCCGACCGGCACGACCTCGACGCCATCCTCACGACCTGGCTGGAGGAGAACGCCGACGGAGTCGCGTGCGTGATCGGCGATGCGGGGTTCCGCCCCGTTCCGCGGGTGCAGTCGCTCACGGCCGCATCGGCGAAAGGGCTCGAGTTCGACCTGGTCGTGCTGGTCGATCCCGAGCTCTTCGGCGACGGGGTCGAGGGTGCGGTCGACCGTTACGTCGCGATGACGAGAGCGACCCGTCAACTCGTCATTCTCACCAACCCGCGCCCTTAGAAGTTAGGTAAGCCTAAGCTAAGCTGAGAGAGTGACCCGATCCCCCTTCGTCATCGCCGCAGTGAGCGTGGCCGGCGTGACGAGGCTCTCGCCGAGCTTCGTGCGCGTCGAGCTCTCGGCACCCGAACTCGCCGATCTCGGCACCGCCGGGCCGACCTTCGACCAGAGGATCAAGCTCATCTTCCCGGGGGAATCGGGCAGTCTCCCCGACCTCGCCCGGGCCGACTCCTGGTGGGACGCATGGCGCGCCCTACCCGAGCACGAGCGCGGATCGATGCGCACCTACTCCGTGCGCGACATCGTGGGCGAGGGTGCGGACCGCAGGCTCGTCGTCGACCTCGTGCTGCACCTCGCGGCGGGCGCGACCGGACCGGCATCCCGGTGGGCGAGCACGGCGGCCGCCGGAGATCGGATCATCGTCATCGGCCCGCGCCGCTCCGCCACCGACGGCAGCGGCATCGAATTCGCCCCGGGCCGCGCGGAACGCATCCTGCTCGCGGGCGACGAGACGGCGGCGCCCGCGATCGCCCGCATCCTCGCGGACCTGCCCGCGAACGCCCGCGGCCACGCATTTCTCGAGGTGCCCCATCCGGATGACGCCGCCGACCTCGTCGCCCCCGCAGGCATGACCGTGCACCGCCTTCCCCGCCTGGGCGAGGCCGTGGGTGCGCGACTCGTGCCCCGGGTGGTCGAGCACTTCGGCGGACATGCGCGGGGCATCCGCGTCGAGCCTGCGGTCGGCGACGAGGTGTGGGAGACGCCCAGCCACTCGTCGTCGGGCGATCGGGTGGCCGCGGCCGGCGGCATCCCCGGCCTCTATGCCTGGGTCGCCGGCGAGAGCGGAGTGGTGACCGCGCTGCGCCGCCACCTCGTGCGCGACCTCGGCCTCGATCGCGGCCAGGTCGCATTCATGGGCTACTGGCGCCTCGGCGTAGCAATGCGCGGCTAGAGCGACGAGAGGCGGGCCGCCGACACCGACGCCCGCCGCTCGTCACCGGCTCACAGCTTCTTCGCCGCCCTGATCTCGTCGGCGAGCTCCTGGTAGATCTTCGCGTAGGCGCGGTAGGAGTAGGGTGCTGCCGCATACCACGGGTAGACCTGGCCGGCCTTGACCGCGGGGAGGTTCGCCCAGGTCGAGATCCTCGAGAGGTCCGCCTTGGCGGAGTCGTAGGTGCGCGCATCCACGAGGATCACGTCCGCGTCCGAGAACTCCGGCGCCTGCTCCCAGCTGTACTGGGTGAACACGTCCTTGGCCGCGTCGACCGGCGTGATGAGGTCGAGCCCCGCCTTGCGCAGCGTCTCCCCCTCCGGCAGGTACGCCGGGTTGGCCACGTACAGGGTGTCGGTGCCGGGAGACATGATCACGACCTTGAGCTTCGAGGATGCCGCGGCCGCGCCCACATCCTTCAGGGCGGCCTCGTACGCGGCCTTCTGCTTCGCCAGGGAGCCGCTGGCGGTGTCGGCCCCGAGCTTTCCCGCCAGTGTGACCATCGTCGAGATCGCGGCATCGGTGCTCGGATAGTCCCCGGGCACGCCGATCGACGGGGCGAGCTCGAGGATCTGCGACGACTGCGCCTCGGGCACGTACCAGAGCGACTTCGCGTCGAAGGTGTAGTCGATGAGCAGCTTCGGGTCCAGCAGTGCGTACTTCTCGGTGTCGAACTCGCCGTAGGTGCGGCCGAGCACCGCCAGTTCGGAGAGATCGAGCGACCCGGCCTGATAGCTCAGCTTCCCCTTCGAGTCGGGCGTGAGCTCCCCGTACGCTCCGGCGACGTGATAGCCGGCATCCCAGAGGGCCGCGGCGACGCTGCTCTGGGCGACCACCGTGGTCGGGGTGGAGGTGAGCTTCACCGTCTTCCCGCGCGCGTCCGTGTAGTTGAACGGCCCGGACGAGGCCGGGGATGCCGCGCTCTGCCCGCTCGGCGTGCTCGCGCAGGCGGC
This sequence comes from uncultured Lacisediminihabitans sp., assembly GCA_966212465.1. Classification (GTDB taxonomy): domain Bacteria; phylum Actinomycetota; class Actinomycetes; order Actinomycetales; family Microbacteriaceae; genus Lacisediminihabitans. The sequence continues at coordinate 500,206 of CBIHRK010000001.1, forward strand.
GAGCATGAGCGAGGCCGTGAGCACGGCGGCGAGGCCGGCGATGCGCGCTGTTCGACGATTCACTGTGGTGGTTCTCCTTCGGTGTGGTGGGGCTGGTGCGGCGAGCGCCGCGGGACGACGAGCGGGGTGCCCGTCTCGGGATCGGTGATCACCCTGCAGGCCAGACCGAACACGTGCTCGACCAGTTCCGGCGTGATGATGTCGCTCGGGCTGCCCTCGGCGACGATCGCGCCCTCCCGCATCGCCACGAGGTGGGTCGCGTAGCGGGCCGCGAGGTTGAGATCGTGGAGCACCGCCACGAGAGTGCAGCCGCGTTCGGCCCGCAGGCGGGCACAGAGGTCGAGCACCTCGATCTGATGGGCGATGTCGAGGTAGGTGGTCGGTTCGTCGAGCAGCAGGATGCCCGTCTCCTGCGCCAGCGCCATGGCCAGCCAGACGCGCTGCCGCTGGCCGCCGGAGAGTTCGTCGAACCGGCGGCCGGCGAGGTCCGTCGTATCCGTGAGCTCGAGTGCACGTCGGACCGCCTCCTCGTCCGCCGTCGACCACTGCCGCAGCAGCGACTGGTGCGGGTACCTTCCCCGCGCCACCAGGTCGGCCACGTCTATGCCGTCGGGTGCGATCTGCGACTGCGGCAGCATCCCCAGCCGGCGCGCGACCTCCTTGGACGGGTAGCGCTGAATCGGCCGGCCGTCGAGCTCGACGTCGCCTGCGGAGGGTCGGATGACGCGGGCCAAGCCACGCAGCAGAGTCGACTTGCCGCTCCCGTTCGCGCCGACGATCACGGTGAACGAACCGTCCGGCACCTCCAGGTCGAGGCCGCGCACGACGGGGCTGTCGCCGTAGCCGAGTGTCACCGCGCTCGCCACGAGCCTGCTCGTATCGGGTGCCTGCTTCATCCGTGCCCCCTTCGCCATTCCCGTGCGAGCAGCCAGATGAGGTAGCCGCCGCCGACGACCCCCGTGACCACGCCCACCGGGAGCTGCCGCGGCTGGAAGGCCTCCCGGGCCGCGAGGTCCGCGAGCACAAGGAGCACCGCTCCCACCGCGCCGGATGCGAGCAGGCTCGGTCCCGGCGCACCGGTGAGGCGGCGCGCGACCTGCGGGGCGGCCAGCGCGACGAACGGCACCGGTCCGGCGGAAGCGACCGCGCCCGACGCCAGCGCCACCGCGACGCCCACGGCCGCGAGTCGCAGCCGCGCCGGCCGGAGTCCGAGGCTCAGCGAACGCTCGTCGGCGAATTCGCCGAGTGTGAGCCCGCGGGCGAGAAGAAGCGCTGCGCCCGAGCAGATCGCGACCCACGGAACGAGGAGTGCGACGTTCTCCCAACCGCGCCCTGCGAGATTGCCGACGAGCCAGATCGACGCGCTCTGCGCGTCGTAGACCTCGGCTCGAACGATGAGCAGCGAGTTCAGCGCGGCGAGGAGGGCGCCCGCACCGATCCCGACCAGCACCAGCCGGAGTGGCGCGACGCCTCCCCGGGCCGCGAGCACAAAGACGAGCGACGCCGTCACCGCTCCCCCGGCGACGGCACCGATCGAGGTGGCGACGAGCCCTCCGTGCAGCAGGAGCATCGCCACCAGTGCGCCGGTCGCCGATCCCGTGTCGAAGCCGATCACGTCGGGGCTGCCGAGCGGGTTACGCGTCACGGACTGGAAGATCCCGCCCGCCACACCCAGCGCCGCTCCGACGAGTGCCGCCGTCAGCACACGAGGCAGTCGGAGCCGCGTCACGATGAGACCGTCTGCGGGCGATCCCTGCCCGACGAGTGCCGCGAGAAGTCGCGGCAGCGGCACGTCGTAGCCGCCCAGCGAGAGCGAGGCGACGACGGAGACCGCCAGCAGAACGAGCAGCGCGAGCCCGGCGAGGGCGGTGCGCCGACGCATCCGCACCGACAGCGGGCCGACGGCCAGCACGGTGACCGGCGCCCCCCTCACGCCGCCACCATGCGGCGACGGCGCACGAGCGCGATGAAGACCGGGGCACCGAGGATGGCGGTCATGATGCCCGCCTCGACCTCGGCGCCCCCGGAGACGACGCGCCCCAGGGTGTCGGCCAGCACGAGGAATCCCGCGGCCAGCAGCATGGAGAGAGGAACGATGTGGCGCTGATCCGGCCCCACGAGCGAGCGGGCGACGTGCGGCACGGTGAGACCCACGAACCCGATCGGGCCGGCCACTGCGGTCGCCGCTCCGCAGAGCAGTGCCACGGAGAGTGCGGTCATCGCCCGCGTCCGCCCCACGCTCAGGCCGAGCGCGCGCCCGCCGTCATCCCCGAACGAGAGCGCGTTGAGGGCCGGACCCGCAGTGAGCGCGATCACCGCCCCGACCGCGAAGAAGGGCAGCGCCGCCGCGAGCGCACCGTAGCCGCGGTTGACCACGGAGCCCACCACCCAGAACCGGAGTTCGTCGAAGTTGGCTTGGTCCCGAAGCGCCAGCGCATTGAGGTAGGAGACGAGCACGGCGGAGACGGCAGCCCCGGCGAGCGCGAGCCGGACCGGGGCCGCCGACGGCCGCCCGCCCGATCCGAGCAGATAGACCGCGGCGGATGCCGCTCCCGCGCCCAACAGCGCGAGGCCCGTCTGCGCGACTCCCCCGGTCACCCCGAAGAACGAGAACCCGGTCACCACGGCGGCGGCGGCTCCGGCGTTGACCCCGAGCAGTCCGGGGTCGGCCAGCGGATTCCGCGTGAGCGCCTGCATGAGCGCGCCGGCGCCGCCGAGGGCCAGTCCGACCACGAGCGCGACGACGGTCCGCTCTAGCCGTAGTCCCCGCACGATGTCGACTTCTCCTCCGTGGCCGCCGCCGATCAGCGCGGTCACCGCGTCGACCGGCGAGATCGGCTGTCGTCCGACCATGAGGCTCAGCACGACAGCGGCGCTCAGCCCGATCGCGAGGATGGAGTACACCGCCGGGCGTGGGGCGGTGAACTTCGGAAGCATGATTAGGTAAGGCTAACCTAACCTCTGCTGCGATGTCGACAGCTCCCGTCGTGGTCGCTGCCGCGGGCCGCGTCGCAGTCCGCGGTGCAGCCACCGCGAGGGAATCCGCCCAGCCCGGCACGCTAGTCGCGCGGATACTCCCGGCGCACCCGCTGATGTGAGATCGCGCTCTGCGCCTTCTCCAGCTCGTCGGCCAGTTCGGCGGCCAGACCGGACGCCTTGGCGAGGTGGTCGCGCGAGATGGCGACGCTCACACTCGGCTCTCCGCCGCCGGACTCGTAGACCTCGAACTCGCGCAGCGACCGGCCCAGACCGGTCGCGAGCTGCGTGAGGGCAACGGACAGCAGTCGCCCCGCTCCCTGCAGATCGCCCAGAACCTCATAGACCTTCGGTGCCGGAAGCCGGGCGCCCCGGGTCAGCTCTTTGATCAGCCGCACGGCCTCGTAGGCCTCGTCCGCCAGCTGTTCCACAGAGCGCGTCGCGTCGTTCGACATGCGTCAGATCCCCCTCGATCATCTGCAACCGTACTCCCTGCACGAGCGCTGCCCGGGTCATGGCCCCCGGTAACGGTCGTGCTGTCAGTTCGCCCGTGGTCCTTGCCATCGGCCTCTGGTGCGAGGACAGTCCGAAGCGGAGCCCCATGACCACAGTGCTGTACCGCACCGTGCTGCGCGCCGCCGTTCGCGGCTGGCTGCGCAGCTCGCAGTATTCGTGGACCCGGCTTCCCGTGGCCAACGACTCGCCGCACGTGCACGCGCCCGGGCACAACCCGGACCGGATCCTCATCACCGGGGACGGGGCATCCGCGGGCGTCGGCGTGCTCACCCACGACCTCGGGCTCCCCGGCTACCTGGCCCGAAGCCTCACCGCCATCACCGGCCGGGCGACGGATGTCGACATCGTCGTCACCACGACCATGACCGCCGAGACCTGCCTCGGCGCTCTTCGTCCGGTACGCCTCTCCCGGTTCGACGTGATCCTGCTCTCCCTCGGGATGAACGAGACCCTCGCCTTCATCGACCCGCGCGACTGGTCGCGCGATCTCTCCGCCCTGCTCGACTACCTCGACGCGAATTCGCCCGTGGCGACCCGCACCGTCATGCTGTCCGTTCCATCGTTCGACGCCCGTAGGCGATTCCCCCGACTGCTCAAGCGTGCCGCGGACCGGCATGCCGCCCGCCTCAACCGGATCAGCCGCTCGATCATCGAGCGGCATCCGGGCGCCGCCTTCGTCGACTTCGGTCAGGGCGATTCGGAGGAATCGGACGGCTCGCACGCCTACCAGCGCTGGGCCGCCGGCATAGCACCGCAGATCAGCTCCCACCTGCCTCCCGTCGGCGGGGAGCAACCGCGCACAGACGCCGCGGAAGAGTCGGAGCGTCAGCGCGCGCTCGACGAGCTGGACATCGTCGACCTGCCGGCCGACGGCATCCTCGACGGCATCGCCCGGCTTGCGAAGTCGCTCTTCGGCACCGGGATGGCTGCCGTCACGATCATCGACGGGGAGCGCCAGTTCATGGCCTCGTCGACGGGAGTCCCGCCGCGCGACATCCCCCGTTCCGATGCGTTCTGCGACGTGACGATCCGCCGACCGCGGCATTTCGCCGTCGAAGACGCCCTGCTCGACTCGCGCTACGCGACCAACCCCATGGTGAGCGGCGAATACGGCGTGCGGTTCTACGCCGGGTACCCCATCGAGACGCCGGACGGCCATCGCATCGGAGCCCTCTGCATCATGGACACGCATCCCCGCGAGTTCAGCCTGCAGGATGCGGCGCTGCTGCGCGACCTCGCCCACCGAGCCCAGGAGCGGCTCTGGACGCTCAGCGACGACGAGCGGCGCGAGGCCGGTCTGGTCTGATCGTCTCGCGACCCGCTACTCGCGTTCCGCGAGCACCGGCACCTCCGCGTGCTGCGGCTGGAACTCGAACACCAGGCGCGCCGGGATCGATCCGGAGAGCACCTGGTCGATCGCCGCGTTGACGTCGTCGATGCTCCTCGTCTCGCCGATCACGCGGGTCTTGCCCTCCGCGTGCAACGTGAAGACCTCGGCGAGATCCTGCCGCGTGCCCACGATCGAGCCGACGATGGAGATCCCCTTCAGCACGGTCTCGAAGATGGGGATGTTCATCTCGCCGGCAGCCGGAAGTGCAACGCAGATGAGGCGACCGCCGCGTCGCAGCGACGCGAACGCCTGCTCGAACACCTTCGAGGAGGCGGCAAGCACGAGCGCGACATCCGCACCGCCGAGGGCCTGGATCGCTTCGGCCGGATCGACCTCCGCGGCGTTGACCACGTGCTCGGCCCCGAGCTCGCGGGCCAGGTCCAGCTTCGCGTTCTCGACGTCGACGGCGATCACCGAGCCGCCCATGATCCTCGCGTACTGCACGGCCAGGTGCCCGAGCCCGCCGATGCCGAAGACGGCGACCCGCTCGGTCGGCGTGATGTGCGCCACCTTGAGCGCCTTGTAGGTGGTGACCCCGGCGCAGGTGAGGGGCGCCGCGTCGAACGCGCTGACCCCGGCCGGCACGGGCACCACGAAGCGGGCCGACGCGACCGCATACTCGGCGAAGGCGCCATCCACGGAGTACCCGCTGTTGTGCTGGGCCTCGCAGAGCGTCTCGCGGCCGTCGATGCAGTACTGGCACTCGCCGCACGCGTAGCCGAGCCAGGGGATGGCGACCCGCTCACCCACCGACCGGTTGGCCACCCCGGCCCCGAGCTTCTCGATGATGCCCACGCCCTCATGACCGGGAACGAACGGCAGCGTCGGTTTGACCGGCCAGTCGCCGTGCGCCGCATGGATGTCGGTGTGGCACAGGCCGCACGTCTCCATCCGCACCAGCACCTCCCCCGTTTTCGGCTCCGGAACGGTCCGGTCGTCGATCGTGAGCGCTTCGCCGAAACTCGAGACAACTGCAGCCTTCATAGCCTGAACCCTCTCCAAGAAAGTCCCGCGCGTGCGGGTGATGAGCAGACTCTCCTCCGCGCGAGGGCGCGTCGCCGGGCCCAAAGTCCTGCGGTCGAGGCGCCTTCCCTTCGGCGCGGGCGGGGCCGTAGGGTGTTCGTGAGCTCAGACGGTGTCGTGAGGAGCGAGCGTATGGGGTGTCGTCGATGGCGTTGAGTCGGGTGGCGGAGGGCGTGCGCGTTCACGAGAGCGCCTGCATCCAGAGCAATGCCGTGGTCGTGGATGGCGCGGCCGGTGTGCTGCTCGTCGACCCGGGCATCACGGCTCACGAGCTCTCCTCGCTCGCCGCCGGCGTGGGCGCGCCGGTCGCGGTGGCCTTCTCGACGCACCCGCACTGGGATCACGTCTTGTGGCATCCGGACCTCGGGGGCGCCACGCGCTATGCCACGTCCGCCGGCGCGGCCGCGCTCCGCACCCTGCTCGCCCGCCCCGACTGGCAGGAGCTGGTGGCCGAGGGGCTTCCCCCGGATTTCGCGAACGAGATTCCCATGGACGGGCTCGGAATGGTGACCGGGTTGCCCGACGGAACCGAGCGGGTGCCCTGGGACGGGCCTGCCACGCGCATCCTGGAGCACAGCGCCCACACCGCCGGTCACGCCGCCCTGCTCGTGGAGGATCGCGGTGTGCTCATCGCGGGCGACATGCTCAGCGACGTGCTCGTTCCGATGCTCGACCCGCGGGCCGCGACGCCGCTCGAGGACTACCTGGCCGCCCTCGACCTCCTCGAGACCGTGGCGAGCCGAGTGGACGTGGTCGTCCCCGGCCACGGATCCGTCGGCGATGCCGCCGACCTGCGCGTTCGCCTCGACCGAGATCGTGCGTACGTGCAGGCACTCCTCTCCGGCGACGAGGTGGACGACCCGCGGATCGGCCCCTCGCCGAAACCCGGCTGGGAGTGGGTGCGCGATGTGCACGAGTGGCAGCGGCGGCGCCTCGATGCCAGCGAGAGGTAGGTTGGCCATCATGAACACACGTGTCGGCCGGAGCATCCTGATCATCGTCGGCGTGATCGCAGTGATCGTCGGGGTCGTGTTCGCCGGGCAGGGCCTGAATCTGATTCCGGGCAGCTCGATGACCGGCGACCGCACCTGGCTGTATGTCGGGGTGATCATCGCGATCGTCGGCATCGTGCTGGTGGTGCTGGGGCTCCGAAGGCGCGGGCCTTCCGACCGCTGACCCGCGCCTCGACGTGCCCGGCAATCGGGGGCAGACTGACCGCATGGCCAATCCCGTGGTGCACTTCGAGATCATCGGGCCCGACCCGGGCGCCCTGAGGCGCTTCTACTCGGCGCTGTTCGGCTGGGATGCGCCGGCCGGTGCGCCGGTCGCGCCCGCCGTCTCAGACGAGGCCGAGTATTCGTTCATCCAGCCCGAAGTGGAGTGGGATGCCGCGGCCGGCGGCATCGGCGGAGGCCCGGCCTTCACCGCCCACACGATCTTCTACGTCGGCGTGGCAGACGTGCGAGAGACGCTCCAGCGCGCCCGTGAGCTCGGCGCGACCGTCACGCTCGAGCCGACACGCAACGAGGGCGGCGCCGTGACGATCGCGCAGTTCACCGACCCCGGCGGCAACCTCATCGGGATCGCCGGGCCCGGCTGAGCCATCGGTGATATTCTCGTGTCGGCAGCCGCACCTGCCTGACTCCGAGCCGGGACCGCCCACGCGGGTCCCGGTGCCGAGGACAAGGGTCTCCGACTCGTGCTTTCCCCTCTCATCGCATGTTGCTATCGACGGCTGAGGGCGTGGGACCCAGCCGGAATGGATGCATCATGACCAAGAACCGAGCCCGCAAACAGGCCGCCCGCCGGCGCGCCGCCATCACCGGCGAGCGCTACGTCGTCGCTCAGCGCGCGATGGACGCACCCCGCCCGCTACGGATGGGCCGCCTGGACCGCCTGACCCACAGCGTGCCGGGCGTGCCCGCCCACGTCGAGGGCGGCTTCCAGGCAACCGCCGGTCGGCGGCGAAACCGCACGCATGAATCACGGCGGCACGACGAGCCGCGAGTGCTGGTCGCGTGGCAGAACTGGATCGCGCGGCGGCTGGGCCGCGGGAGCCGCTAGCGCGTCCGACGAGGCGATGGAGGAGTTCGCGCAACCGCGATAGCGACGGAGTGCCGCCTCGTCAAGGCGTCCGTTCGAATTCGGTCACGCGCGGCCTTGTCGGCGAAACTGATCTCGGATGTGCTGCAACCCCGCCGGTATCCCTGAGACTCGAACGGCCTGAGTTAGGGACCTGCGCCGGCGGGTTGCGGCGTCCTAGACCCCGACGCTTGGGACCTCGAAGGTTTGGCTGCCGGCCGAGGCCTCTTCATCCGCGATCGGAAGCCCAGCGATTCCCCGCGCGAGACCCGCATGCTGGCTAGGCTCTGGCAGAGGCCCAATTCGTTCGAATCGTGCTCAAGGCTTGGTCGAGCGTCAACGAAGCGGCTTTCGCCAGTTCAACGAACTCGCGCGCGGCCTTGTCCGCGACCGGGTCGAGGCTCTGGCCCGCCTCGACCCGCCCGCCCGACCTCGAAACGGAGATGAGTCCGAGGTCCTGTAGCTCCGAAAATGCGCGAGCTACCGTCCCAGGGGCTATGCGAAGGTCCCCCGCAATCTGCCGAATTGATGGAAGGCGCGTGCCCGCCGCGAGCTGACCAGCGCGGATCAGGTCGGCTAATTGATCTCGAATCTGTGCGAATGGGGGAACTGCAACTCCCCTGTCGAGAACGATCATTCGGGCAGCACCGCCCGAGAGCTGCGGGCATGCGTCGTTGCGGAAGAGAGCATCGATGTTCCCAAGACAGCTGCCGCGAGTAGGGCGGAAATTCCACACAACAACAGGGCTCCACCAAGGATTTCAATCGCGATCGCTCCGACCTCGAGATTTGGGTTCGGGAGTCCGTCGATCCGCAGTGCGCTTGCGTCACTCTCCAGAGACTGCCCGATGCTGAGAGCGAAGAATCCGAAATACACGAACATGACCAGGGCGGTCACCGCGATGACCACTCGCGACCGGACGGTTCGGTCCCTCCGGTCTGCCTCGATCCACTCCGGACCGCCAGTCGCCGCCTCAGACGAGATACGCCCGAGAGCGGCGCGTGCGGCGATCAGAGCGAGTACTGCGACGGTGTCGACGGCGCTGATCAAGAGCCACGTGCTTTGTGCTCCACCTGCGGGGAGATAGGCGGGCATCCTGATCGCGTAAATGACGGTCGCAACGATGAGCCCAAGCACGAGAAGGAGGAGCCCGAGCAGCGTCCTCGGTAAGGCGAACGACCACCATCGCCGCACATGAAGGCTCGCCCAAGTGGTGCGCGTAGCGACTTCTCGTGGCCTCGGGAGAACAGCGGAGAGGGCCAGCCCTAGAGCAACTGCCAGGCCCAGCGAGACCGCGCCCGGAATTCCAGCCCAATCACGGACCAGCAGCGATCCTGCTACGAGCGCGGCGAACGTGGCAAGGGGCGCGCCCACGACCACTGCCCACCGCCATCGCCCGATTTCCGCTGCCTCTCCCACTTGTCGTTGTTCGCTCATTATCCGACTCCCTGTATCAACCGACTGATACATAATGCCCATTTGTATCAATTATGTGACACACCCAGTTTGGGGGTGGGTTCGAACAAGTCGGACTCGAACCCAACGCTTCGTTCACACCGGCAGTTTGATGGACACATTTAGTCCTATGCGCTGATAACGTCGGGCTGCGCCCCACTGGCTCGGAGGCCACATCGCGCGGTCACCGCCCCACTCCGAGCATTTCGCATGCGCGATGCGTCGTAACCGGCCAGCGGGGACTCCGCTTGTCAGGGCTCGGGATGACAAGATTTGAACTTGCGCCCCCCTGACCCCCAGCCCTGTCGCACTATCCCTTGCAGTCCCGACTAGTCCCGAGCAGTCCCGATTGTCGGGCCGCGACGTGCCGCACGGTGCCTGCCAGTCCCTCTCAGTGCCAACCGATCCCATGCGGTCTGTGTCCGTCTTGTGTCGGACCGAAGGTCAATCGGTCGTCGGCAACTCGCGAGGGTGCGCCCAAGTGGCGCCGCCACGCTCGCGGATCAGGTCACGGACGAAATGCAGAAGCGGGCCGATCAGTGATCGTATGTAGTTCGCATCCGGGCGCTCAACGTTGCCGTGAACCAAGTTGCTTCGCGCGGTGTAGCAAGCGGTGAAGAATTTGTCCGCCGACATTTCCAAGTACGTGCGCCCGCCAAGGGACGACGCCAGACGGCGCCCTGCGCTTCCGATCGATTCGTCTTTGAGCTGTCCGAGCGCGCTTCGCAGAGCGTCGGCGTCAGCGGGCGTGAGTCCGTCGATCGATGCGAGCTGCTGTTTCAATGTGTCGATCGCGTCGACCTGAGCTTGTGGGCGGTGTCCCGGTTCGATCAAAGCCTCGATGGCAATCATGAGCATCAGGAACCGCGAATCAGCATCGCCGGGCGGCATCGACTCCGCTGCGGTGAACATCTCGAACGCGAGCAGTGTGCGTTCATCGGGAGTTAGTCTCGCTTCGTACGCGTCACGAATCGCGGTGACTGTGCCCTCTACGTTTCTTCCCGCGATCACGTCAGCCCTAATCCGAGAAAATACCGGCGGCGGCACCTCGGGGAGGACAAGCAGGCCAGGTTCGTCGTTGTAGGCAGCCACTCCCTGCTGCTCGCTAACGTCGTCGAGCATCGCCTGGACAATGCCGCCGCCCGGTCCGCGTATCTCAAAATCGGCAGGCAGGAATTCCGCCATGAACCCCAGGACGAGTGCACCGATCCAACGTTCTCCCTCAGTTCTAGCTTCCTCGGCCGTGTCGTAGCCCGCCCCGCGCAAGGCAAATTCATGCTCGTCCTTCACGGTTACGTCAGCGTGCTGGGGCTTGATTGCAACCCGGCGCCCGTCGCTCTCGATGAGTACGAGTTCGAGCCCATCGTGATCAATGCGCTGGCCAGTAGGAATTCGAAACCGAATGCGGAACAGGTATGTCATGCCTGACAGTACGGCGGCTACCAGCGTCCCCACAAGCGAGCCCCGGACTGTGACGCTGGGCAATAATCGGCTAACCTTCGAACATATCTTCGAGGGACGGATGGGCACCAATAAGCGATACGCGCACCACTACGACGGGCTCATGGACGCCCGGATCGCAGACGGCATCATGCGCACGGGCGAGCCTGACACCCTCGATCCGAAACAGCTAGGGCTCGACCACGAGCCGATGACGCGAACGCCGAAGCCGCATCCGGCTCGCGCCTGGGTCCCCTATGGGGATCACTCGATCGAGACTGACGTCGAGGTGGTCGCTTGGACAGAGCGCGCGATCGCAATACGGTGGCCCGGCCCAGGCAACAGCGAGCACCACGCCTGGGTTTGGGTGGGCGCGGTCAGTCAGCGCCGCGGCGGCTCGTCGGCCTGATCGGCGCTCGCATCCGGAGGCGAAATGGCGCGACCATGGAGCTCTGTGAAGGTGATTGTTGGCGGCTCGGCGGCGTCCTCGGGCTGGGCCCACGTCACTTTCGATCTACGCCCGTAGAGCCGAAGGGCAGCCTCCAACGTCTCGACCGCGAGTTGAAACACAACCGCGACGGCGGCCGCGGATGACGATTGTCTGACGTGCGCAGACTCATTCGCCTCGTCGATGATCGCGTCGCTCCGCTCCATCGACTCAACAAAGGCCCATTGCTTTCCGTGACTCAGGCCAGAAAGCAACTTCCACCATGCGATCAAAGTCATTCGCTCGACACCTGGGGTCGCAGGGTCCGCGGCCATCACAGCATCAGCGTTCTCGATTAGCTCGCTGTACTTGACCCCTTCGAATCGAAATTGGGCGGGGTCTCCCAAGGTCGGGCGGCTGGCGATCAGCTCACGAATTTCGGCTCTAGCGCGAGCACGCGCGTCGTTCGCTGAGTTGCCCATCGACTCGGCAAACGATTGGAGATACTTCGCGTCCTCCTCGGCTACGACGTAGCTCCTTCGCAGACGCTCGTCACGGTCGATCGATTCGAGCAAGTAGATGGCGAGAGCGCTGCTCTCGAGGGACGCCCGGATGATCGGATAGAGGCCCGACATTGGCAACAAATTGTCGCCAGTGCTCACCGGCTGCAATATCGTGCGGACGGTCATCAGGGCATCCACTGACGCTTGCATCGCGGTCACGTGCAAACTGCCGGTTCGCCAGGTGCCGAGATATCGATCATCAAGCCGGAGGCTGGAACGATCGTCTACGACCTGCACGTAGACGCCCTCCAGCTTGTCCTTTGCTTCGGCAACCCGATCGAACGTAAGCCGCCACAGAGCGACGGCAACTTGCTCAGACCCCTCCGCGATAAGACGGTTATATGGGTAGCCACTAACTGGTTCGGGGATGCTCATGGAGCCACTATCCGCGGTTGCTGACGTGAATGGATCGGCGGGACACTGCAATGTACTCGGCTCGCACGTCGTCGTACCCAGTCGGAGGCTTGCCCTGCGCGATGAAGGCAGCGGCGTAATCGCGGAACTTTCGCGCGGCCGTGAGAAGTGATTCAGGCCCGACTAGCGATAGTTCTGAAATCGCCGAGTTGAGCCCTTCGATAGCCAATTCGATCTCGGCGTTGTTCTTCGGCCCTCTGCCGAGCTTCGAGAGAGTCGTATGTCGGTCGTTCTCTTTGAGAAACGCCAGGTGTGCTGCGTATCGTTTCTCGCGCAGCCACCTTTCGTGTTCTCGGCGAGATTGAATCCATGCTCCAAACAAGCCGATCAGTGCCGCACCAAGAGCTCCAATCAGCAGCGAAAACAGCGGATCTAAATGCATGGCGGAAGACTAGCGCCCCTCGTCATCTGCGGCTCTGGTCGTTCGCGCCCCCGGACACCACGAGGCCCAACCCCGCTCGGCGCTGGGCCGGGGTCTGCGCTCTTACCGCGGCGGCAATATCCGTGCCCGCGCCACGAATCCGAGCGCCGCTGTATGGGTTCGCCGGGTTGCCCGAAGGCCTGGCGCCGCGAGAGATACGGGCCGCCATCTCGCTCGGAGAGCTGGCCCAGCCCCAGCCGCCCTCCCCTCGCTCTGTGAGCGCCAGGGCGGCGAGTCCGAGAGCTACCGCGCGGTCGTCGTGCTGCCCCGCGTCATGGTCCAGCCGGTACACCCCGGGCGCACTCTCTCGAAGCCGCACGGTCGCCAGCTCGTCCAGCAGCTCGCGATCGTCCGGCAGCGCGCGCCGGTGATCGCGGAGCAGCAGGTGGAGAGACTGCCAGAGCCGGCCGACCGACTGCGCCGAGAATATCCACTCTTCGACGGTCAGGCCGCGGTCGCGGAGCCGCTGGGCGCTCCCCTGCAACTGCCACGGATCGAAACGGATTCGAGCGTGACCGTAGGCACGGCTGGTCTGCTCGGCCAGCGCCTCCACGTCCGCGAGCTTCAGCGGCTGGTCGCGTGAGCCCTGCAGCGCGTGAATGCGGTCGAGAAAGTTCAGCGGTCCACCGTTGTTGCGCGGCTCGGCGTGGCCAACGGTGGTGATCGTGCGGTCGGTCTTCAGCCCGAGGTCGAGACCGAGTGCCTAGCTACTCCCCGAGTCGTGTTCCTGCTGGCCGTCCAACAACGCAGAATCGAAAGTCGGTCTCAGCCCCTAAGGAGGAGCCGCCTGCGGCGGCGCTGCGCTTTGCCGTCGGGCTGCGCCCCACTGGCTCGGACGCCACATCGCGCGGTCACCGCCCAGTGGCTCGCACCTCGCACGCGCGATGCGTCGTAACCGGCCAGCGGGGACCCCATTTGCCAGGACTCGGGACAACGAGAAGAGCGGCCGCCTTTCGGCGACCGCTCTTTTCGTTACCCGTCGGGCTGACAAGATTTGAACTTGCGACCCCCTGACCCCCAGTCAGGTGCGCTACCAAGCTGCGCCACAGCCCGTGGCTTGCGACCCGCACGGGCGGGACACGAGAAGCAAGCTTACCGTTTCACGGGGCTCGCCACGAACACCGTCACGCGCGGAACAGGTCCAGCACCGTCGGGGCGTCGGATGGCGCGCTGATCACCTCGATCGCATCACCCGCCCGCACCGAGCCGTTGCGCACCACGCGGAGGTACGCGCCGAGGCGGCCGGCATCCGCGAAGCGCTTCACCCAGCCGCGCTCGTGCTCGCCACCCACCCAGCGGGCGAAAGTCGCGCACGGCGACCGCGGCATAGTCACCTCCGCCACCACCGTGTCGCCGATGCGCCAGCGCGAGCCGATCGGGGAGGCGTTCACGTCGATCCCCTCCACCCTCAGGTTCTCGCCGAACCAGCCGTACGGAAGCTCGCGGCCGAGCTCGCCTTCCCAGAACTCCGCGTCATCCTGACCATAGGCGTACAACGCCTTGTCGAGGCCGCCGTGATGTTTGCGGTCCGCCTGCACGTCGGCGTAGAGACCGAAGCGGCCCACTCGCACGGCGTGCGGCACCGGCCGCTTGTCGATGGCGGTCACACCCACGTTGCCGCGGTCACGCCGCAGCTCACTGACCACGCAGGCGGCGAGAAGAGTCGGCATTCGACGATATTAGACGAGCAGCGGCCGAAGCTCAGGCCACGACCTGGCGAAACCCGGGTGCAGCGGCAGCAACTCCAGTTCACCGAGGGGCACCCACCGCAGCTCGTTGCTCTCCGCGTCGGCCATCACCGGCAGGAACACCTCGGTCGCCTCCGCGACCACCGTCGTGTACGACCAGAACCCGAGGTCCAGAGTGGATGTCGCGATCACCCGCACCACCTCCTGCGGCACACTCGCCTCCTCGGCGGCCTCGCGCAGCGCCGCGGCATCCGCCGACTCCCCCAGCTTGCGTGCGCCGCCCGGGATCCCCCAGGTTCCGCCGTGATGGCTCCAGGCCACCCGGTGTTGCAGCAGCACTCCAAGCTCGCGGTGCCAGAGCAGCAGCCCGGCCGCACCGAAACGGCCCCAGTAGCGGTCGCCGCTCGGGCCCTCCACCCAGGCGTCGCCCGGGTCGCGCATGCCCAGCGGAGGCAGCGGCGGGGGAACATCAGACACCCCACCAGTCTGCACCCTACGGCTTCTCCACCATCCACCACTCGGTGAACGAGGTCGCGCGGCCGTCAGCGTCGAACGAGATGACCCAGAGATTCAGGTACGTCGTGGCATCGGGGTACGCGGTTCGCCCCTGAACGATCGCCGTGTCATCCGTGACCACGATCGGCCACCAGGTGAAGTCGGGAACGCTCGGCTCCTCCTCCGCCCGCCACCACTCCACGATGGCGTCGCGGCCGGAGATCGGATCGGCGTCCGGAGCGGTCAGGTAGACGGGATCCTCGGCGAACAGGTCGCCGACATCCTCAGGCGCGTCGGTGCGCCACGCCTTCTCGTACTGCCCGATCCATGCGTCGATGTCGATCATGCTGCACACCGTAGAACGGCCGCGGCCTCACGACAAGGCCTCAGCGCTTGCGGCGCTCGCGCACCCGCATGTTCACGTTGATCGGGCTGCCCTCGAAACCGAAGACCTCGCGCAGCCTGCGCGTGATGTACCTGCGGTAGCCGGGGTCGAGGAAGCCGGTGGTGAAGAGCACGAACGTCGGCGGCCGGGACGCGGCCTGCGTGCCGAACAGGATGCGCGGCTGCTTGCCGCCACGCACGGGGTGAGGGTGCTCCTGGGTGAGCTCGGCCAGGAAGGCGTTGAACTTGCCGGTGGGGATGCGGGTGTCCCACGACTCGAGCGCGAGCTCCAGCGCCGGCACCAGCTTCTCGAGGTGACGCCCGGTGCGCGCCGAGATGTTCACTCGGGGTGCCCAGGCCACGTGGGCGAGGTCCTGTTCGATCTCGCGCTCCAGGTAGCGGCGACGGTCGGCGTTGATCGCGGCGTCGGTGTCGAGCAGATCCCACTTATTGAACGCGAGCACGAGCGCGCGTCCCGACTCGAGCACGAGGTCGATGATGCGGATGTCCTGCTCGCTGATCACGTCGCTCACATCGAGCACCACGATCGCGACCTCCGCCTTCTCCAGCGCGGCGCTGGTGCGCAGGGACGCGTAGAAGTCGGCGCCCTGGGCGAGGTTCATGCGGCGGCGGATTCCGGCGGTGTCGACGAAACGCCACACCTTGCCCGCCAGCTCCACCTCCTCGTCGACCGGGTCGCGCGTGGTGCCCGCCAGCTCGTTCACGACGACGCGTTCCTCGCCCACGGCCTTGTTGAGCAGGCTGGACTTGCCGACGTTCGGGCGGCCGAGAATCGCGACGCGACGCGGGCCGCTCACCTCCTCCTTCGCCACCGCCGAGACCTCCGGCAGCACGGTGAGGATGTGGTCCAGCAGGTCGGCGACACCGCGACCGTGCAGAGCGGATGCCGGCCACGGCTCCCCGAGTCCCAGGCTCCAGAGAGCGGCGGCCTCGGGCTCCTGGCGCGCATCGTCGATCTTGTTGGCGACGAGGATCACGGGCTTCTTCGAGGCGCGGAGCATGCGCACGACGTGCTCGTCGGTGGAGGTGGCGCCCACATTGGCATCCACCACGAACAGCACGGCGTCGGCCAGGTCGACGGCGATCTCCGCCTGCGCGGCCACCGAGGCGTTGATGCCCTTCGCGTCGGGCTCCCAGCCGCCGGTGTCGACGATGGTGAACCGACGGTCGTTCCAGTCCGCCTTGTAGCTGACGCGGTCGCGGGTCACGCCGGGCGTGTCCTGCACGACCGCCTCGCGGCGGCCGAGGACGCGGTTGACGAGGGCAGACTTGCCCACGTTCGGCCGGCCCACGATCGCCAGCACGGGCAGCGCCGGCAGGTACTTCACGGCATCCGGGTCGTCGACGTCCGAGTCGAGGAGCTCGAAGTCCTCCTCGTCGAGCTCGTAATCGGCGAGCCCGCGGCGGAGGGTCTCCGCCTTGAGCAGCGCGTCCTCCTCGTTCAGGTTCGCGAGCTTCTCGCCGAGCTGCGGGTCGGCGGCGCCGTACTCGTCCTTCTCGGAATCGATGTCTGCCATGGGGTCCTCTTAGTCTGTGACGCCCACCGCGCGCACACGGTCGACGACCGCCGAAACGGTCTGGTCGAAGTCGAGGTGGGTTGAATCGATGGTGTCGACACCATCTGCCGCGTTCATGAAGTCGACGACCTTCGAGTCCTGCGCATCGCGCGAACTCAGTTGCTTGCCGACGTCGCTGGCCGATTGACCGGTGATCTCAGCGGAACGCCTAGACATTCTAGCTTCTTCGGATGCGGTGAGCAGAATGCGCACCTGGGCGTCCGGAGCCACCACGGTGGTGATGTCCCGGCCCTCGGTGATGATGCCGGGCCGATCCGTGCCCGCGATCACCCTCCGGAACAGGCGCACGAGATACTCGCGCACCGCCGGCACGCGGGCGATGTGGCTCACGACGGCGGTCACGCGAGGGTCGCGGATGGCGTCGGTGACGTCGGTGTCCCCCACCCGCACGAAGTAGTGGTCGGGGTCGGTGCCGATCGCGTAGTCGAAGCCGTCGAGGGCGGCGACCACGGCATCCGCGTCGTCGGTGGGCACGCCGCGTTCCAGCACGCTCCACGCCAGCGCGCGGTAGGCGGCACCGGTGTCCTGGTAGGCGAATCCGAGCGCACGGGCGGATGCCCGGCTCACGCTCGACTTGCCGCTGCCCGCGGGCCCGTCGATGGCCACCACTACGGTCACTGTGCTGTCCATCTCATCGGGCCGCCTCCGCTATCCGCCAGCCGCGTCGTTCGAGGTCCGCCACGAGGCGGGGCTCCGCCTCAGGCAGCACGGAGATCTCGGCCAGACCGATCTCCACCCCCGGTGAATGCTCCAGTCGGAGGTCCTCGAGGTTCACGCCGATCTCACCGATCTCGGCGAGCAGCCGGGCCAGCTCCCCCGGCCGGTCGTCCACCATGACCACCAACTGGCTGAAGCGCTTGTCCTGCCCGTGCTTGCCCGGAATGCGGGTCACCCCGGCGTTGCCGCCGGCGAGAAGCTCGGCGAGAGCGCGACGCGCTCCCGGCGCCGTGGGTGCGTCGAGCACGCCGATCAGGTCGTCGAGGTCGTCCCGGTAGGCGCGCAGGATGTCGACGACGGTCCCCGAATTCGCCCCCAGGATCTGCACCCACAGCTCCGGGTCGCTCGAAGCGATGCGCGTCGTATCGCGCAGGCCCTGCCCGGCGAGACCCACCGCCGACTCGGTCGCGTCGACCAGTCGCCGGGCCAGTAGGGAGGCCACCACCTGGGGCACATGGGAGACGAGCGCCACGCTCGCATCGTGCTGGTGCGGTGTCATCGAGACGGGAACGGCGCCGAGGTCGAGGGCGAGGTCCTCGATGACGCCGACCTGGGCCGCGGGGATCCCGTCGTGCGCGCAGATCACCCACGGGCGGCCGATGAAGAGGTCGCCGCGGGCGGAGATGGCACCCCCGCGCTCGCGACCGGCGAGCGGGTGCGACCCGATATACCGGGAGATGTCGGCGCCGAGGGCGCGGAGACCATCGAGGGGCGCCACCTTGACGCTGGCGACATCCGTCACCAGCGCGTCCGGCCATGCGGCCAGCTCGGCCGCGAGCACCTGGGCGGTCACGTCCGGAGGCACCGCCACCACCACCAGTGTGGGGTTGTCGGTGTCGCGGGCGGCACGGCCTGCGCCGTAGTCGATGGCGAGGCTGAGGTTGGAGGGCGAGGCGTCGGCGACGATCACGTCGACCCCCACGGCGCGCAGGCCGAGTCCTATGCTCGCGCCGAGCAGGCCGGAGCCCACCACGCGCACCTCCCCCACGATCCTCGATCCGTTCACGGCAGCCTCACTGCGCCAGGTCGATGCGCAGGGCGACCGCCCCGCGCAGGTAGGTGTGCTGGATGTACTTCCGCGGGGTATCGGTCTCGACCAGCGCCATCAGGCGGATGACCCGCGGCATCGCGTCGACGACATCCATCTCCACAGCGCACATCAGGGGGACGTCGCCGAGGCCCAGCTGGCGGGCGGCCAGCGCCGGGAACTCGCTCGTGATGTCCGGGGTCGCGGTGAACATCACCGAGATCAGGGCGTCGGTGTCGATCTCGTTGGCGTGAAGCGCCTTGGAGATGAGCTCGGCCGTGGAGCGCAGCACCTCGTCCTTGTCGTCGCGATCGAGCTGGATCGCGCCGCGGATCGCACGCACCGCCATCTAGCTCTCCTCCCCGGTCGGGGTCGCCGCCGCGCCGCTCGCATCCCGCGAGATGGTCAGCAGGGCGCCGAGCTCGATCTTAGTGAGGTCCCGGATCTCGCCCGGGGCGAGAGTGCCGAGGTGGAGCGGGCCGAACTGACGTCGCACCAGGTCGATCACCGGATGCCCCACCTCCTCCAGCATCCGGCGCACGATGCGATTGCGTCCCGAATGCAGGGTCACCTCCACCATCGTCTCGGTGGCGCCCGCCTGACCCAGGATCCGCGCCTTGTCGGCGGCGATCGGACCGTCCTCGAGCTCGACCCCGCGGGTGAGCCGCGCGATGGTCTGGGCGGTGACCCGGCCCTCGACCTTGGCGATGTACGTCTTCATCACCCCGAACGACGGGTGGGCCAGCACATGGGCGAGCTCGCCGTCGTTGGTGAGGATGAGCAGTCCGCTCGTCTGCGCATCGAGCCTGCCCACGTTGAACAGCCGTTCCTCGTAGCGCTCGACGTAGCGGCGCAGGTCGGGCCGCCCGCGCTCGTCCTGCAGGGAGCTCACCACGCCGACCGGCTTGTTGAGCATGAGGTAGCGGCGGGACGTGTCGAGCTGGATCGCCTGACCGTCGACCGCCACTCGGTCGGTCTCGCTCACGCGACGGCCGAGCTCGGTGACGACCTCGCCGTTCACCTCCACGCGCCCGGCGGTGATCAGATCCTCCGAGACCCGTCGGCTCGCGACGCCCGCCGCCGCCATCAGCTTCTGCAGGCGCACGCCGTCGGCGAGTTCACCGGACATCGTCGAATCCTTCCGAGCCGTCGGAGAGCAGCGGCGAGATGAGCGGCAGCTCGTCGATCGAGTTGATGCCCAGCTGGGTGAGCAGCACGTCCGTCGTGGCGTAGTGGATCGCGCCGGTCTCGCTGTCGGTGTAGGCCTCGGTGATCAGTCCGCGGCCGAGCAGCGTTCGCACCACGGAGTCGACGTTGACGGCGCGGATCGACGCGATCGCACCGCGGCTGATCGGCTGCTTGTAGGCGATCACGGCGAGCGTCTCCAGGGCGGCCTGGGAGAGTCTGGTCGGGTTCTGGGTGAGCACGAAGTCGCGCACCACCTCATCGAACTCACCGCGCACGTAGATGCGCCATCCGCCGGCCACCTCGCGCAGCTCGAAACCGCGGCGGGGCGTGCCGTCGACGCCGTCGTAGTCCGCCACGAGTCGTTCGATCGACTGCCGCACTGCGGGCACGGGCACCCCGAGCGAAGTCGCCAGGGAGACCAGGCTCTGCGGCTCGTCGGCGACGATGAGGATCGCCTCCAGCGCACGCTCCACGTCGACCAGTTCCTCAGTTGCCATAGTCAGCTCCCAGCGATGCGAGACTCTCTTCGTTCCAGTGCTCGGCCGTCCAGCGCACGGTGAGCTCGCCCAGCGGTTCCAACTGCTCGAAGCCGATGGACGCCCCGCGGAACAGCTCGAGGATGGCGAGGAACCGCGCGATCACGACCCCCTTCACCTCGACCCCGGCGATGAGCTGGCGGAACGTCATCGGCTCGCCCCGGCGCAGCAGCGCCACGACGTGCGCCGCCTGCTCGCGGATGCTCACCAGAGGAGCGTGCAGGTGGTCCAGTCCCACGGTCGGCAGCTCCCGTGGCGCGAGCGCCAGTGCGGCGAGCGCCGCGAAATCCTCGGGCGTCAGCGTCCAGACCAGCTCGGGCGTCTGCCTCCGGAACTTCTCCTCCAGGCGCACCGAGCGCACGTGCCGGGTGGATTCCTCCTCGAACCTCTCGGCGAACCATCCGGTGACCTCTTTGAAGGCCCGGTACTGCAGCAGGCGCGCGAAGAGCAGATCCCGCGCCTCCAGCAACGCAACGTCCTCGGCGTCCACGAGTTCCCCCTGCGGCAGCAGCCCCGCCACCTTGAGGTCGAGCAGGGTGGCGGCGACCACGAGGAACTCGCTCGCCTGGTCCAGCTCCTCCACCGTGTCGAGCTGGCGGAGGTAGGCGATGAACTCACCGGTCACCGCGCTCAGCGACACCTCGGTGATGTCGAGCTCGTGCTTCGCGATCAGCGTGAGCAGCAGATCGAAGGGACCGTCGAAATTCCCGAGCGAGACCGAGAACCCGGCCCGCTCCTCAGCGTTCGCGTCGACGACCCGGCTAGGCGACAGCGCCACGGGAGATCAACTCTCTGGCGAGCTGGCGATACGCCTCCGCGGCCGGGTGGTCGGGGGCGAAGCGGGTGATCGGGCTGCCGGCGACGCTCGCATCCGGGAACTTCACGGTGCGGCCGATCACGGTCTCGAACACGCGATCGCCGAAGGTCTCCACCACCCGGTCGAGCACCTCGCGCGAGTGCAGCGTGCGGGAGTCGTACATGGTGGCGAGGATGCCGTCGAGCTCGATTGCCGGATTCAGCCGGTCCCGCACCTTGTCGATGGTCTCGACGAGGAGCGCGACGCCGCGCAGCGCGAAGAACTCGCACTCCAGCGGGATCAGCACGCCGTGGCTGGCGGTGAGCGCGTTGACCGTGAGGAGCCCGAGCGACGGCTGGCAGTCGATCAGGATCACGTCGTACTCCCCCGAGACCTGGCGCAGCACCCGCGCGAGGATCTGCTCGCGCGCCACCTCGTTCACGAGATGCACCTCGGCAGCGGAGAGATCGATGTTCGCCGGGATCACGTCGAGGCCGGGCAGCGGCGTCTGCTGGATGGCGACGTGGGCGTCCTTCACCGTTCCGAGCATGAGGTCGTAGATGTTCGGAACGTCGTGGCTCTGCACCCCGAGTCCCGCGGACAGGGC
Source organism: uncultured Lacisediminihabitans sp. (assembly GCA_966212465.1). GTDB lineage: Bacteria > Actinomycetota > Actinomycetes > Actinomycetales > Microbacteriaceae > Lacisediminihabitans. The sequence continues at coordinate 521,949 of CBIHRK010000001.1, forward strand.
GCCCTGCGGGTCGAAGTCGATGGCCAGCACGCGGCGGCCGTAGTCGGCGAGGGAGGCCCCGAGGCTGATGGCGGTGGTGGTCTTGCCCACGCCGCCCTTCTGGTTGCACAGGGCGATGATGCGGGCCGGTCCGTGCGAACGCAGCGGCTTCGGCACGGGGAAGGCGGTGGCCGGGCGATTGGTGGGCCCGTTCTTCGCGACATCGACCCCGGCCAGAGGTTCGGCTCGATTGCTCCGCGTCGCTGTCATCCCGACATTCCTTCGTCTGTATCGCCCGGTGGGTCCCCAGGTCTCGTCGAGTCTACCGGCGCAGCGAACCCCGATCGTGGATCAGCGCGCGGCGATTAGCGCGCCCGCGGGTGCGCCGTGGTGTACATGTCGCGCAGGGTGTCGGCCGTGACCTGGGTGTAGATCTGCGTCGTCGCCACCGAGGAGTGCCCGAGCAGCTCCTGGACCACCCGCACGTCGGCCCCGCCGGCCAGCAGGTGGGTGGCGAAGGAGTGCCGGAACGTATGCGGCGAGATCTCCGTCTGAAGGCCCGCCTGCTCGGCGCGGGCGCGGATGATGAGCCACGCGTTCTGCCGGGAGACCCGCTGGCCGCGGATGCCGAGGAACAGCGCGGGGGTCGACGGTCCGCGCGTCGAGAGCGCCGGCCGTGCGCGCACGAGGTAGGCGTCGAGGGCGGCCCGGGCGTAGCTCCCGAGCGGCACGATGCGCTGCTTGCCGCCCTTGCCGAAGAGCCGCACCACATCTGCGGCGCCGCCCTCCGTCGAGATCACGTCGTCGACGTTCAGGTCGACCGCTTCCGAGATGCGCGCGCCCGTCGCGTAGAGCAGCTCGAGCAGCGCACGATCGCGCAGCGACTGGGTGTCGTCGCCGCCTGCCGCGTCGAGCACCCGCGCCATCTGGTCGATCGTGATCGCCTTCGGCAGTCGACTGGGGAGCTTGGGCGGCCGCGTCTCGGCGGCGACATCCACCTGGGCCAGCCCCTCCTCGATCAGGAAGCGGTGGAACGAACGCACCGAGGAGAGCATCCGCGCCATCGAGGACGCGGTGAGCGGGCTCTCCCGCTCGCGCAGGGAGTGGGAGAACGCCGTCACATCGGCGCCGGCGATCCCCTCGGGGGTCGTGACGCCGCGCCCCGCCAGCACGTCGAGGTAGGCGGTGAGGTCGCGTCGGTAGGCCGCGACGGTGTTGCGGGAGAGACCGCGCTCGATCGAGACGTGGCGCAGGTAGCGTTCCGACGCACGCGACAGCGGCGTCGGCACCGGGTCAGACACGGCGCCCGCGTTGCGGCAGCCGCCGCAGCGGTTCCTCGGCCGGGCCGAGCGAGGCCCAGCCGCTGTCGCGACCCCGTGCGGCGGCGAGCAGGGCGACCCCGAGGATGCCGTTGCTGATCCTCCTGCCCAGGAACGCGTCGATCGCCTCATCGAGGTCCACCCAGCGCAGCTCGATGTCCCGCTCCTCCTCGGTGCGCGCGAATACCGTCTCGGACTCGCTCACCCCGCGCGCGAGGTAGATGCGCACGAACTCCGTGCTTCCCCCGGGCGACGTGTCGATGTCGAGCAGCGTGTCCCACCGGTCGGCCACGAGGTCGACCTCCTCGGCGAGCTCCCGCCGAGCGGCGGCGAGGGGGGACTCGCCGTCAAAGTCGAGCAGGCCGGCCGGGATCTCCCAGTCGCGTCGTCCGAGCGGATGCCGGTACTGCTTGATCAGCAGCACCCGCCCCGCATCATCCAGCGCCAGCACCGCCACGGCGCCGGTGTGATCCACGTAGTCGCGCACGACGACGTCGCCGTTGTACTCGAATTCGTCGCGCCGCACGTCCCAGACGCGCCCCTCGAAGACCCGCTCGCTGGAGAGCACGGTCACCGCGGCGACGTCGTCGGTCAGGCGATCGCTCACGCTTCGGCGACCTCGAACAGGCGGCTCGCCTCCTGGCGCCGGAGCGCCGCGGAGATCAGCCCTTGGAAGAGCGGGTGGGCGCGGTTCGGGCGCGAGCGCAGCTCCGGGTGCGCCTGCGTGCCCACATAGAACGGGTGCACGTCTTTGGGCAGCTCCACGAACTCCACCAGGTGGCCGTCCGGCGAGGTGCCCGAGAACCACAGGCCGGCCTCCGCGATCTGCTGCCGGTAGCCGTTGTTCACCTCGTAGCGGTGGCGGTGGCGCTCCTCCACCCGCGACGAGCCGTAGACCTCTTCGACGGTGGAGCCGGATGCCAGCTCGGCCGGGTAGAGCCCGAGACGCATCGTGCCGCCCAGATCGCCGCCGGCGATGATGTCCACCTGCTCGGCCATCGTTGCGATGACGGGGAACTCGGTGTCCGGGTCGAACTCCGAGGACGAGGCGCCGTGCAGTCCGACCACATTGCGCGCGTACTCGATCACCATGCACTGCAGGCCGAGGCAGAGGCCCAGCGCCGGGATGCCGTTCTCCCGAGCGAAGCGCAGGGCGCCGAGCTTGCCCTCGATCCCCCGCACTCCGAAGCCGCCGGGAACGCAGATGCCGTCGAGGTCGGAGAGCAGCCTCGCCGCGCCCTCCGGGGTCTCGCATTCGTCGGAGGGCACCCAGCGGATCTTGACCCGGGTCTGCTGCGCGAAGCCGCCCGCGCGCAGAGCCTCCGTCACCGACAGGTAGGCGTCCGGGAGGTCGATGTACTTGCCGACCAGGCCGATGGTCACGTCGAAACGAGGCTCGTGCACCGCGCGAAGCAGGTCGCTCCACCCGTCCCAGTTGACGTCGCCCGCCTCCACGCCGAAGTGGTCGATGATGTACGAGTCGAGGCCCTGATCGTGCAGCATGGTCGGGATGTCGTAGATGCTCGGCACGTCCACGGCAATGACGACGGCCTCGATGTCCACGTCGCACATCAGCGCGATCTTGCGGGTCATCGACTCGGGCACCTCCCGGTCGGAACGCAGCACGATCGCGTCCGGCTGGATGCCGATCGATCGCAGGGCGGCCACGGAGTGCTGGGTGGGCTTGGTCTTCTGCTCGCCCGACGCCGCGAGGTAGGGCACCAGGGAGACGTGCACGAAGAAGCAGTTGGATCGCCCGATCTCGTGGCGCACCTGGCGTGCGGCCTCGAGGAAGGGCTGGGACTCGATGTCGCCGACGGTTCCGCCGACCTCGGTGATGATCACGTCGGGGCGGATGTCGCCCGGGTTGGTCGGCTCGGCCGCCTGCAGCCGCATCCTCCGCTTGATCTCGTCGGTGATGTGCGGAATGACCTGCACCGTATCGCCGAGGTATTCGCCGCGGCGCTCCTTGGCGATGACGGTCGAGTAGATCTGGCCGGTGGTGACGTTGGCGGCCTGGCTGAGGTTGATGTCGAGGAATCGCTCGTAATGGCCGATGTCGAGGTCGGTCTCCGCGCCGTCGTCGGTGACGAACACCTCGCCGTGCTGGAACGGGTTCATCGTTCCGGGATCCACGTTGAGATACGGGTCGAGTTTCTGCATCACGACGCGTAATCCGCGAGCCGTGAGCAGATTGCCGAGAGATGCTGCCGTGAGTCCTTTACCAAGACTCGAAACGACGCCCCCGGTGACGAAGATGTGCTTTGTTACGCCCGCGCTCTGTTTGATCACCACGGGTTTTTAGCCTATCACCGGCTGGAGGGTGCGCCGTCGCCGCGACGCACCGCTCAGCGGTCGAATGATCGGGCCACCTCGATCAGCTCTCGGGCGTGGGCGAGGCCGCTCTCGGAGTCGCTCAACCCGGAGAGCAGGCGCGCCATCTCCTCGATGCGCTCCTCGCCCTCCAGCTGCTGCACGCTGCTCGCGGTCACGTCGCCGGAACTGTCCTTCACCACGCGGAGGTGGTTGGTCGAGAAGGCGGCGACCTGGGCGAGATGGGTGACGACGATCACCTGGGCCGTTCGCGCCAGCCGTGCCAGCCTGCGACCGATCTCGATGGCGGATGCGCCGCCGACCCCGGCGTCCACCTCGTCGAAGATGAAGGTCGGCACGGGGTCGTCGCCGGCGATGACCACCTCGATCGCGAGCATCACCCGGGACAGCTCGCCGCCGGAGGCGCCCCGACCGAGCGCCCGCGGTTCCGCGCCGGGGTGGGGCGCGAGCAGGATCGACACGGCATCCTTGCCGGTGAGTGAGTACTCGGGGCGATCCGAGACGTCGATGATCACGCGCGCGTCGGGCATTGCGAGGGCGGCGAGTTCCGCGGTGACCGCCGCGGAGAGCCGCTCTGCGGCGCGCGTGCGCGCATCGGTGAGCTCGGCCGCCATGCCGATCAGACGGTCGCGGTCGGTCTCCACTTCGAGCCGCAGGCCTTCGATCCGGTCCGAATCGTTGTCCAGCTCGAGCAGGCGAGCGCTTCCCGAGTCGAGGAAGTCGATCGTGTCGTCGAGGGTGGGCCCATGGCGTCGCACCAGGGCGGAGAGCTCGGCGCGGCGCTCCTGCACCGTCTCGAGCTCGCGTGCGGCGTCGGCGTCGAGACCGCTCAGATAGCTGGACAGCTGCACGGCCGCCTCCGAGACGAGGAAGGACGCGTTCGCGATGGCCTCCCCCACCTCGCCGAGTGACGCGTCGTGCTCAGCGCCGCGTTCCACGAGCCGACGCGCGGACTCGAGCAGACCCAGGGCGTCGCGGGGCTCGTCCATGCTCTCCGACGAGATGAGCTCATGGGCCTGGGATGCCGCCAGTCGCAGGTCCTCCAGGTTGCTGAGCCGCGCGGCTCGCGCAGCCAGCTCCTCGTCCTCCCCGCGTCGCGGAGCCGCTTCCTCGATCTCGGCGATCGCCAGCCGCAGCTCCTCCGCTTCGCGGGAGCGGAGGTCGCGTTCGGCCTCGAGCACGTCCAGCTCGCCCTGATTGGACTGCCAGCGTCGATAGGTGCGCTGGTACACCTCGAGGATGCCGGCGAGCTCCGCCCCGGCGAACCGGTCGAGCGCCTCCCGCTGGGCCGCCGCCGAACGCAGGCGCACCTGGTCGGCCTGCCCGTGGACGACCACGAGCTGCTCGCCGATCTCCGAGAGCACGCTCACGGGAGTCGTACGGCCGCCGACGGTCGCGCGACTGCGCCCGTCCTGGGAGATCGTGCGGGCGAGGATGAGCTCGGGTCCGTCGAGTTCTCCGCCCGCGTCCCGCACACGCTCGGCGACGGGTCCGTCGGGCTCGACGATCCACTGGCCCTCCACCGACGCCGAGCCCGCCCCCTGCCGCAGGATGCCGCTGTCGCTCCGATCCCCGAGCAGCAGTCCCAGCGCGGTCACCACCATCGTCTTGCCCGCGCCGGTCTCGCCCGTCACCGCGGTGAAGCCCGGTCCGAGCGGCAACCGCGCATCGGCGATGACGCCGAGGTTGCGGATGGAGATCTCCTCGATCACGAGACCTGGACCTCGCCCTCCGGTCCGCGCCATCCGCCCGTGGGCAGGGTGAACTTGTTGACGAGGCGGTCGGTGAACGGTCCCTGATGGAGCCGGGCCAGACGCACCGGCACTGAGGACTTCCGCACGACCACCCGCGCCCCGGGCGGCAGTTCGTGAGTGCGACGACCGTCGCACCACAGCACGCCGGTGCCCTGGGTGCGCGCGAGCACCTCCACCGCGAACACGGACTGCGGGCCCACCACCAGAGGGCGGCCGAACAGTGCGTGGGGGCTCAGCGGCACGAGCAGCATCGCATCGAGGTCGGGCCACACGACAGGGCCGCCCGCGGAGAAGGAGTACGCCGTCGAACCGGTGGGGGTCGACATCACGACACCGTCGCAGCCGAACGAGGAGAGCGGGCGTCCGTCGACCTCGATCACCACCTCGAGCATGCGCTCGCGGCTCGCCTTTTCCACCGTCGCCTCGTTGAGGGCCCAGGTCTCGTAGACGACCTCGCCGCGCACCTTCACCCGCACCGACAGCGTCATCCGCTCCTCGACGCGGTAGTCGCGAGCCAGCGCGCGACGCACCGTGTCGGTGAGGTTGTCGCGCTCGCTCTCGGCCAGGAAGCCCACGTGACCGAGGTTCACCCCCAGGAGCGGCACGCTCGTGCCGCGCACCATCTCCGCAGCCCGGAGGATCGTGCCGTCGCCGCCGAGCACGATGACGAGCTCGAGCGAGGAGACGCCCACCGCGTCGATCAGCCGCACGTCGCCGGAGAGGTCGGGGGCCTGAGCCACGATGTCGTCGTGCTCGTCGGCCTTGAGCACCGGGGTGACTCCCTCGGCGACCAGTTGCCTGCACACCGTGACCGCCGCATCGAGCGAGTCCTGTCGCCCCGTGTGCGAGACGACGAGCATGTGCCGAGCTGTCACCTGTTCATCTCCTCGCGGGCGTCGATGGCGGGTTCGACCGATCGGTCGGGCGCGAAAGCCTGTCCGTCCATTCTGTCGGATCGGCGGGCGCCCTCGCGCCGGTTGAACGATATCGGTGTGCCCCGGGAGCTGGTGAGGAGTGGATCAGGGCCGAGCCCGCGGTGCGGGGAACAGCGCGTCCGTCCAGTACGTCGGGCTGTCGCCGTCGCGCGAGGAGAGCAGCACGAGGTACTCGTGATTGCCGGCGTTGCCGAGAATGGGAGATTCGACGAGCCCGGCCGTCCTGAGGCCGAGATCCCAGGCGGCCCAGAGCACCTTGCCGACCGCCTCGGATCGCAGACCGGCGTCGCGCACGATGCCCTCGCGGATCCCCGTCCGGCCCACCTCGAACTGCGGCTTGATGAGCAGCACGAACTCCGCCTCAGGGCCTACGGTCGCCACCATCGCCGGCAGCACCTGGGTGAGCGAGATGAAGGAGAGGTCCGCGACCACGAGGTCCGCCCGGACCTCACGGCCCGCGGCGCCGTCCAGGCCGGAGGGAGTGAGGTCGCGCGCGTTGAACCCCTCGATCACGGTCACCCGCGGGTCGATCGCGATGATCCGGTCGAGCTGCCCGTGCCCCACGTCGAGGGCGACCACGGAGCTCGCGCCGCGCTCGAGCAGGACCTGGCTGAAGCCGCCGGTGGATGCCCCCACGTCGAGCGCATCGCGCCCCGAGGGATCCACCCCGAACGAGTCCAGCGCGAACAGGAGCTTGTGAGCCGCCCGCGAGACGTAGTGGTCGATGCCGCGCACGGCCAGCTCTTGCTCCTCGCCCACGCGGGCGGAGGCTTTGATCACGGTCACGCCGTCGACCGTCACCGAGCCATCGGCGATCAACCGTGCGGCGTGGGTGCGCGATCGTGCTATCCCGCGCTCCGCGAGGGCCGCGTCGAGCCGCTGCGCCGTCACGCGCTCACGATCCCGCGTGGGGCGAGTCTCCGCCCTCCAGCGTCGACCTGAGCTGGTCGTGGATCTGCGAGTAGGCGTCCGCGCGCGTCTCCAGCGGCTGGTCCTCGATGAGCCGGAGGCGTGAGAGCAGCGCGTCGTTCTCGCCCTGTCGATCGGCCGCCTCGGGGCTCATGCCCGTGCCCTCACTGGTGTCGTCACTCACGTGTCACACGCTACTCCCGGTGTACAGCTCGGGCGGAACGTCGAGTCCGTAGATCGGGATCCCCGAGTTCCAGATGAGCGTGGTCGCCGCACGAAGCAGGTCGATCGGGCGCGAGCCGGTGCTGATCACCTCGACCCGCGGACCTTCGAGACCGACAGCGGCGCCGCCCACGGACACGGTCGTGCGGCCCCGGCGCGTTGCGGTCTTCGCCGCCGGGTAGGGCTCCAGCAGTTCGCGAAGGTCGCCGAGGATGAAGGACGGTCGCGAGGCCTCGTCCGCCGCGAGCACCTGCTTCGCACGGTCGATCCCCGTGAGCACCAGCGCCGACGCCATGCCCGCGCGGTTCGCGCCCAGGATGTCGGTGTCCAGGCGATCTCCGATGAAGAGCGGGTTCGTGCCGTGGAACCGGCGCACCGCCTCCTCGAAGATCGCGACCTCCGGCTTGCCCGCTACGACGGGCAGACGCCCCACCGCGCTGTGAACCGCGGCGACCAGCGTGCCGTTGCCGGGCGCGATCCCGCGCGCCACCGGGATCGTCCAGTCCGTGTTCGTAGCGACCCAGGCACGCTCGGGATCGTCGTTGAGCGCGAACGACGCCTCGGCCAGCTCGGCCCAGCCCACCTCCGGCGAGAATCCTTGGATCACCGCCGCCGGCGAATCCTCGGCCGAATCCGTGACCGTGAACCCGGCCGCGGCGACCACGCTCGTGAGCCCCTCGCCGCCGACCACGAGCACGGTCGAGCCCGGCGCGATCCGTTCCGCCAGAAGACGCACGGCCGCCTGAGGCGACGTGATGACGTCCGTCTCGGCCACGGTGAGCCCGAGCGACGAGAGGTGCCCTGCGACGGATGCCGCGGTGCGCGACGCGTTGTTGGTCAAATACCCCACGCGACGGTCGGCGGCCACCCTGTTCATGCTCTCGACGGCATACGGAATCGCGTCCGGACCGGTGTAGATCACGCCGTCGAGGTCGGCGAGCACCAGATCGATCCCGGCGAGCGGGCTGCGATCAGTCATCCACGTCGCCGGACCGCTCGGCGGCTACGTCGTCGGCGACCGGAGCGTCCTCCTCCACGATCTCCATCACGTCGTCCTCGGGCTCCGCGTCGCGCCCCTCGAGCGCCTCGTCCGCCACCTCGGCGCGACGGAACCAGACCTCGGCCTCGTCCGTGCGTCCGAGCTCCTCGAGCACGGTGGCATAGGCATCGAAGAGGGCCGGACTCCACGCGAAGGCGCGCGCAGGGTCGAGCTGCGGGATCTGCAACTCGACGAGCGCCGCGTCGGGCTGCCCGAGATCGAGACGCGCGCCCGACATGGCGATGGCGAGCAGCACCTGCACCTCGACGGGCAGCGACGAGCGCGGCACCGAACGACCCAGCTCGAGAGCACGGTCGGGCCGTCCGAGCCCGCGCTCGCTGTCCACCATCAGCGGGAGCTGGTCGTCTTTGCCGGAGATCCGGCGGTAGGTGCGCAGTTCGCGCAGAGCGAGGGCGAAATCCTCCGTCGAATAGGCCGTGATCGCCAGGGTCTCGCGCACCACCGCGATCCGACCGCCGCGTCGCGCAGCCGACAGCGCGTGCTGATGCGCGAGCACCGGATCGGAGTCGATGAGCCGCGCGACCATCACCAGGTGACGCGCGATCTCATCCGCGTTCTCCTTCTCCAGCGTCTTGAGCTGGGCGCGCGCGACCCGGTCGAGCTCCTTCGCCTGCACGTCCTCGGGGATCAACGGGTCGTCGTGGCGCGTGCGGACCGACCGCAGACGCAGCGGATCCGGATCGACGAATTCGGGCGCGGGACGAGCGGGCCGACGTGGCGCACCGCGGTCCGGTCGAGACGCGGAGCCGGGACGAGCCGCCTGGGGACGACCGCTCTCGGGACGCCCGCGGGACGGCTTGCCGTCACCGGGTCGTCCGCCTGTCGGCCGGCTCTGTCGCCTGCCCCGTTCACCCGAATCGGACACGGTCGCTCCCTGAAGTCTGTCGTCGCTATTGAGCTGTATCTGTACTGTGCTTAACGCAAAATGGCCACCCGATGTCGCCGCTGTGTCTCTCGACACGGGCAACACGGGTGGCCATCTTACAAAGAAGTCCGGCGGTGTCCTACTCTCCCACAAGGTCACCCTTGCAGTACCATCGGCGCAGAGAGTCTTAGCTTCCGGGTTCGGAATGTGACCGGGCGTTTCCCTCTCGCTATGGCCGCCGAAACACTATGGATATAGGTTTCGAATTAGCCAACAGCTCAGTCGATCAGGCCTCTCAGAGGCCATCACAACTTCTGTTGTGCTGATTCCCGACCGTACATCGGGAACCACTCAGTGGACGCAAGCATCTCCTCTCACCGCCTAAGCGGAGAGGAGGAAGGTGTTATCAAGTTATCGGCTTATTAGTACAGGTCAGCTCCATGCGTCTTTAGTCCGCACTTCCACATCCTGCCTATCAACCCGGTAGTCTAGCCGGGAGCCTCTCGTCCGAAGACATGGAAATCTCATCTTGAAGCTGGCTTCCCGCTTAGATGCTTTCAGCGGTTATCCATTCCGAACGTAGCTAATCAGCGGTGCTCCTGGCGGAACAACTGACACACCAGAGGTTCGTCCATCCCGGTCCTCTCGTAC
>CBIHRK010000002.1:0-412106 GCA_966212465.1 uncultured Lacisediminihabitans sp.
ACTTCGACTGCTTCTGGATGCGCGAGTTCAACTGGTGCGACTTCGAGTGGGACCCGCGCACCTTCCCCGACCCGGAGGGCATGCTCTCCCGGCTGCGCGCGAAGGACCTGCACCTGTGCGTGTGGATCAACCCGTACATCGGCCAGCGCTCGCCCCTGTTCGCCGAGGCGGCCGAGGCAGGCTACCTCATCACCCGCCCGGACGGCTCGGTGTGGCAGTGGGACCTCTGGCAGGCGGGCATGGCCCTCGTCGACTTCACGAACCCGGACGCGACGGCGTGGTACCAGGGCAAGCTGCGTCACCTCCTCGACCAGGGCGTCGACGCCTTCAAGACGGACTTCGGCGAGCGCGTGCCGCTCGACGTGGACTACTTCGATGGCGCGAGCCCGGAGCGCATGCACAACTGGTACACCCAGCTCTACAACCGCGCTGTCTTCGACGTGCTCGAGGAGGCCCGCGGCGAGGGCGACGCGGTCGTCTTCGCCCGGTCGGCGACGGTCGGCGGCCAGACCATGCCGGTGCACTGGGGCGGGGATTCCACCTCGACCTACGAGTCGATGGCGGAGACCCTCCGCGGCGGCCTGTCACTGGCCTTCGGCGGCTTCGGATTCTGGAGCCACGACATCGGCGGCTTCGAGGGCACGCCGGATGCCGGCGTCTTCAAGCGCTGGACCGCGTTCGGCCTGCTCTCGAGCCACAGTCGGCTCCACGGCAGCGGCTCCTACCGGGTGCCGTGGGCGTTCGACGAGGAGGCGGTCGAGGTCACGCGCCTGTTCACGAAGCTGAAGCTGCGGCTCATGCCCTACCTCTACGCCGCGGGACTCGAGGCGTCGCGCACCGGAACCCCGGTGATGCGCCCGATGCAGCTGGAGTTCCCCGACGACCCCGCGGTCGCCCACCTGGACCGCCAGTACATGCTCGGCTCCGACCTGCTCGTGGCACCGGTGTTCAGCGCCGACGGCGAGGTGGAGTTCTACCTGCCCGCAGGCACCTGGACGAACTACCTCACCGGCGAGACGGTCGTGGGCCCGGCCTGGCGTCGCGAGACCCACGGCTACGCCAGCCTGCCGCTGTACGTGCGGGACGGCGCCGTGCTGCCGATCGGCGCCCGCGACGATCGGCCCGACTACGACTACCTCGAGGGGCTCACGCTCGAGGTCTATCCGACGAGCCTCGGCGCCGGCGCCGGAACGGTCACCGTGGTGGCGCCGTCGGGCAGGAGCGCGTCGTTCGCGATCGAGCGTGGCGAGGGGACCGCTACGATTGCGACCGGGGACGCGGCCACCTGGGCCGCTCGGCTCGCCAACGGCGACGCCACGACCCCCACCGACGGAAAGGCCACCCTCCGCCCATGAGCACCGGAAACTCCGACTACCGCGATTCGGGGCTCGTGTTCCCGCCCGACTTCCTCTTCGGATCGGCGACGGCGAGCTACCAGATCGAAGGGGCGGTGCACCAGGATGGCCGCGGACCCTCCATCTGGGACACCTACAGCCACACCCCGGGCCTCATCAGCGACGGCACGACCGGGGACGTCGCCGACGACCACTACAACCGTCTGGAAGCGGATCTCGACCTCATGGCGAGCCTGGGCCTCGAGGCCTACCGGTTCTCGATCGCCTGGCCGCGCATCGTCCCGACCGGGTCCGGGGCCGTCAACCCGGCCGGCATCGACTTCTACTCGCGGCTCGTCGACGGGCTGCTCGCCCGCGGCATCCGCCCGATCGCCACCCTGTACCACTGGGACCTCCCGCAGGCCCTCGAGGACGAGGGCGGCTGGACGAACCGCGCGACGGCCTATCGCTTCGCCGAGTACGCCGCCGTCGTGGGCGAGGCCCTCGGCGACCGGGTCGCGACCTGGACCACCCTCAACGAGCCGTGGTGCTCCGCCTACCTCGGCTACGGCTCCGGCGCGCACGCACCCGGCCGCACCAGCGGAGCGGATGCCCTCGCCGCCGTGCACCACCTGAATCTCGCGCATGGTCTGGCGCTGAGCGCGCTGCGCAGCTCGGTGACCGGATCCCCCACCTACTCCGTGACCCTCAACCTGCACGCGCTCCGACCCGTCGGCGAGACCGGCTTCGAGGCGGTCCGCAAGACCGACGCCCTGGCCAACCGCGCCTTCACCGGCCCGATGCTGGAGGGGGCCTACCCCGACGACCTGCTGGCCGACACCGCGGGCGTCACGGACTGGTCGTTCGTGCTGCCCGGGGATCTGGAGCTGATCCACCAGCCGATCGACTTCCTGGGCGTCAACTACTACTCGACGACCGCGGTCCGGATGTGGGACGGCGTGAGTCCCAAGCAGACGGCGGACGGCCACAAGCCGTCGGCCGGTACGGCGTGGCCGGGGGCCGACGACGTGGAGTTCCTCCCCCAGGACGGCCCGTACACCGACATGGGATGGAACATCGCCCCGGACGGATTCCTCGAGCTGCTCCTCTCGGTGCGCGAGCAGTTCCCCGGCCTCCCGCTCATGATCACGGAGAACGGCGCCGCCTTCCCGGACGTGGTCGGCGACGATGGAACGATCGACGACTCGGACCGCATCGACTACCTGCGACGCCACCTCACCGCGGTCCACCGCGCGATCGATGCCGGCGTCGACCTGCGCGGCTACCTGGTGTGGTCCCTGCTCGACAACTTCGAGTGGTCCTACGGCTACAGCAAGCGGTTCGGCATCGTGCGGGTCGACTACGACACGCAGCTGCGCACGGTCAAGAACAGCGGGCACTGGTACGCCGAGCTCGTCGAAACCCACACCCTGCCGGAGTAGCTCCACCGATTAGCCTGGGGGCATGCCCCGAGGAAGGAACGACATGCCCCCCGCAGCCGAGTCCGCCATCGATCCGAATGCAGCCCCGTCCGGCACGGGATGCGCCGAATGCCTCGCCACCACCGACCAGTGGTGGCTCCACCTGCGACGCTGCACCGCGTGCGGGCACATCGGCTGCTGCGACAGCTCCCCCAACCAGCACGCCACCGCCCACTGGCAAGCGACCGGCCACCCCATCATCCAGTCGTTCGAGCCGGGCGAGGACTGGTTCTGGGACTACTCGGCGGAGAGCTACGCGACCGGCCCGCGGCTGTGCGACCCGCAGTGCCACCCCGAGGACCAGCCGGCACCGGCACCGGTGGATCGGGTCCCCGCCGACTGGCAGTCCCTGCTGCACTGACGGCCGCGCCGGCCGTCGACGCCGATCGTCAGCGTGCCGGTCGCGCCCCGATCGCCACGTGCACGGACGCGACGGCGCTGGCTCCTTCGCCCACCGCGGCGGCAACGCGCTTCATCGAACCCAGCCGCACGTCGCCCGCGGCGAACACGCCCGGCACGCTGGTCTCGAAGGGCAGCGGGGCGCGACCGAGCGACTCCCATGCCTCGCCCAGCTCGTCCGGCCCGAGGTTCACATCGGTGAGCACGAAGCCGTTCTCGTCGAGGTGCACGCCGTCGAGCCATCCGGTCGCCGGAGTCGCACCGATGAAGCAGAACAGACCGCGGCAGTCGACCTCCACCTGCTCCCCCGCGGCAGCGTCCTCGATGGTGACGGAGGTGAGCACGAACTCCCCGCCCAGCCGGGTGACCCGGGCCGAGGTGCGCACCGTGATGCGCGGGTCGGCGTGGAGACGCTCGACGAGGTAGTTCGACATCCCCCGGGAGACGTCGTCGGCTCTGATGACGATGTGCACGGCGCATCCGCGGCTGGCGAGATACAGGGCGGCCTGGCCCGCCGAGTTCGCGCCGCCCACCACGACCACCGGCTTGCCGGCGAGGCTTCGCGCCTCCAGCGCGGTGGCGGCGTAGTAGATGCCGGCGCCCACGAACTCGTCCCAGCGCTCGAGGGGCAGCGAGCGGTATGACGCGCCCGTGGCCAGCACGACCGCTCGAGCATGGATGCACGTGCCGTCGACCAGCGTGAGCGAGAGCAATTCGCTCCGGCTGTCCAGCCGCACCACCTCGCAGGGGCTGTAGAGGCGAGCGCCGAACTTCAGCGCCTGCACCGCGGCGCTGCCGGTCAGTTCCTGCCCGCTGAGTCCGTCGGGGAAGCCGAGGTAGTTCTCGATCCGGGAGCTGGCGGCGGCCTGACCGCCCGGTCCCACCGCGTCGAGCAGGATGGTCTCGAGTCCCTCCGACGCACCGTAAACCGCCGCGGCGAGCCCGGCCGGACCGGAGCCGATCACGGCGAGGTCGACGCGCTCCCCGTCCGTGGCACGGAAGGTGAGCCCCAACTGCTCGGCGAGCATTCCGGGCGTGCAGTTCGTGAGCACCGCGTTCGGCACGAACACCGCGGGCAGGTCGGCGGGGGCGAGCGCGGCATCCGCCATGATGGCGAGACCGGCCGGGGAGTCGGCGTCGATCCACAGATGCGGCAGGCCGAGCCGGGCCGCGTAGGTGCGCAGTGCCATGGATGCCGCGGAGAGATCGGTACCGACGATCTCGAGCGTGCGCTGCGCGCCGCTCACCCGCAGGCGCTGACGCCGGGCCCACAGCGCGCGAAGCAGCACCGCGGAGAGCTCGGGATCCTCCGCCATCAACCTCCGGAAGCGATCGGGCGGGATGCGGTGGATGCTGCCGGCCTCGGCCACGCGCGCCGTGAGGAACACCGTCTGACGGGTGAGGAGGTTCAGCTCGCCGAGGAACCGACCGGGCCCGTGCTCGACGACCACCTCCGCCGGAGAGTCGCTCGTCGCTTCGCGCACCAGCTCCACCCGGCCGCTGTCGACGAGGATCAGGTCGTACTCCCGGTCGCCCGCGCGATACAGAATGTCGCCCACCTCGACCGACTGGGCGACGCCCCACGAGCGCAGGCGCTCCCGCTGCCCGTCGTCGAGCACGGGCGCCTCGATCTCCGTCAGCTGTTCGACCATGTCGGCCCGGCGCGGCGTCGAATCCGGCGGCGCCGACCTAGGCGGCGACGCCGAGCGAGTCGAGCGAGTTCTCCACGATCTTCAGACCGCTGAGGCCGGGCATGCCGCTGATCGACTCGTCGATCTTCCGCGCCGCCTTACGACCCTCCGCACCGCCCATGAGGTGGTTCATGACGTGCTGGACGTCTTCGCGCTCCATGATGCTCGACCCCACCGGCGCCCAGAAGTGGCTGAGGGCGAATCGTGCGATGACCTGCGCCTTGCGGCTCTTCGCCAGGCGGGCTCGTGCCTGCGAGGTGTAGAAGGCCACGTGGCGGGCCTCCTGCTTGGCGATCCGGCGGAGCAGCTCGGCGAGGGTCGGATTCTTCTCCAGCTCCGCCATGCGGTTGTACGCGGTGATGGCGGACCACTCGTTGGCCGCACCCCAGGCCATGTGCACGGCCACGAAGTCCTGGCCCACGATCTTGCCCATCAGCGACTGCTTGATCGGGTCGAGCCGATCCTTCCAGCCGAGCTTCATGCGCGTGGCCTTGAGCTCGTCGAAGTCGAAGGTCACGCCGTGGGTGTTCAGCACCTCGGCGAGCGCCTCGCCATGCCAGAACTCCTCGCGGTTCCACATGGTCATGAACGCGCTCACCTCCGGCTCCTTGTGCGACGGGGTGGTGAGGAGGTCGCGGGTGTAGCAGACCGTGTGGTACTCGACATCCGCCATGTAGCGCAGTGTGCGCAGAGAATCGGCGGGCAACGGGTTGTCCTTGAAGCTCTCGAAGTCCAGATCGTCCCAGTGCACGCTCACGGAGGTCGCCGTGTATTTGTCGATGTCGAAAGCCATCTCAGGTCCATTCACCTCACGCGATGCCAGCTCGCGGTTACTCCCAATCTAGCGGGCCCGCCGGGGACTTGCTGCGTGACGCCCGGGCACGATCATCCGTTTCGGGCAACACATTCGAATATCTGTTCGAATCGGCGTACCATCGTGGTCATGAGCATCGCATTCCAGCCCTCGCTACTCGACGAGCTCGGTTCAGAACCGCGCCTCCTCCCGCTGCGCGCCGCCGTGAGTCGCATCGACCTCGGCCACGGCGCGTGGGTGGACCTCCGGCCGCAGTGGATGCAGAACTCCGACCAGTTGTTCGAGCGCCTCGCCGTGGAGGTGCCGTGGCGTGCCGATCGACGGGAGATGTGCGACCGCATGGTGGCGGTGCCGCGACTCGTGTCGTGGTTCGGGCCCGATGCGACGCTCCCCGACCCGGTGCTCGACCTCGCCATGTACGACCTCAACGACTACTACCGCCCCGCGCCGGAACAGCGGTTCCGCACCGCGGGCCTGTGCTTCTACCGCAGCGGCGACGACAGCGTGGCCTGGCACGGCGACCGGGTCGGTCGCACGATCGACCGCGACACGATGGTCGCCATCCTCTCGGTCGGCGACCCGCGTGTGCTCTCGGTGCGACCGCGCGGCGGCGGCGACGTGCTCCGCTTCCCCCTCGGTCACGGCGACCTCATCGTCATGGGAGGCAGCTGCCAGCGCACGCACGAGCACGCGATCCTCAAGACCAGGAAGCAGGTCGGCCCCCGGATCAGCGTGCAGTTCCGACCGGTCTGGCCCGCCTGACCGCCCGTCCTCAGATGTAGATCGCGGGGTCGGTGAAGGTGCCCGAATCGGTCCCGCGGGGCCTCGCCCGTGCGGGGATCCCCGTCAGCACGGACCCGGCGGGGGCATCCCGCACCACGACGGCGTTCGCGCCGATGAGACTGTCCGCGCCGACCACGATCGGACCGAGCACGCTCGCGCCGGCCCCGATCACCACTCGATCGCCGATCGAGGGATGCCGCCGGCCCGGCACGCTGCTCGTCCCGCCGAGCGTCACCCCGTGATACATGAGCACGTCGTCGCCCACCACGGCGGTCTCCCCCACCACGACTCCCATGCCGTGATCGATGAACAGCCGTCGGCCGATCGTTGCCGCGGGGTGGATCTCGACGCCGGTGAAGAACCGCACCGCCTGCGAATAGCACCGCGCGAGCAGCCGCAGACGCAGCCGCCACAGCCGATGGGCGATCCGATACCCCCACACGGCATGCAGGCCGGAGTAGGCGAGGAAGACCTCCGCTGACGAGCGCGCGGCCGGGTCGTGCTCGCGGGCGTTGCGGATGTCTTCCCGCACGCGCGCGAAGAACGCCACCTCAGTCGACGAGGTCTTCGTACAGCACGGTCGAGAGATACCGCTCGCCGTAGCTCGCCAGGATCACCACGATGGTCTTGCCCGCGTTCTCCGGGCGCGCGGCGAGCTGCACCGCGGCCTCCACGGTCGCTCCGGACGAGATGCCGCCGAGGATGCCCTCCTCCACGCCGAGTCGGCGGGCCATCGCGACGGACTGCCCGATGGTGACGTCGATGATCTCGTCGTAGACGGTACGGTCGAGGATCTCGGGCACGAAGTTCGCGCCGATGCCCTGGATCTTGTGCGGGCCGGGCGCACCGCCGTTGAGGATCGGCGACTCCTGCGGCTCCACGCCCACGACCTGAAGGCCCGGCTTGCGCTCCTTGAGGTACTGACCGGCTCCCGTGATCGTGCCACCCGTGCCGATGCCGGCGACGAAGATGTCGACCGCGCCGTCGGTGTCGTTCCAGATCTCGGGACCCGTGGTCGCCCGGTGGATCGCCGGGTTCGCCGCGTTGGCGAACTGGTGGGCCGCGACGGCCCCGGGGGTGGATGCCACGATCTCGTCGGCCTTCGCCACCGCGCCGCGGATGCCCTCGGCGCCCGGGGTGAGCACGAGCTCCGCGCCGTACGCGCGCAGCAGCATCCGGCGCTCGCGGCTCATGGTCTCCGGCATGGTGAGGATCGCGCGGTAGCCGCGCGCGGCGGCGACCATGGCCAGCGCGATGCCGGTGTTGCCGCTCGTCGCCTCCACGATCGTGCCGCCGGGCCGGAGCTCGCCGGAGGCCTCGGCCGCGTCGACGATCGCGATGCCCAGCCTGTCTTTGACGCTCGCCGAGGGGTTGTAGAACTCGAGCTTGGCGAGCACCGTCGCCCCCAGGCCCTCCGCGACGCGGTTGAGCCGCACGAGCGGGGTGTTCCCGAAGACCTCGGTGATGGAGTTGTAGATGCGCTCGGGCATGATCTCGCTTCTTTCGACCGTGAATGCTGGCAGCTCCGAGCCTAATAGCCGAGGGGCTGCATCTGGCATGTCCGGCGCGCGAGGGCTAGCGTGCAGTGGTGGCCCCCGCACGGGGGTAGACGACCCAGGAGGACGACATGCACCCAGGCATTCCCATCCCATCGAACCGCAGGCGTCACGGGCGACGACTCGCCTCGGTCGCGGCCGCCCTCGCGCTGGCCCTGACCGCGACCGTCGCCGGCGCGAGCTCCGCCCAGGCCTGGAGCGGCGGCAGTCCGTCGGCGCTCGCCCCGCGCACCCACTTCGCCATGGCCGCGGACGGTTCGAGCGGCGCGAACCCCGACGGGGAGGGCATCCCCAACATCGACGTGGTGAAGAAGACCATCGCCACCTACTACGGCGACCCGGGAACCGGCATCGCCGACAAGACGCACTCCCCCTACATCAGCGAGCTGACCTCGATCGTCGCCGCGCAGACGGCGGGCCTGCAGGCCGGCTACGACGCCGCGATCGCCAAGGGCGAGAAGCCGGCGATCGTCTTCGACGCCGACGACACCACGCTCTGGACCTACGACATGGAGGTGGCGGACATGCACTTCACCTTCAACCCGGCCGAGCAGGATGTCTGGGTGCAGGATCAGCGATTCCCCGCGACCCCCGCCATGGTCGGCTTCGTCAACACCGCCGCGGCGATGGGCTACTCGATCTTCGGGCTCACCGGCCGCAACGACAACCAGAAGGCGGCGACGCTCGGCAACCTGGCGAAGGTGGGCTACACGCCGTTCACCGCCGACAACTTCTACACGAAGTGGACCGGCGTGGGCGCGTCGGTGCAGCCGTCCTACATCACGTGCGCCGCGGCATCCTGCACCACCGTGGAGTACAAGGCGCTCACGCGGAAGCACATCGAGAGCCTCGGCTACACGATCACTCTCAACGTGGGTGACCAGTGGTCCGACCTCCAGGGCGGCTACGCGGAGAAGTCGGTCAAGCTCCCGAACCCGACCTACTACCTCCCCTCGCCCGATCTGCCGGGTGTCTCCGAGCCCGCTCTCGCTCCGCGCACCCAGTTCACGATGGCGGCGGACGGTTCGAGCGGCGCGACCCAGGGCGGTGAGGGCATCCCCAACATCGACTCGGTGAAGAAGACGATCGCCACTTACTACGGCGACCCGGGCACCGGCATCGCCGACAAGACGGACTCGCCCTACATTCGCCAGCTGCGGTCGATCGTCGCGAAGGAGCTTCCGAAGCTCGCTCTGCAGTGCATCATCGGCAAGGCGCTGCACCGCAATCCCGCCATCGTGCTGGATGCCGACGACACGACGCTCTGGACCTACGACATGGAGGTGGCGGACATGCACTTCACCTTCAATCCGACCGAGCAGAACGTCTGGGTGCAGGAGCAGCGATTCCCGGCGACGCCGTCCATGGTGTCGCTGGCAAGCGTGGCGAAGCGCTCCGGGTGCACGATCGTCGGGCTGACCGGGCGCAACGACGATCAGAAGGCGGCGACCCTCGGCAATCTCGCCAAGGTGGGGTACATCGGCTTCACCGCCGCCAACTACTACACGAAGTGGACGGGCGTCGGAGCCTCGCAGCAGCCGTCGTACATCACCTGCGCGACGGCCAAGTGCACGACGATCGAGTACAAGTCGCAGACCCGCGCCCACGTGGAGTCGCGGGCGGGCGGCAAGTACGACATCGTCGCCAACTTCGGCGACCAGTTCAGCGACCTGATCGGCGGTTCCGCGGACACCACCATCAAGCTGCCGAACCCGACGTACTACCTGCCCTAGGCGCCGACGGCATGCCTGTCGGGGGCCCGAAGTCAAGGCCCCCGACAAGCATGCTTTTGGGGGCATGTCCGCATGCCTTTCCCAGCATCTGCCCCTAGTGTTGGGTCATCTGCACGAGAGCATTTGCTCGAACCCCCGACTGGGAAGTCATTTCCGAATCGAGGCTCCGTGTCAGATTCCGTCATCACCGCACCGGTGGTCACCTTCACCAAGACCAAACCGGGCGGCAATTCGGCCAATCCCACCACGGAGTACTCCGCGCTCCTGCGCACCGTACGCGACGCCGGCCTGCTGCGTCGCCGCACCTGGTTCTACGTGCTCGTCTTCGGCATCATGCTGACCGCACTCGGCGGCGCCGTCGCCGGCTTCGTGCTCCTCGGCGACAGCTGGTTCCAGTTGCTGATCGCCGCCGGTCTCGGCGTCATCCTCACCCAGTTCGCCTTCCTGGCCCACGAGGCCTCGCACCGCCAGGTCTTCACCTCAGGCAAGGCCAACGACATCGCCGGCCGCACCATCGCGAACCTCTTCGTCGGAATCAGCTACTCCTGGTGGATGACCAAGCACAGCCGTCATCACGCCAACCCGAACGTCATCGGCAAAGACACCGACATCGAGCAGGACTTCATCTCCTTCCAGGAGGCGGACGCAGCCAAGACCCGCGGGCTCTACGCGTGGTTCACGCGTCGCCAGGGCTACTTCTTCTTCCCCGCGCTCATGTTCGAGGGACTGAACCTCCACCGCCACGGCTTCATTACCGTGTTCGGCAAGGGCAAGGTCGACAAGCGCTGGGTCGAGATCACCATGCTCACCACCCGCACCGGCGCCTACCTCGCCGTGGTGTTCCTCTGCCTTCCGGTGGGGATGGCGTTCGCCTTCATCGGCGTGCAGCTCGCCGTCTTCGGCGTGTACATGGGCGCCTCGTTCGCCCCGAACCACACCGGCATGCCGATCCTGCCGCACGACAGCAAGGTCGACTTCCTCCGCCGCCAGGTGCTCACCTCCCGCAACATCCGCGGCGGATGGCTCATGGACAGCTACATGGGCGGCCTCAACTACCAGATCGAGCACCACCTGTTCCCGAACATGCCGCGGCCGCACCTCGCCGCCGCTCAGGAGATCGTCAAGGAGTACTGCGCGACGCACCGCATCCTCTACACCGAGGCGACGCTCACCGAGGCCTACGGCATCGTGACGCGCTACCTCAACGAGGTCGGCCTCGCGGCGGGCAAGCCCTTCGACTGCCCTGCGGCGATGCAGTTCGGTCGCTAGACCGCAGCATCCGACGCGGTAGCGTCGACGCATGGAACGTTCGACCGAACCCACGATCGGCGTGCTCGGGCTCGGCCGCATGGGCCTCCCGATCGCACGACGCCTGGTCTCCGGCGGGCTGACCGTCGCAGCGGGCGACATCTCCCCCGCCGTCGCACCGCGTGCCCGCTCGGCCGGCGCGCGCTGGGAACCGGATGCCGCGGCCCTCGCCTCGAGCGTCGACATCCTGATCACCGTGCTCCCCGGCCGTCGCGAGGTCGAGACCACGCTGGGAGGCACACGCGGGGTGCTCGCCTCGCTGCGCAGCGGGAGCCTGTGGCTCGACCTGACGAGCGGCGACCCCCGGCTCAGTCGCAAGCTCGCCGGGGCGGCCGCGGAACGCGGCGTCGCCGCGGTCGACGCCCCGATGGGCGGCGGACCGTCGGAGGCGGGCGCGGGCTCGCTCTCCTTCTTCGTCGGAGGCGACGATCGGCACGTCGAGCGCTGCCTGCCCGTGCTCGACCTGGTCGCGCGCCCCGACGGGATCCGGCGAGCGGGCGACCGCGCGGGCGACGGTCAGTCGATGAAGCTCCTGGCCAATCTGCTCTGGTTCGGTCAGGTGGTCGCGGCGACCGAAGCGATGCTGCTCGGGCAGTCGCTCGGCCTCACCGTCGGCGCGATGCACGACATCCTGCCCCGGAGCGCAGGCTCGAGCGCCTTTCTCAGCCGCGAGCTCGACCTGCTGCTCGCCGGCGACTACGCGCCCGCTTTCGGCCTCGATCGCTGCGTGGAGGAGCTGGAGACGCTGGGCGACCTCGCGCGCGCCGCGAAGACCCCGTTCGAGCTCTCGTCCGCGGTCACGAGACTGCACGAGGAAGCTCTCGATCGCTTCGGCGCGATCGACGGCGAGCTGCTCGTGGCACGGTTGCTCGAGGAGCGGGCGGGTCGAACACTTCGAGCCTGATCCGTTCTAACATGAGGATGACTTTCAGGACGCGGTTATCGGGGGGATGACGGATGAGCGATTCCAACGGACCAGACGACCTCTGGCAGCTCTCGGTGATGATGAAGCGATCCGGGATGGGTCCGCTCGAACCGCACCGCGAGCCCGACCCGGTCGATCGCACCGCGCCGGAGCGCATCGCAGCCCGGCGGCGCTCACGTCGCCGCCGCTTACTGGCCGTCGGCGTGGTGGCCGCCGTGCTCGCGGCCGCCCTGGGCGTCTACGTTCCGGTGGTGCTCGGCGCACCCCTCCAGCCGGCGGCGCTCACGGCGACCCGGCCGCCCCTCGACCTGCCGAAGCCCGTGGTGCTGTCCCTGCCCCAGGTCGGCGAGTCGGCGATCACCGTCGCCGGGGCGGATGCCTACATCGGCTCGAGTGGCGACGGAATACTCGCCTCCAGCGGCGGCAATGCGGCCGCACCGATCGCCAGCATCAGCAAGCTGATCACCGCCCTCGTCATCCTGCAGGCGAAGCCGCTCAGCGGCGACGCGGAGGGCCCCGTCCTGTCGTTCGACAAAGCGGCCGCCGACACCTACGACAAGTACTACCTCATGGATGCCACGGTCGCCTCGATGCGCACCGGCAGCTCGATGAGCGAGCGCAACGCGCTGAAGACGATGCTCATCGCCTCGGCCTGCAACTACGCCGAAGTGGTCTCCACCTGGGCGTATGGTTCGCAGTCCCGGTTCCTGGCGGCCACCAGGGGCTGGCTGGCCGCGCACGGCCTGAAAGACACCCGCATGGTCGAGCCGACCGGCGTCGACCCGCGCAACGTGAGCACTCCTGCCGACCTCATCGCGCTCGGGAAGATCGCCATGGCCGATCCGGTGGTGTCGTCGATCGTCGGGATGCCGGAGCTCACCGTGCCGAACATCCCGCCGACCCCGAACACCAACGACCTCCTGGGCGTGGACGGCATCGACGGCATCAAGACCGGCACGCTGAACGACACCGGCTCCAACCTGCTGTTCGCGGCGAAAGTCGACGTGGGGATCGGCTCGCCCCTGTCGGTGATCGGGGTCGTGCTGGGCGGAGGGTCGCGGCAGACGATAGACGCGGCGACGCACGCTCTCATCGGGAGCCTCCGCGCCGGATTCCACCGGGTGACCCTTGTGACCGCCGGCCAGAAGGTGGGCACCTACAGCACCCCGTGGAAGGAGCGCGCGGACGTGGTGGCGGCGAAGGGGGCCTCGGTGCTCACCTGGTCGAACACTCCGATCACCTCGTCGATGACGACGACGTCGCTGACCACCGGCAGGGACGGCACGACCGTCGGCACGGTCACGTGGAAGACCGGCACGACGACCGTCAGCGTGCCGCTCACGTTGGACGGCGCCATCTCACCACCCACCGACTGGTGGCGGCTGACCCACCCCGCGGACGTGTTCCGCCGCTAGATTCGGCGTATGGATGCCGACGATCTCACCTACCTGACCCGCGCCGTCGCCCTCGCCCGCGAGGCCCGAGAACGGGGAGATCACCCGTTCGGGGCGCTGCTCGTGACGGCCGACGGCCGCGTGGTGGAGGCGCTCAACTCGGTGAACACCGAGCACGACCCCACGGGGCACGCGGAGACGAACCTGGTGCGTGTGGCCGCGTCGAGCGTGGAGCAGGATGCCGCGGCATCCGCCACCCTGTACACGAGCACCGAGCCGTGCGCGATGTGCTCGGGCGCCATCTACTGGTCGGGAATCGGGCGCGTGGTCTTCGCGCTCTCCGAGCAGGGTCTCGCGGAACTCGTCGGCGACTCCGACGAGCCGACCCTCGATCTGCCCTGCCGGGAGGTCTTCGCGCGCGGAGGGCGGGCGATCGCGGTCGTCGGACCGGTGGGCCTCCCCGAGGCCGCGGAGGTTCACCGCGGCTTCTGGGTCTAGCGCGCTCAGGCGGCCGCGGACATCCCGGAATCAGAGCGGCGCGACCGCAGCTCGGCGAAGAGGGCGGGCAGACGCCCGGCCGTCATGTACACCTCGCGCTGGGCGTCGGGCTCGCCGAGGCCGATCACGCCCAGTGCTTCGAGGGTGCGCATCACACGGTCGGCCGACTCGATGGAGATGCGGAAGGCGCGCGACAGACCCACGCGGGAGAAGGCCTGCGCCAGCACCACGAGCTCCATCGACCGCAGCAGCAGCTCGAACTCCGGCAGCGAGATGGAAGCGATGAAGCGGTCCCACTCGGCACTCAGCGAGCGGAAGCCGTCGGTGTCGTCGAGCCGGGCGCGAAGCTCCGACTCGAGGTGGGAGGTGGGCGAACTCGTCGCGTCGGAGTTGGACGATTCGGGTGTCGTCGACATTGCTGAACTCATTTCGGGAGAGGATTCAGGCGGTCCGGTTGAGCGGGATTGGGTGATCCCTCCGGGCCATGCCAGCTTAGCGCGCTGGCCCCCTTTCGGGGGAAGCGCGGAGCGATTTTTCAGCAACGCGGCCGGCGACGAGTGCCGCCGGCCGCGCGCATCGGGAGGCTACGACCGCGCGTCGCTGAAGAGCGCCCGATAGTCGCCGTATCCCTCGGCATCCAACCGGTCGAGTGGGATGAACCGCAGGGCGGCGGAGTTGATGCAGTAACGCAGTCCGCCCTGCTCCACCGGGCCGTCGTCGAACAGGTGGCCGAGGTGGCTGTCGCCGTTGGCGGACCGGACCTCGGTACGCACCATCCCGTAGGACCGGTCGTCGTGGCGCACCACGTTGGCCGGGTCGATCGGGCGGGTGAAGCTCGGCCAGCCGGAGCGGCTGTCGTATTTGTCGGTCGAGGCGAAGAGCGGCTCGCCCGAGACGATGTCCACGTAGATCCCGTCCTCGTGGTTGTCCCAGAATTCGTTCCGGAACGCGGGCTCCGTCGCGCTCTGCTGGGTCACGGCATACTGCTCGGGGGTGAGGCGCGCGAGGGCGTCGGGCGACTTCGTGTAATCGGTGGTCATGGGGTTCCCATCCTTGCGTTCGCTCCGCTGGCTGCGGGCGTCACCGGATACAACACCGCCCCACGATGGAAAGTTCCCGTCGGGACCTTCGACCCTGCCGCATCCGCGGCCCTACCGCAGCATGGACCCCATGGCATCCCGCAACGAATCCCCCGCGCCAGCGACGACCTTCGCCGGCAGGCATTGGCTGCTGATCCACGACGGGGCGACCCACCCCGTGGAGTGGGAGGACGGCGAGCGGCTTCTCGAACTCTCCAGCGCGATCCGGCGGGGGGACGACGACGAGCAGGATTACACGTTCGTGCCGCGCGGCCGCGAGTCCTCGAACGAGTCGGTGACGATCCGGATCCGGGCGGATGTCCCGCTCGAGCTGCTCGTACAGTACGACCAGCACGAGTCGCACTGGTTCGGCTAGCCCGCTAGCGCTCGGGCGCTGCCTCCGGGAGGCGGAGACGCATCGTCGTGCCGTGCGGCCCGGTGGTCAGCACGCTCACCCTGCCCCCGTACCGCGCCGCGGTGTCGTGCACCAGCGCCAGTCCGATCCCGAAGCTCGGTCGCCCGGGAGCCTCGGACTCCGAGAAGACGTTGCGGTCGAAGATGCGCGCAAGCACGGCGGGGTCGACGCCGTCGCCCGAATCGCTCACGTCGATGGCGACATCCGAGCCGAGGCGATGCACCGACACGACCACCCTGCCGGGCAGCGGACTGTGCTTCACGGCGTTGTCGATCAGCGCCGAGATACTCCGCCGCAGACTGGTCGGCGGGATGGCGGCGATCAGGTCACGTGCGCCGCCGAGGGCGATCCGCACCCCGCCCGATGCGCCGGAGCCGGTGAGCGACTCGCGCAGTCGCTCAGCGACCGCTCGCACGTCGCTGCGGCACTGCTCCCTCTCGTCCGGCCCGCGGCTGAGCAGCAGCACGTCGTCGACCACGTCGACCATTCCGCGCACGTCGTCGCGGATCTCTGCGAGCAGCCCTGACGCCTCGGCGTCCGCGGAGACGTATCTCGCGAGAAGCTGGAGCTTGAGGTCGAGCACGGTCAGCGGTGCGCGCAGCTCATGGCTCAGGTCTTGCACATAGGTCTCGTCGGCCGTCTCCGCGGTCGCAGCCCTCTCGGTCAGCGAGTGGATGCTCATGCCCTGCCCTCCCGAACGCGAATCGGCGTCATGACGAGCATCCATCGCCCGCGGGCCTCCGGGGAGGGCCGTTGGTCCCGGAAACGCAGAACGGCCCGCTTCGCGGAAACCTCCCGCGAACCGGGCCGTGCTGTCACATTCTGTGGATCCAAGGGGATTCGAACCCCTGACCCCCTGCATGCCATGCAGGTGCGCTACCGGGCTGCGCCATGGACCCTCGGTGTTGTCGCCGTCTCAGGCAACCTCTAAAGATTACTACACAACGCGAGCCCACCAAACCGAGTGCAGACTGGGGGCATGAGTGTGGAACCCATCACCGTCTCCATCACCCGCGTCGTCTCGCCCGATCGGGCGAAGGAGGTCGCCGCCTGGGCCCGTGCCGGGCAGGATCTGCTCAGCGCCAGCCCCGGCTATCTCGGCTCGGGCTGGGTGCGTCCCGACCCCGCCTCGTCGGAGTGGCACATGCTGTACCGGTTCGCGGACGCACCCAGTCTCGCCGCCTGGGAGCAGTCACCGGAGCGGGCATGGTGGGTCGCCAGCGCCCTCGGCCTGGTGGAGGACGCGCGTCAGGAGAAGCGCACCGGCATCGAGGGATGGTTCGACGAGCCGTCTAGCGTGGAGGTGCTCACAGCGCCCACGGTGGTTCCCCCGCGGTGGAAGCAGATGGTGAGCATCATCCTGGTGTTCTATCCGCTCAGCCTCGTGGCCAACTGGGCCCTCTCCTTCGTCGACCTGGGCTGGCCGCTGCCCGTACGGGTGCTCCTGCTCGTGCTGATCGTCTCGCCGATCATGACCTACTTGGCGCTGCCGCTGGTCACCCGCGCGCTGCGTCCCTGGCTCATGCGCCCCCCGCGCGCTCGAGCGCGAGCCTGAGCGACCGCATCCCGCGGATGGCGGAGCGCAGCTCCTGCAGCTGATGAGCGGGCAGGAACGGCTGCGTGTACTCCCCCAGGTCTGCGGCCGCGGCGCTCGTTCCCACGGTGTCAACGACGAGGCCGCACTCGATCCCCAGCACCTCCACGGCCACCGCTCCCTGGTACGGCACGTAGATGGGCGTGGTGACCACGAGCGCACTCGCCGTGCCCGGTGTCCGCTGCGCGGCCCAGAAGCGGAACGTGTCCGCGGTGTTCGCCCGACGCGACGACTCGGATGACGGCGCCGCGACCACCTGGAACCGCCCCCAGCGGTGCACGCTCCAGCCGTCACCCGTCGAGACGACCGGCTCGCCGAGCGGGCCGAACGCCCGCTCCATGCCGGCGATCATCGCCGAGACCTCGTCGTGCGCCGCGATCCCCAGGGACTGCGCGAGTGCGAGCTCGTCTCCGCCGAACGGCCGAGCGGCGCCGAGGAAGACGACCTCCCTCGCACGCAGGCCCGCCTCCAGGAGGGCGGCGACGTGCCGCGGCTTCACCACCTCCGCTCGCACCATGCCGCCGGTCATCAGCACGGCGTCGTACTCCGCACGCGGCAGCGTCTCCCGACCCGAGAGCCCCAGTTCCTCGGCCACCGACTGCACGGCGGAGGCCTGGGCCGCGGTCAGCTCGGCAGGTCGGGCCAGGTTGCGCTCACGTCCGCCGCGGAAGTCCCAGTGCTCGGCGGAGAACGCGTCGAGCCAGTCGAGGGGCCGTGCGGCGGGAACCTCGCCTCCGAACGCGGCAACCAGTTCGGCGATCGCCGGGCTCGCCGCCCAGGCGTCCACGAGGGCGATCACCCGCGCGGGATCGTCCGCGGGACCGCGCCACGACGGCAGTTCGATCAGTCGGCGCTCTCGCGCACGGGCAGGTCGATGGGGATGACCGGGCAGTCCTTCCACAGCCGCTCCAGCGAGTAGTACATCCGGTCCTCCTCGTGGAAGACGTGCACCACCAGGTCGCCGAAGTCGAGCAGGATCCAGCGGCCCTCGGCGCGGCCCTCGCGCCGCAGCGGCTTCGCCCCGCTCTCGATGAGCTTGTCCTCGATCTCGCTCGCGATGGCGATCACGTTGCGCTCGTTGCGCCCCGTGGCGAGGAGGAAGACGTCGGTCAGGGGCAGCGGACCGGAGACGTCGAGGGCGACGAGATCGGCCGCCTGCTTCGAGTCGGCGGCTTCCGCTGCGATCCTGAGGAGTTCGCGGGCGTGATCGGTCGCGGTCACAGGGTCCTTACTGTCGGTGAGAAGAGTGCGTGGGACACGATCAGCGGAAGACCCCGAAGAAGATCCCGGCGACGACGAGCACGACGACTCCGACGGCGATCGCGGCTCCCGAGATCGCCAGAATCAGCGGTACGCGCGAGCCGGCGTGCGGCTTCGCGGCCTCCAGGACGGCGCCCGCACCGGTGTGAGTGCTGACGGCGCGGATGGCGCGGACCGGCGCGGAGTCGTTGTCCGCGGAATCCTCGCGGTCGCTCGCCTCGAGCAGCGCGTCCACGTCGGAGTGGTCGTACCGCTCCGGGTGAGCCCCGGTCGACCCCATGCTGCGGGGCAGATCGATCGTCCCGGTGATCAGGATCTCGCCGGTGCTCCCGAGCGGACGGAGAAGCTCCTCGCTGGGAAGCGACGGGATGACGAGCGCGTTCGTCGTGATCGCACCGCTGGTGGCGCCGATGTTGCGGCTCAGCGTCGTCTCGACCTGCTCGTCGTCGTCGATCAGGGCCTGGGTGGACCAGTGACCGGTCGGGCGCGTGAAGCCGCCCGTGTCGTTGGCCGGCGTGAAACGCGCGGGCTCCGTCGGCGCCGGAGCGTCGAAGGCGGGGCGTGCGGGCGCCGGGGCCGCGGCTGGAGCAGGAGCCGGGAACGCGGGCGCCTGCGCGACGGGCGGCGCGAACACCGCGGGGGTCGACGGGGCCGGGTTCTCCGTCACCGGAGTCGGCGCGGGAGCCGAAGGCGCCGCGTCGGTGCGCTCCGCAGTCTCCTCGGGGGCGCGGACGCCGGCGAGGGGGAAGGGAGCGGGCGCGGACGCCGGCGGCGGGAACGCCGCGGGCTGGGGGCGTGACGTGAGCGAGTCGAACTCGGCGAGCGAGGCCGCGGAGAGGTCACCCGATGCCGCGGCATCCGCGTCGGAGACCGACTCGCGGATGCGCTCGCGCAGGCGTTGCGGCTCGACCGTGGGGGCGGCCGGCTCCACCAGCGCGGGCGGAGCGAAGATCGCCAGGCCGTCCTCGGCGGGCGCCGCCGGGGCGGCCTCTGCCGGAGCCTCGGAAGCCGCGGCGGACTCCGGCTGAGCCCGGTCCGTTTCGCCGGCGTGCTCGGTCGGCTGCGCCACGAAGGCGCTCGAGACCAGCGGCGACGCGATGTCGAAGCGGATGCCGCCCGAATTGGCGTTCTCCAGAGCGCGGAGCTCACGACGGGTGAGGGTGCGCTCCTCGATCGGCACGCCCGAAGCGGCCGGCGCGACGGGTGCGACGAAGGCGGGGCGGGGTGTCACCACGGGCGTCGGCTCACCGGAGGAACCGGTGGGCGGCGCGATCGAGAGCGGGGTGCCCTGGGTGCGGTAGTCGAGATCGGTCGGCGGGACCTGTTCGGGCGTCGTCGGGGCGAACGCGGAGCGTCGACCCTCCGGGCTGAAGTCGCGAACACGGTACGGCTGGCCGCCGTCCGGGTCGCTCTGAGCACGGCGGCGGAACTGCGGCGCGTCGCCTTCGGCGGGAGCCGGCTCGGCCGCCGGCCTCGGGCCGCCCTGGGTCGCATAGTCGAGGGGCTCGGGCGGGGCGACCGGCTGCAGTGCGCGCTGGGCGCGTCGGGACAGCGGAGCCGCCTCATCGGACGACCTCTCCGCCGCGGGTCGTTCCACGGTCGGCTGCTCGCCGGACTGGCGGCGCGCCTGCGCCTCCCAGCCCTCGCGTGGGAAGCCCGCGAACTCCGTCGGGTCGGAAGCGGGGGCGGCCACATCGACGCGACCTTCCGCGGCTTCCGCTCGCTCCGTCTGTCGTGCCTGCCGCCTGCTCAGCGGCGGCTGATCCTGCCAGGCTGTCATGTCGAACTCCGATACAAGTGGTGCTTGGAGATGTACTGGACTACACCATCGGGAACCAAATACCAGACCGGGAAACCCCGGCTTACGCGGCTCCTGCAGTCGGTCGACGATATAGCCAGGGCCGGCACCTCCAACAAGCTTACGACCGACTCAGGTAAACCGGAAATGGTCAGCGGATGGCCCGGGCGTGAAACGGCGACGAAATGTGCCAGCGACCAGAGCTCCCTGGAGTCCTTCCAGTCGAGGATCTGCGCGATGGCGTCGGCGCCGGAGATGAAGAACAGGTCGGCATCGGGGTGCAGTGCCCGCAGATCCCGCAGGGTGTCGATCGTGTAAGTGGGACCCGTGCGATCGATGTCCACGCGGCTGACCGTGAACCGCGGATTCGCCGCAGTCGCGATCACCGTCATCAGGTAGCGATGCTCGCTCTCGGTGACGTCGCTCTTCTGGTAGGGCATGCCCGTAGGCACGAACAGAACCTCGTCGAGGTCGAAGGACTGCGCCACCTCGCTCGCCGCCACGAGGTGGCCGTGGTGGATGGGGTCGAACGTTCCACCCATCACCCCGATCCTGGGGCGGCGTTCGACAGCCATCGTCAGCGGCAATCCCTAGTGGTGGCCCGCGTGAACGCCGGCATCGCCACCGGTCTTGTCGCTGTGACGGTTCGCCACGTCGCGGAAGCTGTAGCAGACGACGAAGAGGAAGACGAAGACGATGGCCGCGATCAGCGGGAACACCCAATTGGGGAAGATCAACGCGTGCTGGGCCTCTGCGGCCGCATGAACCATCGTGCTGAGCACCGGATTCCACCAATCATCGTTCGTATTTCGACTAGAGCAGCCTAGCAATCGCAGGCTGGTGATTTCTGTCACTAGAACAGGGCGCGCGGGAATCGGCCGCGGATCCGCCGGTCAGGAGCGCGTCTGACCCGATCCGCGCACGATCCACTTCGTGCTGGTGAGCTCGCTCAGGCCCATCGGCCCGCGGGCGTGGAGCTTCTGCGTCGAGATGCCCACCTCCGCGCCGAAGCCGAACTCGCCGCCGTCGGTGAACCGGGTCGAGGCGTTCACCATCACCACCGCGGAATCCACTTCAGCCAGGAAGCGCTCCGAATTCGCCAGGTCGCTCGTGACGATCGACTCCGTGTGCTGTGTGGAGTAGCGGCGGATGTGATCGAGCGCGGCGTCGAGATCCGCGACCACCTTCACCGAGAGGTCGAGCGTCATGTACTCGGTCGACCAGTCCTCCTCGGTGGCGGGCACGGCGGCCGGGAACAGTGCGCGCGTGCGCTCGTCCCCGTGGATGGTGACGCCGGATGCCGCCAGCGATGCGAGCACGGGAGGAAGCAGCCGCGCGGCCGCCGCCTCGTGCACCAGGAGCGTCTCCAGTGCGTTGCAGACGCTCGGTCGCTGCACCTTCGAATTGCTCACGATGTCGACGGCCCAGCGCTCGTCGGCGGAGGCATCGAGGAATACGTGAACCACGCCCGCCCCCGTCTCGATCACGGGGACCTTCGATTCGAGCACCACGGTGTTGATGAGGTCGGCGCTCCCCCGCGGGATCAGAACGTCCACGTAGCCGCGGGCCGCCATGAGGCGGCGAGCGCCCTCGCGACCGAACTCGTCGATGGTCTGGACGCTCGTCGACGGCAGGCCGACGGTCTCGAGCGCCTCCTGGATCAGCTCGACGAGCACGCGGTTGGTGTTCTCGGCCGCGCTTCCGCCGCGGAGCACCACGGCGTTGCCGCTCTTCAGCGCCAGGGCCGCGATGTCGACGGTCACGTTGGGTCGCGCCTCGTAGATCACGCCCACCACTCCGAACGGCACCCGCACCTCGGTCAGCCGGAGACCGTTCGGGAGGGTCTGCCCTCGCACGACCTCGCCGACCGGATCGACGAGCGACGCGACCTGACGCACGGCGTCGGCGAGCCCCTGCAGCCGCGCGGCGTCGAGTCGCAGCCTGTCCTGGAGGCCGGTGCTGAGCCCGTTCTCGCGGCCGTTCGCCAGGTCGAAGTCGTTGGCGGGCAGGATGCGGTCCGCCCCGGCCAGCACTGCCTCGGCGATCGCGTGGAGCGCGGCGTTCTTGAGCGCGGCAGTCGCCGTGGCGAGCGTGAGCGACGCGGTACGGGCGTCCTCGAGTGTGCGGGTGAACGTGAGCTCAGCGACGGCGGTCTCCATGCCCAGAGTTTACCCGCCGACGACCGGTCAGACGGGGCGGGGGGCCGCCTCGAACCAGGTGCCCAGTTCGACTCCCTCGAGCGCCTCGGCGACCAGGGCGGTGGAGGTGAGGAGCACCGGCGTGCCGGAGGCCGCCGCGTGCTTGGCCGCCGCGACCTTCGTGCCCGCTCCCCCGGTGCCGACGCCGGCGACACCGGCCTCGCCGATCTCGACGCCGCTCAGATCGTCGTCGAACGGCACGCGCTCGATACGGCGGGCGCCGGCGAGGTGCGGCGGGCGGGTGTAGAGCGCGTCGACA
This sequence comes from uncultured Lacisediminihabitans sp., assembly GCA_966212465.1. Lineage (GTDB taxonomy): Bacteria > Actinomycetota > Actinomycetes > Actinomycetales > Microbacteriaceae > Lacisediminihabitans. The sequence goes on from CBIHRK010000002.1 coordinate 22,520, forward strand.
TCCGACAGCAGCACCAGAAGGTCCGCGTGCACGAGCTGCGACACCATGGCCGCGAGCCGGTCGTTGTCGCCGAAGCGGATCTCCTGGGTGGCGACGGTGTCGTTCTCGTTCACGATCGGCAGGATGCGCAGACCGAGCAGGCGCTCCATCGCCCGCTGCGCGTTCGACCGGTGGGTCGGGTTCTCGAGGTCGCCGGCGGTGAGCAGCACCTGCCCCGCGACGATGCGATAGCGGTCGAGGCTCTCCTGGTAGCGGTAGATGAGCACGTTCTGACCCACGGCGGCGGCGGCCTGCTGCGTGGCGAGGTCGTCCGGCCGTGAATCGAGCCGGAGGTACGGCATGCCCGTGGCGATGGCCCCGGACGAGACGAGGATGACCTCGCTCCCCCGCCCGTGCGCGGCGGCCAGCGCGTCGACGAGCGGTCCGATCTGGCCGGAGTTCGCGCCGCTGATCGACGAGGAGCCGACCTTCACCACCACGCGCCGTGCCCGCGGGACCTCCGCGTGCGACGCGATGGGCTCAGTCATCGCCCTCGGTGCCGGCACCCTCGGAACGGGCCTCGGAAGAGCCTGCGCGGTTGATCGCGAAGCCCTCGTCGTCAATCCACAGCCCGGCGGCGCGCTCGCGCGCGAGCTCGGCGCGGGCCTCCGCCTTCGCGTCCATCTTCTCCAGGTACTGCTGCCGGCGGGTCTTCGTGGTCGGCCGGTCGTCGCGGAGCAGCCGCGGGTCGGTGCCGCGAGGGGCCGTCATGAGCTCGGCGGTGGAGGTGAGAGTGGGCTCCCAGTCGAATTCGACGGGACCGATGATGACGGTCGAGCCGGCCTGCGCGCCCGCCTTGAACAGGGCCTCCTCGACACCGGAGCGCGCGAGACGGTCGGCGAGGAAGCCGATGGCCTCCTCGTTGCTGAAGTTGGTCTGCGCCACCCAGCGCTCCGGCTTCGCGCCGACGACGCGGTAGACGTTGCCGCCGGAGCCGCCTTCGACCTTCACGACGAAACCGGTGTCGTCCTTGGCCCTGGGGCGCAGGACGATCCGCGGGGCGACCGGATGCTCGGCAGCCAGCGTGCGGTGGGCGTCGACCAGTTCCGCCATCGCGAAGTTCAGTTCGCGCAGCCCCTCGCGGCTGACCGCGGACACCTCGAACACGCGGTAGCCGCGCGCCTCGAGTTCGGGCCGGACGAGGTCGGCGAGTTCGCGCCCCTCGGGCACGTCGATCTTGTTGAGCGCGATGAGCTGCGGACGGTCGAGCAACGGCTTCTGCCCTTCGGGCACGGGATATGCCGCGAGCTCGCCCAGGATCACGTCGAGGTCGCTGATGGGGTCGCGGCCCGACTCGAGGGTGGCGCAGTCCAGCACGTGCAGCAGCGCGCTGCACCGCTCGACGTGACGCAGGAACTCCAGCCCGAGGCCCTTGCCCTCGCTCGCGCCCTCGATGAGGCCGGGCACGTCGGCGACGGTGAATCGGGACTCGCCCGCGTCGACCACGCCGAGGTTGGGGTGCAGGGTGGTGAACGGGTAGTCCGCGATCTTCGGCTTGGCCGCAGAGACCGCGGCGACCAGGCTGGACTTGCCCGCGGACGGGTAGCCCACGAACGCGACATCCGCCACGACCTTCAGCTCGAGGTAGACGTCGCCCTCCCACCCGGGAGTGCCGAGGAGTGCGAAACCGGGCGCCTTGCGCTTGGTCGACGAGAGCGCGGCGTTGCCCAGGCCGCCCTGACCGCCCGCGGCGGCGACGAAACGCATGCCGGGCTCGGTGAAGTCGATGAGCTGGGTGCCGTCCGCATCCTTCACGACGGTGCCGATCGGGACCTCGAGCTCGACGGTCTCGCCCGTCGCGCCGTTGCGGAAATCGCCCATCCCCTGGCCGCCCCGCTCCGACTTGCGGTGGGGGGCGCGGTGGAAGCCGAGCAGCGTGGTCACGTTGTCGCTCGAGACGAGCACGATGTCGCCGCCGTCACCGCCGTTGCCCCCGTCCGGCCCGGCGAGGGGCTTGAACTTCTCGCGCTTCACCGAGACGCAGCCGTCGCCGCCGTCACCGGACTTCAAGTGCAGTGTCACCTGGTCGACGAAGGTGGCCATGGGTGTGCATCCCTTCGATCGATCGGAGTGTGATTGGGGGGTTAAACGGCGAGAGCGAGCCGAAGCTCGCTCACGCGGGTGTCGGCCTCAGCCGAGGGAGGACTACTGGGCAGTCGCGACGATGTTGACGACCTTGCGGCCGCCCTTCGCGCCGAACTCGACAGCGCCCGCCGCGAGGGCGAACAGCGTGTCGTCGCCACCACGGCCGACGTTCACGCCCGGGTGGAAGTGGGTGCCGCGCTGGCGGACGATGATCTCGCCCGCGCCGACGACCTGGCCGCCGAAGCGCTTCACGCCGAGGCGCTGGGCGTTCGAGTCGCGACCGTTGCGAGTGGAGCTTGCGCCCTTTTTGTGTGCCATGAGTGTGTCAGCCCCTAGTGCTTGGAAGTGGGTTACTTGATGCCGGTGATCTTGATGCGCGTGAGCTCCTGGCGGTGCCCCTGGCGCTTCTTGTACCCGGTCTTGTTCTTGAACTTCTGGATGACGATCTTCGGGCCGCGCAGATCCCCGACGACCTCGGCGGTCACCTTGATCTTCGCGAGGTCCTTGGCGTCGTGCGTGATGGTCTCGCCATCGACGTGCAGCACCGGAACCAGCTCGACATTGCCGTTCTCGTCGGCCTTGATGCGGTCGAGGACCACAATGCTGCCAACCTCGACCTTTTCCTGGCGGCCGCCAGCGCGCACAACTGCGTAAACCACGTCTAACCCTAACTGTGTGACCGGAGGAGATTCCGGAAGAAGATGAGGTGCGCGGGCTCGGCCCAGCACACACCAAGGGTCAACAATACCCGATATTTCGACGCGCGGTCAAACCTCGTCGACGATGCCGGCGACCTGGTGGTCCCGCGGGTGACGCTCGAGCCAGATCCAGAGCAGAACACAGGCGAGAACGACCAGCGGGAGGGCCGACGCGAACAGCGTCAGACCGTTGCCGAGGGCGAACCCCATGCGCGACAGCGCACCGGAGAGGTCGTAGCCCAGGTTGCCGAAGATGCTGCTGGTGAACGTGGCCGAATAGCTGAAGGCACCGAAGAGGGCGGCGATCACCGACACGACGATCGCCAGGAGCGCCCCGATTCCCGCGATCAGCAGGCTACGGGTCACCACGTGCACGAGCCGGAGGTCGGCGCCGATCGGCGCGACCAGCCAGATCGCGAGGAACACTCCGATCGCAAACGGCAGGAAGGTGAGGGCGGCCTGCGCGAGCACGGCGGGCGCCCAGCCGCCCGGGTAGCCCTGGCCGCCGATGACGGCGCCGAGCGAGCCGAACAGGTCCACGAGGAACTCCTGCGCCACGAGGGCGGCGAGCACGGACGCAGCGGTGATGAGTGCCACCACGAAGCCGCGCCGGCGGATCACGCGGGTGGCGAGTGTCGTCATCGAGGGAGCCTCCAGTCGCTGCCGTGTCGTTTCCGGTGAGATCAGCCTAAGGCCGCGCCTACGATGGCGTTCTATGGAACGCGCATGGTGATACTCATCGATCTCCCGCGGTGGCCGGCCCACGACATGCTCTGGTCGCACCTCGTCTCCGACACCTCGCTCGAGGAACTGCACGACTTCGCCCGGCGAGCGGGGATCCCGCGTCGCGGTTTCGACCTCGACCACTACGACGTCCCCGAGCATCGCTACGCCGAGCTCGTGGCGGCCGGGGCGGAACCCGTCACGATCCGTCAGCTCGTCGAACGACTCCGGGCCAGCGGCCTCCGCGTCTCTCAGCGGGAACGCCGCTCACTCTGAGCGCCGCGCGCTGAACGGCATCACCAGCTCACGTCGAACCCGCTGACGCTCCTCACGACCGCCCCCGTCGCGATGTTCACGAACACCGTCGTCACGGATGTCGCCCGCGGGTCCACCGCGTATCCGTCCGAGACGCTCGTGGCATAGTCGGGCACCACGGTGATGGCCGCATACTGACCGTTCGGCGACACGCTGAAGCCGTCGATGCTCCCGGTGAAGTCGGTGCCGCCGTAGAGCACCCGCGTGTCCGAGGGCGATTGGTGGATCACGTAGCTCACGTACTGCCCCGTGGCCGTGTCGAACACCGCGACCTGCTGCACGCTGGCGGAGCCGTCGTCGAGCAGCGCGAGGTCGCCGCCGTAGGTCTTCGCTCCCCCGACCTGGTGCGTCTCGATGCGCCGGGTTCTGCCGGAGGCCACCGAGAGCCGCAGCCGGCTGAACACGTCGGCGACCACGACCGATGCGCCATCCGGCGAACTGCCTCCCAGAGCCGCGTAGACGCCGAGGGGTGTCGCCGACTTCGGCGTCTTCGGGTAGATTAGCAGCACCGACTGGTCCGCTCCCTGCGCCACGATTCTCGTGCTGCCGCTGAGGTAGGTCCAGTCGAGCACGCTCAGCGGCCGCCCGTCCAGGCCGAGCACCGGCGTCACGGTGTGCTGCGCCGTGAGGTCGACGGTCATCAGGTCGCTCGAATAGGGCGGGTCGGCCGAGGAGCCGGCGCTGGAGAAGACGAAGCCGAGCACTCCGGCATCCGACGAGGCCTGAAGCTTGTCGATCGTGCCTGCACCGGGCAGCAGGAGGTGCTCGACGACGGACGGGTCCTTCAGGCTCACCAGCGAGAGCGCGTCCGTGCCGTCGTCCTGGATGGTGACGACCGCGAGCACGGCGGGGAACGCGACGAAGGCCTGGATGTGGTGGGCCGTGTAGACGACCGATTCGGCGTTGCCGCGAAGCCCCGTCCGGATGACGCTGTCCGTGCCCTCGGGCGAGGCTGCGGGGTCGGCCCGCCGCAGGTAGTAGAGCGACGCGGACTCGGTGGTGAACGAGTAGGCGAGCGTCGCCGGCTGATCCTGGTAGATGCTTCGCGCACCGCGGATCGTCACGGTGTATCGGGTCGCGTAGTCGAGCCGCCGGGAGAACTGCACCGCCACCTGCTGCCCGCTGCTCGTCACCGTGAACGGCGCGGCGGGCGAGATCGTGACCTGCGACCGCTTCACCGTCGCGAGGTTCTGATCTGCGAACATCCGCAGCTGCTGGTCTGCCTGCCGCACCACCTGGCGCGTGTCGACGGTGGCGCTGGAGAGCTTCGGGCCCTGGAAGTAGTCGAGCACGAGGAAGCCGCCGCAGAGCAGGGCGAGCACCACGACAGCCGCCACGATGCCGCGGCGGAAGCGTCGTGTGCCGAACGGGTCAGTAGAGGTAGGGGTCACTGGGCTGCGCGGTCTTCACTGTCGTCGTGGGCAGGAGCACGATCGGCTCCGAGCTGGTGCTGCTGGGGTCGGTGTCGAAGCTGCCTTTCACGTGCACCCACTCCCCGCTGGTGAAGCTGCTCTTCCAGCCGGGGAGGTAGACGGGCACGCCGACGGGCTGCGCGTCGACGGCGCAGCAGGTGATCACGAAGCGCGTCACGAAGAAGACGTCGTCCGGATTCCCCTTGGCGGTGCTGATCGTGCCGACGACGTCGGCGGCCTTGTTGCGGTAGAAGGTCTCGTCGCTCGTCTGGCGCAGGAGCGACGCCCAGTCCGCCACCGTGAACCGGGCGGATGCGCCGCTCTGGGAGGCGGGGGCCCTGCCTGCCACGGCCGTGCCCGCGGCCTGACCCGAATTGACCACCCGCTGGTCCGCCGTGGCCGTGGTCAGGGTGGCCGGGGGCACCACCACGATCCCGATCGCGAGGAGCAGGGTCAGCACCGTCGACCCCGCAGAGAGCACGCGCCCCAATCGACGCGGCTCCTCCTCCTCGTGGCCGTGATCGTGCCGGTCGATCGCGCTGACGACCACGAGAGCGAGGCCGATGAGCGCCATCACCACGGTGAAGACGATGTACCGGGGGTGGATGTAGAGGATCAGCCGATTGGTCAGAGCGAGCCACACGGTCGAGACGAGAGCCGCGACGACGAGCACCAGCCCCTGCCAGCGCCGGATGAACCGCCACACGCGTGAGCTAGGCGACATAGTTGATCACCGCCCCGAGAAGAGCGGAGAGCAACCCGACGACCACGGCGATGATCACGAGCACCCGAGTGGTGAACGTGGTGCGCATCAGGGTGAGCATCTTGATGTCGACGATCGGCCCGAACACGAGGAAAGCCGCGATGGAACCCGGCATGAAGGTGGAGGCGAACGGGAGGATGAAGAACGAGTCCACGTTCGAGCAGACCGAGATGACGAAGGCGAGCGCCATCATGGCGACGATCGACCAGACGGGGTTGCTCCCGAGGTTGAGCAGCACCGCGCGCGGCACGGCGACCTGCACCAGCCCGGCCACGAGCGATCCGAGGAAGAGCGCGGGCATGATGGTCGCCGACTCGTGCTGGAAGAGCTCGACGCTGCGCCGCCAGCGCGTCTGACCGCTTTCGCCGGGGTCGGGCAGCCGGCACTCCGCAGCGAACGACGGGGTCATCAGGCTGTCTTCGTCCGGATGGCGCGAGAACAGCCATCCCACGACGTTCGCCACCACGAACCCACCGACGATCCGCCCGACGAAGACGGGACTGTCGAAGCCGAACGCCTGACCGGTCGTCAGGATCGTGATCGGGTTGACGATCGGCGCGGCGAGCAGGAAGGTGATCGACTCCGAGACGCTGAAGCCCTTGACGATGAGCCCGCGTGCGAGCGGCACGTTTCCGCACTCGCACACCGGCAGGAGCACACCGATCAGAGAGATCACCGCGCGGCGGAGCACCGGCGTTCGCGGAAGCACCCGTGCGATCCAGCGATCGGGGATCCAGACCTGCACGAGGATCGAGAGGAGCACGCCGAGGATCACGAAGGGCAGCGATTCGACGATCACGCTGATGCTGAGCGTCAGCAGATCCTGCACCTGGTTCGGCAGCGACCAGGTTCCGGTCGCCGACGTCACCGCGCGGATCGTGAACACCGCAGCGATCGCCGCGAGCCCGATGAGCAGGGCGGCCAGTGGAGAGAGCCGATTGCGGCGCCGTTCCCTGACCTCCGCCCGCGTGCTCACCTCGGGAATACTAGGCGGCCGATCACGCCGATTCGGGGAACGCCCACGCTGAGTCGCATGAGCGTTCCCTCAGAATCAGTCGGAGTCGCCCGGTCGCACCGTGCCCGCGCTCGAGGCGCGACGCGACCCGCGCGCCCGGCCCTGACCGGGCTGCTTCGGCTCGGGCAACGCGTCGAGCACCGAATCGAGGATCTGCTCGGCGTCGTGCGTGCTGATGCGACGCGGCGCGCGCTGCACCTTCTTGACGGGGATGTCGAGGATCGCCACCGCGGCCTCGGCCGCGGCCACGCTCGCCTGCTCGACGACGGCAGAGGGGGCCTCGCTCGCGGGCGCGGCGGGCGCGCCCGGCTCCACTGCCTTCTCGGCATGGGCGTGCGACGCGGACTCGGCGTGAGGAATGGTGGATGCCGCGATCTGGGCGAGCGCGTTCTTCACGTCATCCGTGATCGCGTGGGTGCCGCCGTTGGCGGGACCCTTCGACTGCGGGCCCGAGTTCGAGTTGGAGTTCCCGTTGCCGCCGTTGCCGCCACGGCCGCCACGGCTGCGACGCACCTCCGGCTGCGCACTCTGACGGTGCTTCGTCACCGGATCGTGGTGCACGATGATGCCACGGCCGGCGCAGACCTCGCAGGGCTCGCTGAACGACTCGACCAGGCCCAGTCCGAGCTTCTTGCGGGTCATCTGCACGAGTCCGAGCGAGGTGACCTCCGCGACCTGGTGCTTGGTGCGGTCGCGGCTGAGGCATTCGACGAGTCGGCGCAGCACGAGGTCTCGGTTCGATTCCAGCACCATGTCGATGAAGTCCACGACGATGATGCCGCCGATGTCGCGCAGCCGAAGCTGGCGCACGATCTCCTCCGCGGCCTCGAGGTTGTTCTTGGTCACCGTCTCCTCGAGGTTTCCCCCGGATCCGACGAACTTGCCGGTATTGACGTCGACCACGGTCATCGCCTCGGTGCGGTCGATCACGAGCGATCCGCCCGAGGGCAGCCACACCTTGCGGTCGAGCGCCTTCTCGATCTGCTCGCTGATGCGGTACTCGTCGAACGAGTCGGCGGTGCCTTCGTAGGTCTGCACGCGATCCACGAGATCGGGGGCGACCTGCTTGAGGTAGGTGGAGATGGTCTGCTCTGCGTCCTCGCCCTCGATCACGAGCTTGTGGAAGTCCTCGTTGAAGACGTCGCGCACGATCTTGACGAGCAGGTCGGGCTCGCTGTGCAGCAGCGCCGGGGCCTGCACGTTCTCCAGAGTCTCGCTGATCGCCGTCCACTGTGCGGTCAGGCGGTTGACGTCGAGCGTGAGCTGCTCGTCGGTCGCACCTTCCGCGGCGGTGCGCACGATGACGCCCACCTTCTCCGGCAGGACCTCTTTGAGGATCTTCTTGAGACGTGCGCGCTCGGTGTCGGGAAGCTTGCGGCTGATCCCGGTCATCGAGCCGTTGGGCACGTAGACGAGGTAGCGGCCGGGCAGGCTCACCTGGCTGGTCAGACGGGCGCCCTTGTGGCCAACGGGGTCTTTCGTCACCTGCACGAGCACCTTGTCGCCGGGCTTCAGAGCGAGCTCGATGCGCCTGGCCTGGTTCTTGCCCTCGGCCGAGTTCTCCGCCGCGGCATCCCAGTCGACCTCGCCCGAGTAGAGCACGGCATTGCGACCGCGGCCGATGTCCACGAACGCGGCCTCCATGCTCGGGAGCACGTTCTGCACGCGTCCGAGGTAGACGTTCCCGATCAGACTCGCGTCGGCGGCCTTGGCCACGTAGTGCTCGACCAGAACGCCGTCTTCGAGCACGCCGATCTGGATGCGACCGAACTTGGAGCGCACCACCATGACGCGGTCGACGGCCTCGCGACGGGCGAGGAACTCCGCCTCGGTGATGACCGGGCGGCGGCGGCCCGCGTCGCGGCCGTCGCGGCGGCGCTGCTTCTTCGCCTCGAGTCGGGTCGATCCGCGCACGCGCGTCGGCTCGTTGCTGAGCTCGGGCTGCGGGCGCGGTGCGCGCACCTTCACGACGGTCTTGGCGGGTCCGTTGCCGTTGCCTCCGCCGTCGTTCTGCTCAGACCCGTCGTCGCCGGCGCGGCGGCGCGACCGGCGTCGCACGCTGGAGCCCTCGCTCCCGTCGTCGTCGTCGGGGAGATCGCGCAGGAGGTTCTGGTCGCGCTGGCCTGATCCGCGAGGCGGCAGAGGAGGAAGCGGGGGAAGGTCGGGCGCCTGGAAGAGCGGCGACAGCGGCGGCCGGGACGGCGCGGCCGCGGGCTTCTCATCCTGCGCGTCGTCGACGGAGTCGGTGGATGCCGGGGCAGCAGCCTTCTTCGCGGGCGCTCGGCGCTTCGCGGGTGCTTTGGCGGGCGCTTCGAGGGCCTCAGCGACCGGCGTCGGCGCTTCGAGGGCCTCAGCGACCGGGGCGGGGGCGGCGGGGGCCTCAGCGACCGGGGGCTTCGGGGACGACTTCACCCGGCCGAAGAGCCGGCCTCGCTTCTTCGTCGGTTCGGCTGCCGCTTCGGTATTTTCTTTGTTGTTATCCACCATTGCTGGTGCACTCCTTGCCCGGGCTGGGCGACCGCGCCACCCGCCGGGTGCTCTCTAACGCGATGTGCCGCGTTCGGCCCATCGCTAATCCTTGACGTTCACGACCTGCGCCGGCCCTTACGGCTCTGGCTTGCGGTCCCGTTCGTTCACTTGAGTTGTTCGCAACTGGCTATGCGACACGTGTTTCGTTGCGGCACGGAGGTGTGCCGATCCTGCGTGGCCCGGTTTGGTGCCCGGTAAGCATTCTCTGGTGTCGCCGGAGCGCGGCTCCTGCGACTTGTTCAAATTATCGCATGCATTGCCTAGGACCTCGCATTTGCGCCTGCAATAATCCGGGGGTGACCCAGACGACGCCGGTATCCGCGCCATCCCGCTCCACGTTCCTCCTCGCCGCGGCCGCCGCCGCAGGGGTCCTGGTCGCGTTCATCGCGACGGTCGGGGCCTTCCATTCGATCGAGGCGGCGGGCAAGGCGGCGAAGCTGGTCGGCGCGGACAACGAACTGGGGTTCCCGGCATCCGCCTTCGCCATGGCGCTGTTCGTGGCCGTGCTCGCCGTGGCCGTGGCGCAGCTCGCCGGGGCCGACCTCCGGCCGGGAATCTGGGCAGCCTTCACCCCGATTGCGCTGATCGGGATCATCTTCGAGCTCTGGGTCATCTATCTGCGCGCGGTCGGCAATGTCGGCTTCGACCTGCTCGCCTTTCTCCAACTCATCGCGATGGCCGTCGCCTTCGCCCTCATCGTGAGGCGGATGCCACGTGCTCTCGGCACTCCCGTGCTCGGCGTGTTCCTCGTGGTCGCCGGGGTCACCGGATTTTTCGCCGCCTTCCGGCTCACCGTCGACAAGGTCGGCACCTACATCAACCCAGACATCGCGCCGAGCTGCAACGCGAGTGTTCTGGTCCAGTGCGGGGTCAATCTCAAGTCCTGGCAGGGCTCGCTGTTCGGTTTCCCCAATCCCGTTCTCGGAGTCGGGGGCTGGATAGTCGTCATCCTCATCGGCATTCTGCTTCTTAGCGGCGCGCGTTTCGCACGATGGTTCTGGATCGCTTTCAACGTCGGCATGGCCGGAGCGCTCGCGCTGGTCGTGTGGCTGATCTCGCAGAGCATCTTCGCTCTCAGCACCCTGTGCCCGTGGTGCATGGTCACCTGGGCCGTCACCATCCCCACGTTTCTCATCGTCACGTTCGTCAACGGCATGAATGGTCGCTTCGGAGGTGGTCAGCGCACTCGGTCTGCGTTCACGTCCCTCTTCGGCTGGCTGCCGGTCCTCACTCTTGTCTGCTACCTCATCGTCGCGGTGGTCGCCCAGGCGCGGCTGGACGTCCTCAGCACTCTGTAGCTCCCCTCTCAGCCACTTCTAAGCACAAGCGTCCGCCATTTGGCGACTCCAACTCGTTCGATCTCATAGAGTCGTGTGGTCTAGCGTTCCGACAAAAGAAACGAGTCAAGTCAGCCATGGTCCCTCCCGCTCCCGGAACACAGCCCGGCAAGAAGGATCGCCGCGAGGAAGCGCGCGAGAAGGCCCGCATCGAGCGTGAAGCGCAAAAGCGCAGAGAGCGCCGGAACCGGATCTTCCTGCAGGGCGGAATCGGGCTCGCGGTGATAGCGATCGCTGTCGTCGTCGTGCTGCTGATCGTGAACGGAAGCAAGCCGGTCGTCGCGGGGCCCGGACCGAAGAATATGGCGAGCGACGGGATCCTCATATCAGGATCGAACCTCGACGCCGTCCGGACTCCGGCCCTGTCGTCGAAGCAGAAGCCCACTCCCACCGACCGGTCCAAGCACACGAGCACCGTCAATATCGTCACCTACATCGACTATCAGTGCCCGTACTGCAACCAGTTCGAGACGACGAACGAATCGCAGATCGCCGACTGGATCAAGGCGGGCAAGGCGACGATCGAAATCCACCCGATCTCATTCCTCGACCGGTCGTCACTCGGCAACAAGTACTCGACCAGGGCTGCCAACGCGGCTGCGTGTGTCGCAAACTATGACCCGAACAACTTCTACGCGGTCAACACTGCCCTGTTCAAGGACCAGCCGGCGGAGAACACCGGTGGAAAGACGGACAAGGAACTGATCGCCACGCTGAAGTCGGCTGGGAGTTCGAGCGCCGCGATCAGCTCCTGCATCACATCTCAGAAATTCGTGCCCTGGGTGACGGCGGCGTCGAAACGCATCGACACCACTGGTCAGACTGTCGTCTTCAAGGGAGTCGCGAACACCCCGACGGTATTCGGCGGAACCCCGACTGTCTTCGTGAACGGCGAGCAGTACAAGGGCTCGCTCACCGACCCCAGCGTGTTCGCGAGCTTCGTACAGGCGCAGGCCAAGTAGCTTCGACGAGACGAGTTGCGCGCTACTGGTTCGCGCGCAGGTAACTCGCGAGTCGCTGTGTAAAGTCGGCTGATTGTGGACGCCCGCCTCTCAGCGTCACGTCACCCGATCAGTCGAACCAGAGCGCCAGCTCCCGCGCCGCCGACTCCGGCGAGTCGGAGCCGTGGACGAGGTTCTGCTGCACCTTGAGACCCCAGTCGCGGCCGAGGTCGCCGCGAATCGTTCCGGGGGCCGCTGTGGTGGGGTCGGTCGTGCCCGCCAGGCTGCGGAATCCTTCGATCACCCGTTCGCCCGCGATGCGCAGCGCCACGATGGGCCCCGACTCCATGAACTCCACGAGAGGCTCGTAGAAGGGCTTGCCCTGGTGCTCCTCGTAGTGGGCGGCCAGGAGTTCCCGGCTGGCCTCGACCAGTTTGACGTCCACGAGCTGGTAGCCCTTCGCCTCGATGCGGCGGAGGATCTCGCCGGTGAGGTTGCGCGAGACTCCGTCGGGCTTGACGAGGACGAGGGTTTCCTGAACATCGGTCACGATAGTGGCTCCTTGTTTGTGGTGGCGTTGCGGCGGTCGAGTCGACGACCCATGACGAAGCAATAGATCCAGATGGCGAGGAAGAGGGCGCCGATGAAGTACATGAGGGGAAGCAGGATGCCGAGGGCCACGAGCACCGCCTGCAGCAGCCAGCCCAGCCACACGCCCCACCCGTATCGCACCAGGCGGGTGGCCACCAGCAGCAGCACGAAGAGCACCGCTCCCCCGCCGAACACGAGGCCGGCAGGAAGCAGCCGAAGCCCGAACACGACCAGCACCACGAAGAAGACCAGCACCGCCTCGAGGGCGAGCGCGATCGACAGGAGCGACTCGCTGGCGCTCCGCTCCCGCCGCACCCGCGTGGGGGCGTCGGTCACCGCTGCCAGCCCTCGGCCGCGGCGATCACGAGCGCGTCGCCGATGAGCGTGATCGACCCGGTGATCACCACGCCGCGTCGAGGGCCCTCGGCGGCCCACTCGCGCGCGGCGGCGATCGCCTCCGCGGGGCTGTCGAACGGGTAGGTGACCTCATCGCTCGTCAACTCGCGCACGGTCTCTGCGAGGTCGTCGACGGGCACGGCGCGATCCGAGCTCGAGGCGGTGACGTGGATGCGCTCGGCGAAGGTGGCCAGGGCGGAGACGATGCCCCGGGCATCCTTGTCGGCCAGCACGCCGAGCACCACGGCGACCTCGTCGAACGTGAAGTAGGTCGCGATCGACCTGGCCAGCGCCAGGGCGCCGTCCGGGTTGTGGGCGGCGTCGATGATCACCGTGGGCTCGATGCCGATCACCTGCAGGCGCCCCGGCGAGGAGGCCGTGGCGATCCCCTCCGCGAGCACGTCGCCCACCAGCGGCTGGCTGCCCCCGCCGAGGAACGACTCGACCGCGGCGATCGCCACGGCGGCGTTCTGCGCCTGATGATCGCCGAAGAGCGGCAGGAAGAGGTCGCTGTAGGTGCCGGCGAGTCCCCGCACCGAGATGACCTGGCCGCCGACGGCCACCGTGTTGCTGAGCAGGTCGAACGCTCCACCCTGAACGACGATGGTGGACTCGGTGAGCTCGGTCGCCCGCTCGAGTTCCACGAGCGCGGAGGCCGGCTGGCGAGACGACACGACCGATGCGGCGGGCTTGATGATGCCCGACTTCGTGCGAGCGATCTCGCCGACCGTGTTGCCCAGTCGCGCCGTGTGGTCGAGAGAGATCGGAGTGAATACTGCGACGACGCCGTCGGCCACATTGGTCGAATCCCACTCGCCGCCCATGCCCACCTCGATGACCCCGACGTCGATCGGAGCATCCGCGAAGCAGGCGAAACCGAGAGCGGTGAACGCCTCGAAGAAGGTCAGCGGCGCCTCACCCGATCCGACCAGCTCCGCGTCCACGATCTCCAGGTAGGGCTGGATGTCCCGGTAGTTGGCCACGAAGGCCTCGTTGGAGATCGGGTGACCGTCGATCACGATCCGCTCGTTCACCCGGACGAGGTGCGGGCTCGTCAGCAGGCCGGTGCGCAGATCGTGAGCACGCAGTACGGACTCGATGATGCGACTGGTGCTCGTCTTGCCGTTGGTGCCCGTGATGTGCACGATCGGGTACGCCCGCTGCGGGTCGCCCAGCAGCTCGAGCACCCGGCGGGTCGCGCCGAGTCGAGGCTGCGCGTTCGCCTCCCCGATGCGGGAGAGGAGCTCGGCGTAGACCTCGTCGGCTTCGCGCTGGTACAGCGCGTCATCGCCGAGTTCGGGGTCTTCAGTGGTGTCAGACATCGGTTCCCGCTCCATGGATTCTCAGCTCGACGACGACGTCGCCCGCGTTAGCGTACTGCCCCGCCCCGACGACGGACCGGAACGATCCGGCCCGCCCGTGCTCGGCAGCGTAGACCTCGGCGTTCTCACCCTCGGCGAAGTAGCCGTCGATCGCCAGGGCGAGCGTCTCCTTCGCGATCGACTCCCGATGGTTGCGGAGGGCCGCGAAGTCGGTGCGATCGCCGAAGAACAGCACCAGGTCGATCCGGTCGCTGACCGCGAGGCCCGCCGACTTCCGGGCGTCTTGAACGGCGCGGGTGAGGTCTCGGGCCAGTCCCTCCGCGGCGAGCTCGGGCGTGACCTCCGTGTCGAGCAGCACGAAACCGCCGTCGGCGAGGAACGCCAGGGCGTTCGAGTCCCGGGGCAGTTCGAACCTGAGATCGAACTCGCCCGGCTGCAGCTCGAGGCCGCCGACCACCACCCCGTCGCCCTGCAGCGCCCAGTCGCCGGACTTCGCGGCCTGGATTGCGGACTGCACCTGCTTGCCGATGCGCGGCCCGGCCGCGCGGGCGTTGACCGTGAGACTCCGGGTGATGCCGAAGTCGGCGAGCGTGTGATCCGAGAGTTCGATCACCTCGACCGCCTTCACGTTGAGCTCGTCCCGCAGGATGTCGAGGAAGTCGGCGAGACCGTCCGGGCTCGGCGTCGCCACGGTCAGCTTCGCGAGCGGCAGGCGCACCCGCAGCCCGGTCGACTTGCGCACGGCGAGGCCGACGGAGACCATCTCCCGCACGCGGTCCATGACGGCGACGAGGGCGTCGTCCTCCGGGAAGACCCGGTAGTCCGGCCAGTCCTCCAGGTGCACGCTGCGCGCTCCCGTGAGCCCCTTCCACACCTGTTCGGTGACGATCGGCAGGAGCGGCGCCGCCACCCGGCACACCGTCTCGAGCACCGTGTACAGGGTGTCGAACGCCTCGCGGCTCTCGCCGTTCCAGAACCGTTCGCGGCTGCGCCGCACGTACCAGTTGGTGAGCACGTCGGCGAAATCGCGCAGCGCCGCGGCGGCGAGCGGGCTGTCGAGCTCGTCGAGCCGGCTCTGCACGTCGACGATCAGGCGACGCGTCTTGGCGAGGAGGTAGCGGTCGAGCACGTCGGTCGAGTCGGTGCGCCAGGTGGCGGTGTAGCCGCGGGGTGCGCCGGCGCCCGTCCCGCCGGGAGCCTCGGGCGCCGCATTGGCGTAGAGACTGAAGAAGTAGTACGTGTTCCACAGCGGGAGCATGAGCTGGCGGACGCCCTCGCGGATGCCCTCCTCGGTGACGATGAGGTTTCCGCCGCGGATCACCGACGAGGCCATGAGGAACCAGCGCATGGCGTCGGCACCGTCGCGATCGAACACCTCGCTGACATCCGGGTAGTTGCGCAGGCTCTTCGACATCTTCTGACCATCGCTGCCCAGCACGATGCCGTGGCTGATCACGTTGGTGAACGCCGGCCGGTCGAAGAGCGCGGTCGAGAGGATGTGGAGCATGTAGAACCAGCCGCGCGTCTGCCCGATGTACTCCACGATGAAGTCGGCCGGATTGTGGGTGTCGAACCACTCCTGGTTCTCGAACGGATAGTGCACCTGCGCGAACGGCATCGAACCGGAGTCGAACCACACGTCGAGCACGTCCGGGATGCGGCGCATCGTCGATCGACCGCTCGGGTCGTCGGGGTTGGGGCGGGTCAGCTCGTCGATGTAGGGCCGATGCAGGTCGGTGGGGCGCACGCCGAAGTCGCGCTCCAGTTCGTCGAGGGAGCCGTAGACGTCGATGCGCGGGAACTCGGGGTCGTCGCTCTTCCAGATCGGGATCGGCGAACCCCAGTAGCGGTTGCGCGAGATGGACCAGTCGCGCGCGTTCGACAACCACTTGCCGAACTGGCCGTCCTTCACGTTCTCCGGAACCCAGTTGATCTCCTGGTTCAGCTGCTCCATGCGGTCGCGGATCTCGGTGACCCGCACGAACCAGCTCGAGACCGCCTTGTAGATGAGCGGGTTCTTGCACCGCCAGCAGTGCGGGTAGCTGTGCTCGTAGCTCGCCACGCGCAGCAGACGACCGTCGGCCCGCAGCTTCTGGATGAGGGGCTTGTTCGCGTCGAAGACCTGCAGGCCCGCGACATCCGCGATCAGGGGAAGGAACTTCCCCCCCTCGTCCACGGAGATGATCACCGGAATGCCGGCCGCGGCGCAGGTGACCTGGTCGTCCTCGCCGTAGGCGGGAGCCTGGTGCACGATGCCGGTGCCCTCGCCCGTCGCGACGTAGTCGGCGACCAGCACCTGCCACGCGGAGCCCGTGCCCCACAGGTCGGTGTCGGCGTAGTAGTCCCACAGCCGGGCGTAACGGATGCCGCCCAGCTCGGCACCGCGGTAGCTGCGGGCCACCGCGTCCCTCGCCGCCTCGGGCGAGCCGTAACCCAGGTCCTTCGCGTAGGCGGCGACGGTGTCGCGGGCGAGCAGGAACTCGGCGACGCCCTCGGCCGACCCGTCCGCCGCACCGAGCGGCCCGCTGGGAACGACCACGTACTCGATCTCGGGACCCACGGCGAGCGCGAGGTTCGTCGGAAGGGTCCAGGGGGTCGTCGTCCAGGCCAGCGCCTTCACGCCGGTGAGGCCGAGGCTCTCGGCCTTGGCGCCGTCGAGCGGGAAGGTGACCGTGACCGACTGGTCCTGGCGGTTGCGGTAGATGTCGTCGTCCATGCGCAGCTCATGGTTGGAGAGGGGCGTCTCGTCGTGCCAGCAGTACGGCAGCACGCGGAAGCCCTCGTAGGCGAGCCCCTTGTCGTAGAGCTGCTTGAACGCCCAGATCACCGACTCCATGAACGTGATGTCGAGCGTCTTGTAGTCGTGCTCGAAGTCCACCCACCGGGCCTGGCGGGTGACGTAGTCCTCCCACTCGGCGGTGTATTCGAGCACGGATTCACGGGCCTTCGCGTTGAAGGTCGCGATGCCCATCTCCTCGATCTGGTGCTTCTCGTTGATGCCGAGCTGGCGCATGGCCTCGAGCTCCGCGGGCAGGCCGTGGGTGTCCCAGCCGAATCGGCGGTGCACCTGGCGCCCGCGCATGGTCTGGTAGCGCGGGAAGAGGTCTTTGGCGTAGCCGGTCAGGAGGTGCCCGTAGTGCGGGAGGCCGTTGGCGAACGGCGGGCCGTCGTAGAAGACCCACTCCTCGCGGCCCTCGCGGGCCTCGATCGAGGCCCGGAAGGTGTCGTCGCCCTTCCAGAACGCCAGGATGCCGCGCTCGATGGCCGGGAAATTCGGGCTGGGCGTGAGGGGCTCGCCGAATGCGTCGCCGTTCGTGCCGGCATTCTTCGGGTACATGGGTTCTCCTGCGGTCGCGTCCATGCGGGGACGACATCGCTGCCGCGGTACCACCCCGCTTGCAACCTCGTGAGAGGAGCCACTCTGTACTGGTCCGGTTCTAATGAGCCCGAACTGCCGCGAATGCTCGCGGGCCCCGGCCGTTCTTCCGGCGACTCCCCGGTGATGGCCGGATCGCTGTCGTTGATCACGATTCTAGCGGATGCCACACGGCCGCCGCCCGTTCACAATGCCCGGCCGAGTCCGTTCCGCACGACCTGCATCGCCCGCTCGATGTACTCGGTGAATGCGGCGCGCTCGGCACCGTCGCGCGCCCAGGTCATGCCCGCGGCGGAGACGGCTCCGGCGATCATGGTGGCCGAGACCGCGACCAGCAGGTCTCCCTCCGGGCGCCCCAGATCCTTGGCCAGGAACGAGGTGAGGATGTCGGCCTGCCGGGCCAGGATCCGCAGCCGGGCGGTGCGCACCTCCGCCGCCACTCCCATCACGTCCCGCTGGGAGACGGAGAGCGGCACGTGTGACGTGCCGAAGTCCTCAAGGCTGCGCACGAGCGCCCCCTCGATCGCGTCGAGCGCATCCGGCTCGGTGGCCACGGCGAGTTCCTTCTCGAAGCGATCCAGCGCCTGGTCGAGGTCGAGGAACAACAGGTCGCCCTTGGCGGCGAAGTAGTTGAAGAACGTGCTCCGGCTCACGCCGGCGCGCTGGGCGATGTCGTCGATGGTCGTGGCGCTGAAGGTCTTCTCGATGAAGAGCTCGATGCCGGCCTCCTCGAGGGCGGCGCGAGACGAGGTCCGAGGGCGACCCGGTCCACGGTGGCCGGATGCTGCGATCTCGGCCATGTCGACCGTAGCGGCTGCGGTGCGAGGCATTGGGAATCTTTTCCTGATCGGTACGTTGGGAATACTGCTCCACCCATTTTCCTGCACTCAGTCCACATATTTGTAACGAAAGTCTGACAAATGACTACAAACCCGTCCGAAACCATAGGCGCCGACCGAGCAGGCCGTGCACGACGGGCGGTGTGGGCGTCCTTCGTCGGCACGTCCCTCGAGTCCTACGACTTCTACGTGTTCGCCTACTTCAGCGCGATCTTCGCCGCTCCGCTGTTCTTCCCCGAGCAGAGCCCGGCGACAGGGCTCATCTCGGCCTTCCTCGTGCTCGCCACCTCGTTCATCGTGCGGCCCATCGGCGCCGTGCTCTTCGGCCACCTGGGCGACCGCATCGGCCGCAAGCGCACGCTCATCCTCACCATCACGATCATGGGCGTGGCCACGGCGTTGATCGGCGCCCTCCCGTCGTTCGCCACCATCGGCATCCTGGCCCCGATACTGCTCACCCTGCTGCGCGTGATCCAGGGCCTCTCGCTCGGCGGGGAGTGGGGCGGCTCGATCCTGGTCGCGGTCGAGCACGCGTCACCGCGCAAGCGCGGGCTGTACGCGGCGCTCCCCCAGCTCGGTTCGCCCGTGGGCACGATTCTCACCGGTGCGCTGTTCCTGGTGCTCTCGGCCACACTCAGCCCGGCCGACATGCTCGCCTGGGGCTGGCGGCTGCCGTTCCTGCTGGCGCTTCCGCTGCTGGCCGTCTCCCTCTATCTGCGTCTGGCCATCGACGAGACGCCGGTCTTCGAACGCATCGTCGAGACCGGTCGTCGGCTCCGGCTGCCCGTGCTGCAGGTGCTCGCCAAGGAGCCGGTGCTGGTGATCATCGCGATCGGGGCGGCGCTGCTCGGAATCGGTTCGTACTCGCTGATGAACACCTACACGATCGGCTACGGCGTCTCGGTGCTGCACTTCTCCTACCAGCAGCTGTTCACGGCCACCCTCATCGGCAGCCTCCTGCAGCTCGTGACCATCCCGCTGTTCGGGGTGCTCGCCAGCCGCATCGGCTCCGCCCGCGTCGTGGCCATCGGCGCGTTCGGAACGCTCCTCATCGCGTTCCCGATGTACTTCCTGCTGCAGTTCGCGACCTTCCCCATCCTCGTGGCCACCATGATCATCGGCGGAATCCTCCCCACTCTCTCGTGGGCCGGGCTCGGCGGGCTGATGGCGGATCTCTTCGCGGGCCCGAGCCGCTACAGCGCACTGTCGATCTCGTACAGCATCGCGGCCGTGGTGTCCGGCTTCATCCCGGCCGTCACCGCCGGCCTGTCGCAGGCCACGGATGCCGCGTGGTGGCACCCCGGCGTCATCCTCGCCACGATCTCGCTGCTGACGCTCGTCGCGTCGGTCGTGGCGGCACGGATCGCACGGAACCGGGCCGCCGACGCGTCACCGATGGTGGACACTTCGCTCACCGAGGCTTCCGCGGTTCGCTGACCCGCCCGTAGGATGGCGCCGACGCGGCTACTCACACGATCGGGGCGACGATGAGCGACGACACTCCCACTGTGCGGTTCGACCAGCAGCCTCCGGCGCCGGGTTCCCCGGGAGCCGGAGGCCCCGGTGCGGGAGGCCCGGTTCCCGGGGGTCCCGCACCCGACGAGCCCGGCAAGGGCCGCCCCAGGACCCTGCTCATCGTGCTCTCGATCGTGGGCGGCGTGCTGCTCGTCGCGGTGATCGTGCTGCTCGCCCTCCTGTTCGCACGAGGATCGGGCACGACGCCGACCCCCACCCCCACCGCGACCTCGCAGACCCCTACGCCCACCCCGACGCCCAGCGCCACCCCGAGCCCGACCCCCACGCCGAGCAAGACGACGGCACCCCCGCCGAGCACGGCGCCGACGATCGGCTCGTTCACGATCAGCACCCGCACGGTGACCTGCCCGGCGTCGAGCAGCGATCCGGCGCCCACGCTCACCTTCAGCTGGACGAGCACGAACGCCTCGACCGCGTTCTTCGGGGTGGACACGAACGACGCCTCCATCGCGCCGTACTTCACGAACCTTCCGCCCAACGGGAGCACGGCGAACTTCCCGGACCAGCAGACGAACAACCCCTTCGAGTACTCCTGCCCGAAGGCCCAGCACACCTACACCATCACGGTGGTGGGCAACGGGCAGAAGGCCAGCCAGACCATCACCGTGACGAACAACGGGAAGCAGTGACCATGACCGACTCGCTCAGCGCGCACAACGACTACGGATCGGAGAGCCTGACCGAGTCGGAGGTCGACCCCGACCCGTTCACCCAGTTCACCGGGTGGCTCCGCCACGCCGAGGCCGAGGGCGTCTACGAGCCCAACGCGATGGTGCTCGCCACCATCGACCCCGATGGACGGGCGAGCGCCCGCACGGTGCTGCTTCGCGCCATCCGGCCCACCGGCATCGAGTTCTTCACCGACTACGGCTCCCGAAAGGGCCGCGCTCTCGCGGCGAACCCCTCGGCGAGCGCCGTCTTCCCGTGGTACCGACTCCACCGACAGGTCATCTTCTACGGCGCGGCGTCCCGCGTCTCGGCCGAGGAGAGCAACGCCTATTTCGCCTCTCGACCCCATGGATCGCAGGTCGCCGCTCTCGCGAGCGAGCAGTCGCAGGTGATCGGCGGCCGCGACGCGCTGGAGGCCCGGGTGCGCGAACTGGAGGACGAGTACCCCGACGGCTCGACCGTTCCCCGGCCTTCCGACTGGGGCGGATTCCTCCTCGAGCCGCAGCAGATCGAGTTCTGGCAGGGGCGCACGTCGCGGCTGCACGACCGGATCAGGTACACCGCGCAGCCCGACGGCTCCTGGCTCGTCGACCGGTTGCAGCCCTGAGGGGCGCGCCCGGGGTCGGGTAGAATCGAGGCATCCTGACACTCAGGCACCTCTCCACGAACACGGTGCCGCACATATCGAACCGAAAGCGACACCATGCCCGCAAGCCTGCCCGAGAAGCCCGCCCTCGAAGGACTCGAAGCCAAGTGGGCACCCGTCTGGGAGCAGCAGGGCACCCACCGGTTCGATCGTGAGAACGCGACCCGCGAGAACATCTTCTCGGTCGACACTCCTCCGCCCACGGCCTCCGGCAGCCTCCACATCGGCCACATCTTCAGCTACACGCACATGGATCTGGTCACCCGGTACCAGCGCATGCGCGGCAAGACCGTCTTCTATCCGATGGGATGGGACGACAACGGCCTGCCCACCGAGCGCCGGGTGCAGAACTACTACGGCGTGCGGTGCGACCCGACGCTCCCCTACGATCCCGGGTTCACGCCCCCGCTGGACGGCGGGGAGGGCGCCTCGTCGAAGGCGGCCGATCAGCTGCCCATCTCCCGACGCAACTTCGTCGAGCTCTGCGAGCGGCTCACGGCGGAGGACGAGAAGCAGTTCGAGGCGCTCTGGCGCGACCTGGGGCTGAGTGTCGACTGGTCGCTGACCTACCGCACCATCGGCCCGGAGGCGCAGCAGGCCGCGCAGCGCGCCTTCCTGAGGAACCTCGCCCGCGGTGAGGCGTACCAGGCGGATGCCCCGACCCTGTGGGACATCACCTTCCGCACGGCCGTGGCCCAGGCCGAGCTCGAAGACAAGGAGCAGCCCGCCGCCTACCACCGGCTCGCATTCCACGCCCCCGACGCCGACGTGTTCATCGAGACGACCCGCCCCGAACTGCTCCCGGCCTGCGTGGCCCTGGTCGCGCATCCGGACGACGAGCGATACCAGCATCTCTTCGGCACCACCGTCACCACCCCGCTGTTCGGCGTCGAGGTGCCCGTGCTCGCCCACCACCTCGCCCAGAAGGACAAGGGATCGGGCATCGCCATGATCTGCACCTTCGGCGACGTGACCGATGTGACCTGGTGGCGCGAGCTCGCGCTGCCGAATCGCACGATCATCGGGCGCGACGGCCGAATCGTGCTCGACCCGCCCGACGTGATCGAATCGGATGCCGCACGCGCCGCCTACGCGGAACTCGCGGGCAAGACGGTCTTCAGCGCCAAGGCGAGAGTGGTGGAGCTGCTGCGCGAGAGCGGCGAGCTCATCGGCGACCCCAAGCCGATCCAGCACCAGGTGAAGTTCTTCGAGAAGGGCGACAAGCCCCTCGAGATCGTCTCCACCCTTCAGTGGTACATCTCGAACGGTGCGCGCGACCTCGCCCTCCGCGACACGCTGCTCGCCCGGGGCACGGAGATCAACTTCGTGCCCGAATTCATGCGCGTGCGCTACGACAACTGGGTCGGCGGGCTCACCGGCGACTGGCTCATCTCACGCCAGCGCTTCTTCGGAGTGCCGATCCCCGTCTGGTATGAGCTGGACTCGTCGGGCGAGCGCGCCGGCGTCATCGTCCCCACCGAGGACGCCCTGCCGGTCGACCCGTCCTCGGCGACGGCGCCCGGCTACGACGAGAGCCAGCGGGGTGTGCCCGGCGGCTTCGAGGGCGAGCTCGACATCATGGACACCTGGGCGACCTCCTCGCTCACGCCCCAGATCGCCGGCGGCTGGGAGCGCGATCCCGAGCTGTTCGACCTAGTCTTCCCCTATTCGCTGCGCAGCCAGGGGCAGGACATCATCCGCACCTGGCTCTTCTCGACCGTTCTGCGCGCCGAGCTCGAGCACGGCTCGGTGCCGTGGCTGAACGCCGGGATCTCCGGCTTCATCGTGGATCCGGACCGCAAGAAGATGTCGAAGTCGAAGGGGAACGTGGTCACGCCCGGCGCGATCCTCGCCGAGCACGGCTCTGACGCCGTGCGCTACTGGGCCGCCTCCAGCAGGCTGGGCACGGATGCCTCCTTCGACCCGCAGAACCCCAAGCAGATGAAGATCGGGCGCAGGCTCGCCATCAAGGTGCTCAACGCGGCGAAATTCGTCTATTCCTTCCCGGCGGCTGAAGCCGATGCGACCCCGACGGAACCGCTCGATCTCGATCTCCTCGCCGAACTCGACGCCGTGACCCGAGCGGCGACGGCGGCATTCGACGACTTCGATCACGCGAAGGCGCTCGAGACGGTGGAGCAGTTCTTCTGGGTGTTCTGCGACGACTACCTGGAGGTCGTGAAGGAGCGCGCTTACGGGGCGGGCTCGCCTGCGGGTCAGGCCAGCGCGGTGGCGACCCTCCGACGCGCGATCGATGTGATGCTGCGACTCCTCGCGCCGTTCATCCCGTTCGCCACGGAGGAGGTCTGGAGCTGGACGCACGACGGGTCAGTGCACCTCGCCGAATGGCCGGTCGACGACCCGACGAGCGAGTCGAACGGCTTGAGGGCCCTCGTGAGCGAGGCGCTGATCGGCATCCGGCGGGCGAAGACCGACGCGAAGGCCTCGCAGAAGACCGTGGCGCTCAGCGCGACGATCACCGGCCCGTCGCTGCTCGCTCTCGCCGCCGACGACCTGGCTGCGGTCGGCCGCATCCGCGACCTCACCGTGGCGGAGGGCGACGCGGTCGCCGTCACCGACATCGTGCTGGAAGAGCAGGTGGACTGATGCAGCTCGGAACACGCTGGCCGGTCGGCGGAGAGACTCCTCCCCGACTGCCCGACACGATCGCCGCCGCCGTGCGCGCGGTCGAGACCGAGCTGATGGACACCGACGTCTCGCAGTGGCGCTGGACGCTGACGTGGCTGGAGGGACGGCCCGTGGTCGAACTCGACGACAGCACGACCATCCGGTTGGGCCATGACGGGCAGGCCGTCGTCACTGCGGGATGATCCGCGGGTGGTGCCGATGAGCGCCGCCGGAAGAGTCTGCGTGGAGCGGCTCGTGCACAGGAGGTGGCGCTAGGACGCCGGTGCTGCACCGGCGACGCTCATCGGGGTCGGTGACGGGTCAGAAGACCCGGGCTGCGATGCGCAGCGACGCGTGCGACTGCGCGTCGAGCTCGCGCTCGACGAGGTAGCGACGACGATGCTCGTCGAACCCCACGGATGAACGCACCGCCCGCCTCTGCGCCCACAGCAGCATCGCGACGCTGAGTCGCATCACCAGGCGGTCGAAACCGTGCGGCCTGGCGCCGTTCGCCAGCGGGGCGTCTGCAAGATGGGCGTCGACGAGGGGTGCGGCGGCTCGCGGCGTGCTGGTCTGAATGGTGTCGACTGCGCCCTCGGCGCGGTCGAGAACGGCTGCTGAAGTCATCACGATCACCTCTTCCTCTCTACTGAAACTACGGTCGACCACCGACAATCCGAGCGGCGTCGACATGGTCTATTCGTCTGCTCCGGGCTGAGCCGACGGGGTCGGTGTTCCACCGGGAACGGGGAACGAATTGAAGTGGATCTGCACGGGCCGCGCGCCGGGCTCGTCCCGTCCGCGATGGCGGTCCACCCAGGGCTGGATGGTCGACTCGAAGAGCGTGCCGAGCTCGGCCAGCTGAGCCTGGGTGAGGCGCAGGTTGATGGTGGTGACGCTGCTGACATCCGTCCATTCGGCCGGGAACTCGTCGTACCCGGTGCGCAGGAATTCGTTCAGCAGGCCCTCGGAGTGCTCCTGAAAGTGCAGCGCCACGAGTTCGGTGACGGCCCGGCCCACCGGGTCGGCCACGGTCTCCCTGTGGTCGACGGTGATGCCTCCCGGAGTGCGTTCCCACCAGCGCTCGCGGGCATTTCCGCGACCCTCGACCTCGCGCACGAAGCCGTGCTTCTCCAGCTGGCGCAGGTGGTAGCTCGTCGCCCCGCTGGACTCCCCCAGCCTCTCGGCCAGGCCGCTCGCGGTGGCGGCGCCGAAGGTCGAGAGCTCGTCGAACAGCCGCAGACGCAGGGGGTGCGCCAGCGCTTTGAGCGATTCGAAGTCGAGGGTGCGATCCCGCCGCACCTCGACCTCGGTCGTCTCCGTCTGTTCGTCCATGGTGCAAAGATAGCATTGCAAAGCATTCTTTGCAAGCTAACTTTTGCAATCAGACCTTTGCATTCGGGAATAGGCTGGAGGGATGGCTGACTCCAATCCCTTCTTCGAACCCAGCACCCTCCCCTACGGCCTGCCGCCGTTCGCCGAGATCCGTGACGAGCACTACCTCCCCGCATTCGAACGCGGCATGCAGGAGCAGCTCGACGAGGTGCGCCGCATCACCGCCCTCGACGAGGAGCCCACCTTCGAGAACACGCTGATCCCGCTCGAGCGCTCCGGCCGCGTGCTCACCCGGGTGGCCACCGTCTTCTTCAACAAGAGCTCCGCCGACAGCAACGACTTCACCAACGAGCTGGAGGAGCGGATCGCGCCGCTGCTCGCCGCGCACGGCGACGCCATCCAGCTCGACGCCGAGCTCTACCGCCGCATCTCCGCGGTGCACGAGCAGCTCGACGAGCTCGAGCTCGACCCGGAGTCGCGCTACCTCGTCGAGCGCTACCACACCGAATTCACCCTGGCCGGCGCCGGGCTAGATGACGCGCAGAAGGAGACGCTGCGCGACTACAACCAGCGGCTCTCCACCCTCACCACCCGGTTCGAGAAGAACCTGCTCGCCGACACCAACGAGCTCGCGGTCGTCATCGACGACGTGCGCGAGCTCGACGGCCTCGGAGCCAGCGAGATCTCCGCCGCCGCGGAAGCCGCCAAGGAGCGCGGGCTGGACGGGAGCTACCTCATCACCCTCGTGCTGCCCACCGGGCATCCCTACCTCGATTCCCTCACCGACCGCGCCGTGCGACAGCGCGTGATGGCGGCCTCGCGGGCGCGGGGCAGCCGGGACAACGAGCACGACAACCGCGAGCTCGTGCTCGAGATCGCCCACCTGCGGGCGCAGCGTGCGCGTCTGCTCGGATTCGAGAACCACGCCGCCTTCGTCACAGCCGACGAGACCGCCAAGACGCCGCACGCCGTTGCGGCGCTGCTCGGACGGCTCGCGCCGATCGCCGCGCGCAATGCGCGCACGGAGCAGGCCGCGCTGGAGACCTCGGCCGGGCATCCGATCGAGTCCTGGGACTGGGCGTTCTACACCGAGAAGGTTCGGCAGGCCACTTACGACGTGGACACCGCCGCGATGCGCCCCTATTTCGAGGCAGAGCGCGTGCTCCGCGACGGCGTCTTCTTCGCCGCGCAGCGTCTTTACGGCATCACCTTCACCGAGCGACCGGACCTCGTCGCCTACCACCCCGAGGCCCGCGTCTTCGAGGTCCGCAACGAGGACGGCTCGGCGCTCGGGCTCTACGTGCTCGATCTCTACACCCGCGACTCGAAGCGCGGCGGAGCGTGGATGAACGACCTCACGAGCCAGAGCACCCTGCTCGGCACCGATACCGTCGTCGTCAACAACCTCAACGTGCCGAAGCCTGCCGCGGGCGAGCCCACGCTGCTGACCTACGACGAGGTGAACACGTTCTTCCACGAGTTCGGCCACGCCCTGCACGGTCTCTTCGCCCGGGTGACCTACCCGAAGTTCTCCGGCACCAACGTCTTCCGCGATTTCGTGGAGTTCCCCAGCCAGGTGAACGAGATGTGGATGCTGTGGCCCGAGGTGCTGGAGAACTACGCCGTGCATCACGAGACGGGCGAGGCGATGCCGAGCGACTTCGTAGAGCGCATCCAGGCGTCATCCGCCTTCAACGAGGGGTTCAAGACCAGCGAATACCTCGCGGCGGCGATGCTCGACCAGGCGTGGCACACCATCACCGCAGACGACACGGTCGCCGATGTCGCCGAGTTCGAGGCGGAGGCGCTCGACTCCTTCGGCCTGGCGAACCCCGCCGTGCCGACCCGGTATTCGAGCCCGTACTTCGCCCACACCTTCTCGGGCGGATACGACGCCGGCTATTACTCCTACATCTGGAGCGAGGTGCTCGACGCCGACACGGTCGAGTGGTTCAAGGAGAACGGCGGCCTCACCCGCGCCAACGGCGATCGGTTCCGTGAACGCCTGCTGGGGGTGGGCGGCTCCAAGGATCCCCTGGCGGCCTACCGCGACTTCCGCGGTCGGGACGCGGTGATCGAGCCGCTGCTCGAACGCCGCGGCCTCAGGGCGTAGCCGCCCGCCCGCGACGACGGCTCCAGCCGAGCCAGAGCATCACGAGCGCGCCCACGAGAAGGCCCCAGAACGCGGAGCCGATCCCGGCCACGACGACACCGGACGCCACGACCAGGAAGGTGACGATGGCCGGGATGCGGTTCGCCGCGTCCTCCATCGCGTTGACCACGCTCGTGACGAGCGCCCCGAGCACGGCCAGTCCGGCGACGGCGGTGATGAGCACGGTCGGTGCGGCGCTCACCAGGGCGGCGGCCACCCCCGCCGCGAGACCGAGCGGGATGTAGAGGATGCCGTTGGTGAGGGTCGCCACCCAGCGCTTTCCGGGATCCGTGTGGGACTCCGGACCCGACATGATCGCCGCGGTGATCGCGCCCAGGTTGATGGCGTGACCACCGAACAGGTTGGCCGCCGCCGAGCCCAGTCCGGTCGCGACGAGCAAGAACCTCGGGGGCCCGGCATACCCGTAGGTGGAGAGCACGGTGAATCCGGGCACGTTCTGCCCCGCCATCGTCACGACGAACAGCGGAAGGCCCAGGCTGAGCACGATGAACGGATCGAAGGTGGGTGCCACGAACGAGAGCTCCGGGAGGAGGTGGCCGTGACCCAGCCATCCCGTGCCCGCCGAGGCGAGCACGGCGATCACTGCGGCGACCATGGCGGCCGGCACCGCCCAACGGGGCGCCACCCGGAAGAGGACGAGCCACACCACCACCACCGGCACCGCCAGGAGGGGAAGGGTGGCCACGGCTTCGATGGGGGCGAGGCAGATGGGGAACAGCACGCCGGCGAGCATCGCGCTCGCCAGCGGGCGCGGGATCCGCACGATGGCGCGCCCGAGCGCGGGCCAGAGCCCGCAGAGCACGATGAGGGCCGAACTGACGAGGAACGCCCCGACCGCGTCCGAGAAGCGGACGTGCCCGCCGTGCGCGGCCAGGAGCACAGCGGCCCCCGGTGTCGACCAGGCGATGGCGATCGGGATCCTCAGCCAGAGCGACCCCACGATGGCGACCGCAGCGATCGCGAGACAGACCGCGAGGAGCCCGGACGACGCCTCTGCCGGAGACGCCCCCACGGCGCGCAGCCCGCTGATGACCAGGACGAACGAGCTCGCGAAGCCGGAGATGGCCGCGACGAAGCCCGCGATAATGGGATGGACGATGGCGATGGCACTCTCTGCTCGACTGCTGTTCCGCCAGCCTAGGGCGACGAAGCGCGGCGCCGCGCGGTCCAATCACCCCGGGTTGGCAGCATCCTCACCGTCGGCAGGCTCGAACACCGGCCGCAGCCTCTCCCACGACTCCGACCGCACGTACACCGGGATCACGTCGATGGGCACCTCGCGCGTCACCGCTCCGGCCCCGACGGCGGCGCCCGTCCAGGCATCCACCCAGTCGCCCTCGGGCAGGTAGGTCGTCCACTCGGCGGCCCCCGGTTCGGTCACCGGGCAGACGAGCAGGTCGTCGCCGAGCATCCATTGGAGCGGATGCCGCCACACCGACTCGTCGCCCGGGTGGTCGAAGAAGAGCGGGCGCATGAGCGGTCGGCCGGTGGCGATCGTCTGCCGAGCCGACTCCGCCAGGTAGGGCACGAGTCGCTCCCGCAGGTGCGCCAGCCGCCGGAAGACGGGGATGACCCGCGCGTCGGAATTGCGCTCCGCGATGTTCCACGGCGTGCGCTGACCGGAAGGGGTGCGGTGGTGATTGAACTCCGCGTGGTACTGCATGATCGGCACGAAGGTCGCCGCCGCTGCGGATCGGAGGTAGAGCTCGCCGTCGGGCACCTCGCCCGAGAACCCGGCGAAGTCCCACCCCCAGTAGACGATGCCTCCGGATGCCGCGGAGAGCCCCGCGAACAGCGACCAGCGGAACGCATCCCAGGTGGAATTCTCGTCGCCCGCCCAGAAGGCTCCGTGCGCCTGGCTGCCGACGAAGCCCGACCGGCTGAACGTCACCGGCGCCTTGCCCGCCGATTCGAGCAGATCGCCGAACGCCGCCGCATAGCCCACGGGGAACAGCGCGTTCTTCTCGTCGCCGTGCCGGCCGTCGAGGTACCGCAGGTCCCTGCCCCAGGCGTGCTCGCCGCCGTCGGTCTTGAAGCCGTCGACTCCCAGCTCCTCGACCAGGTAGCGGCGCTTCTCGGTCCACCAGCGTGCCGCGCGCTCATCGGTGAGGTCGGGCATGAGTCCGAGCGGGAACCACCAGCCGCGGTTGCGATACGGCCGCAGGGCGCCGTCCGGGGCCACCTCCTTCACCAGCACGTCGTCACGCACCGCCGTGTCGGCGTCCACCCGCGCCTGGCCCACCGGGTTGGGCCGCATCTTGATCAGCGGGATCTGCCAGAGGTGCAGTTTGATCCCCCGGGCGTGGAGCTCGTCGACCATCCCCTTGGGGTCGGGCCACGGACCGTCCGCCGGGAAGGTGAAGTCGGCGAGGCGGTGCGGCCGTTCCGTGACCTCGTACTCCGCCCCGCGCCACGCGGTGAAGGTGCTCTCGTCGCTCCAGGCCTCGATGACCACCGAGCCGACCGGGATGTCATGCACCCGGTGAAGCTCCACCTGCTCCATCACGGCGGCCTGCGTGTTCCACTCGTTCGCACTCGCCCACAACCGGAACACCCAGTCGGGCAGCTCCCGGGGGGATCCCGCCTCGGCGAGGAACGATCGGAGCACCTCCGTCGGCGTGCCGGAGTAGTCGGCGACGTCGAGCACCGGACCGCCATCGGCGGTCGAGTCCACCTCTGCCTCCACCCAGAGCAGGGCGGCATCCGATTCCCCGATGTCGAACCAGACGCGACGCGAGGTGCGCACGTGGAAGCCCCAGCCCTCGCCGCCCACCACGTGGGCGAACGGCATGGGCAGGTAGGTCTTGCGCTCGGCGCCCTGGCTCTTGTACTGCTCGAAGACCACCGAGTCGAGGCTCGACCCGCGGTGGTCGAGGGCGTCGTAGCGCTCCCCGAAGCCGCTGACGTGCTCGCCCGGGGCGAGTGGCAGCGCGAAGCGCACCCGGCTGACGTGCTCGCCGTCGTCCAGTGCCGTCACCGAACCGGGGACCACGCGCGCGCCGGTGACGAGCCCCGGCGCCGGGCGCCAGGAGGCGGCCGTGAACTCGAACCAGCGGGTCTTCTGCCCCGCCGAGAGGAACCGGTAGCGGTAGCGATCCCCCGCGACCAGGTCGTCGATCTCGACCTGCCAACCGCCGGAGGCGCGAGCGAGGCGTGCCTGAGCCGAGGCCAGATGCCCGCCGTCCACCACCTGTCCGCGCGAGCGGCGCTCGACGGGTGCGAGGTCGAGCACGCGCGTGACACCGCCCGCCTCCAGCTCGCAGCGGACCGCGGTGACGCCCGCCGAGGAACGCACGCCGAGGGTCACCGGTGAGCCGGCGACCGGGTCGACCGGCCAGCGCTGCTCCGTGTCGATCGAGTAGGGGTGTCCTGAGCCGTACGGTCGATGGCGGATCATGCGCCGAGCCCCCGAATCAGGTCCAGTTCCACGGCGAGGCGGATCAGCATGGCGTGACTCCAGAGCAGCGGCCGGGCCACGGGACCCCAGCGCTCGATCCACTCCGCCTCGCGCGAGGGGTCGAGGAGGTGCCAGTCGACCTGCTCCGGCATCGCACCCCCCTCGGAGGCGGTGCGCGCCGCCCAGTCGAGCTGCTCGAAGGCGCGGGCCGGGTCGCCGGATGCCGCGTAGCCGAGCCCGAGGAAGCAGCTGAGCAGCGGCCACTGCCCGCCGCCGAAGAAGGTGTCGGCCCGGTAGCGGTGCACGCCGTGGTCCACCGTCAGCTCCGCCTCGACCGCGGCGATGGTCGACGCCGCGACGGGATCCGACGCCGGCACCACCCGGAGCGGCGCGATCACGGCCAGCAGACTCGCGTCCACCTCCGGCGAGCCCAGCCATTTGGCCAGGTGTCCGTGCACCGTGCCCTCGCCGAGCATGAGCGCGCGGATTTCGCGAACCACGCCATCGGCTCCCCCGACGGCCTCCAGACCGGCTGCGATGCAGCCGAGAGTGGAGATGTGCACGCGGTCGGCGCTCTCCTCCCACCAGTCGAAGCAGGGGCGGTGCCACGAGCTGACCAGGTAGTCCACGGTGAGGGCGATCGCCGGCATCCACCGGTCCAGCGCGAGCGAATGCCGCTTGGCGTGCTCGGCCACGGCCCACAGCCAGGTGCCGTAGCCGTCGAGCTGGAAGTCCCACCACTCGTCGTCCCCGTCGCGCCCGTCGAAGGTGAAGCGGGCCGGGAGCATCTCCGAATCCGGAACCGGCTCGCCGATCGCGGCCATGGCGACGACGCGCTCCACGGTGGCACGGCGGGAGACGAGGATGCGGGCGCACCAGTCGAAGAAGCGATCCGCCGAGTCCACGGCTCCCGCTGCCGACATCGCATCGGCGATGAACGCTCCGTCGCGGAACCACGAGTATCCGGCGTAGGCCGAGAAGGTGGGGCTGGCGGGGTAGGCGCCCGACTCGTCCTGAAGTCGGAGGATGAGCTCGACGCTCGTCTCGGCCAGCCTGGTCGCCCGGGCCGCTCTCGCCTCATCGGTCATGTCGGCCGGCGTGGCCGGGTCGGTGCGGACGTCGCCGCGGATCGCCTCGGTCATGGGTCGTTCTCCTGGTTCCGGCCCGGCGGGCCGATCGGGGTGGCGGTGAGCGGGTTCCGGAGCGAGCGCCCCGGAACCCGCCCGGAATCAGCCTGCGAGCAGTGCGTTGATCTTCTTCTCGGCGTTGTCGAGGGCCTGCTGCACCGATTCGCGGCCGGCCTGCGCTTCGACCAGCTCACCGGTGATCGCATCCTGCATCGCGTTCTGGTTGTCGCCGATCGACGGCGCCGGAGCGATCTCCTTCGCCGCATCGAACACCGCCTGGCGGTTGGCCGGCTTGCCCTTCTGCAGGTAGGTGTCGAGCTTGGCGGTGTCGGAGATCGCCGGGAGCTCCCAGCCGGAGTCGAGACGCACGTTCACCATCTCGGAGGACGAGGACATGTACTCGGCCCACTTCTGAGCGGCCGCCTTGTGCTTGCTGGTCGCCGAGACGCCGATCGCGTTCGAGAAGACCGCGCTCGCATGGCGGGTGTTCCCGGGTTCGACCGCGATGTCCCAGTTGGCCGGGGTCTCGGCGAACGATCCGAACACCCAGATGCCGGTGTGCAGCATGGCGAGCTTGCCCGCCTTGAACAGGTTGGTGTCGAAGTCGGCCGTGCCCTGCCCGTCGGCGATGGTGGGCATGGTGGTCCCGCTCTTGTCGACCAGCCACTTCGCCGCCTCGAGACCCTTGGGGGTGTTGAAGGCGACCTTCTTGCCGTCCTTGCTGAGGAACGAGGCGCCGTTCTGCACGAGCACCTTGTAGAACTCGTTGTAGGTCACCGGCTGGTGGTCGCCCCAGATTCCCGCCGACTTGTCGGTGAGCTTCTCGGCGGCGGCCGTCTCGTCCTTCCACGTCCACGACGCGGTGGGGTACTTCACACCCGCCTTGTCGAAGAGATCCTTGTTGTAGTAGAGCACCACGTCCGAGAACGAGGTGGGCAGGCCGTACTGCTTGCCGTCGGTGGCGTAGGTGTCGAGCAGCGCCTTGTTGTACAGGCTCGACTTCACTCCGGTCAGCTCGGCGAGCACGCCGTTCGTCTGGTACTGGCCGTAGTGCGATGCGCCGTCGATGTCGAACACGTCGGCGGCGGTGCCTGCGGCCAGATCGGTGTCGAGCGCGGTGTCGTACGAGTCGTAGGGCAACGTCTTCACGTCGACCGTGATGTTCGGGTTCGCCTTCTCGAACGCCTTCACGATCGTCGCGAGGTTCTTCTCATTTCCGCCGTTGGAGATGAAGTTCGAGTAGGTGATGGTGACCTTCGAGTCGGCGTCGCTGCCTCCGGAGCCGGCGGCGCAGCCGGTCATGGCGAGGGCGGCGACACCGGCGATGCCGATGGCGACCGCGAGTCTGCGGTTCATTGTGATCGATCTCCTTTGATGTGATGGGTGCATGGGATTCGGGTGGAACGTCTCCGTCGGCTACTTGAGCCCGGAGCTTGCGACGCCCTGGATGACGTACTTCTGGGCGAAGATGTAGAGCGCGAGCATCGGCAGGATGCTCACGACCGAGCCGGCCATGATGACGTCCCAGTCCGAGACGTACTGGCCCTGCAGACCGGCGAGCGCGATGGGCAGCGTCTGCAGCTCGGGCGACCGCAGCACGACCAGCGGCCAGAGGAAGCTGTTCCAGCTGCTCATGAACGAGAAGATCACGAGAGTCGCCAGCGCGGGACGGATGTTCGGGATGACGACCGACCGGAAGATCCGGAAGTGCCCCGCGCCGTCGAGCGTCGCCGCCTCGTCCAGCTCCCGCGGCACCTGGTTGATCGCCTGCCGGAGCAGGAAGATCCCGAACGCGCTCGCGAAGGTCGGCAGCAGCGCACCGAGGTAGGTGTCGAGCAGCGAGAACGTCTTCAGTTCGACGAACAGCGGCACGATCAGCACCTGCAGCGGGATCATCATGGTCGCCAGGTAGATGCCGAACACCACGTTCTGACCGCGGAACGGCAGGCGGCTGAAGGCATAGCCGGCGGTGGTGCTGGTGACCAGCTGCACCGCCGTCGTGATCGCGGCGAGCACGACGCTGTTGAGGATCACCTGAGCGAAGGGCCGCTCGGCGAACAGCCGCGCGTAGGCGCCCAGCGACGGGTTCTTCGGGATGAGCGCCGGGGCGTTCGTCAGCGTCGCCCCGGGTGTGATCGACGTGATCAGCGTCCAGAGGAACGGGAAGAACATGACCAGCGCACCGATCACGATCACCACGTTGAGCACGATGAACAGCAGCTGGGATCGGCTGCGCTCCGGGGTGCGAGCACGCCGCGGCATCCGGAGGGCGGTGTCAGCCATAGACGACCCACCTCCTCTGGCCGCGCACCTGGATGAGCGTGACCGCCAGGATGACGATGAAGAGCATCCAGGAGAGCGCCGAGGCGTCGCCGGCGCGACCGTAGCGGAAGGTGAGGTCGTAGATCTGCTGCACGACGACCTCGCTCGCGCCGTTCGGGCCACCTCCCGTCATGGCGTAGACCTGGTCGAAGACCTGGAACCCGTTGATCAGGGAGATGACGATCACGAAGAAGGTGGACGGGGAGAGCAGCGGGAGCGTGACGCTGAACAGGCGTCGCCACCATCCGGCGCCGTCGACCTTCGCGGCGTCGTAGACGTCCTGCGGGATCGCCTGCAGACCCGCCAGCAGGATGACCATGACGAAGCCGAGATCCTTCCATGCCGAGGCGAGGATGATCGAGGGCATGGCCCACGCCGGGTCAGTCCACCAGCCCGGGCCGTGGATGCCGACGAAGCCGAGCACGGTGTTGACCACGCCCGAGTTCGGCCCGAGCAGCCACCGCCAGACCAGCGACACGACGATCCAGCTCGTGACCACCGGCAGGAAGTAGATGCCGCGCAGGAGCGAGCGGCCCTTCAGGGCGGTGTTGAGAGCGAGGGCGAGCGCGAGACCGCCCACGTAGACCAGCGGCAGGTAGCCGACGATGTAGTAGATCGTGTGCAGGAAGACGTTGCCGGTGACCGGGTCGGCCAGCAGGCGTGCGTAGTTGTCGAAACCGACGAATCGGGCGGGAGCGAGCAGGTTCCACTTGGTGAGGCTGATCCACGCCGCCGCCACCATGGGCCCGAGCACGAAGAGCGTGAGCGGGATGGCGCTCGGCAGCAGGAAGGCCAGCACCGTGAGCGCGTAGCGAGCTCGACGTCGGCGGCCGTCGCGCACCGGGCGCGCGTGCGGGAACTGCGGCTTCTTGTCCGCGAGCACGGTCTGGGCGGCGCTGGTCACGAGTCCGCCTGCTGCGGTGCGGCCTGCTCCACCAGGCGCTCGCGCACGAGCCTGCCCTGGTCGCCGGCCACGTCGTCCGAGTCGAAAGGAGTGGCGAGCACGAGGGCGGCGGCGCCCTGCGCCCAGCTCTCGTCTTGCCAGGTCTCCACCGCGACGCCAACGCCGCGGCGGCTGGGGATGAGCGCGGAACGCAGCGCGGGCTCGAAGCCGTACGACCAGTGCCGCCAGGAGACGGTGCCCTCCCCCAGCACGATCACGATCTCGGGGTCGAGCGTGTGGATGATCCCCGCGAGGGTGCGCCCGAGCAGATGACCGGCCTCGCTGAAGATGCGGGCGGCTCCGGCATCCTCGGCGTCGGCTGCGGCGCGCAGGGCCTGGATGCCGCTGAACTCGCCGATCACCCCGCGCTCGCGTGCCGTGCGCACGAGCGCTGCCTCGCCGATGTACGACTCGAGGCAGCCGTGGTTGCCGCAGGAGCAGAGCGGACCGCCGTCGCTCACCGGGATGTGGCCGATCTCGCCAGAGCCGCCCGCGGATCCGCGGAGCACCACGCCGTCGACGACGATCCCGGCCCCCACCCCGGTGCCGATGGTGATGACGAGGAAGTCGTCGTGCTGTCGGCCGACGCCGTACAGGCGCTCCGCCACCGCGAGCGCGTTCACGTTGTTCTCCACCAGCACGGGGAGGTTCAGCTCGCGACGGAGCGTGGCGCCGAGCGGAACCTGCGACCATCCGAGCTGCGTGGAGTCGACAAGGCCGTTGCCCTGCCGGTCCACGCTTCCCGGCACGCCCACGCCGATGCCCAGCAGCGGCGCGGTGCCTCCCCCGGCGATGAAGCGGCGCAGCAGCACGACGAGTTCACCGAGGAACGTGTTGGATGCCGCGTCGAACGGCTCGCTCGCCGAACGCACCATGGAGCCGTCGATCCCCACCTCGACGAATGCCACGTGGTCGGCGACGACCTTCACGCCGATCGCTCGTCCGGCGCTCGAGACGAGTCCCAGCATCCGCGCCGGGCGACCGCCCTGCGAGGGCGAGTGCTCGAGCTCCACGAGGAGACCTTCGGCGATGAGGTCCTTGGTGAGCTGGGTCATGAGGGCCGGGGAGACGACCAGCGCCCGGGCGAGGTCGGCCCGCGAGGCGGAGCCGTGTGCGCCGAGATGCGCGAGGATCGCCGAGCGGTTGACGTCGGTGCGGGCTTGCGGGCGAAGAGCCAAGGGGAACCTCTTTGTTCAGGACTAAATAAACAATAGAAGTATGGTCCCCCCGAGTCAAGTCCGTCCCGCGCACCTTCTGAAAACGCAGGAGATTCGCCCCGGATGGCGCGCGCGACAGCGCGAATGCGGGCGCGCCGACACGCACGGCGGCGGATCTCCTGCGTTTTCGGCAGCGACGGAAGGGGGGGGCGGAGACGGAGGGAGCGGGGGGCCGGCGACCGCAGCGCGCGCGGACAGCGCGTCAGGGCGCGCGGGAACCGGGAACCGGTTGGCGGTCCGTCAGGGCGGAGGAGTCAGCGGGCGGCCCGAATCAGGCCGACTTCTCCTCGCGGAGGGCCTTGTGAGGGACGATCGTGGGAGCGGCGTTCTCGAGCACGGCGGCACGGGTGACGATCACGCGGGCGATCTCCTCGCTCGACGGGACGTCGAACATGATCGGGCCGAGCACCTCCTCCATGATCGAGCGGAGGCCGCGGGCGCCCGTCTGGCGCAGCACCGCCAGGTCGGCGATCGCTTCGAGGGCGTCCTGCTCGAACTCGAGGATCACGTTGTCCAGCTCGAACATGCGCTGGTACTGGCGCACGAGCGCGTTCTTCGGCTTGGTGAGGATCTCCATGAGCGCCACCTGGTCGAGCGGCGTCACCGTGGTGACCACGGGAAGGCGCCCGATGAACTCCGGGATCAGCCCGAACTTGTGCAGGTCCTCCGGGAGCACCTCGCCGAAGAGGTTCACGTCGTCGCCCTTGCTGTGAAGCGGGGCGCCGAAGCCGATGCCCTTCTTGCCTGCGCGTGAGGAGATGATCTCCTCCAGCCCGGCGAAGGCTCCCGCAACGATGAAGAGCACGTTCGTCGTGTCGACCTGGATGAACTCCTGGTGCGGGTGCTTGCGACCGCCCTGCGGGGGCACCGAGGCGACGGTGCCCTCGAGGATCTTCAGGAGGGCCTGCTGCACGCCCTCGCCCGACACGTCACGGGTGATCGACGGGTTCTCGGCCTTGCGCGCGATCTTGTCGATCTCGTCGATGTAGATGATGCCGGTCTCGGCGCGCTTCACGTCGTAGTCGGCGGCCTGGATGAGCTTGAGGAGGATGTTCTCCACGTCTTCGCCCACGTAGCCGGCCTCCGTGAGGGCGGTGGCATCAGCGACGGCGAAGGGCACGTTGAGACGTTTCGCGAGAGTCTGGGCGAGGTAGGTCTTGCCGCAGCCGGTGGGGCCGATGAGCAGGATGTTGCTCTTCGCGATCTCCACGTCGTCGATGACGGCGTCGGCCGAGGTGAGGGTGTTGCGGGCCCGGATGCGCTTGTAGTGGTTGTACACGGCCACCGAGAGGGCCTTCTTCGCCGCCTCCTGGCCGATCACGTACTCCTCGAGGAAGCTGTAGATCTCGCGCGGCTTCGGCAGGTCGAACTCGCTCGACGTCTCCTCGCCCGCCTCGGCGAGACGCTCCTCGATGATCTCGTTGCACAGCTCGACGCATTCATCGCAGATGTAGACGCCCGGACCGGCGATCAGCTGCTGCACCTGCTTCTGGCTCTTTCCGCAGAAGGAGCACTTGAGCAGATCGGCGCTCTCGCCTATTCGTGCCATGCTCGGCCTCCTCCTGGTCTCGGCCCCCGGTGCCTTGAACACCAGCCGGAAAATGTCGCTGCGGGTTACGTCTCCACGGTGAAACGTGTATTGAGCCTAACGCGAGTCGGTGACAGAGCGTGCACCACGGCGAAATACGTTACGGCGCGCCCCCATCGGGCGCTTTAGACTTCTTGAGCGAACAGGAGCGGGTGGATGACGACACGAGCGGCACGGGCGGCACGCGGCACCGTCGCAGCCACCGTCTCGCTCTTCGTCGCTCTGTGCTCGCACGCCGCCGCCGGCGGAGGGATGCCCGGCCTCGCCGGAATCGCCCTCTGCGGCGCCTTCGCGACCCTCGTCTGCATCGCACTGGCCGGACGCACGCTCTCCCTCCCCCGCCTGGCCGCCTCCGTGGTGGCGAGCCAGTTCGCGTTCCACGCGCTGTTCAGCGAGTTCGCGCCCGCCGCGGGTGCACGGGTGGTCCCCGCGATGGCGGGGATGCACGGCCTGCCCGAGCCGCTGGCATCCGCCCACCCCGGCCACGAGACGATGCCCTCCTGGATGTGGTTCGCGCACGCGATCGCCGCTGTGGTGACGGTCGCGGCGCTCGGCTTCGGCGAACGCGCATTCTGGGCGGTCGTGATGCGGGTGGCGCCCCGGGCGTTCCGGATGCTGCTGCCCGCGCCGCAGCCCTCCGCCCGACCCGCGACACCCTCCTTCGCTCCCCGCGTCATCCGCCGTCTCGCTCCCCTCTCGGCCATGCGCCACCGCGGGCCGCCGGTTCCGTCGTTCTAGAGATCTCCCCCATTTTTTTCTCTCCGCGGGCGCGGAGCCGCTGGCGC
Source organism: uncultured Lacisediminihabitans sp. (assembly GCA_966212465.1). GTDB lineage: Bacteria > Actinomycetota > Actinomycetes > Actinomycetales > Microbacteriaceae > Lacisediminihabitans. The sequence goes on from CBIHRK010000002.1 coordinate 61,267, forward strand.
GCGCCCACGAAACGAAGGACGATATGAACAACTCGATGAAAAAGGCTGCGATCGCGCTCGGCGCGGGTGCGCTGCTGGCCGTTGCCATCCCGCTCTCCGCGAGCGCTCACGTGACGGTGACCCCGTACACGGCGAAGCCGGGCGAGTTCGCCCTGGTCACCTTCAAGGTGCCCAACGAGTCGGGAACGGCCTCCACCACGAAGGTCGAGATCGACCTCCCGAGCGACACGGCGTTCCAGTACGTCAGCTACGTGCCGGTTCCCGGCTGGACGGGCGAACTGGTGACGACGACTCTCGACAAGCCCATCAAGGTGGAGGGCAACGAGCTCAAGGAGGGCGTCACCCGGGTGATCTTCACGGCGAATGAGGGCCAGGGAATCGCCGACGGGCAGCTCCAGCTCTTCCAGATCTCGGTAGGCCCGGTGCCGGATGTCGGCCGGCTCTACCTCCCCACCACTCAGACCTACAGCGATGGCAAGGTCGTGAAGTGGTCGGACCGGGGCGGTGACGCCGAGCACCCCGCGCCGGTGCTCTACGTCAACGACGCTCCCGTGGTGAGCCATGACGAGGATGCCGAGGTGACGGCTGCGTCGCAGGCCGAGAACGCGCCGGCGGCGACCACGGATGTCGTGGCCCGCAGCATCGGAATCGGCGGCCTGGTGGTCGGCGCCGTCGGCGTCGTGGTGGCGATCGCGGCTCTGCGGCGCCGGAGCGCGGCCTGACCATGGGAATCCTGAAGCGTGCGGCCGCGGTGGTGGCGATCGCGGCGGCGGCGGTGCTCGCCACGGTCTCCCCGGCGAGTGCGCACAACTACCTCGTCTCGTCGACCCCGTCGTCGGGCGAGACGGTGACCGCGCTCCCCGCGCGCTTCTCGGTGACCACCAACGGGATCCTGCCGAACGTGAACGACGACGGTTCGGGGTTCGCGCTCCTGGTTCGGGACGCCGACGGCCGCTACTACGGCGACGGCTGCGTCACCGTGCAGGGCGCCGGCATCTCGATCCCCGCCGTGATCGGGAAGCCGGGCGCCTACACGATCACCTGGCAGGTGATCTCGACGGACGGGCACATCGTCTCCGACACGTTCCCCTTCACGTGGGCCCCCTCGGGCGCGGCGAAGGAGAGCGCGGGGAGCACGCGGATCCCGGACTGCCACGGCAGGGTGCATCCGAACTCCTCGGGCGTCACCCAGGGCACCGGCTCGAGCGCCGTGTCGGACGACACGCTGGTCACCGTGCTCTGGATCGGCGGAGCCGTGCTCGCGGTCGGTGCCGCAGTGGTGGTCACGCTGCTGGTCATCGGCAGGCGCAAACGCGCATGAGAAGAGGGGCCCGTCGCGTTCCCGCGGCGGGCCCCTCTTCTATTCGACGGTCGGCGACTACTTGGTGATCGCCGGGATGTTCTTGCGCGTGACCAGAACCTGGTCGATCAGGCCGTACTCGAGAGCCTGCTCGCCGCTCAGGATGTTGTCGCGATCGATGTCGCGGTTCACCTGCTCCGGCGTGCGGTTCGAGTGGCGCGACAGCGTCTGCTCGAGCCAGGTGCGCATGCGGAGGATCTCCGCCGCCTGGATCTCGATGTCGGACGCCTGGCTCGACCCCTCCGAGCCGGCGGCCGGCTGGTGGATGAGGATGCGGGCGTTCGGCAGCGCGAGACGCTTGCCGGGCGTTCCCGCGGCCAGGATCACCGCGGCGGCCGAGGCAGCCTGGCCCAGAACGACGGTCTGGATCTGCGGGCGCACGTACTGCATCGTGTCGTAGATCGCCGTCATCGCGGTGAACGAGCCACCGGGCGAGTTGATGTACATGACGATGTCGCGGTCCGGGTCCTGGCTCTCCAGAACGAGCAGCTGCGCCATCACGTCGTCCGCCGAGGCGTCGTCGATCTGCACGCCGAGGAAGATGATGCGATCCTCGAACAGCTTCGCGTACGGGTCCTGCCGCTTGTAGCCGTAGGCCGTGCGCTCCTCGAAGGTCGGAAGGATGTAGCGCGACTCGGCGGTCGGCCGGGCGAGACCCGATCCCAGGGTGAAGTTGGTCTCCATGGTCAGTCCTTCTTTCCGGTCGCGTCGAGGTTCGACACCGCGTCGTCTGTTCCGCCGCCGCCGACGACCTCGTCCGCGTGCTCGCGGAGGTGATCGACGAAGCCGTACTCGAGGGCCTCCTTGGCGGTGAACCAGTTGTCGCGGTCGTTGTCGATGAGCACCTGCTCGACCGTCTTGCCGGTCTGCTCGGCCGTGAGCTCGGCCATGCGCTTCTTCATGTCGAGGATGACGCCCGCCTGGGTCTGGATGTCGGCCGCCGTTCCGCCGAATCCGCCGGACGGCTGGTGCAGCAGCACCCGCGCGTTCGGGGTGATGTACCGCTTGCCCTTCGTGCCCGACGAGAGCAGGAACTGCCCCATCGAGGCGGCGAGGCCGATGCCCACGGTGACGATGTCGTTCGGCACGAACTTCATCGTGTCGTAGATCGCCATTCCCGCGGTGATCGATCCACCGGGTGAGTTGATGTAGAGGAAGATGTCCTTCTTCGGGTCTTCCGCAGCCAGGAGAAGCATCTTGGCGCAGATCTCGTTGGCGTTGTCGTCCCGCACCTCCGAGCCAAGCCAGATGATGCGGTCCTTGAGGAGTTGGTCGAAGATGCTCGAGACCAATGCCGGTTGGGCCATTGTGTGCGCTCCGTTTCAGTTATCGCTTGGTGACGAATCTATCGGAGCGGGGCCGCCCCCAAGTCGCTGTTCGCCGTGGGCAGAGCCACGGGGCCGATCGATGGAGGCGAGGGCGAATTCGCGCACCGTGACCGGGTGGATGGCCGCGCACGTGCTGAGCAGCGGCTCGGAGAGGGTCTCGGTGAGCGATACCGTCAGGGGCGATCCGTCGTGGTCGAGCGACACCCGGATGCCGGCCGGCCCCTTCTGCTCCATCGTCACCCTGAACGCGTCGATGCGGTCGTCGCCGGTCGACTCCGTGGCGAAGGCCACCGCGGCCTGCGCGGCGTTCGTGAGCGAGGTGCGACCGCGGAGGTAGCGCGGGAGGGTTCGCTCTGCCGTGTAGGCCTCGATCACGCGGTGGGATTCGGCAGCCGGCATCCGGCCGTAGAGCAGCGCGTGCGGGAACACGATCATGGTGGCCGCGAAGCGATCGCCGCCGAGGTGCGAGCACTCCCAGGTGAGGGCGGGGTACGCCCGGGCGAGGGCGGCGACCACCGGGCGGCCCTTCACGGCGCAGCACTGATCGTGCCGGGCGTGCGTGCAGACGCAGATCACCGGATCGTCGCTGGCGACCCCGGTCGATCCGTCGAGCGGCACGTCGAGCAGCTCGGCGGGATCGTCGACGCTCCCCCAGCGCACGGACTCGACGCCGGGTCGTGCGTCCACGGCTGCCCAGCGCCACCGCCGCTGCGCTCGGCGCTCGTCGGCCCGGCGCCCGGTCCGGCGGATCGCGAGCGGGCGGATTCCGGCGCCCTCGATCCGCGCCACCAGCCGGCGCGCCAGCCCGGGGTCGAGCCGGGACTGGAAGAAGGCGTGCTCGCCCCAGGCCCCGTCGATCTCGACGAGGAACCAGCGGTCACCTCGCCCCGCCGTTCCTGCGAGCGGGTCGTCGCGCTCGAGCGAGCGGTCGCTGCACGGAGCCCAACCGGTCGACGGCAGGGCGACCGTCATCGGAGCACCAGCACGCCCTCGCGCAGCAGCCGGCGGGACACCACGAGCGACGATTCCGCATCCAGCCCGGGGAGCGCGCCAGCGGCGAACTCGTCGCCGAGGGCGAGCGCCCGGACCGCCTCCGCCGCCTCGACGGGCAGGCCGATCGTCGTGCCGCCCAGCACGATGCGAACCGTCTCGTCCACCTCCACCCGGTTGGCGAGAGCGTCCCGCCACGATACGAGTGCCTCGCCGTCGAGCTCCGCGAGCGACTCGACCGTCGCCAGGGGGAAGACCGGTTCCGCTCGCGTGGAGGTTGCGAGCATGGTGGCGAGTCCGCGGGTGACCGCCGACGCGTCAGCGGCGGCCACGGTGTGGGAGAGCCGGGCGGCGGTGTCTGCTACGAGGTCGGCGAGGGATGCGGCATCCGAGTAGTCCGTGCCGAGCGGAAGCGAGCCGCGCAGGGCCGGGTCTGCGGCGGCGAGGCCGATGAGGCGCTGCACGATGGCCCAGCGGGTGAGGGCGTTGACGCCGATCGTGAGGTGGATCGACGTGCCGCCGAGGGCGGTGGCCGAGTGGATCCAGCCTCGCGGCAGGTAGAGAACGTCGCCCGGGGAGAAGGTGGCGTCGATCGCCGGTGCGCCGGATGCCTTCGCCGCGACCTCCGCGGAGTGATCGCTCCACGGCTGGTCGCGCAGCGGGTCGGGGTGCACCGGCTCGTGGATGGTCCAGTGCTTCTGCCCGTGGACCTGGATGACGAAGACGTCGTGCACGTCGTAGTGCGGGTCGAAACCGCGCGACGATGCAGGCGTGATGTAGGCGTTCACCTGGGCGGGGGCGGCGAGCTCGGCGCTCAGTGCCCGCGTGAAATCCGCGATCGGCTTCCAGGTGCGGTGCAGCCCCTGCAGCACGAGCGTCGCGCCCGCGACGAACTCGGCGAGCACCTTCGCGGAGTCGAGCTGATCGGCGACCTCGGCGCCGAAACCACCCGCGCTCGTGTACCTCGACGGGTCGAGCAGGGAGCCCTCCATCGCCATGCGCACGAAGGGGGTGCGGATGCCTCGGGTGGCCACCAGCTCGTCGGCCGCGGCCAGCGAGAACAGGTCGGAGAAGTCCCCGATCGACGGGGACAGAAGCGGCCTGGTGCCCCAGTACTCGCGCGCGAAGTCGTCGCCGGAGGTGCTGATGAGACGGGTGAGCGCGGGCCGGCGAACCGACCCGCGCCCCGATTCAGCGCTCAAGCGGAACCGTCGGCCCCGCCGTCGTGACCGCCGGGGTTCGCGCCGCCGTCGGCCGTGCCCTCGCCGGCCGAGCCGTCGGCTCCGCCGTCGTGACCGCCCGGGTTCGCGCCGCCGTCGGCCGTGCCCTCGCCGGCCGAGCCGTCCGCTCCGCCGTCGTGACCGTTCGGGTTGGCTCCGCCGTCGGCGGTGCCCTCCGCAGCGCCGCCGCTGGCGGTCGTGATGTCGTCGTCGTTGATGCTCATAGGGGACCTCCGAACGTTGGTGAACGCGGCTTCTGCCGCTCCCCTCACAGTACTTCGAAGCGGGCCGAAGGGAAGGGGTCAGTGCCAGTCGCTGATCTGAACGTCGCGTGGCGCGGGGTGGCCCGATCCGGTCTCCACCAGCTCTGTGAGACTGAGCAGGAAGCTGGCCCACTTGGTGCTGCAGTGGTACATGAACTCCACCGGCTCCGCCCAGCCGGCATGACGGAACAGCACGATGGTGTGGTCGCCGCTGCGCGCGATGCGGAACTCGACCGTGGTGCCGATCCACTCGGCCGGTCCGCCCACGACCTCCCAGCGCACCAGCTCGTCCGGCACGAGTTCGGTCACCTTCATCTCGATGTCGCCGGGGCCGAACCGGAACAGGATGACGCCGCCCACCTCCGCGGATCCGGTGGTGTGCTCCGTCCACCAGCCGCGCAGTCCGTCGATCGTCGCGATCGCCTCGTAGACGGCGCCGGGAGTGACGCCCCTCGCGCCGACCCTGTGCAGGATGTCCACCATGGTTCAGTCCTCCTCGTTCCTCTGCTTCTCGATCGCTTCCGCGATCCGCTTGATGCGCGCGAGCCGCGCGTCCCACGCCGTGCCCACGGCGGCCAGCTGGGCCACGGCGCGGGCGAACTGAGCGTCGTCGATGCCGTAGCGCACCTCACGCCCGGATGCCGCGGGGTGCACGAGCCCGGCTCGGTCGAGCACTCCGAGGTGCTTCGCCACCGCCTGTCGGGTCACGGGCAGATGCTCGCTGAGCGCGGTGGCGGTGGCCGGGCCGTTCGCGAGCAGGAGGTCGAGCATCCGTCGCCGAGTGGGATCGCCGAGTGCCGACCAGAGCACGTCGTCGATGGTGCTCACGCTGCGGCCAGCCGTGACACGTACGCGGCCAGGCGCGGGATGAAGTGGTCCCAGCCCGCCACGTGATCGTTGTAGGCGGCTTCGAGCACGGCGGCTTCCCAGCCGCGTTCGCGGAAGCCGGTCTCCGTCATGCGCACCCGGGTGCCCTCCCCCGCGGGCTCGAGTTCGAAGGTGACGAGGTAGGAGTTGCCGACGCCGGGCTCGACCCCCTCCTCGTAGGCCCAGCGGAACGAGAAGCGGCGCGGCGCATCCACGTCGAGAACGGTGATCAGCTCGACCTTGTCGGTCTTCGGCGGGGCGTTGCGGAAGACGATGTGGCCCGAGGCGCCCGGCTCCGGCTCGAGCACGGCCTCATCCGGCCACCACTGGCTGAGATGTTCGGGGCGGCTGATCACCTCGAAGACGACCTGCGGTGAGGCGTCGACGTGGATCTCGCGCTCGATGCTTCCGTATTCCATGCTGGGCTCCCTATCTGCAACTAATGGTTGCAGATTAGGTTAGCCCACGAAAAAGGGGATGCGCAACACTTGGTTGCGCATCCCCTCGTTCGTGCGTATCAGTTATGCGTGGTCGTGCCCGTAGTGCTCGTGAGACGGCTTGCGTCCGTGGCTGTCCTTGCCGCCGGAGGCGCCGTGGCTGTGGCCCGCGTTCGCCTCGCTGATGAGGCTGGCCGCGTCAGACGTGTCGAACTCGTCGGTCTCGGTGACGGACGCGGTGAACGGCGTCACGTCGACATCCTTGCCGTTGGTGTCTTTGACCTTGGCCTTCGAGAGCACGGTAGCGAGCGCCTTGCCGCGGGCGACCTCACCGATCATGCCGGGGATCTGGCCGTTCTCGTCGAGCACCTTGATGAACTCGCCGGGCTCCATGTTGTACTGCGCGGCGCCCTGCACGAGGTACTGGGTGAGTTCGTTCTGGCTCACCCGCACGCCCTCCTGCTCGGCGATCGAGTCCAGCAGGATCTGGCTGCGGAAGGTCTTCTCGCTCGACTCGGTGACCTCAGCGCGGTGCACGTCGTCGTCGAGACGGTTCTCGTTCTCGAGGTGGCGGTGCACCTCGTCGAGCACGAGCTGCTCCGGAACGGGGATCTCGACGGTCTCGAGAAGCTTGTCCACGATCTGGTCGCGCGCCTGAGCGCCCTGGCCGAACACCTTCGAGCGCTCGATCTGGCCGCGGATATCTTCCTTCAGCTCTGCGAGGGTGTCGAACTGGCTGGCGATCTGGGCGAAGTCGTCGTCGGCGGTGGGAAGCTCGCGCTCCTTCACGGCGAGGAGCGTGACGGTGATCTCCGCCGCCTGGCCCTCGTTGTCGCCGCCGAGCAGCTTCGCCTCGAAGACGGTGGTCTCGCCGGCGCTGAGCCCGTCGAGTGCCTCGTCGATGCCGTCGATGAGGTCACCCGATCCGACCTCGTAGGAGATCGCATTGGCGGTGTCGACCTCGTTGCCGTCGATCTTGGCGACCAGGTCGATCTGGGCGAAGTCACCGGTCTTGGCGGGCCGGTCGACGGTGATGAGGGTGCCGAAGCGCTCCAGCAGCGCGTTGAGCTCGTTGTCGATGTCCTCGTCGGTGACCTCGATCGGGTCGACCGTGAGCTCGAGCCCGTCCAGCGCCGGGATGGTGAAGTCGGGGCGCACGTCGACCTCGACGGTGACCTCCAGGTTGCCGCTGAAGTCCTTCACGCTCGGGAGCCCGGTGATGTCGGCCTCGGGGCGACCCAGCGGCTTGATCTTCTGCTCCTCGACCGCCTCGCGGTAGAACTTGTCGAGCCCATCGCTCACCGCGTGGTTGAGCACCTCTTCGCGGCCCACGCGCTGGTCGATGATGGGCGGCGGCACCTTGCCCTTGCGGAAGCCGGGGATGTTGATGGACTCCGCGATGTGGCCGTAGGCGTGGTCGATGCTCGGCTTGAGCTCCTCGGGGGTGACTGAAATGCTCAGCTTCACGCGCGTGGGGGTCAGCTTCTCAACCGTGGTCTTCACGATGGTTCTCCTGGTGGGTCGATGGGGGGAAAAAGGATGTCCGTCGGGATGACAGGAGTCGAACCTGCGACATCTCGGCCCCAAACCGAGCACTCTACCAAGCTGAGCTACATCCCGATGCCGCATGCCCAGCGGTGGCCGGGCCAAAATGGGCCTTGGCAAGTCTAGCCCTCCGCGGGCGGCATGGCCCTGTCGGATGCCACGACCTCCCCGCGGCGTCCGGTACAGTATTCATCGGACCCACCCGGGGATGTAGCTCAATGGTAGAGCCTCAGTCTTCCAAACTGATCACGCGAGTTCGATTCTCGTCATCCCCTCCACGCTCTCGAACGAAGGCCCGGCATACGTCGGGCCTTCGTTCGTTCTACCCCCACATCAGCATGAGCGCTGGGGCTATGCGACGAGTTTCCCCCCCCCTGCCGGTGCACCGACCGAGTCGCGCCTCACGCCTCCTCAAGTGATGAGGAAGACGACCAGAAGGATGAGGCCGACGATGATCACGACGATGTTGCCAAGTCCGGCGATCGACCCGAGGGGACTGGCCGCGGGGAGCAGGCTGTGCATGAAGATACTCGGATCAGTGGCGGCGTGGATGAGGATCGGCGCGATCAGTGTGCGCGTGACGCAAAGCGCGAGGTACATGCAGAATCCGAAGAAGAACGTGGAGACCAGCTGGATCAGCGTCGGCCCCAGAACCAATCGCTCAGCGAGTCGAACTACGTTCAGATAACTCTCGCGTTCGGGTCAGTTCAAGCCCGACCGAGAAACTGCGTCACACCACGGATCGCGTCCTTCCAGCCCGTCCTTGCGCCCGCCCCATGCCGCCGATTAGCGTCGTAGGACTCGCGACAGACGTGACCAGCACTCACTCGCCGATCACGGGACCGGGTCGCGGCTGACGAAAGGGCAGTACCGTGCGCGTCAAACCTCGGGTGTGGATCGGGTTCGCGATCTGGGTCGGCTATCTCATCGTGATCGTCGCGGTGACCAAGCTCATGGGGGTGCCGTTCCCCAAGATCGGCACCACGGCCGAGAACACCTGGAAGGGCGCGGTGGCCGACCTCGCCGTCGCTGCGGTGCTTCTCGTCATCACCACGGCCGCCCTCGGATGGTGGCGACCCGCGCTCTTCGAACGCAGGCGGTCGCACCACAAGTGGCCCATCTTCGTGCCCATCGTCATGCTGCTCGTAGCGATCGCCAACCTCGCCACCACCGACTGGTCGAAGTTCGACGCATCCTTCGTGCTCTCCCTGGTCTGCCTGGGCGTGCTGGTGGGCTTCAACGAGGAGATCCTCGCGCGCGGCCTCCTGCTCACGGCATTCCGGTCACGCCTCCGGGAGGGGTGGGTGTGGTTCCTGTCGAGCCTGCTCTTCGGCGCGATGCACCTGCTCAACATCGCCCTGGGAGCCCCGGCATCGGGCACGCTCTCCCAGGTCGTCCTCGCGTTCGCCTCGGGCACCGCGTTCTATATCGTCAGGCGCGTCACCGGATCGCTGATCTGGGCCATGCTCCTGCACGGCATCTGGGACGCCTCCGTCTTCTCCGTCGGGCACGCCGCGCTCGGCACGCCGTACGCCGGTATCCTGGCGCCGCTCGTGGGAGTGCTGGCCGTCGCGGTGGTCTTCTGGGTCATCAAAGGCACCGACGAGAAGCCGGTGGATGCCCCGGCCCTCGCCACCGCAACGGCCTAGGCGTTATCCACTCCTCCCCCGTCTCGAGTTCCCACATGCGGGCGACGAACCCGTTCGGCGGGCTGTGCAACCACTAACCTGATCGCACAGACCACCAGGGGGCACCGATGGCCGAGGAACAGAAGGACTACCGGGCGCACGCCGGGTACGTGCTCTTTCCGCGCTCTCCGGGCGATCTCACCTCAGTCGCCGCGTGCCCGGCCTGTTTCACTCCGATCGACGGGCCCACGTGTCGCGTCTGCGGTCTCGATCTCGCGCACCCGGCAGCGGCCGAGCTGGCCGCGCTGTCGCAGGATGCCGCGGCGCTCCTCGATCGCCGCCTCGATCTCATCGGCCGCATCCGCTACGAGACCGAGCCGGCCGGCGGCGAGCGCCCCTCCGGCGAACCTTCTCCACCCGAGCGGGCCGACGCAGCCCCCGGCACACCTCAGGCGTCGCCGCCCGCGCGCCGATCGGGCGTGCAGGTCGTGCTGCTCGTCGTCGGGGTCGCGCTGCTCTCCGTCGCCGCGATCTTCTTCCTGGTGTACGCCTTCATCGTGTTCGGACTCGTTGCGCGCACGGCCATCGTGGGGACTGCGACGATCGCCTCTATCGCGGCGGCGGTGCTGCTGAGGCGGCGACTTCCTGCGACCGCGGAAGGCATAGCCGCGCTCTCGGTGGTGCTCGTGCACCTCGACATCTGGGCGATCCAGGCGAACGACTTCTTCGCCGCAGGCTCGGCCGACTCCGCGACCTACTGGGGCTCCGCCCTCGTGCTCACGGGTGCGATCGGCATCATCTGGGCCCGCTTCGGCGGTCCGCGAGCGTGGGGCGTCGCGGGAGCGATCGTCATCGGAACGGGTCTGGGGCTGCTCGTCGGACGACTCGCGGATCGGGCGGTCGGCGGATGGGCGCCGTTCGCGTTCGCCGCCGCGCTGGCCCTCAGCGGCGTCATCCATCGGGTCGTGAAGCGACCGGAGCAGCGCGCGATACTGCTGTGTATCGGCGGCGCGGGAATGGTGCTCACGTCGATCGGCGTCGTGCTCATGCCCGTGCTCGTGACGCGAACCGCAGGCGAGAACCTGGTGGTCGCCCTCGTGCTCGCGGCGGTGGGCACGGCGAACGTCGTCGCCGCAGGCGCCTCGGCGCGCACCACCGCGCTGCTGTTCGCGAGCGCGGCGGCGGTCGCGCCCGCGCTCGTGCTCGCGGGGCGGGCGGCGCTGCTCGCCGCGGCCGGCCTCGGGCAGTCCTGGTCGTTCGGCGCCTCGGACACGCTCATCCCCTCCGGTGGCATCGATGGTCCCGGTGCCGTGGCTTTCACGAGCCTCGTGGCGCTCGTGCTACTCATCGCGGGACTGGTCGCCGCGGGCCGCTGGTCGATCGCTCCGCTCGACCGACCGTTCGGCATCGTGATCGCCGTCAGCTCCCTGCTCGTGCTCGCGGGCGGTGTGATCGAGCCGATCTTCGCCGAGCAGGCCTGCTGGACCCTCGTGGGTCTCGCCGCGCTCGTTCTCGGCATCGTGCTGCGTCGTCGCCTCGCGCCGCGATCCCGGCTCCTCGCGGGTCTCGCCGCGCTCGTTCCCCTCGGCCTCTCCTACTGTGTCGGGTGGGCCACCCTGCAGACCTGGCAGGGTCCGACCGTCCTCGCGATCGCCGCCCTCATCCTGGTGCGGATGCTGCTCCGGAGCGCCAGAACCAAGGCCGCGACACTGCTCGCCGCGATCGTGCTCCTCGTGGTGTGCGCGGGCGCGGGAGCACGCGCGCTGGCCCTGCCGCTGAGACCGGGGGTGGCGGCGGATGCCGTGAACGCCGCGCATGCCACCGGATTCATCAGCATCCTGCTGCTCGGAGCCGCGGCCTACATCGTGGGTGCCCCCATCAGCACCCTCGATCGTCGGGTGGCGTTCTGGCTGCCCCTCGGCGCGATCGCGGTGAGTACCGCCATCACCCAGATCCTGCTCCCCCTCGGCGTGCCGGTCAGCTCGCTGCTGCTCCCCGAATACGTCACGAGTCTGCTCGTGAGCCTGTTCCTCATCGCTGCGCTCGCATCGTGGGCGGTGTCCGCCGCGACCGCCGCGTATGCCGCGGAGCGCGCCGCTGCGGTCGGCGCACTCCCGGTGGCGCTCGCTCTGCTCGTCGACGGCCTGGCGCGCACCATCGGAGTCGAATCGGTGCAGCGCGCCGTGGCGATCGTGCTCGTGCTCAGCGTCGCGCACCTGGCCGCGCGCCTCTCCTCCCTGCCTCACCGCCGGGTGGCCGCGGGCTCCGCCATCGTCACCGCGGCGGCCGCCGGACTGTACGAGTTCGCGATCGGCGAGCTCACGCCCCTGGAGTGGGCGACGGTTCCCGTCGGGCTCGCGTTGATCGCGACGGGAGCGCTGCACCTCGTTCGCACCCCCGAGGCGCGCAGCTGGGCCTGGCTCGCCCCGGGCACGGCCATGCTGCTCCTGCCGAGCCTCATCGCCACCGCGTTCGACCGGCCGCTGTGGCGTCTCGTCGCGCTCGGGGTCACCGGCGTCGCCATCATCGTGGTCGCGGCCGTGCTCCGCCTTCAGGCCCCGCTCGTCCTCGCGTCGGTCGTGGTGCTCGTGCACGCCGTCGCCACCTTCGCCCCGCAGATCCGAGCCGTCTACGAACTCGTCGAGTGGTGGGTCTGGATCGCGATCGGCGGCGCGATCCTGCTCGCCCTGAGCATCCGGTTCGAGGCGACCAGACGGGGCGTCAGCGGGTTCGCGCGAAGAATAGGCGCACTCCGCTGAGTGGCACCGTCCCCTGTTCGGGGGTCTAGGTGTCCCCACTTGTGGGGACTAACCTCATGTCAACCGCTCCCGAAAGCGCCTTCCCGCGGTGAGGCACCCCCCGAAAACCGGAGTACACACCCATGTCCTCAACCCAAGCAGTCGCCCCCGCCGGCTGGTACCGTGACCCGCTCGGACTCCCCCAGGTCCGCTGGTGGAACGGGATGAGCTGGACCAACCGCATCGAAGCGCTCCGTCCGGAGATCCAGTACACGGAGCCCAACCGGGCGCTCGTCGCCAGCTGACCTCGCGCGTCAGCGCTGAAGCCAGGCGAGCACCGCGAGCACCCTGCGGTGGTCCGACCCGGAGTCGTCGAGCCCCAGTTTCTGGAAGATCGACGAGATGTTCTTCTCGACCGCGCCCGTGCCGATCACGAGCGCCTCGGCGATCGCCGCGTTCGTGCGACCCTCGGCCATGAGCACGAGCACGTCGCGTTCACGGGCCGTGAGGGTCTCGAGCGGATCGCGGCTGCGGCCGATCAGCTGCGCCACCACGAGCGGGTCGAGCACGGTTCCCCCGCCGGCGATCCGGTCCAGAGCATCCACCAGTTCGTCGAGTGAGGCCACGCGATCCTTGAGGAGGTAGCCGACCCCGCCGGAACCCGAGGAGAGCAGCTCCTGCGCGTAGGCCACCTCCACATACTGGGAGAGCAGCAGGATGCCGACCTGCGGAAGAAGACGCCGCGCCTCGAGCGCCGCCCGCACCCCCTCGTCGCGGTAGCTGGGCGGCATCCGCACGTCCAGCACCACCACGTCGGGCCGCAGGGCGACGAGATCGGCCAGAAGGCCGACCGCGTCGCCGTACGACCCGACGACCTCGTGACCGGCCTCCACGAGCACCCGCACCAGCCCCTCACGGAGCAGGAGCGAGTCGTCGGCCACGGCGATGCGAAGGGGTGAGTCAGTCACGCACTCACCCTAGGGTGACGGGGAGGTTGGCGGTGGCGACGGTGGGGCCGCCTGCAGGACTCGAGATGACGAGCACCCCGCCCAGACCCCGAACGCGCTCCTCGAGCCCCGCGAGCCCGTGTCCCGGAGTGGCCGCCGCGCCGCCGTGCCCGTTGTCGGTCACGATCACGTCGAGCCAGGTGGCATCCGTCTCGGGCACCCTGCGCAGCTCGATGGTGAGGCCCACTTCGGTGGCGCGCGAGTGCTTGGCCACGTTGGTGAGCAGCTCGCTGGCGATGAAGTAGGCGTTGCGCGAGAGCTCCTGCGGCAGGTCCACCCCGGGCTCGATGAGGTTGGTGAACCCGACCGTGACATTGCTGCGCGCCACGAGCGACTCGAGGGCCGCCACCAGGCCGCGGTCGAGCAGGATGGGCGGCGCGAAGCCCTGCGAGAGCGCACGGAGCTCCTCCAGCGCCTCCTTCGACTGGGCCATGGCACCGTCGATCAGCTCGCGGGCCGCAGCCGCATCATCCGGAAGCTGGCGCTGAGCGGCGGCCAGGTCCATCTGAAGACGCACGAGACGCTGCTGCGGGCCGTCGTGGATGTCGCGCTCCAGCCGGCGCAGCGCCGACCCTTCCGCCGCGACCGCCGCGGTGCGGGATGCCGCGAGGTCGGTCACCTGCTGCTGCAGCTGCTTGGTGCGGAACGCGCCGAGCATGAGCCGGTCGACCTGGTAGTGCACGAAGACGAAGCCACGCACCACGAAGGGCAGCAGGGCGGTGAGCACCAGTCCGGAGACAACGCTGATGAGAATCGCGAGCGGGAGCGGGATGTGCACGTAACGGCCGTCCTGGATCTCGTCGAACCCGAAGTGCACGCCGGGGATCGCCCACGCGACGGCGGGGGCGACGACGGCGGCCAGCGCGGTGACCAGCCAGCTGAACGTGATCGTGATGGTGACGATGCCGAGGATCGGGAGCACCACCATGCCGTGCAGCAGGTAGAGCCAGTAGTGCGGGTTGCCCAGCACGGTGAAGAACCGCATGAACGCATTCGCCTCCGGCTTCGCGTTCCAGTCGGGCGGGGTGATGGTCTGCGGCTGAGCCCAGCGGATGCGCACCAGCTCGAGCGCTCCCAGCCATCGGGCACCCCAGAGCGAGGCGATGATGAGGAAGATGCCGACGACGGCGCCGATCAGCCCGACCCCGGCCCAGAACAGCGTGTACAGGAGGGCGTAGCCGGTCAGCAGCAGCACGGCGAGCAGGCCGAGGTACCCGAGATCCCGGGGCAGACGCTTCCAGAGACGGCCGTAGCGCACGATCGGCGAGGCCCCTTCGTCGGGTCGGGCGGGTGAGGGCATGGAGTCCAGAGTGGCAGATGCTGTTGTCATGCACCCAAGCCTCGTCAACCCGGGGCCTCGGCGGCATCCGGCCCACATACCGAATCGATGGGGGGTTAACCCCCGGTAAGGACGACCTGACCGGCCGTTTAGCCGAGCCTCAGCTTGGTTGCGCGGCGGGAGACGCTGCGCGACCCTGGGGAGACGCACACGAAGGAAGGGCGCATTATGACCGACGTCACCTCAGTCCCCACCACCTCCATCGACCCCGACATCGCCTCGGGGGTCGCCCAGTTCCTCGGGCCCGTCGTCGTCGACCTGACCGCCCTCGCGGTCGACGGCAAGCAGGCGCACTGGCACGTCCGCGGACCGAACTTCCAGGCCGTGCACGAGCTGCTCGACGAGGTGGTCGAGCACGCGCGCGAGTATGCGGACACGGCGGCCGAGCGCGTCGTGGCCCTCGGGCTGCCGATCGACGCCCGCATCCAGACCGCCGGCTCGACCACGACCACACCGGCCCTCAGCGTGGGCTTCCAGCGTTCCGACGTCGTGATCGCCGAGATCATCGCCTCGATCGACGCCACCATGGCGACGATTCGCACCGCGGTCGCCGAACTGGCCGAGCTCGACCCGGTGAGCCAGGATGTCGCGATCGAGATCGCCCGGGGTCTCGAGAAGGACCGCTGGTTCCTCTTCGCCCACATCAGCCAGTAGCGTCGACCGCGTCCCTCAGAAGGCGCGCCAGGTCCAGCGACCGGCGAGCAGGGTCCCATCGACGGGCATCGACCTGAGTTCGTCGACTCCCGCCGCGCGCGGGTCGATCGAGGTCACCACGAGGTCGGCGGGCTGCCCCACCGCCACGGTGGTGCGGGTGCTCGCCCGCAGCGCCTCGTCGATCGTCACGGACTGCTCCGGATGCCACGGCTCCAGCCCGTCGCGCGTGCGCCCCACCGCCGCCGCCATGGTCACCCACGGGTCGAGGGGGGCGACCGGCGAATCGGAACCGAAGAGAAGCCGCGCGCCCGCATCCAGCAGGCTCCGCAACGCGAACGCCCTGCCGGTGCGGCCTGCCCAATAGCGATCTGCGACGTCCCGATCGTCCATCGCGTGCTCCGGCTGCACGCTCGCGGCGACGCCCAGGGCCGCGAACCGCGCCAGGTCGGCATCGAGCAGTAGCTGCGCGTGCTCGATGCGACCGCCACGGCCCACCGTCTCGAACGCGTCGAGGGCGAGCCGGTTGGCCTCGTCGCCGATCGCGTGCACCGCCGGGATCAGCCCGGCGTCCGTGGCGCGCTTCAACTCCCGCACCAGCAGGTGCGGAGGCACCGTGAGCACCCCGCGGGCGTCCGGACCGCTGAGGCCCGGATAGTCGTGCGCGCAGTAGGCGGTCCGGGTGTTCAGGGAGCCGTCGGTGAGCACCTTCCACGGCCCGACCCGGATCAGCCCCGTGCCGTCGAGGGGCTGCCCGGTGCGCAGCCCCGCGGCGATCGCGCAGTCGAGGAACTCGGTGTAGACGCCCGCGTCCACCCGAATCGCATCGAACCCCTCCCGCGTGCGCCGCGGCCAGTCCGCGAGATTGTCGGCCATCTCGAAATCGACCACGCCGACCACACCGCGGGATGCCGCCGCCGAAGCCGCAGCCGCGACCCAGTCGTCGACGAGCCCTGCGGGAACCTCCTGCAGGGCCGCGGTGACGGGGAACGCGTCATCCTCGCGGAGCACGCCCGTGGGATGCCCGGCGTGGCCGAACCGGTGAAGCGCGGCCGAATTGAGCCAGACGCAGTGCAGGTCGCCGCTCACCAGCACGGCGGGGACATCGGGCACGTAGCCGTCGAGCAGACGGGCGGTGGGCTGGTCGGGCCACAGGCCGTCGCGGAACCCGAACCCGACGAGGGGCACTCCCCCGCCGGGGCGCGGTGACGACGCGAGCGTCTCGGCGGCCTCAGCGGCGGACGCGGCTGCCGAGACATCCACGCGCCGCGACGCCAGGGCGGTCTGGGCGAGGTGCACATGCTCGTCCCACAGGCCGGGGATGACGTGCCGGCCCTCGAGGTCGAGTCCGGGCCGGTCGGTGCGGCCCAGGGCCACGATCCGGCCGTCCTCGATCGCGATGTCGGTGCGCTCACCCTCGATGGTCGCGTTGCGGAGCACCAGCGTCATCGGCCGTGCACCCTGCGCATCTCCCTCGCCAGCTCCGGCTGGGCGTAGAGGTCACCGTTCTCGAGCCGGTCGATGACGGTGTCGACCACCTCCGGGCTCTTGTTCTGGCTCAGCTTCGCGCGGGCGTCGAAGCGCGTGACCCGCAGGCGGAAACCGGCGGTGCCGTGCACGATCCGCCGGGCGTACTCCTCGTTGTATTCGAGACGGGCGGGCTGCGGCATCCTCAGTTCGAAGCGATCGACCAGATCGCCCAGCACGCGGTAGTTCTCCTCGTCGGACAGGATCTCGGGCGTGCCGTAGAGGTGCGCGGTCACGTGATTCCAGGTCGGCACGGCGGGCACGTCGCCGTACCAGCCGGGCGAGATGTAGCCGTGCGGTCCCTGGATGACGACCAGCACCTCATGGCGGCCCAGCTCATGCAGCTCCTCATCGGGTCGGCCGACGTGGCTCACGAGGGAGATGCCGGGCTCGCCCTCCTCCAGCATGACCGGGTAGTGCGACGCCACGAGGCCGTTCGCGGTGGCGGAGACGATCGTGGCCCACGGGTTCTCGCGGATCAGACGTCGGACCTCGTTCTCGTCCTCGAGCAGGAAGGCGGGCGTGTGTCTCATCGCATCAGCTTGGCATCACGCCTGGTCCACCGGGCACCAGTACAGCTTGCGAGAGCCGAGCTCCTCCATCACGATGTTCGTTCCGCACACCCGGCACGGCAGCCCGGTGCGGTGGTAGACCCAGTGGCGGTCGTCGCGACTGGCGAGCGCCTTGCGATAGTCCGCCTCGTCCAGGTCGTCCATGGTGAGCATCTGGCCGGTCTCCACGCCGATCGCGAGCAGATGCGTCCAGTCGCGCCAGAGCTCCCTGACCTTCTGCTCGGGTACCTCCTTGCCGGGGGTGTGCGGATTCAGCCGTGCCCTGAACAGCAGCTCGGCCCGGTAGACGTTGCCGATGCCGCTGACCACCGACTGGTCCATGAGCAGGAGGGCGATCGGTGTCGGCTTCTTGCGCACCGCGTCGACGAAGCGCTGCTCGGCCACGGGTCCGTCGTCGACCTGGGGGTCCGGGCCGAGCTTCGCGATGGCGGAGGCGACCTCGCCGGCGGTCAGCACCTCGCACGCCGTCGGTCCGCGCAGGTCGGCGACGGCGTTCTCGGTGAGGATGCGCACCCGCACCGCGCCGATCGGCTCGGGCGGGAACACGTCGATCGGATCCTCCAGTTTCTCCTGCTCCGACATCCGCAGCCGGGTCCTGCGCGGCGCGCCGATGCTGGAGAGGGAGGCCTCGTTGTCGCTCGCCCTGGTGAGGGCCGGGTCGACGGTGCCCTTCATGTTCGTCTGGCCCATTCGGCCGGCCGCGGATGCCGTGGTGGCGTCCGCCGTGATGTCGCCCGCGAAGTCCCACGCCCCGTAGAGCCCCAGATGCACACGGAGCCAGAGCCCGTTGTCGAACTCGAGGAACATCTGCTTGCCGACGGCCTCAGCCGACACCATCCTGTGCCCGTCGATCAGTCGCGCGCCGTCGGCGAAGCGGCCCTGCGGAGACGAGATGGCCGCCGGGGTGTTGAGGAAGTGGAGTGCGAACTGGCGCGCGATGCGGTGTACGGAATGGCCCTCGGGCACGATCAGTCGATCTCGTGGCCCGCGATGAGGCCGGTCTTCTCGTATTCGGCCAGCTGGGCGATGCGGCGCACGTGGCGCTCCTCGCCGGAGAACGGGGTCGCGATGAACGTGTCGATGAGCGCGGTCGCCTCCTCCAGAGTGTGCTGCCTGGCCCCGATCGAGATGAGGTTCGCATCGTTGTGCTGACGCGCCAGCTCCGCCGTCGAGGAGTTCCACACGAGCGCGGCGCGGGCGCCGAGCACCTTGTTCGCGGCGATCTGCTCGCCGTTGCCCGATCCGCCGAAGATCACCCCCAGCGTCTCGACGCCGGCCTGCTGGTCTCGCACCACGGCTCGCGCGGCGTTGATGCAGAAGCTCGGGTAGTCGTCCAGCGGGTCGAAGCTCGTCGGCCCGTGGTCGACGACCTCGTGGCCGGCACCGCGGAGGTGCTCCTGCAGGTGCTCGCTGAAGTCGAGCCCGGCGTGATCGGTGGCGATGTGGATGCGCATGCCGACCAATTTACGGCACCCAGTAGCCCACCTTGCAGAGCAGCACGGTCTCGGCGTCCGCGCCCGCCGGCGGGGTGATCTCGGGCGGGAAGACGCCCATCGAGCGCCATTCGGCGATGTGCGGCACGACCTCCTCGGTGAACCCGTGGACCACCTCATCGGGAAGCGCGAAATCGAGTCCGATCAGCTTCGCGATCGACCACGCCTGGAACGCCCGATAGACGGCGAGGTGCACGAACGCGTCGGCCAGTGGGAAGTCTCCATAGCTGAAGTGCACGATCTGTGCCTGGTCGCGATCCTTCAGCGCGGCCTCCGTCGCGGCATCGTTCAGCTCGTCGTAGTTGCCGATGGGGTCGTCGCCCAGCAGGTCGCCCGACCAGCGGTCCCCGACCTCCTGCGCCGTTCTCCCGGCGAGCACGTCCGGCACCCACGCCTCGTCGTAGGCGTGGGCGGCGAGGATGTCGCGCAGGGTCGGGTTCGGCGTGCGGCTCCACTCCGCGGGCGCGGCGATAGAGAGCTGGTCGAGATCGAGCATGTCGATCACGTCGCGAAGGGCCGCATCGGACATGAGGAAGAGGTCACGTTGCTTCATGCGGGAGACGCTACCCGCGGCATCCGACACCGGCCTCAGGAGTCGAAGCCGAGGCCCGCCGAGTCGAGGGCACGGAGGAAGGCGTTCCGCCTGCCCTCGTTGTGGTCGGCCTCGTCGAGCGCCGCCCGGGTCGCCTGAACGGCGGCGTATGCGGCCGGCTCGGGCGGGAACGGAAGCGGGATGTCGCGCACCATGCGCAGCCGAGTGCGTTCGGTGCGCTCGTCGTAGAGCTTGTCGAGCATCACCTGGGCCGCGAAACGCGTCGCCGCGACGCCGAGACCGGTGAACCCGGCCGCATACGCGACCCGTCCCTGGCGGGCGAGCGAGAAGAACGCGCAGAACCGCGTGCTCGTGTCGATCACGCCCGCCCAGCGGTGGGTGAACCGGATGCCCTCGAGCTGCGGGAACGTCGTGAAGAAATGGCTCGCCAGCCGCTGGTGGCTCGCGGGCCGGTCGTCGTAGGCCTTCCGGATGCGGCCGCCGTAGTGATAAATCGCGTCGTATCCCCCGAAGAGGATTCGGTTGTCTGCGCTGAGCCGGTAGTAGTGGAACTGGTTCGCCTGGTCGGCGATGCCCTGCCTCCCCTCCCACCCGATCGACGCCAACTGGTCGGAGGTGAGCGGCTCGGTCATGAGCACGTAGTCGTAGACCGGCAGGGTGTGCAGTCGGAAGCGCTTGAGGAGGGCGGGGAACGCATTCGTGGCGAGCGCGACGCGATCCGCGCGCACGAAACCGCCGTCGAGCGCGAGAGTGACAGGGCTGTCGAGGAGCTCGGAGTCGAGACGGTGCACGGGCGACCCCTCGTAGATCTCGACACCCGCCTCGACGCACGCGGCCGCCAGTCCGGCGGCCAGTTTTCCCGGATGCACGAGTGCCGTCGCCCGCGTGCTCCAGAGGCCAGCGCGATAGGTGGGCGAGTCGACGAGCGCGCTAACACCCGCGGCGTCGAAGAACTGCTCGGTCGAGCCGTTGTGCGCCTCGCGAAGGGCCTCGACCTGGTAGTGCTCGGTGGCCACGGCCAGCGAGCCCACCCGTTCGAAGTCGCAGTCGATGCCGAGCTCGGCCACGGTCGCCTCGATCTCGTCGAGGTTCTGCATGCCGAGCCGTTCGAGCTCGTCGAACTCCTCGGGGAAGCGCGTGCGGCCGTTGGTCTCGCCGTGCGTGAGGGTGGCCTCCACGAAGCCCCCGTTGCGACCCGAGGCGGCCCAGCCCACGCGGCGGCCCTCGAGCACGACCACCCGCAGCGACGGATCGCGCTGCTTGGCGATGAGCGCCGTCCAGAGCCCGGCGTACCCTCCGCCGACCACGGCGAGGTCGACGAGATCGGTGCCCGTCCACGCGGGGTGGCGGGTCGCTCCGAGGCCGTCGAGCCAGAAGGACCCCAGTCGGGAACCGTCGAGCGCGGCCGCGACGACGCGGGGGTCGGGGGCTGAGCGCTCGAAGACGGTGGAGGCCATGACTCGAATATACGGTCAGCGCCCGAGCGATCACAGGATTGCCCCACATCCCTCTGGCGCAGGCCGGTGGGGAGGAGGAGACTTGAATGACCACGCTCCCCGGAGGTACACGATGTCGAAGCCCACGACCGAAACCCCGATGCTGATGCCCGTGCTCGGGCGCGGCAAGCACCGCACGCCCAAGAGCGGCGCGTGCTTCATGGAGTACGCCTCCTGGCTGGCCGGCGAGCGCTGGAGCGACCACCCGGCGTGCACCCACCCCGCGGTGGCTGCGCTGGCACGCCTGGTGAACGACTGCAGCAGCGATGCCCACCGCAGCGAGCTGGTGGAGCTGGTGCCATCCGTGATCGGACTCCTCGGCGACGGTCGCCGCACGAGCGTGGCCGTCGCGGTGCGCGCGCTGGCCGCCGCAGTGCCCGTGGTGAGCTACGGGCGGCAGCGCGCTCTGGCCGCGGGCGCACTCCGGCTGAGCGTGCTGGTGAACGCGGCGGATGTCGCGGAGCAGACGATGCTCGCCGATGCGCTGGAGGCCGTGCCCGACGCCGCCGTATGGGCGGAGCACTTCACGGTCGACCTCGCGCCGATCGACCCGCGGATGATCGATCGCATGTGCGACGCGATCATCCGCACCTCGGTGATCGGAATCGCCGAGGCGTGCGTGAGCGACCCGGATGAGCGGCTGCACTCGCTGCTCGCGACGACCATCGCCGCCCTCTCCTCCACAGCGCCGGCGGAGGAGCGGATCCCCCAGCCGCAGCCCGCCGCCTGAGCGGTCGGGGCGCCCCTGGGTAGACTCTGACGTTGGAATCGAACAGCGTCGAAGGAGTCAGGCATGCCCGGAGAGAACCTCACCCGGATCGAAGCGCAGCAGCGCAAGACGATCGTCTCGGTGTCGAATTACGACGTGACACTGGACCTGACCCGAGGTGACGAGGTCTTCGGCAGCACGACCGTGGTCACGTTCACGGCCACGCCCGGCGCCTCGACCTTCATCGACGCCATCACCCGCACGGTGCACTCGGTCACCCTCAACGGGGTGGAGCTCAACCCGGCGAAGGTGAGCGACGGGGTGCGCATCCAGCTCGACGATCTCGCCGAGCAGAACGTGCTCACGGTCGTTGCCGACGCCGAGTACACGAACACCGGTGAGGGTCTGCACCGGTTCGTCGACCCCGTGGACCAAGAGGTGTACCTCTACACGCAGTTCGAGGTCCCGGACTCCCGCCGCGTCTTCGCCGTGTTCGAGCAGCCCGACCTCAAGGCCACGTTCACCTTCACGGTGACCGCACCGAGCGCCTGGGAGGTCGTGAGCAACTCCCCCACTCCGGAGCCCGAGAAGATCGACGGCTGGAACTCGATCTGGCGCTTCGAGCCGACGCCGGTGCTCTCCAGCTACGTCACCGCGCTCATCGCGGGTCCGTACGCCGTGGTGCGCGACGAGCTCACGTCGCGCGACGGCCGCGTCATCCCGCTGGGGATCTTCGCGCGCAAGTCGCTCAATCAGTACCTGGACGCCGACTACATCTTCGAGAAGACGCGCGAGGGCTTCGCGTACTACGAGGAGAAGTTCGACTACCCCTATCCGTTCACCAAGTACGACCAGCTCTTCGTGCCGGAGTTCAACGCCGGCGCCATGGAGAACGCGGGAGCGGTGACCTTCACCGAGACCTACGTCTTCCGGTCCAAGGTCACCGACGCCATCAAGGAGCGCCGCGTGGTCACGATCACGCACGAGCTCGCGCACATGTGGTTCGGCGACCTCGTGACCATGAAGTGGTGGAACGACCTCTGGCTGAACGAGTCGTTCGCCGAGTGGGCCTCCACCATGGCCACCGCGAACGCGACCGAATGGACCGAGGCCTGGACCACCTTCCAGGCCATGGAGAAGAGCTGGGCCTACCGTCAGGATCAGCTCCCCTCGACCCACCCGGTCGTCGCCACGATCAACGACCTCGAAGACGTGCAGGTCAACTTCGACGGCATCACCTACGCCAAGGGCGGATCCGTGCTCAAGCAGCTGGTCGCATGGGTGGGAGAAGACGCCTTCTTCGCCGGCGTGGCTGCGTACTTCAAGAAGCACGAGTACGCCAACACCGAGCTCTCCGATCTGCTGGCCGAGCTCGAGATCACCTCCGGTCGGTCCCTCGGCGACTGGTCGAAGAAGTGGCTCGAGACCGCGGGCGTCAACACCCTCCGGCCGGAGATCGAGACGGATGCCGCGGGCACGATCACCTCGTTCGGGATCCGCCAGACCGCTCCCGCCGACTACCCGACCATCCGCCCGCACCGTCTCGCCGTGGGCTTCTACGACCTCGTCGACGGCAAGCTCGTGCGCACGCACCGCGAGGAGCTCGATGTCGACGGCGAGCTCACCGCGGTGCCCGCCCTGGTCGACCGGCCGAGGCCCGATCTCGTGCTCCTCAACGACGACGACCTCGCGTACGCCAAGATCCGGCTCGACCCCGAGTCCCTCGCCGTCGCGATCGAGCACCTCGACGACATCGAGAACCCCCTGGCGCGCTCGATCGTGTGGGGTGCCGCATGGGATGCCACGCGCGATGCCGAGACCCCTGCGAGCGACTACGTGCGACTCGTGCTCGGCAACATCGCGAGCGAGACCGAGTCGACCACGATCCGCACGACCCTGAGCCAGCTGGGAACGGTCGCGCGCCTCTACGTCGCCCCGGAGAAGCGCGACGCCACCATCACGGCGGTCGGCGATGCGCTCTGGCGCCTCGCCCAGGAGGCCGAGGCGGGCACGGACGCGCAGTTCCAGTTCGTGAAGTTCTTCGCCAACATCGCCTCGACGGCGGAGCACGCCACGACCCTCGCCGGACTGCGCGACGGCACGATCTCCCTCCCCGGGCTCGAGATCGACACCGACCTCTCCTGGGAGCTGCTCGAAGGCCTCGTGCTGGTCGGCACCGCGACGGAGGCCGACGTGGATGCCGCGCTGGCCGCGGACAACACCTCGAACGGACAGCAGGCGGCGGCCCGTGCCCGGGCGACGTTCCCCACGGCCGAGGCGAAGCAGGCCGCGTTCGACTCGCTCGTGTCGAGCGACGAGCTCCCCAACGCGATCGTGCGCAACGTGACCCTCGGCTACCTGCACACCAACGACCCGTCGTCGCTGCAGTCGCTGGTGTCGCCGTACTTCGCGGCGATCACCGACATCTGGAACAGCCGCAGCTACAAGATCGCGGAGTACCTGGTGCTCGGGCTCTACCCGTCGCCTCTGGCGACCGAACAGCTGGTCGAGGCGACCAGGACCTGGCTCGCCGCGAACCCGGAGATCCCGGCGCTGCGCAGACTGGTCTCCGAGAGCCTCGCCGGCGTGGAGCGCGCGCTTGCGGCGCAGGCGAAAGACGCGGAGTAGGCCGTGACGACCGCGCTCGCGCAGGCGGCCCTCGTGCTTCAGCAGCAGCCGTTCAGTCGACTGATGGGCGCGAGGCTCACCGCCTTCGGGGAGGGTCGGGCCGTGATCGAACTCGATGTGCGCGATGATCTGCGGCAGCAGAACGGCTACGCCCACGGCGGCGTGCTCGCCTACGCGGCCGACAACGCGCTGAGCTTCGCTGCGGGCACGGCGTTGGGGCCCGCCATCCTCACCACCGGCTTCACGATCGACTTCCTCCGCCCGGCGAGTGGCGTGCTGCTGGTCGCCGAGGCGGAGGTCGTCGAGTCGACCCGCGGTCGGGCATCCGTGAGCTGCCGGGTGTGGAGCGTGGACGCCGACGGCGTGCGCACCGCATGCGCGGTGGCTCTGGGCGGCGCGCAGGCGGTCTCTCCTCGATGACGTTCTCCGCGCTCACCACGCCGGTCGGCCAGTTCTACGAGACGTACCGCGTGCCCATCACCGTGCTCGCGATCGTGCTCGTCGCGATCCTGCTGCGTCTGATCCTGCACTTCGTCATCGACCGGGTTGTGGGTCGCATCGTGAACGGGGCCAAGAAGCGGCAGGACGCGAGCGACACCCAGGCGCTGCTCACCTCGCCCCTCGCGGCGGTGCGCGTCGTTCAGCGCACCCGCACCCTGGGCAGCGTGCTCAGCAACGTGGTGAGCGCCGTGATCATCACGGTGGCCGTGCTCATGGTCGTGTACACGATCGCACCGGGTGTCACCGGCGCGTTCTCGCTGATCACCGCCGCGATCGGGGCGGGCCTCGGCTTCGGCGCCCAGAACATCGTCAAAGACGTGCTCAACGGGCTGTCCATCGTGGCGGAGGATCAGCTCGGCGTGGGTGATGTCGTGGATCTCGGGCCGGCCACCGGCGTGGTCGAGTCGGTCGGCATCCGCACCACCCAGATCCGCGACGTGAACGGCACGGTGTGGTTCGTGCGTAACGGCGAGATTCTGCGGGTGGGAAACATGTCGCTCGGCTGGTCGCGCGTGATCATCGACCTCGCCGTCCCCTACGACGCCGACGTGGACGCGGTGCAGGAACGGATGCTCGCCGTCTCGAACGAGCTGGCGGCGAGCCCGAAGTGGCAGGCCCTCATTCTGGAGAAGCCGCAGATCTGGGGCATCGAGTCGATCTCCGGGGACGCCATCGTGATCCGGCTCGTGGTGAAGACTCGCGCCGGCTCGAAGGACGACGTCGCGCGCGAACTTCGGTCGCGGCTCAAGAGCGCCCTCGATGCGATGGGGGTCAAGCTGCCGACGCTCAACAGCGTGATCCTCAGCGGGTTCGAGGGGGCGGCCAGCGTGAAGGGCCCGAGGCCTCCGCGCACGGCGCCCAACCCGATCGCCAGCACCGAGGAACCTAAACCGAAACGGCGGCCCACGCGATGAACGATCCGATCACCCTGCGCATGAGCGAGGGCGGCGAGGCGGCCGGTGGCAACTTCTGGGCGAAGGTCGGCGGTCGCGCCACCTTCGAGCGGCTGGTGCGCGAGTTCTACGTCGGCGTCGCAGCCGACCCGGTGCTCCGGCCGATGTATCCGGAGGACGACCTGGAGGGCGCCATCCAGAGACTCACCGGGTTCTTGGAGCAGTACTGGGGCGGCCCGGGAACGTACTCCGAGCAGCGCGGTCACCCGAGGCTGCGGATGCGGCACATGCCGTTCAAGGTCAACCCCGACGCCCGCGATCGCTGGTTGCTGCACATGAGAGCCGCGGTCGATTCGCTGGAGCTCCCCCCTCTCGACGACGCCACGCTGTGGAGCTACCTCGAACGCGCGGCGCACGCGATGGTGAACACGTTCGACGAGTGACCCCGTCAGGTCGTGGGAGCCATCGCTCCGATGCGCTCGGCCCGGTAGCGTTGCCTCATGACACCGTCGTCTCGTGACCAGCCCGACGCCATCGTGATCGGGGCCGGCCTCGCCGGTCTCGTCGCCGCCGCAGAGCTCGCCGATGCCGGCAAGCGGGTCACCGTGCTCGATCAGGAGCCGGAGGCATCCCTCGGCGGCCAGGCCTGGTGGTCGTTCGGCGGTCTGTTCCTCGTGGACTCCCCCGAGCAGCGCAGGATGGGCGTGACGGACAGCCTCGAGCTCGCCCGCCAGGACTGGTTCGGCAGTGCCGGCTTCGATCGGCCCGAGGACGAGTGGGGTCGTCGATGGGCCGACGCCTACCTCGAGTTCGCGGCGGGCGAGAAGCGCGCGTGGCTCAGGGAGCAGGGGGTGCGGTTCTTCCCCATCGTCGGGTGGGCGGAGCGCGGCGGGTACACGGCGAACGGTCACGGCAATTCGGTGCCGCGCTTCCACATCACGTGGGGCACCGGCCCCGGTGTGCTGGCGCCATTCATCCGCAGGGTGCAGGCCGGTGTGGCGAAAGGGCTGGTCACCCTGAGCTTCCGTCACCGCGTGGACGAACTCCTGGTCGAGGGCGGCGCAGTGGTCGGCGCCCGCGGTGCGGTGCTGGCGCCCGACCCGGCGGAGCGCGGCGCCGCCAGCAACCGCGAGGTCGCCGGGGAATTCGAGGTGCGCGCTCCTGCGGTGATCGTCACCAGCGGCGGCATCGGCGGCAATCACGACCTGGTGCGCGCGCAGTGGCCGGAGCGTCTCGGCACGCCACCCGAGCACATGCTGTCCGGCGTGCCGGCACATGTCGACGGGCGTATGCTCGCCATCGCCGAGGCGGGGGGCGCGCGCCTGGTGAACGGCGATCGCATGTGGCACTACGTCGAGGGGATCGAGAACTTCGCTCCCGTGTGGGCGCGCCACGGCATCCGCATCCTTCCGGGCCCGTCGTCGCTCTGGCTGGATGCCACGGGCGCCCGCCTACCCGTGCCGCTCTTCCCCGGCTTCGACACCCTCGGCACGCTGGCCCACCTGCGCACGACCGGGTACGACCATTCGTGGTTCGTGCTTACACAGAAGATCATCGAGAAGGAGTTCGCGCTCTCCGGCAGCGAGCAGAACCCCGACCTCACGGGCAAGGACTACCGACTGCTCGCCAAACGGATCGGGCCCGGCGCTCCAGGACCGGTGGAGGCGTTCAAGCAGAGGGGCGCCGACTTCGTCGTGGCCGATACCCTCGACGAGCTGCTCGCCGGCATGCAGCGCCTCTCGCCCGAGGCCCCCCTCGACGTCGCGAGGGTGCGCGACGAGATCGTCGCCCGCGATCGCGAGCTCGCGAACGACTTCAGCAAGGATTCGCAGATCAACGCGATCCGGCAGGCGAGGCGCTACCGCGGCGACAAGCTGATCCGGGTGGCATCACCGCACCGCATCCTCGACGAGAAGGCGGGGCCGCTGATCGCGGTGAAGCTGCACGTCGTCACGCGCAAGAGCCTCGGCGGCATCCAGACCGACCTCGCAGGCCGCGCACTCGGTGCCGACGGCAGCCCGGTGCCGGGACTGTATGCGGCCGGCGAGGCGAGCGGTTTCGGCGGCGGCGGCGTGCACGGCTACCGGTCGCTCGAGGGCACGTTCCTCGGCGGCTGCCTGTTCACGGGACGGGTCGCCGGCCGCTCGGCGGCCGCGCAGTAGCATCGAACCAGGGAGGTAGTGATGAGCGACTGGAACGATGCGATCATCGCCGAATTCAGGGCGAACGACGGGCGGGTTGCCCGATTCGGCAACGGGCATCTGCTGCTTCTGACGACGACGGGCGCGAAGACCGGCCTCAAGCGCACCACTCCGGTGCTGGCCGTCGAGCGGCCCAACCCCTACGGCTCGGTCTATGTGATCGCGTCGTATGCCGGGCGCGACATCCATCCGGCCTGGTACCACAACATCCTCGTGACCCCCGAGGTCTTCGTGGAGCTCGCGACCGACCACGGCATCGTGACCTATGACGCGACGGCCGCCGTGGTGCCGCGGGCGGAGCGCGATGAGATCTATGCGGAGGTCGCCGCCGGCAACCCGGGCTTCGCGGAGTACGAGAAGAAGACGGATCGGGTCATCCCCGTGGTGGAACTGCGCCGCCTGGACTGACGAGCCCGGTCTCCCGCAGCTCGATGCTCAGCGCGGCCCGCGGAAGGGTCCGCGCACGACGGACCACTGCAGCAGCATGATCGTCTTCGCATCGGCGATCCGACCGTCGTCGATCATGGCGAGCGCGTCGTCCACGTCGAGCTCGAGGATCTCGATCTCCTCGCCCTCCTCGGCGAGCCCGCCGCCCGCGGACGTGCGGCTCGCGGCGGTGTACGGCGCCGCGTAGAAGTGGATCCGCTCGGTGACGGACCCCGGGCTCATGAACACGTCGAACACGTGGTCCAGCTCCCCCACGGTCACCCCGAGCTCCTCGCTCGCCTCGCGACGGATGGCCGTCTCGGCATCGTCATCGTCGAGAAGCCCGGCCGCGGTCTCGATCAGCATGCCGTTCGGATGCCCGTTGACGTAGGCGGGAAAGCGGAATTGCCGCGAGAGCAGCACCGTGTGTCGTGCCGTGTCGTAGAGCAGGATGGTCGCGCCGTTGCCACGGTCGTAGGTCTCGCGGGCTTCCACGGTGACCCGGCCGTCGGCGTGCCGATGCTCGAACGTCGTGCGGCGCAGCACGTGCCACGCCGAGGCGATGAGCTCGACATCCGTGACGGTGATGTCGGGATTGCCGTCGAGGTGCCGGCCGGCGCGGTCGAGATGCGTGCGACCGCGGGCATCCGGCTCGTCCAGCCCCCGCATCAGCGCTGCAACGACCAGGCCCGGCGCTTGACGAGCACGTGGCCGCGGTGGGTGGTCAGCCGGGTCCACGGGCCGGTCTCGTAGATGCGCACCGGCTCATGGCCGCCGAGGAATCCGAGGCTGACGGCGGCGAATGCCGCCCCCGCCGGAACGTATTCGAGCCCCTCGATCGGGCGGCCCCAGACCTCAGACCGCACGCGATGCACGATTTGCTCGCCCGTGCCCTCAGGAATGGCGGTGGCGACCTCGTCGATGCCTGCACGAGCGACCGCGTCGAGCGGCGAGGTGGGGAAGTCGCCGAGCGGAAGCCACCCCCCGCGCGGCGGCGAGATGGCCGCCCACGTGACCGTGTTCACCTGCATGGGAAGGCTGACCTCCACCGGGGCGGTGGGGTCGACGATCCCGGACTGCAGGCGCGAGAGCCGGTCGAGCAGGGAGCGCACGGGCACCACCACGTCGAACGAGTCCCGGTCGGTGAGGGCGAAGGTGCGCAATCCCAGGATGGTGGGGCTCTCGTCGAGCAGACCCACCGGGTAGAACACGGCGACGTACACGGCGAGCACCCCCGAGCCGGCGATCAGGCGCACGGAACCGTCCTCGACCCGGCCGGCGCGACTGAGGTAGACCTGCAGGTCGCCGAGGGAGAGGGAGTCAACGAGGGAGAATGACTGGCTCATGTGACTCTTAAACTATTACAGCGCCGGGCATGCCGCCGACCGCGCCACGAGATGACGGAGAACCCATGCCCGACCCGCTCGAAAACATGCTCGCCGCGCTCGACCTCACCAACACGCACGCCCGCACCAGCGAGGACATCTTCATCGGCAGCAGCCAGTGGATGCCGCAGGGCCGCGTCTTCGGCGGCCAGGTGCTCGCACAGTCTCTGGTCGCAGCACAGCGCACGTTGCAGGAGGGTCGCAACGTGCACTCGATGCACGGCTACTTCCTCCGGCCCGGCGACATGGACGAGCCGATCACGTTCTCGGTGGACCGCATCCACGACGGCCGCTCGTTCTCCACCCGCCGCACCCAGGCATACCAGCACGGCCTGCCGATCCTGTCGATGATCGCGTCGTTCCAGGACACGAACGACGGGCTCGAGCACCAGGTGGACATGCCCGTGGATCTGGCGCAGCCCGAGGATCTCCCGAGTGTCTCCGAGCTGCTCGGCGGGTTCGATCATCCGGTGGCGAAGGTGTGGGCCAACGGGCGCCCGTTCGACATGCGCCATGTGCCCTCCCCCGTGTTCCTCAGCGTGGAGGGCGCTCGCACGGCGCACCAGGCGGTCTGGTTGAAGGCGATCGGGCCGCTGCCCGACGACCCGGCCATCCACCGCGCAGCCCTCGCCTACGCGAGCGACTACACGATTCTCGAACCGATCCTCCGCAGGCACGGCGTGCCGTGGGTGACTCCGGGTCTCAAGATCGCGAGTCTCGACCACGCGATGTGGTTCCATCGCTTCGGCCGCGTGGACGAGTGGCTGCTCTACGCGCAGGAGTCGCCGAACGCCACAGGCGGGCGCGGTCTCTCCCTCGGGCGCATCTACGCGCGGGACGGGCGCCTTCTGGCCAGCGTGGCCCAGGAGGGCACCATCCGCGTGCCGTTCGACGACGGCGCACCGACCTCCTAGAGCGCGCCGCTCAGCAGCACGGTGCCGTCGGGCAGTGCCCGCACGTCGACCGATCTGATGCTGTCCAGCGCGAGTCCCACGGTTCCGGACGGCTCGGCCGTCGTTCCGGGCGACGACCACCACGTCGCCACCTCCGTCGCCACCCCGTGGTCGTCCGTCACGTACATGGCGTACGACCGCGACGTGCTGGGGTCGTAGGGCGGCGGCGTGCCGGTGGGCCGCGGCCCGTAGCTGCAGTCCATCTCGATGCGCGTGCCCCAGCCCTCCGGAACCAGCCGGATGCTGGCACTGAGCGGGCTGTCCACGACGCGATCCAGCGCCACGACGCGGGAGGCGGTGGTGCTGGCCGTCGGTGGCGCAGCCGGGAACACGGCCGGGAGAACGAGCACGATCGCTGCGGCAGCCGCCGCGGCCGCGAGGATGCCGCCGGTGACGAGCGCGCGGACGCGACGCTGCCGGCGGCGCGCCGAGCGCACGAGGCGCGGCAGGAGGGTGGGCGGCATCGGGATGGCGGGCTCGCCGTCGAGGGCGAGCGCGTCGTCCGCCGGCACCTTCGCGAGCAGCCCGGGCAGCCCGGCGATCTCGGCCACCGACTGGGCGCAGGACGCGCAGTCGGCCAGGTGCTGCTCGAACTCCCGGCGCTCCGCGGCCGACAGCGATCCGAGCACGTAGGCGGCATCCCATTCCGTGTAGGCGTCGTGTGCGCTCATTGCGTCACCCCCCGCTCCTGCAGCGCGAGACGGAGCGCGCGGAGGGCGTAGTGGAGTCGCGACTTGACCGTGCCTGCCGGGATCTCCAGCTCCGCCGCGATCTCGGCGATCGACTGACCGCGGTAGTACGCGTGCACGACGACGAGCCGGTGGTCGTTCGAGAGGGTGGAGAGGGCGTCGGAGACGAGCCAGGCATCCAGCAGCGCGTCGGTATGGTCCTCGACGATGCGCTCGGGCATCGTCTCGGTGGCGAATTCGTGGCGGGCGTAGGCGCTCCGCTTGCCGTCGATGACGAGGTTGCGGGCGACCGTGAACAGCCACGCCTTCGCCGAGCTCTGCGACTGGTCGAGCACCTCGGGTTTGCGCCACGCGCGCACGAGGGTCTCCTGAACGACGTCCTCGGCGAACTGGCGGTCACCGGTGAGCCACACGACGTAGCGCCACAGCGCGGGGCCGTGCTCGTCGTGCAGCGCCCGCAAGAGCTCTGCCTGCTGATCTGCCATGCTCACCTCCTCACCCTCATGACACGAGTCTCACGGCTTTCCGGTTCAGACTTGAACCCAATCCCCCGCCGGTTCGTGGCACTAGTGACGGTATCCCCACCGAACGTAAGAGAGATCATGCGAATCACCAACAAGATCACCCTGTCCGCCCTGGCTGGAGCATCGCTCGTCACCACCCTCGCCGGCTGTTCCGCCAGCGCGGCCGACCCCGCGACGTCGAGCGACGACCCGTCCACCACCACCACCACCACCGCCCCCTCCGCGTCTTCCGGCACGGGCAGCTTCAAGGACGGCACCTACACCGAGTCGGGGAGCTATCAGTCGCCCGGCGGCACCCAGAAGGTCACGGTCAAGGCGACGCTCGCCGGGGGCGTCGTCACCGACCTCACGGTCACGAGCGGCGCCAACGACCCGACCGCCAAGCAGTACCAGTCGCAGTTCATCGGCGGCATCAACGCCGAGGTGGTGGGCAAGAAGATCGATTCGCTGAAGGTGTCGCGGGTGGCGGGGTCCTCCCTCACCAGCATCGGTTTCAACGAGGCGATCGCGGCCATCGAGAAGGACGCGAGTGCCTGAGTTCCGCTTCGACGGGATCGGCACCGGCTGGGCGATCGAGACCGCGGTGCCGCTGCATCCGGATGCCGCGGCGCAGGTCACTCAGCGGGTCGAGCTCTTCGACCGCACCTACTCGCGCTTCCGCGACGACTCGCTGGTCTCCGCGTTCGCCGCGACGGGCGGCTCGCAGCACTTCCCCGCGGACGCGGGCGCGCTGTTCGACCTCTACGACACCCTCTACGAGCGCAGCTCCGGTGCCGTGACCCCGATGGTCGGCCGGCCGCTCGAGCGTCTCGGGTACGACGCCCGGTACTCCCTTCGACGCACCGCCGACCCCACCGACGTGCCCGACTGGTCGGGGGTCGCGCGACGCGGGACCACGCTGGTGGCCGAGGCGCCGACCCTGGTGGATGTCGGGGCGGCGGGCAAGGGCTACCTCGTGGACCTCGTCGGCGAGGTGCTGCAGGAGAACGGGGTGCACGAGTTCGTGATCGACGCGAGCGGCGACATCCTCTCGCGCGGGTCGGACGCGCTCCGCGTCGGTCTCGAGCATCCGTTCGACCCCTCCCTGGCGATCGGCGTCGTCGAGATCGCGAACGCCTCGGTCTGCGCCTCGGGGTCGAACCGGCGGGTATGGGGCGAGGGCCTGCACCACATCCTCGACGGCCGAACCGGCGAGCCGACGCGTGACGTGATCGCCACCTGGGCGATCGCCGAGTCGGCCCTCGTGGCGGACGGCCTCGCCACCGCGCTGTTCTTCACCGACCCGTCGCACCTCGCCGAGGCGTTCGACTTCCACTATGTGCGCCTCTTCGCGTCGGGGCGCGCAGAGCGTTCCGCCGATCTCCCCGGGGAGCTCTTCTCATGACCCGCTGGCTCGACTCGCTCACCGGTCGCGTGACGATGTACCGCCTCATGGTGCTGGTGCTCGGGGCGATCGCGCTCATCGCGATGGTGCTCTCGTTCATCCCCCGGGCGGTGCCGTTCTCATTCCCGTCGCTGCTCCTCCCGCTGATCGTCTTCCTGGTGGTCGGCTACGGGTCGAACCGGCTGTTCGGCCTACTGTTCCGCGTGAGGCCGCACGGCGAATCCGCCGTGATCACATCCCTGCTGCTGTTCTTCCTGTTCTTCCCGACGACGGATGCCTCGACGCTGCTGGTCTACGCGCTCGTCGCCCTCATCGCCACCGCTTCGAAATACCTCGTCGCCATCCGCGGCAGGCACCTCTTCAACCCGGTGGCGATCGCCGCGCTGATCATCGCGCTCACCGGCCTGAACGCCGCGACATGGTGGGTCGGCACGCCGCCCCTCCTGGCACCGGTCGCCGTCGGCGCGTTCCTCGTCGTCTGGCGCACCCGCCGGTTCGCCGTGGTCGGCACGTTCGCGGCTCTCGCATTCGTTCTCTCGTTCGCGCACTATCTGCTCAGCGGTGCGGACACGGGCCAGTCGGTCACCTTCGCGCTGCTCTCCGCCCCCCTCGTGTTCTTCGCAGGCTTCATGGTCGACGAGCCGCTCACCCTGCCTCCGAGGCGCTGGCAGCAGCTGGTCTTCGCCGCGGTGGTCGCGGTGATCTACTCGGTGCCCTTCCACGTGGGCCCCTTCTACCAGAGCCCCGAGCTCGCCCTGGTGGTGGGCAACCTCGTCGCGTTCGGGTTCGCGGCCGCGCAGCGTCGCTCCATCGCGCTCGAGTTCGTCGGCATGAGGAACCTCACCCCCACCACCCGCGAACTGGAGTTCGCCGCGCCGCGCCCAGTTCCGTTCCGCCCCGGTCAGTACATGGAGCTCGCGATGCCGCACGGGCGGGCGGATGCGCGCGGGGTGCGCCGCACCTTCAGCGTGAGCTCGGCCCCGCACACGGACAGGGTGGCATTCGGGGTGCGGGTGCCCGAGACATCCAGCAGCTTCAAGCGCGCGCTCACCGCGCTGGAGCCGGGCGCCCGACTGCGGGCCACGGCGGTGGGCGGCGACTTCGTGCTGCCGCGGGACACCACGGTGCCGCTGTTGCTGGTGGCCGGCGGCATCGGAATCACCCCCTTCGTGAGCCAGCTGCGGCACCTCGTGGAGACCGGTGAATCGCGCGACATCGTCGTGGTCTATGCGGTGAGCGACGACGAACTGCCCTATGCGAGCGAATTGGAGGCGGCGGGCGTGCCCGTGCTGGTGGTGGCGCCCCGGGCTCCGGAACGACTGCCCGCGGGCTGGGTCTATCTCGGATCGGCGCGCCTGGATGCCACGGCTCTCGCCGACCGCGTGCCGAGACTCACCTCCCGCACCGCCTACGTCTCCGGCCCCCCGGCCATGGTCACCAGCCTGCGCCGCGGATTGCGGTCGCTCGGGGTGCGCCGCATCAAGACCGACTACTTCTCCGGGTACTGATTCGCCCCCGAGCGGCTAACGGCGACGCGTGAAGACGACCGGGTCGTCGAGGTAGGGCAGCCACGCCGCCTTCTCCTCGGGGCGGATGCGGCGGGGGCGCATCGTCTTGCCGTCGACGAGGGCGATGGTGGTCATCGCGCGCGCATACAGTTCGACCGGCTCGACCCCGAGGGGAGAGTAGACCTCATAGGCGACGTCGAAGTCCGCACCGCCCAGGCGCGAGATCCAGAGCTGGATGTCGAGGGCACTGCGGCGGAAGTCGATCGTGGCGAGGTACTCGATCTCGGTGCGCGCCACGATGCTCAGCGTGTCGGTGCCGAGGGTGGAGTCGATGACCGCGGTGCTGGGGCTCGCCGGGCGTTCGGATGCGTCATCCGCCACCCACAGCGCCTCGACGCGGGCCTCCTCCAGCAGGCGGAGGATCTCCACGTTGTTGACGTGCCCGTAGGCGTCGAGATCCGACCAGCGCAGCCGGGTGGGCACGTGGAGCCGCGCCACGTCTCAGTCCCGGGTGAGCTTGCGGTAGGCGCTGCGATTGGGCTTGGCGGCGTCCGGCCCGAGTCGCTCGATCTTGTTCTCCTCGTAGGCCTCGAAGTTCCCCTCGAACCAGTGCCAGTAGCCGGGCTGCTCCGGGGTGCCCTCGTAGGCGAGGATGTGCGTGGCGGTGCGGTCGAGGAACCAGCGATCGTGGGTGATGACCACAGCGCAGCCGGGGAACTCGAGCAGCGCGTTCTCCAGGCTGCCGAGGGTTTCGACGTCCAGGTCGTTGGTGGGCTCGTCGAGCAGCAGCAGGTTGCCGCCCTGCTTCAGAGTGAGCGCCAGGTTGAGCCGGTTGCGCTCACCACCGGAGAGCACCCCCGCCTTCTTCTGCTGGTCGGGCCCCTTGAAGCCGAACTGCGAGACGTAGGCGCGCGACGGGATCTCGGTCTTGCCGACCGTGATGTAGTCGTGGCCGTCGGAGACGACCTCCCAGAGGTTCTTGTTCGGGTCGATGCCGCCGCGGCTCTGGTCCACGTAGGAGATGTCGACCGTGTCGCCGATCTTGAGGTCGCCGCCGTCGAGCGGCTCGAGGCCCACGATGGTCTTGAACAGGGTGGTCTTTCCCACGCCGTTCGGGCCGATGACGCCCACGATGCCGTTGCGGGGAAGGGTGAAGCTGAGCCCGTCGATCAGCACGCGGCCGTCGAAGCCCTTCTCGAGCTTCTTAGCATCGATCACCTGGGAACCGAGACGCGGCCCGACGGGGATGACGATCTCCTCGAAGTCGAGCTTCCTCGTCTTCTCGGCCTCCGTGACCATCTCCTCGTAGCGGGCGAGACGCGCCTTCGACTTGGTCTGGCGCCCCTTGGCGTTGCTGCGCACCCAGTCGAGCTCCTCGGCGAGGCGCTTCGACAGCTTCGCGTCCTTCTTGCCCTGGATGCTGAGGCGTTCCTGCTTCTTCTCGAGGTAGGTCGAGTAGTTGCCCTCGTAGGGGTAGAGGTGACCCCGGTCGACCTCGGCGATCCATTCCGCGACGTGATCGAGGAAGTACCGGTCGTGAGTGACGGCGAGCACGGCGCCGGGATACTTGGCCAGGTGCTGCTCCAGCCAGAGCACGCTCTCGGCGTCGAGGTGGTTGGTGGGCTCGTCGAGGAGCAGCAGGTCGGGCTTCTGGAGGAGCAGCTTCGTGAGCGCGACGCGGCGTTTCTCACCGCCGGAGAGGTTCGCGACCGTGGCGTCGCCCGGGGGCGTGCGCAGGGCATCCATCGCCTGTTCGAGCTGCGAGTCGAGGTCCCACGCGTCGGCGGCGTCGATCTCCTCCTGAAGCGTGCCCATCTCGGCGAGCAGGGCATCGAAGTCGGCGTCCGGCTCCCCCATGGCCATCGAGATCTCGTTGAAGCGGTCGACTTTCGCCTTGATCGGGCCGACGCCCTCCTGCACGTTCTCGAGCACCGTCTTCGTCTCGTCGAGCTCAGGCTCCTGCATCAGGATGCCGACGCTGTAGCCGGGGCTGAGGCGCGCTTCGCCGTTGCTCGGCGTGTCGAGGCCGGCCATGATCTTGAGGATCGTCGACTTGCCCGCACCGTTCGGACCGACCACGCCGATCTTGGCGCCGGGGAAGAACGACATCGTGACGTCGTCGAGGATGAGCTTGTCGCCGACCGCTTTGCGGGCGCGGACCATCGTGTAAATGAATTCGGCCATGTCTCGAGTTTAGTTGGGGCCCTGGGGGGCTGCGGACCGGCTCCACGACTCCTGACGCGAAACGTGTCCGCGCCCGATAAACAGCGTCGCGTGCGTTCGAACGGCCGCGGAGCTGACACACCGCCGCGGAGGGCGAGGCCGCTACCAGTCGATGGGACGCGTTCGACCCACGATGCAGGTTCCCCCGGCGAGCGCCGCCTGCACGGAACTGCTGTAGCCGTCACCGCCGTGCTGCCCCAGCAGGCATTCGCCGCCGAACCGCACGGAGAACAGGATGGAATCGACGGTGCCGTTGATCGAGGTCTTGTCCGGGGTGACCTGCATATCCGCCTTGGTGAACCCGGCGGCCACGAGGTTGTCGATGATGGCTCGACCGGTCGCACCGGAGTTCGTGGCGAACAGTCGCTCGTTCACAACGTCGAAGTAGGCGCGATTCTGCTGCGCCGTTCCCTCGGGCGCGAGCGTGGGCGCGGCACTCGGCGTCGCGGACGGAGCCGCGCTCGGCCGCGCCGAGGAACCGGTCGACTTCGTGGGCGCCGGTGCCGTTGCGACGCATCCGGTGAGCAGGAGCACGACCGCGATGCACCCCGCGGCCAGAGCAGCGCGAACGCGTCCCGCCATTGCGCACCCCCACCCGTTCACGTCAGCCGAGTCTAGGGCGAGCGCGAGGGAACCGCTCAGAACGGCACCGAGACTTCTTCGGCCGGTGACACGGCCCAGGCGTCCGTCGAAGGTTCGGACTCGGCGGAGCTCTGCAATTCGGCCTCGGCCTCGGCGCCCTGCGACGCCGGCGCGACCGCCGCCGCCGTCGAGCTGATGCTCCGCGAGTAGACCGTGCTGCCCCAGCTGAGATCGTGACCGACGGCCTCGGCATCCACCTCCACGTTCGTGCCCGACTTGTCGCCGGCCGTCCACTCGCGGATGCGCAGACGACCTGCGACCACCACGCGGTCGCCCTTGTTGACGGATGCCGCGGCATTGATCGCGAGCTGCCGGAACGTGGTGACGGTGTACCAGTTGGTTTCGCCGTCGACCCACTGGTTCTTGGTGCGGTCGAAGCGGCGCTGGGTGGAGGCGAGCCGGAAGCTCGTGATGGCGAGTCCCTCGGAGGTGACGAGGTGGCGCGGGATCGTGGCGACGAGTCCGATGAGAGTGAGTGTGTCTGTCATGCGAGCCAGTGTCGCGAACCGGCGCCCGCATGACGATGGCCGTCACCCTTCTGGGGAGACGGCCATCGGTGGGGAGGAGAGGTGCTCAGTGCTCCCGGAACTCGGGCCACTCCGCACCCGGGAGCAGGCTCGCGTGGAGCGCGCTCTTGGCCACCTCCAGGCTCGGGTACTCGCCGCGAGCGTTCTCGTCGGTGAGGAGGCGGAATGTGTAGCTGCCGTCGTCGATGCGGTGCACCGACCCGACCACTCCCGCGGGCCCGTAGGCGACCCACGTCTTCTCTATCGTCTGCTGGTTGGTCATGCTCGTCATTGAGCGTCCTTTCGTGCAGCCGGAGATTCCCGGCGCGACCACACTACGCCCGCTGTCTAGAGTTGGGGAGAGCGGCAGCAGACGCTCGCAGCAAGCACGCAGAGAGGCGGCTCCCATGGCAGGCACGCGCACACCGAGGCTCGGCGTCACCCTGAGTTACGAACAGGACTTCGCGGGGGCGGCAGCCGAGATCGTCGAATTCGAGAAGATGGGGGTCGATCTCGTCTCGGTGGCCGAGGCCTACTCGTTCGACGCGGTGTCGCGACTGGGCTATCTCGCGGCCGTCACGTCGACGATGACCCTGGCCAGCGGCATCCTGCCCATCTACTCCCGCACACCCACTCTGCTGGCGATGACCGCCGCCGGCCTCGACGACGTCTCCGGCGGCCGCTTCGAGCTCGGGATCGGCTCCTCCGGCGCTCAGGTGATCGAAGGCTTCCACGGCGTGCCGTTCAGCGCCCCGCTGGGACGGATCCGCGAGAACGTCGAGATCTGCCGTGCCGTGTGGCGGCGGGAGGTCGTCGAGCACCACGGCAAGTATTACGACCTGCCCTTCGTGGGCGAGAAGGGCCGCGGCCTGGGCAAGGCCCTCAAGATCATCAACCACCCGCGTCGCAGCAGCATCCCCATCACGATCGCCGCCCTCACGCCCACCGCCGTCACGCAGGCGGCGGAGATCGCCGACGGGTGGGTGCCGCTCTTCTACTACCCGGAGAAGGCGGATGCCGCGTGGGGCGAGGCCCTCGCGGCCGGCGCCGAGAAGCGCTCGCCCGATCTCGGCGACCTCGACGTGATCGCCTCGATGCCGCTCTTCGTGGGCGAGCACGCCGATCAGGCGCTGGCGGGCTACCGCAACCAGGTGGCGCTCTATGTCGGCGGGATGGGCGCCAAGAACGCCAACTTCTACAACGACCTCGCCCTCCGCTACGGCTACGCCGAAGAGGCGGCCACCGTGCAGGAGCTCTACCTCTCCGGCCGCAAGGCCGAAGCGGCGGCGGCCGTCCCGGAGGAGCTCGTGGCGGGCACCTCGCTCATCGGCTCGGTGGAGCACGTGCGCGACCGGGTGGCCGCTCTCGTCGACTCCGGGGTCACCACGGTCTCGGTGACCCCGCTCGCGCCGACGCCCGAGCTGCGACGCGAGCACCTTGCGGCGTTGCGCACCATCATGTCCTAGGAGGCGAGCACGTACTCCGCGAAGCTCTTGCGCACCTTGTTCACCTTGGGCACGGCCACGGCCATGCAGTAGCCCTGACCCGGGTTCTTCGCGAAGAAGTCCTGGTGGTACTCCTCTGCACGGTAGAACGTGCCGAGCGGCTCCAGCGTGGTCACCAGGCCGCCCTCCCAGTACTCGGAGGCACGCGCGATGGCCTGCGCGAAGGCATCCTTCTGGCTGTCGTCGGCATAGAACATCGCCGAGCGGTACTGGCTGCCGACATCGTTGCCCTGGCGGTTGAGCTGGCGGGGATCATGGAGCGTGAAGAACACGTCGAGGATCACCTCGACGGGGATGACGGTCTCGTCGAAGACGACCTCCACGGCCTCCGCATGCCCGGTCATGCCGGTGCACACCGAGTCGTAGTCGGGGTCGCGCGTCACGCCACCGGTGTAGCCGGAGACCACGTCCGTCACGCCGTCGAGAGTGCGGTACACCGCGTCCAGACACCAGAAGCAGCCACCGGCGAGCACGAATTTCTGCATGGGATTCCTTTGTCCGATCGACCAGGGCGGATGCCCGCCCCCCGGTGCAACAGCGCCCAGGTCCCCGAGATTCCGCGCTCCCAGCCGCCTCTAGGCTTGGGGCATGCCATTCAGCGCCGATGCGGACCGTTACTCGACCATGCCCTACGCACGCACCGGGAGGAGCGGCCTCAAGCTGCCGCGCATCTCCCTCGGCCTGTGGAACAACTTCGGCGGGGATCGGCCGCTCGAGACTCAGTCCGCAATCGTTCGCCGTGCGTTCGATCTGGGAGTCACGCACTTCGATCTCGCCAACAACTACGGCCCGCCGGCGGGCAGCGCCGAGAGCAACTTCGCGCGCATCCTCGCCGACGATCTCGCACCGTACCGCGACGAGCTCGTGATCTCCACCAAGGCGGGATACCCCATGTGGGACGGCCCCTACGGCGACTTCGGATCTCGCAAGTACCTCCTCTCCTCGCTCGATCAGAGCCTGGGCCGGCTGGGCCTCGACTACGTGGACATCTTCTATTCGCACCGCCCCGATCCCGAGACCCCGATCGAGGAGACGATGGCCGCGCTGGCCACCGCGGTGACCTCCGGTCGCGCGCTCTACGCCGGCATCTCCAATTACGACGCGGCGCAGACGAGGGCCGCAGCCGCTGCGATCCGAGAGTTCGGGGTCCCGCTGCTCATCCATCAGCCCCGGTACAACATGTTCGACCGCCACATCGAGCACGACGGGCTGTTCCCGGTGCTCGACGAGCTCGGCATCGGCTCGATCGTCTTCTCGCCGCTCGCCCAGGGGCTGCTGACCGACCGCTACCTGGCCGGCGTTCCCGCGGGGTCGCGAGCGGCAGAAGGCCGCTGGATGACCGCCGACACCATCGACGACACCTACCTCGAGCGCGCCCGGGCCCTGGACTCCCTCGCTGCCGAACGCGGGCAGAGCCTCGCGCAGCTCGCCCTCTCCTGGGTGCTCCGGGTGCCGCAGGTGACCTCCGCCCTGATCGGCGCGAGCAGCGTCGCCCAGCTGGAGAACAACCTGGCCGCCCTGCAGTCCGAACCGCTGACGGATGCCGAGGTGGCCGAGATCGAGCCCCACGCCGTCCACGGCACGGGGACCTCGCGCTGATCCGAATGCTCTGACGCGGATGTCGGTGGTCGAACGTACATTCGAACACATGACGACACTTGCTTTCGCTGGCGACCTCACGCTGACCCGTTTCGGCATCCGTCTCACCCAGCTGCACGACGAACTCTGGCGCGTCACCCGCCTCGACGGGGAGGTGCTCGGCTACGTCGAGCAGTTCCCGGTGCGCGAGGGCGTGCGCTACCGCGCCAAGATGCTCATGGCCCGCACCCGACGTTTCGTGGTGATGGGCGAGTTCTGGAACGCCGAGGACGCGGTCGACTGCTTCCGCTGAGCCGTCGGTGACGGTGCGGTCACGGATTCCGTGACTCGCGCCTGCGCTCACGCGTTTGTGCTGGTCAGAGGGTTACCGTGACCTCCATGCAGATCTGGAACGATTTCGTCGACTGGTTCAACTCCGCCGCGGGACAACGGATCATCAGCAGCACCATCGTCCCGTTCATCGCCATCGTGATCGCCGGGCTGATCGCCGCCGCCATCGGGCGGGGCTCCGCGAAGCGGGTCATCGCCCTCAGCGACCGCGAGGAGAAGGCGGCTGCCGTGACCGCCCTCATCAGTGCCGCACGCAAGGCGGCCGTGTGGAACACGATCTCGGCGCCCGAGCAGTCCCACGTGACGAGCCTCATCGGCGAGGCCGACATCCGACTGCGACTTCTTCCGCTCACCGGCACCGCCATGGCGGCCGACTGGGCTCAGCACGAGATCGCCGAGATGCAGAAGAACGCAGTGTCGTTCAGCTTCCAGGCCGAGCAGGGGCTCCTCAACTTCCGCGATCGCATGATCGAGTGGCAGACGCACCCCGGGCGCGCCAAGCGCCTGTTCAAGAACGACCTGGACTCCTGGGCCTACGAGTCCTCACTGGCGGACCAGGAGCTCGTGCAGCAGCAGCAGGCGTGGGCGGCGCAGCAGGCTGAGTCCGGCAGCCTCGACGCCTATGCGGCACCCGATCCGGCGACGAAGACCGAACCGCTCTCCACGACCGAGTCGCTCGGCTCCTCGAAGCCCGCGACGGCCCTGCCGACGAGCAGCTTCGCGCGCCCCGCCGTGGAGCCCGCGACGGATCACGAACCGGACACCGGCCCTCA
This sequence comes from uncultured Lacisediminihabitans sp., assembly GCA_966212465.1. Classification (GTDB taxonomy): domain Bacteria; phylum Actinomycetota; class Actinomycetes; order Actinomycetales; family Microbacteriaceae; genus Lacisediminihabitans. Next base: position 103,660 of record CBIHRK010000002.1, read on the forward strand.
CCCGGTCAGCGACCCCGGCGTCTCCTACGCGAGCGATTCGAAGAACTGACCACGCCCGACTCCCCCGACGCTTCCGACCCTTCGGGCATCGTCGCGCGCCTGAGGGCAGCGGGATGCGTCTTCGCCGAGGAGGAGGCCGCACTGCTGGTGAACGCGGCTCGCACCGTGGCCGACCTGGACGAGCTCGTCGCGCGCCGCGTCTCCGGGATCCCGCTGGAGCAGCTTCTCGGCTGGGCGGAGTTCGCCGGCAGGCGCTTCCAGGTGCGGCCGGGGGTCTTCGTTCCCCGCAACCGCAGCGCACTCCTGGTGAATGAGGCCCTGACACTGACCCCGAGGGATGCCCTCGTGCTCGATCTGTGCTGCGGTGTGGGCGCGATCGGCATGACGATCGCGCTGGCCCGACCCGATGTGACGCTCGTCGCGGCGGACATCGATCCGGCGGCGATCGAGGCGGCGCGGGAGAATGTCGGCGCCCGTGGGCGGGTCTACACCGGCGACCTGTTCGAGGCGCTGCCCGCCGACCTGCGCGGTCGGCTGGACGTGGTCGTCTGCAATGCGCCCTACGTGCCCACCTGGGCGATCGCCGACATGCCGCCGGAGGCCCGCGACCACGAGCATCGGATCGCCCTCGACGGCGGCCCCGACGGGCTCGACGTGCACCGCCGAGTGGCCGCGCACGCGCTCGACTGGCTGACGCCGGGCGGACAGCTCCTCGTCGAGGCCGGTGAGGAGCAGGCACCGTTCTCCGCCGGGCTGTTCGAGCGAGCCGGGTTCACCGCCACCATCGTGCATTCCGACGAGCTGTACGCCACGGTGGTGCGAGCCACCGCACCCGGGCGGAGCTGATCTAGGCCGAGGTGGCGCCGCCGAGGGCGGCGAACACCCGATCCCACCAGTCCCGGGAGGAGGCCAGATTGTGCTCGCGGCGGGCTGCGGCCGCGGCTGCGATGGCCTCCCGATCCCGCCACAGTCCCGCGACCACCGCGCCGGCGCGCACGGGGTCCAGGTCGGTCAATGCGACGACGGAATCCTGACCGCCGGTCGACAGCGCCCCGCGGAGCTTGATGGCGGTGTAGTCGTCCACCGAGATCGCGAACGTGGGCACGCCTGCGGCGGCGGCGAACACCACCGGGTGATAGCGGCTGGAGACGACCAGGGCCGCCGCACGCGCCAGCCCTGCGGCCTCGGCGACGCTCGAGGGCGCGATCACCGACGATGGCTCGCGCATCGCTGCGGCGATCTCGGCGTGGATGGCCGAATCACCGGTGACGGTGGAGGCGTCGGTCGAGCCGAAATGCGCGAAGAACACGACCTCGAGGCCGGTCTGACCGACCACGGCGTCCAGGGTCGCGGCGGCGAGCGCCACGAACTCGGCGCGCGGGTAGCCCGCGAGGTGGAGGGAGAAGGAGACGAGGCAGTAGCCGGAGCGCGGGGCGGGTGCGGCATCCGCCACGAACGTCGCATCGTCGATGGTGCGCTGGAGTCGCGCGGGATCCACGCCGAGGGACAGGGCGACGCCGTGCGACGGCTGCTCCCTCACCCCCACCAGGCGCGCCGAGCGCAGCAGCGAGCCGAGCAGGTCGGAGTCGCGCGGGGTCAGCTCGGGGCCGAGGGTCTGCCCGCTCACAACGACCGGTTTGCCCAGCGTTTCCGCGACGGCACCGAGGGTGGCCCGCTCCCAGATGTGCAGCGGCCAGTTCGACGCCAGGTTGCCGCCGCCCGCCACCGCGAAGGCGTCCGCTCCACGGATCGCCTCGATCGTCTGCAGCGCGGGGTCGCCCTCGTCGAGCGTTCCCGGCCGGCCGACCTCGGCGAGCACGCGCGACATCCGCTCGTCCATCGCATCGCGGGCTCCCGGCCCGCGGAAGTCGAAGCCGATTCGGGGAACGGCGGCGATACCGTGCCGGGACGCGGTCTCCCCCGGGTTCGCCGAGACGCCGACCACATCGACCGATCTGATCCGCGCCTGTGCGACGAACTCCTCGAACATGGCCTCGTCGCCGATGTGCACCACATCGTCGATCACGCCGATGTCGCCGATGACCACCACTCGCACTGTCGCGTACCTCCGGTCGCTGCTCGTTCACCGGGAGTTCCACGATGGCCCATAACATAATTGTCAGTCGGCTGATAGATACTACCCAATCCGAGTTTTCGAGCGGATGCTGGGTAGCAACCCAGAACGACGGGAAAGGCACCACATGGGCATCCAGACCTCACTCGACGAGCTCGTCGGCTCGGAGCGCATCGTCGACTCGATGCGCCTCGCCGACGACCTCGCCTTCCACGCGGGGCGCGATGCCGGTGTGCGCACCATCCGGGTGCTGCGTTCCGCGCTGGTCTCCGACAACCAGGTCGCGGCGATCGCGGCCACGCACGCCCTGGCCGAGGTCTTCGACGAGCAGGCCGACGTGGCGCTCTCCGAGCTGCTCTCCGACGATCGCGCCTTCCTGCGCGAGCACGCCGCGTGGGCCCTCGCCTCCCGTCTGCCGCGGTTCGACGCGGTCGGACGCCTGATCGGCATGGTCGTCGAGGGCGGATTCACCGGGATGCTGGCCCAGCGCACCCTCGAGCAGTGGTCCACCACCGCGCCCGACGTCGTCGCCGTCGGTCTCGAAGGCGCCCTGATCGGGGTTCGGGATGCGGATCGGCGGTACCGGGTCGTGGAGACGCTCGGTCTGGTGCGCACCGCCACCGCGACCCGCCGTCTGGTCACGATCGCCCGCAATGCCGCCGAACCGCTCGAGGCACGCGTCGCCGCGGTCTCCGCGCTCGGGCAGCGCCACGACTCGCGGGCGATTCCGGCCGTGCTCGACGCTCTGGCCGCCGGGTCGGACTACCTCGCCGAGGTGGCGAGACTGGCCCTCCTCGACCTGTCGGCGCCCGCCCTCGACCGCGGTGCGCACGACGACCTCACCGTGGTGCAGCTCTTCCTGCACGCCGACATCGACGCCGACCTCAGCCAGGCCGGCAGCGGCGACAACGGCGGGATCGCCACCCTGCTGGTGCGGCTGGGCGACGCGCTGGTGGCCGAGTCGGCCGACGGTCAGCACGCCGAACGGGTGATCACGATGTCCCGCGGCGACACCGGCCGCGCGCTGGAGAGCGCCCGCACGATCTCCACCACCACGACCGGGCACCTCTACGGCACGATCCCGCTGCTGAGCGAGGCGGTGCAGTCCGCGAACGCGTGGCCGCTGCGGGTGGCCGCCCGCCGCGGCATCCGACGCATGCTCCGCGCCGCCGGACGGGTCGACGTGCTGCACCTGAGGATGGCGGATGTCGGCAGCCTCGCCGCCGCCGACGTGGCTCGCGAGCTCGACATCCCCGTCGTCTTCACGGTCGCACCGGACCCGCACGCCGTGATCAACTCGATGGACCTCTCGGGCCGCCTCACGCCGCAGAACTTCGGCGACGTGGACGAGGGCGAGCACTTCTGGTTCCGCGCGCGGCTCGTGCAGCAGCTCGCCTCGAACGCCGCTCACACCGTGCTCTTCCCCCGCCCGGAGCTCGCTCGCGACATGCGCGAGCTGGTGGGCATCGACATCACCGCGCATCCCGAGCGTCACACCATCGTTCCGGAGGGCGTCGACCTCGGCGTGATCGACCGCGCCGTGGCCGAGGCCGCGGATCACGCGGCCGGTCAGCCGGCGTCCGAGGCTCTCGACGAGCTCACCGAGCTCCTGCAGCGACTGCCCGCGGAGCGCCGAGAACTGCCGCTCATCGTGAGCGTGGGCCGCTTCCACCGCGTCAAGGGAATGGCCACGATCGCCGAGACGTGGGCGAACGGCCCGCTGCGCGACAGGGCGAACCTGCTGCTCGTGGGCGGAGACCTCGCCCGCCCGAGCGCGGACGAGGCGGAGCAGCTCGCGCTGATCGACGCGATCGTTCCGCCCGAGAGCCGTGACGTCTCCGGTCTGCTCATCCCCGGTCACCGCCCGAACGACACCGTCGCCCGCTGGGTGGCCGCCGCGCGGTTCGGCGTGCCCGGTCTTGCGGCCCCCCGCGGCATCTACGTGTGCGGGAGCCTCAAGGAGGAGTTCGGCATCGCGCTGCTCGAGGCGATGGCCTCCGGCCTGGTCGTGGTGGCCCCGGACGGCGGCGGACCGGCGACCTACGTGGAGCCGGGCGTGACCGGCTTCCTCACCACCACCTGGGACACGGCGCTGATGGAACGTGCCATCACCGAGGCGCTGGAGCTTGCGGCATCCGAAACCACGGACACGCGGGCGCTCCGTTCGCGGGCGACCGTGGAACGCAGCTTCACGATCCAGGCCATGGCGCGCTCCCTCACGTCGCTCTACGCCCGCGTGCACCGCGAGGAGAGCGACCTGCAGGAGTCGCTGGTCGCACTGCCATGACCCTGCTGATCATCAGCCCGGACTACGCCTCCCACCTCCTCCCCCTCGTCACCCTCGGAACCGCCTGGCGAGATGCCGGAGAACGTGTGGTGGTGGCGACCGGGCCGGCGACGGCCGCGATCGTCGAGTCGTTCGGCTTCGAGCACGCCATGCTGCAACTGGGCCGGGGGTCGAACCCCGGTGTGATCCGTGCCGAGGAACAGCCGAAGGGCGAGGACGACGCCCTGCGCGGGTTCTTCGCGGCGACGCGGGAGGGCATGGTCGAGACTCTGCGCTTCCAGGCCGAGGCGCGCCTGACCGACCTGATGTGGGAACCGGTGCTCACAGCCCGCGCCGTGCAGGCCGTGGTTCGCTCCGTAGAACCGGATGCGATCGTGGTCGATCACCTCGCCTTCAGTGCGAGGCTGGCCCTGACCGCGCTCGGCGTGCCCTTCGCGGATGTCGTGCTCGGGCATCCCTCGGCCCTCCCGGTCGCCGGCGAGGTCTACGGCTACCCGCCGGAGTGGCCGGCCGCCTTCCACCCGGATGCCGCTGCTCTCGCCGACCTGCGTGACCTGTGCGAGCGGGTCAGCGAGCACTTCACGCAGGAGTGGAACGCCGCGCTCCGCGAGCTGGCCCCGCACCTGCCGCCCTCCTCCGGCGCGTTCGAGGAGCACGGCGACCTCCTGCTGCTCAACTATCCGCAACAGCTGGCGGATCCCGCCCGCACCGCCCTGCTGCCGCCCCACGCGTTCCTCGGCTCCGCCGTGCGCGACGAGCCCGTGGACGACGAGGTGGAGCGCTGGATCGAGGGCAGCGACACCCCGTTCGTGTATGTGAGCTTCGGGAGCTTCCTCTCCGTGCGATCCGACGTGCTGCGGCCCGTCGCGCAGGCGATAGCCCGTCTGGGATTGCGCGCCGCGATCGCGCTCGGGTCAGCAGCCCGCGAAGACGTCGGCGACCTGCCCGGCGACTTCCTCGTGCGCGACTACCTCCCGCAGGTGCGTCTGCTGCGCTCGGCCCGCCTGGGGGTCAGCCACGGCGGCAACAACAGCGTCACCGAGGCGATGAGCGCCGGTGTGCCGCTGGTGGTGCTCCCGTTCTCGACCGACCAGTTCGCCGGAGCCGCCGCGCTCGAGCGAGCCGGTCTCGGCGTCGCTCTCGACCCCAACGCGGCGACGGTGGACGAGCTGGAGGTCGCCCTGCGCGAGGCGCTCGCCATCCCCCGGGAACGGGTGGATGCCGTGGCGCACGACCTGCGTCAGACGCCCGGTGCCGTTCGCGCGTTCGATGCGGTCGCGTCGCTGAAGACCAGCTGACGCATCGCGTCGGCGTCGCTCGCCGCCGCACGATAGCGCTCCATGAGCGCGGCGTTCGCGTCGTACTGGGGCCCTTCGCGCACCTCGGCCTTGTGGTGCAGCGCGTAGACCCTGCCCTCGTGACGCACCGGCGGGGAACCGAGGATCGTCTCGTGAGCGAGGTACCACGCGGCATCCTCGAAGCCCCAGCCCCGGAAGCGCTCGTCCTGCCCGCCGTGTGCGCGCCAGGTCTCCGGCGCGGCCACGTAGACGCCGGAGCAGGCGCCGATCACGAGCTCGTGGTCGCATTCGATGAGGGCGTGCCCTTCGGCGAACTGGGCTGTGCCGCGAGAACCGAGCCAGTGGTACCGGGTGTACGGGAGGTGCACGAGACCGGACTGGCGGGCTCCGTCGATGGCGTCGAGGAGGGGGGCGAGCTCGGGGATGGTGTCGGCATCGCCGATGACCACGACGTCGTCATCCGCGCCGTTCACACCCACGTTGCGGCACTGGGCGAGGTTGAACACCGGGTCGCCCGAGTCGACCGGAAGGATGCGGGCGTCCGGGAGGTTCTCCCGGTACCAGGCCGACGTGGCGTCGTACGCCCACACTCGGGTCGGTTGCGGCCTCCACGGGATGACGACTGTGACCATCAGACGAGCGTAAACGACGCGCGGCCACCCGCTCGCCACCCGAGGGGGACACATTTGTCCCCCGACGGCGTACCCCGGCGTCCCCCCTACTGGGGACTGGGGGCGATATATCGCGGGGCCCTAGTGTCAGTCACGTGACGACGCATACGTCTACCCGACGCCCGCTCAGCAAGCCCGGAATGGCCATCGCCGCGATGATCTCCATCGTGGTCGTGGCCTCCGTCGTGTTCACCGTGATCACGACGATCCTGGCAGCCAACGGCATCCGGTAGCTGAACCCGAATCAGACCCCGACGAGCTGCCTCACGGGCTCGATCGGTATGCGCGCGACCTCGTCGCGCAGTCGATGCTTGACCTCCCGCTCGACCAGGACGGGCACATAGTCGCGTACCGACGCGTCCAGGAATGCAGCCGACACCTCGTGCACGAGCTCTCGCACGTGCACACTGTCGACCTGTGGGAACTGGCTCGCGAGTCGATCCGCGGCCTGCTCCAGCGCCTTGCTCTCTTTAGCGGCATCCACTCGATGAGTCTCCTGCCGCGCGGGCTGCGCGTCAACAGCGGATCGGTCAGGAGCTGCGTCGGCCCTCGCGCACGCGGCGCAGTCGACTCGCACCGAGGAGCACGATTCCGGTGACGAGCATTCCGCCCGCGGCCAGCGCCGGAACGGTGCCATTGGCACCGGTAGCGGCGAGCTCGGCGGCGGTGCGTGCCGCGAGGGCCGCACGCGCGGCCGCGGCCGCCGCTGCGGCCTGAGCTGCGGCCTGGGCGGCGAGCGTGGCCTGCGAGGGCGTGCTCGCGGTGATCGCCGACCGTGCCGCGCAGCCGGGCGACCGGGTGAGCGTGTTCGTGTCGAGGGTCACTGCTCCGGTGCGGGCGAAGAGCCGGCCCTCGATCGTGGCACCGGTGTTCGCCGTCACCGACGCGAGGGCGAGGATCGTGCCGACGAAGGTGGAGTTGCTGCCGAGAGTGGCCGAGCTGCCGACCTGCCAGAAGACGTTGCAGGTGTTGGTGCCGGGGGTGAATGCCACTGTGCTGCTCGACGAGGTGATCAGCGTGCTGGCCGCCTGGAAGATGAAGACGGAGCTGGCATCGCCATCGAGAGTGACCGTGCCGGTGAGCGACAGGGCATTGCCCGAGTACACCCCGGGCACCAGCGTGCGGCCGGTGAGGTCGATGATGCCCGACTCGTCGGGGGTTCGTCCCGCGGCGTCGTTGTACGCCGTCACGACATCCGCCTGCGCCTGGCCGGACTGCGCGTCCGCGGCATGGATGACGCCGTTGTTGATGACGCCCGGCGGGAACCCGACGACGGCGCTCCCTGGATCCAGCCCCACATCGCCGTCGTTGACCACGGTGGATCCGGTGTTGGAGACGGTCGTGGCGCCGATCACCTCGTAGCTGTCAGCCGTTCCGAGCCCCACCGTGGTGGGGTTCACGGCCTGCGCGGACTGAGCGCCCACGACGGCGAGCGTCAGAGCCGCCCCCGCTGCGACGACGACCGCCCCGAGCCGTGTCAACCGAAAATTCATGAAATGAGTCATCACAGCCCGCCCCGAACTGGTCTCGGCTGCGATGTACTCCAGCGTGGGGGCGAACCCGGTTGTCTACCCCGTATAACGGAGTCTTGTCCCCCTCGCCCCATCGCGCAACCGCTTGCACCGATCCGGTCCACCCCCACTACGGGGGGTGATTACGCCCACAGTGTCATAGCGACTGCGTGCCCCCGGCAGGATTCGAACCTGCGACCAAGAGATTAGAAGGCTCCTGCTCTATCCCCTGAGCTACGGAGGCGGGGAAGCACGTCAACGATACCGCGAGAGGGCGGTCAGACCGCCTTGGCCAGGGCGACGAGCACCTGGTCGAGCGTGGGGACGCCCTCTGCGCGGAAGACCTCCTCGTCGGCGGCATCCAGCACCACCACGGTCGGGGTCGAACGAACGCCCGCCTGCTCGGCAACCTTCTCGTTCTTCACCACGTCGAGCTCGGCGATGGTGAGCGCGGGCACGAGCTTCTGGGCATGGTCGAGCACCGCACGCGTCTGCATGCAGGGCTCGCAGAACGAGGAGGCGAAGAACAGCAGCTTCATGTCGACCCCAACCGCCTCGGCGGCCGGATGATTCCTACTGGCGGTCGCCGCGGTCCTCGGGGTCGTCCACCGGCTCCGAGTCCTTCGCGTCGTAGACGTAGGTGACGTGGTATTCGCCGCCCACCTCGGTGACGGAGGCCTTCGTGTAGTCGATGAGGGTCTCCTTGCCGTCGACCGCGGTGATGACGGTGATCTCGTCGTCGAAGGTGCCGTCGGTGCTGAACCGGTGGTCGATCTGCCCGGCGTTGGGTCCGTCCTGGTAGATGGCGATGAATTCTTCGCCCTTGGCGATGGTGGGTTCTGCGTCAGTCATGTGTCATTAGTACCACGCCGCGCCTCAGTGTCCGATGACGATCCCGATGATTCCGAGCACGGCCGAGACCGTCGCGAGCAGGTAGGCGGCCCCCACGATCACTCGATGAACGGTGAGGAAGCGCGTCGGACGCCCGGCCTCGTCGCGCGCCCGGGGGTCGCGTGCGACCCGCCTGTAGAAGGTCGGCCAGACGAAGAAGTTGAAGGCCGCATTGACGAGCAGAAGGATGCCGAGGGCGAGAGTCACCCCGCCAGCCTAGGCACTCCGCCCGATACTTAGCCCATCTATATAGTTTTGCTATACAATTGTCGGGTGAATGACATAGAGAACCGTCCCCTGGTAGAAAAACTCATCGTCGAGGCCAACCGCCTTACCCGCGTGGCCGCCCAGGCCACGGGCAGCACCACCCCGGCTGCCGTCTGGCGCACGCTCTCGATCCTGTCGAGCGACGGGTCGATGCGCATCGGCGACCTCGCCCGGGCCAGCCGCGTGACCCAGCCCACGATGACGAAGCTCGTGCAGAACCTCTCCGAGGAGGAGCTGATCTACCGCATCGCGGATGTCGCGGACTCCCGCGCCTGGCTCATCGCCATCACCGCGAAGGGCAGGAAGGCCCTCGACGACTGGCGCACCGAGCTCGGACACGCGCTCGAACCGATGTTCGCCGACCTCTCGGAGGATGAGACGCGCACCCTCGAGAGAGCCGTCGAGATCATCGCCGCTCGCACCACCACGACGCGGCAGGTCGCCTGATGGCCGCGCACGGCTCGGGCTCCAGCATCCTGAAGCAGCCTCGCGAGGTATGGGCGGTCGCGTTCGCCTGCGTGGTCGCCTTCATGGGCATCGGCCTCGTCGACCCGATCCTCCCGGCCATCGCCACCGAGCTCAAGGCGACGGCCGCCCAGACGGAACTGCTCTTCACGAGCTACCTCGTGATCACCGGCGTGATGATGTTCTTCACCAGCTGGATCTCCAGCCGCATCGGGGCCAAGCGCACGCTCATGATCGGCCTCGCGCTGATCGTGGCGTTCTCGCTCGCCGCCGCGCTGAGCGGGAACGTGGAGGCCGTCATCGGATTCCGCGGCGGCTGGGGGCTGGGCAACGCCCTCTTCATCTCCACCGCTCTCGCCACCATCGTAGGGGCGGCGAGCGGCGGCACCTCGTCGGCGATCGTGCTCTACGAGGCGGCGCTCGGGCTGGGCATCGCCATCGGGCCGCTGCTCGGCGGACTCCTCGGCAGCGTGAGCTGGCGCGGTCCGTTCTTCGGCACCTCCGCTCTCATGGCCATCGCGTTCGTCGCCATCATGGTGCTGCTCAGGAAGGAGGATCGCGCCGCACGCACGCCCACCCGCTTCTCCGCTCCGTTCCGCGCACTCGGCAACCCGGCGCTGGCGATCCTCGCCGCGGCGGCGCTGTTCTACAACGTCGGCTTCTTCACCCTCCTGGCGTGGACCCCGTTCGCACTCGACCTCCCGGCCGAGGGCGCCGCCATCACCCTCGGGCTGATCTTCTTCGGCTGGGGCCTGTCGGTGGCGATCACGAGCGTGTGGGTCGCGCCACTGCTCACGGGCCGGATGCGGCGCACCACCGTGCTCTCGATCGTGCTCCCGCTCCTCACGCTCGACCTGGTCGCCGCGGGACTTCTCATCTCGTCCATGGCGGCACTGATCGTCTGCGTGATCGTGGGCGGACTGCTCCTCGGCGTGCTCAACACGGTGCTGACGGAATCGGTGATGGAGGCGACGGACCTGCCAAGGTCGGTGGCGTCATCCGCGTATTCGGGCGTGCGGTTCCTGGGCGGCGCGGTCGCTCCCCCGCTCGCCGCCCAGCTGGCGGTGTGGTTCACGCCCGCCATGCCGTACTACGTGGCCGGCGGGTCGGTGCTCGTCGCCGCGATCCTCGTGGTGGCCGGCGCACGACTGCTCGGGCGGGTCAACGGCCCGGTCGAGTCGCCCCTCGTGGAGGCGGAGGCCATCGGCGCGGGCGAACTCGCCTGATCGCCGGAAGACCCGGCTGGTCGACCGCACAGGCCGGCCAGCCGGTGCCCGCCTGGGGCGTCGCATGCCGCGGGTAGGATCGGATCGTGCCTTCCTCAGCTGACCGCCTCGTCTGGATCGACTGCGAGATGACGGGACTCGACGTCGCGATCGACGAGCTCGTCGAGGTCGCCGTCGTCATCACCGACTTCGACCTCAACCTCGTCGATCCCGGCTTCAGCATCGTCATCAAGCCCGACCAGGCGGCGTGGGACAACATGAGCGACTTCGTTCGCGACATGCACACCACCTCCGGCCTCATCGAGGCGATCCCGGACGGCGTCAGCCTGGCCGACGCCGAGTTCGCGGTGCACGAGTACATCCTGAAGTTCGTTCCCGCCGAGCAGCAGGCCCCGCTCGCGGGGAACACGATCGGCACCGACCGCACGTTCCTCGCCAAATACATGCCGCGCGTGGATCGTCACCTGCACTACCGCAACATCGACGTCTCCTCCATCAAAGAGCTCTCGCGCCGCTGGTTCCCCCGCGTGTACTTCAACGCTCCGGCGAAGGATGGCGGGCACCGCGCCCTGGCCGACATCCTCGAATCGATCCGCGAGCTGCAGTACTACCGCAAGGCCGCATTCGTGGCCGAACCCGGACCGACGAGCGAGACCGCTCAGGCCATCGCGGCCGAGGTCACCGAGAACTTCCTGCCCCACCTCACCTGAACTCCGCGCGCGAGTTCGTGCCGAGGGCCGCAGGTGTAATAAGATCGTCTAGTTGCGCCGGCAGTGTCGGCGCGCATGGTGGTCGTAGCTCAGTTGGTAGAGCGCTGGCTTGTGGAGCCGGATGTCGCGGGTTCGAGCCCCGTCGATCACCCCAGAACCGACAGGCCTCGCGAGTGATCGCGGGGCCTTCGGCCTTTGCGGGAGGAATCATGGCGGCACAGGGGGCTCCCGGCCTGACCGAAGAGGTCGAGCTGCTCGACGAGCTCACCCTCGGAGCGCCGTGGGTGACCATCGTCTGGAACGACCCGGTCAACCTCATGTCCTACGTGAGCTATGTCTTCCGCAGCTACTTCGGCTTCAGCCCGGCGGAGGCGGAGCGCCGCATGCTGCAGGTGCACACGGAGGGCCGCGCGATCGTGGCGAACGGAACGCGGGAAGAAATGGAACGACACGTCGAGGCCATGCACGAGTTCGGACTCTGGGCCACGCTCGACAGGGCCGGCGAGTGATCGGGTTCACTCGCAAGCGCGGAAGGTACGTGGCCCGCTTCGAACCGATCGAGGCGAAGGTGCTGAGCGATCTCGTGGACGACCTGGTGGATCAGCTGGAGACCGCCGACCCGGCCGACCCGGCCATCCGGCGCCTGCTGCCCGACGCGTACCGCGGTGACGCGGAGGCCGCCGCCGAGTTCCGCCGCTTCACGCAGGAGGGGCTGGTGGAGCGCAAGACGCACAACGCGCGGGCGATCGCCGCGACCCTGGCTGCCGCGGGCGAGGGGCGCGCGAAGGTGGAGTTGAGCCCGGATGACGCGCAGGCCTGGATCCGGGGGCTCAGCGACATCCGGCTCTCCCTGGCCACCCGACTGGGCATCGAGACGGACGACGACGAGCCCGACTGGGAGCAGCCCGTCGCGCAGCTCTACGGCTGGCTGGGGTTCGTGCAGGACTCCCTCGTGCGAGCGCTGTCGTGAACGGGCTCGACCTCGACGCGGAAGGGTTCGAGAAGCTCGTGATCGAGGAACTCGACCTCCTGCCCGACGAGATGGTGGACGGACTGGAGAACGTGGCGTTCGTGACCCTCGACCGCCCCGCAGACGGCTCGCTGGCGCTGCTCGGCGAGTACGACGGCGTGGACCTCACCCGTCGCGGCAACTACGGTTTCGGCGAGCTGCCCGACCGCATCGTGCTGTATCGCGAACCGCTGCTGTCGGTGTCGCGCGACCTCGAGGAGCTGCGCGACCAGGTGCACGTCACACTGGTGCATGAGATCGCGCACTACTACGGCATCGACGACGACGAGCTCCACTCCCTCGGCTGGGGCTAGCGCGGTCCCTGAGGCTCTCGAAGGGCGCTGACCCGATCCGCCCCGCTCAGGTCAGAGCTCCAGGTCGGCCACGCTCCGTGGGTCTTCTCTCGCGATGAAGGCGTCCTCCTGAGCCGCCCAGGCGTCCCAGTGCGCCGCGAAGAGGGCGCCATCTCGGGCGAGGGCGAGGCGCTTGCGGGTGTCGGCGTCGCGCTCGATCCAGACGGCGAAGGTGGCGAGGGCGCGATTGGCGCGGGTGAGGGCTCCGACCCCCTCGACGACGAGGGGCAGGGCCGGATCGAGCTCATGCCACTCCCCCGGTCGATCGGTTGCCCAGTCCCATCGCTGCCAGCGCGGATGCCGCGGGGCCAGCACGAATTCGTGCACGTGCTCGCTCGCCGCCGCCAGGCCGCCCCAGCCGGGGTAGATGTCGTCCAGGCGCACCAACTGGGCGCCGAGCGCGGGCGCGACCGACTCCCCGAGCGTCGTCTTTCCCGAGCCGGAGCGACCGTCGATCAGCAGCACCGGGCGAGGGTCGGAGGCGACCCGATGCAGCCAGTCGGGAGCATCAGTCACGTCAGGCGAATCAGGCAAGGGTGCCCCAGGTGCCGGCGGCGACGGCCGCGCCGATGGATGCCGCCGCGATGCCGATCGCGATGAGGACGAGCACCGCGTCCCGAGGGTCCAACCGCGACTCGCGCGCCCACGTTCGCCGGGTGCGACCGCCGAAGCCGCGCGCCTCCATCGCCGTGGCGAGCTTGGTGCCCCGCCGGATCGAGAGCACGAGAAGCGCGAACGCCTGCCCCAGGAAACGCCTGAGCCGCCCGCGATCGGCGATCCCCCGGGCGCGGCGTGCCAGCTCCAGGGAACGCCAGTCCTCCGCGAACAGACCGAGCAGACGCGCCCCGCCCAGCGCGCCCACCACGAAACGGGACGGCAGGCGCAGCACCTGGGCGAGACCGTCCGCGAGCTCCGTCGTGTCGACGGTGAGGAAGAGCACCACCGAAGGCAGAGCGAGAGCCAGGATTCTGAAGGCCGTCGCGACGGCGAGCTCGATCGACCCGTCCGTCACGTGCACGAGCGCCCACCGGAGGTACGTCGTGCCCGAGGCGCGGCCGTAGAGCACCACGGTCGAGGCGGCCAGCACCGCGGCGATCGCCAGCGGCAGCAGCCGGAGGGTGAGGCGACGCGGAGCGACGCCGGCGAGCGGCAGAAGAGCCAGTTCCAGGGCGAGGGCGACCGCGGCGGACACCCAGTCCAGGGAGAAGAGGAGGGCCACCGCGATGATCGCCGCCGCGAACAGCTTCGCGACCGGATTGATGCGGGAGGCCAGCGAGGTGCGGGAGACGGTCGGCGCGAGCAGGGCGGTCATGCTGCGTGCCGTTCGGGGAGCCGCGGCATCCGGAGCTCGGAGTCGGCGAGCGCGGCGACGAGCGCCGCGTCGTGGGTGACGGCCACGACGGCGCTCCCCTCGTCGAGAAGCTCGGCGAGGAAGGCGACCAGTTCGGCCCAGGTGCGGGCGTCCTGCCCGAACGTCGGTTCGTCGAGCACGAGCAGAGGGGGCCGCGTCACCAGCGCAGTGGCGACGGAGAGGCGGCGCTTCTCGCCACCGGAGAGGGTGAACGGGTTGGCCGCGACGAGCGCGCCCAGACGAAGGCGGTCGAGGAGCTCGTCGATGCGCGCGTCGTCCACGCGCCCCACGGCGCGACCGCCGACGCGCAGCTCGTCCAGCACGGTGCCGGTCACGAACTGGTGCTCCGGATCCTGGAAGACCGACCCGATCCGCGTCACGAGCTCCCGCGAACGCCATCTGATGGGGTGCGGCCCTGCGCCCCGATCCAGCGCGTCGGCCAGCACCGCCCCGGCGATCGGGGGAATCAGGCCGCCGATCGTGAGCCCCAGCGTGGACTTGCCCGCTCCGTTCGGTCCGGTGATGCCGAGGCAGGTGCCGGCGGCGATCCGCACCCCCAGGTCGTGCCGCAGCAGCTCGCGCCGCCGCCCGATCCCGAGCCGCTCGGTGTGCAGCAGAAGGTCGCCCGGCACGGTGGTGCGCCGCGGGGCCGCCGGTGCGAAGCCCGGCACCCAGACACCGGATGCCGCAAGCGCGGCCCCCTCCCGTGCGAGCACCTCCGCCGCCGTCCCGTCCGCGCGCACGCCGCCGCCCGGCTCCAGCACCACCACGCGGCCCACGGCACGCCACCACGCCTCCACGCGGTGCTCCACCACCACCAAGGTGGCGGTGGTCTCGTCGAGCACGCGTCCCACGGCGTCACGCACCTCCGTGACGCCCTCAGGGTCGAGGTTGGCGGTCGGCTCGTCCAGCAGGAGCAGCTCCGGCCGCATCGCGAGCACCCCGGCGAGGGCGAGCCGCTGCTTCTGACCGCCGGAGAGGCGCGCGGTGGGGTGATCGAGCGGCAGGTCCAGCCCCACCGCATCGAGCGCGCGGCTGACGCGCGGCCAGATCTGCTCGCGCGGCACCCCCAGGTTCTCGCAGCCGAAGGCGACGTCGTCGCCGACGCGCTCCAGGATCACCTGGGAGTCGGGGTCCTGCAGCACGAGACCGGCGCGGCCGGGAGTGGCGGGTCGGCCGTCCACCAGCAGCTCGCCCTCGGTCTCGCCGTCGTCCTCCCCGCCGAGCACACCGGCGAGCGCCTGCAGCAGCGTGGACTTGCCCGCACCGGAGGCGCCGAGCAGCAGCACGCGCTCCCCCGCCTCGATCCGCAGGTCGAGCCCGCGCACGGCCCAGGCGCTGCGGCCGGCGTGACGCCAGCCCCAGCCCCGGGCCTCGATGAGCGTCATGCGGTGCGCGCTCGTCCCGACGAGAACCGGCTCAGCACGCCCGTCCTGGCGAGGCCGCGCAGGATCAGCCACGATCCGAGACCGGCGATCACCGCGCCCGAGATGACCCCGCCGACGCCGTAGGCGATCGAGTAGCTCGGCGCGTATCCGCGGTAGTAGATGGTGATGTCGTTGACCGCCATGGCCAGACCGGAGAACGCCCCGGCCAGCATCGTGACGACGAGGCTCCAGTTGCGGTAGAGGAAGATCGCGAACACGATCTCGACGGCGAGCCCCTGCACGAGCCCCGCCTCGACGGTGAGCCACGCCCACTGCGCCCCCAACAGGGTCGAGACGATGGCGGCGACGAGTTCGGTGAAGAGGGCGGCGCCGGGCTTGCGCACGACGATGCCGCCGAGCACGCCCGCGAACAGCCACACCCCGTAGAAGACCGCCTCGGAGCCCGGCAGAGCCACGGCCAGCGGCTTGGTTACGGGCCCGTAGAGGTTGTTCCAGGCGAAATAGATGAGCGCACCGGCGACCCCGAGCACGCTGGCCACGACGATGTCGACGACCCGCCACCGGTAGTTGATGGATTTCTTCTGCACTGTCGTGCCCTTTCGGTGAAAGAGGGCACGGGTGTCGAGCGCCGGCGGGTGCCGGAACCCGCGAGAGATGAGTCTCCCTGCGCTGGCATGATCCAGATCAGGTTCGACGGTCGAAGCTTGGAGAAGCTTCCTCTCAGCCCGGCTCACCGGACTCCCGTGTTCGCCTCCGAGTATATGCCGTCCGTGCGGCCACCCCACCAGCGAGAGCAAGTCGGGCGAATGTCAAGGGTCGGGCGAGCCTTCGCGCCGAGCCGAGCGGCGGGCTACGGTGGCAACTGGGCCACGCTGAGCTGGCCCACGCAAGGGAGAACCATGGAAACCTGGCCAGGATCGCCGTACCCGCTCGGTGCGACCTTCGACGGAAGCGGCACCAACTTCGCGCTCTACAGCGAGGTGGCCCAGAAGGTGGAACTCTGCCTGTTCGACGACGACGGCGTCGAGGAGCGCGTGCAGCTGGTCGAGGTGGACGCCTACGTCTGGCACGCCTACCTGCCGCAGGTGCAGCCCGGACAGCGCTACGGATACCGCGTCACCGGCGACTACGACCCGAAGACGGGTCTGCGCGCCAACCCCAACAAGCTCCTGCTCGACCCCTACGCCAAGGCCACCTGCGGAGACATCGACTGGGACCCGTCCCTGTTCTCCTACAACTTCGGGGACCCGCTGAGCGAGAACAACGACGACTCCGCGAAGCACATGATGCACGGCGTGGTGATCAACCCGTTCTTCGACTGGGCCGGCGACCGGCATCCGAAGATCCCCTACAACGACACCGTCATCTACGAGGCCCACGTCAAGGGGCTCACCGAGCTGCACCCCGACGTGCCGGAGGCGCAGCGCGGCACCTACGCCGGGCTCACTCACCCCTCGGTCATCGAGCACCTGCAGAAGCTGGGCGTGACCGCCATCGAGCTCATGCCGGTGCACCAGTTCGTGCAGGATTCCACCCTCCTCGAAAAGGGCCTGCGCAACTACTGGGGCTACAACACCATCGGGTTCTTCGCGCCGCAGAACAGCTACTCCTCCACCGGCGATCTCGGTCAGCAGGTGCAGGAGTTCAAGAGCATGGTTCGCTCCATGCACGACGCGGGCATCGAGGTCATCCTCGACGTCGTCTACAACCACACCGCGGAGGGCAACCACCTCGGCCCGACGATCTCGTTCCGGGGCATCGACAACCGCGCCTACTACCACCTCGTCGACGACGACCAGCAGTTCTACATGGACTACACGGGCACCGGCAACTCCCTGAACGTGGGCAACCCGCACACCCTGCAGATGATCATGGACAGCCTGCGCTACTGGGTGATCGAGATGCACGTCGACGGATTCCGCTTCGACCTCGCCGCCACCCTCGCCCGCGAGTTCTACGAGGTCGACAAGCTGTCGGCGTTCTTCGAGCTCGTGCAGCAGGACCCGGTGATCTCGCAGGTGAAGCTCATCGCCGAGCCCTGGGACATCGGCCCCGGCGGCTACCAGGTGGGCGGGTTCCCCCCGCAGTGGACGGAGTGGAACGGCAAGTACCGCGACACCGTGCGCGACTTCTGGCGGGGCGAACCGTCGACGCTCGGCGAGTTCGCATCGCGGCTCACCGGGTCGTCCGACCTCTACGAGGGTGACGGCCGTCGTCCGGCGGCGTCGATCAACTTCGTCACCGCGCACGACGGATTCACGCTCAAGGACCTCGTCTCGTACAACGAGAAGCACAACGACGCCAACGGCGAGGACAACAACGACGGCGAATCCAACAACCGCTCCTGGAACTGCGGTGTCGAAGGCCCGACCGACGACCCGGCCGTGCTCACGCTCCGCGCCAAGCAGCAGCGCAACTTCCTCGCCACCCTCCTGCTCTCGCAGGGCGTTCCGATGATCCTGCACGGCGACGAGCTGGGGCGCACCCAGCAGGGCAACAACAACACCTACGCCCAGGACAACGAACTCTCCTGGGTGCACTGGGAGAACGCCGACTCCAGCCTGATCGACTTCGTCGGAGCCCTGACGCGGTTGCGCAAGGAGCACCCGACGTTCCGGCGTCGCTCGTTCTTCGACGGCCGCCCGGTCAAGCGCGGCCAGGGCGAGCCCCTCGCCGACATCGTCTGGCTCACCCCCGACGGCACCGAGATGGAGGAGCAGAACTGGGATGCCGGCTTCGGCCGCTCGATCGGCGTGTTCCTCAACGGCAACGGCATCCACGGCCGCGACGCCCGAGGGCAGACCGTGACGGACCGCAACTTCGCCATCCTGTTCAACGCCCACGACGAGACCGTCGACTTCACCCTGCCCTCGGCGGAGTTCTCCGACCAGTGGGAGATCGTGGTCGACACCGCGGGCAACGCCGCCGACGGCGAGCCGAAGACCGCGGGAGACGTCGTGCCGGTCGCAGCGACCTCGCTCGTGGTGCTGCGCGAATACATGGCCGTGGAGGTGGACTCCGACCACTCGGTCGCCGCCTCGCTCACCGCAGCCGTGCCGTCGTCACCGCTGCCGCCCAAGCCCGAGGTCAACTGATGCGCATTCCGGTCTCCACGTACCGACTGCAGATCCGGGAGGGCTTCGACCTGGGCGCGGCGGCCGGAATCGCGGACTACGTGCACGACCTGGGCGCGGACTGGCTGTACTTCTCCCCGCTGCTGAAGGCCGAACCCGGATCAGACCACGGCTACGACGTGGTCGACCACTCGGTGATCGACCCGGCGCGCGGCGGTCCCGAGGGTCTGGATGCCGCCTCCCGCGCCGCGCGCGAGCTCGGCCTCGGCGTGCTCATCGACATCGTGCCGAACCACGTCGGGGTGGCCACTCCGCGCCAGATGGCGTGGTGGTGGGACCTGCTGCAGCACGGTCGCGACTCCCGCTACGCGGAGGCCTTCGACGTGGACTGGGAGTTCGGCGGCGGCAAGGTGCGCATCCCCGTGCTGGGAGACCCTTCTCGTGACTCGGGGACCGCGCTGGACGACCTCGAGATCGTCGGCGATGAGCTGCGCTACTTCGACAACGCCTACCCGATCGCACCGGGCACCGCCGAGGGCACTCCGCAGGAGGTGCACGCCCGGCAGAACTACGAGCTGATGGACTGGCGCCGTGCCGACGCCGAGCTGAACTACCGGCGCTTCTTCGCGGTCAACTCGCTCGCCGGCATCCGGGTCGAAGTGCCGTGGGTGTTCGACGAGTCGCACGTGGAGATCGTGCGCTGGATCCAGGAGGGGCTCGCCGACGGGCTCCGCGTGGACCACCCGGACGGCCTCGCCGACCCCGGCGGATACCTCGACTCCCTCGCGGCCGCGACCGCCGGCACCTACGTGCTCGTGGAGAAGATCCTCGAGGGCGACGAGCAGCTGCCCACCAGCTGGGCGACCGCCGGCACGACCGGCTACGACGCGCTCGCCGACGTCGACCGCGTGCTCGTCGACCCGGCGGGCCGCGCCGCGCTCGACCAGCTCGACCAGCGCCTGCGCGACACGGAGAAGACGGTCTCGTGGACGGGACTGATCCACGACACGAAGCGCGGCATCGCCGACGGCATCCTGCGCTCCGAGGTGCTGCGACTGACGAGGTCGATCCCCGAGGTCCTCGACGATGCCGACAGCGACGACGAGAGCGCGTCGAATGCCTCAGCGACCAGGATCGCCGACGCCATCGCCGAGCTCCTCGCGTGCTTCCCCGTGTACCGCTCCTACCTGCCGCTCGGCGAGGAGCACCTGCACGAGGCGGCGACCCTGGCCAAGCAGCACCGGCCCGACCTCACCGCCACGATCGACGCGCTCCTCCCCGTGCTCGCCGACCCCGGGCATCCGGCCGCCGTGCGGTTCCAGCAGACCTCGGGCATGGTGATGGCCAAGGGCGTGGAGGACACGGCGTTCTACCGCTACACGCGCCTGGGTTCGCTCACCGAGGTGGGGGCCGACCCGAGCGAGTTCTCGATCGGTGTCACGGAGTTCCACCGCAGGCAGCAGCTTCGCCAGGCCAGCTTCCCCGCCTCGCTCACCACGCTCTCCACGCACGACACGAAGCGCGGGGAGGACGTGCGCGCCCGCATCTCGGTGCTCGCCGAGATCCCCGAGGTGTGGGAGCAGGCGCTGACCGAGCTGCGCGGAGACGC
Source organism: uncultured Lacisediminihabitans sp. (assembly GCA_966212465.1). Taxonomy (GTDB): domain Bacteria; phylum Actinomycetota; class Actinomycetes; order Actinomycetales; family Microbacteriaceae; genus Lacisediminihabitans. The sequence goes on from CBIHRK010000002.1 coordinate 123,844, forward strand.
GCCCCTCGGCGACGGTCCGCTCGAATCCCTGCTCTGGGAGGCGATCGTGGGCGCCCACCCGGCAAGCCGTGAGCGCCTGCACGCCTACGCCGAGAAGGCGGCCCGCGAGGCCGGCAACTCCACCGGATGGTCGGCGCCGCGCGAGGACTTCGAGCGCAGGATGCACTCCCTCGTGGATTCCGCGTTCGACGACGAGCGCGTCGTCGCCGTGCTGCGCGGCCTGCTCGACCGCATCGAGCAGCCGGGCTGGTCGAACTCGCTCTCGGCGAAACTGATCCAGCTCACCGCGCCCGGCGTGCCGGACGTGTACCAGGGCTCCGAGCTCTGGGAGATGTCTCTCGTCGACCCGGACAACCGCCGACCGGTCGACTTCGACATCCGCCGGCTGTACCTGGCCGCGCTGGATGCCGGCAGCCACCCGCCCATCGACGAGACGGGCGCCGCGAAACTCCTCGTCACCTCTCGCGCGCTGCGCCTGCGCCGGGACCACCCGGAGCTGTTCAGCCGCTACGCGCCGGTGACGGCGTTCGGTGCGGCGCGGCGGCACCTCGTCGGGTTCGACAGCGGAGACGCGATCAGCCTGGCGACCCGGCTGCCCGTCGGCCTCGAACGCGACGGCGGCTGGCGCGACACCACCGTGCAGCTCGCCGGGCGGCCCGTCACCGACGTGATCTCCGACCGCGACTACGACGGGGGTACGCTCTCGCTCAGCGAGGTGTTCGAACGCTATCCGGTCGCGCTCCTCGCCCCGACGGAGGTGGTGCGCTCATGAGTTTCGAGGTCTGGGCACCGAAGGCTGAGACGGTGCGGCTGCTGCTGGACGGCGAGCGGCACGACATGACGAGCAGCGGCGACGGGTGGTTCGCCGCGGAATCCGGACTAACCGGTTCGGACTACGGCTACCTGCTCGACGGGGACGAGCATCCGCTGCCCGACCCGCGTTCGCGTCGGCAGCCGGTCTCCGTGCACGAGCTCTCCCGCGTCTTCGACCCGGCCGCGTTCGAGTGGACGGACTCGTCGTGGACGGGCCGGCAGCTGGCCGGCCGGGTGATCTACGAGCTGCACCTCGGCACCTTCACCAAGAAGGGCACGCTCGACTCCGCGATCAAGCGGCTCGACCACCTCGTCTCCCTCGGCGTCGACTTCGTCGAGCTGCTGCCGGTGAACGGATTCAACGGCGAATACAACTGGGGCTACGACGGGGTGCTCTGGTACGCGGTCGACGAGACCTACGGCGGACCCGAGGCGTATCAGCGGTTCGTCGATGCCTGCCATGCCAAGGGGCTGGGCGTGATCCAGGACGTGGTCTACAACCACCTCGGCCCGAGCGGCAACTACCTCCCCCGGTTCGGACCGTACCTGCGCGAGGGCTCCTCCAACACGTGGGGCGACTCGGTCAACCTGGATGCACCGGAGGTGCGCGCCTACATCCTCGACAACGCCGCGATGTGGCTGCGGGACTACCACGTCGACGGTCTCCGCCTGGATGCCGTGCACGCTCTCGTGGACGACTCGCCCGTGCACATCCTGGAGGAGCTGGCCGAACAGACCGACGCGCTCTCCGCATTCGTAGGCCGGCCGCTGACGCTCATCGCCGAATCCGACCTCAACGACCCGACGATCATCACCCCGCGCGAGGGCGGCGGCTACGGCGTTCACGCCCAGTGGAGCGACGACTTCCATCACGCGCTGCACGTGGCGCTCACCGGCGAGACCACCGGGTACTACGCCGACTTCGAGCACCTCGAATCGCTCGCGAAGGTGGTCACGCGCGGGTTCTATCACGACGGCACGTTCTCCAGCTTCCGCGGCAAGGACCACGGTTCGCCCATCGACACCGACCACATGCCGTCGTGGCGACTGGTCGTCGCCGATCAGAATCACGATCAGGTGGGCAACCGGGCCGTCGGCGACCGGCTCTCGGCGACCCTCGATGAGGGCCAGCTCGCCATCGCGGCCGTGATGATCATGTCCGGCCCGTTCACGCCGATGCTCTTCATGGGCGAGGAGTGGGGCGCATCCACGCCGTGGCAGTTCTTCACGTCGCATCCCGAACCGGAACTCGGCAAGGCGACCGCCGAGGGGCGGATCGCCGAGTTCGAGAAGATGGGGTGGGATCCGGATGTCGTGCCCGACCCCCAGGCGCCGTCGACGTTCACCGACTCGAAGCTCGACTGGAACGAGGTTGAGGAGGCCGGTCACGCGCGACTGCTCGAGCTGTACCGCTCGCTGGGGGCGCTGCGCCGCACCGTGCCGGCCCTCACCGACCCGCGGTTCACGCGCACGACCTGCGAGTACTCGGAGGAGGATCGCTGGTTCGCGCTGCACCGGGGATCGACGACGATCGTGCTGAACTTCGCCGACTTCCCGGTCGCGTTGCCCTTCGGCGGCGAACTGCTGCTCGGCACGCACGAGAACGTGGCGTCGTCGTCGTCGGAGGTCCTGCTCGCGGGTCACTCGGCCGCCATCATCGCCCGCTGATCCCGCCGGTCGCTGAGGCCCTCGAAGCGCCCGGTCCCTGACCCCGCCGGTCGCTGAGGCACTCGAAGCGCCCCGCGCTCAGCTCACGACGCGTCGGCCAAGGACTCCAGCACGTCGATCGAGGGGACGAAGAACGTCGTACCCGTCACCGCGCGCGACACATCCAGGATCCGGTCGTACTCCCCCAGCGGGTCCCCCATGAACATGTTGCGCAGCATCTGCTCGATCACCCACAGTTCCCGGGCATAGCCGATGAAGTACGTGCCGTACTGCCCGGCACCCGGACTGCCGAACGGCATGTTGTCGCGCAGGATGTCGTGCTCCACCCCGTTCGCGTCGGTGATCGTGTTGAGCGACTTGTGCGACTTCCTCTCCCCGTCGGCCTGTTCGAGCTCCACGTTGTCGGCCTTCGTTCGCCCGATCACCGCCTGCTGCTGCTCGGTGCTGAGCGCCTTCCAGCGCTCCAGGTCGTGCAGGTACTTCTGCACGACCACGTAGCTGCCGCCGCTGAAGGCCGGATCCTCGTCGCCGATCAGCGAGGAGTCGAGCATCGACCGGCCGGTCGGGTTCTCCGTGCCGTCGACGAAACCGAGCAGGTCGCGCGCGTCGAAGTACCGGAAGCCCTGGGTCTCGTCCTGCACCACGACGTCGTCGCCGAGGGCGTCGAGGATCAACCGCTCCAGCTCGAAGCACATGTCGGCGCGTTCGGCCCGGATGTGGAACAGCAGGTCGCCGGGCGTCGACACCGCGGTGTGCACCGATCCGCGGATCTCGTGGAACCGGCGCAGCTGAGCCGGTCGCGAGCTCTGGCCGAACCGCTCCCAGGCGTCCACGCCGATGCCGACGTTGCACGAGAGGTGGCCGCCGAGATCCCGGAACCCGACCGCTCGCACGAGCCCGCCGATGTCGGAGACGACGTCACGCACCCGGGATGCGGCGGCCTCGCCGTCCACGATCGTGACGACGAGGAACACCGCCGCGCTGGAGAGCGGGGCGTCGACGCTCTGCGGCTCGATGGGGGCGCGATCACGCGAGTTGTCTGCCATGAGCCGAGTTTATGGGCCGTTCAGTAGTCGATGCGATGAGCGTTCGACGCGTCGCCCCGCGGAGCCTTCGCGCCGAGCAGGGCGGCCGGGGTGAGGGCCCCGCGGCCGAAGCGCGCGGCGACGGCATCCATGGTGTCCTCCGCCTCGCGCCACGTCTCGTCGTCGTCCCACAGCGACGGCGACAGCCCGTCGCTCTGCGTGAGCTGCTCCATGCGCACGCCGATGAGGCGAACCGGCCCGTGCCGGCCGAGGGAGCGGTGGATCTCCCGCACCTCCTCGTAGATGCGGCGCCCGAGGTCGGTCGGCTCCGTGAGCGTGCGCGACCGGGAGATCGTGGTGAAATCCGCGTAGCGAAGCTTGAGCACCACGGTGCGGCCGACCCAGCCGCCCGCCCGCATCCGCACCGCGACGGCCGACGACTGGCGCAGCAGTTCCCGGTGGAGGCCCTCAACATCCGTCGTGTCCGTCTCGAAGGTCACCTCGTGGCCGATGCTCTTCTCCGCCGGGCGGGGACTCACCCGACGCGGGTCGATGCCGTTCGCCAGCTCGTGCAGCTTCTGCGCGCCCGCCGCGCCCACGGCGCGCTGCAGGGTGGCCAGCGGCGCGGCGGCGATGTCGCCGATCGTGCGGAGCCCCCGGTCGGTAAGCGCCTTCTCCGTGACGGCACCCACGCCCCAGAGGGCCCCGACCGGCTGCGGATGCAGGAACGCGAGGGTCTCGTCGGCGGGAACGACCAGCAGCCCATCGGGTTTGGCGCGGCCGGAGGCCAGTTTCGCCACGAACTTGGTGGATGCCGCGCCCACCGAGCAGCGCAACCCCGTCTCGGCGTACACCTGCCGCCGGATCAGCTGCCCGATCTCGGCGGGGGTACCGAACACGCCGCGCGCGCCGGCCACATCGAGGAATGCCTCGTCGATGCCCAGACGCTCGACGATCGGCGTGACGTCGTCGAAAATGGACATCACCTGGGCCGAATAGTGGCGGTACTTCTCGAAATGCGGCTCGAGCACCACGGCGTGCGGGCACAGCTGCATCGCCCTGCCGAGCGAGATGGCGGAGGTGACGCCGAACTTGCGCGCCGGGTAGTTCGCCGCGGTCACGACCGAACGCAGCGACTTGCCCGCGACGACGACGGGCACGTCCACCAGGTCGGGGCGGTCGAGCAGCTCCACGGAGGCGAAGAACGCGTCGAGGTCGACATGGAGCACCGTGGCCGTCGTGCTGTCCACGGTGGCCGCGCTCACCTGCCGGTTGCTGCCGTCCTGCTTGCTCATCTCCCGAGCAATCTACCCGCCCCGACCGTCATCGGCGCCGGTTCAGGCGAAGGAGCGCACCGCGTCGAGCAGCGGGGTCGTCGGGCGACCGATCAGCCGCCCGAGGTCACCGGTCACCTCGGCGAGCGCGCCGGAGGCGATGTTCGAGTCGAGGGCCACCACGAACGAGGCTGTGCCCTCGTCGAGTCCTGCGGCGATCAGGGCGGCACGGTTCTCCTCGGGGGTCACCGGCGAGTAGACGACCTCCCGCCCGAGCACCTCGGAGAAGACGGACGCCAGCTCCGCGAAGTCCCAGGCCGTGTCGCCGCCGAGCTCGTACGTCGCGCCGAGGTGGCCCTCCGTGGTGAGGACGGCGGCCGCGGCATCCGCGAAGTCGGCCCGGGTGGCGCTGGCCACCCGCCCGTCGCCGGTGTTGCCGCCGATCACGCCGGTCTCGCGCGCCTGGGCGAAGGTGCCGGCGTAGTTCTCCGTGTACCAGTTGTTGCGCAGCACGGTGAAGGGGATGCCGCTGGCGACGATCAGCTCCTCCGTCGCCTTGTGCTCGGGCGCGAGCACCAGATCGGTGGAGTCCGCGCGCGGCGCGCTGGTGTAGACGAGGTGGCTCACTCCGGCGGCCTTCGCCGCGTCGATGGCATTCGCGTGCTGGGCGACGCGCCGGCCGGGCTCACTGGCCGAGACGAGCAGCACCGAGTCGGCGCCATCGAACGCGGCGGCGAGCGTAGCGGGATCGGTGAAGTCGATCCGGGCCGTGCGCACTCCCGATTCGGCGAGCGGCGCCAGCTTCTCGGCAGAACGGCCGGCGGCCACAATGTCGGCCGCGGGCACGCCGCGGGCGAGCAGAGACTGCACGGCGAGTCTTCCGAGGTGGCCTGTTGCTCCGGTGACGACGATGGTCATGATGATTCCTCTCACTGACGGCTCGGACGAGCGCACACCGCGATCAAACGGGAGACTCCCGCCCCGCATTCCCGATCGGGGCACCCGCGGCCAGTCGCGCGAGCCGTCGCCGCGCGGCGGACTCCGCACTGGAGCCGGTGCCGAGGATGCGGCCGGCCGCGAAGAGCAGCAGGCGCGTGAGCGAGATCGCCGGCCACCAGGCCCGGCGCAGCCCGAGCAGCTTCCGGTACCGTTTCGGGATCGACGCCACCGCTCCGGCGAAGAGCAGACGGTAGGCGGGCATCATCCCCGCGGGGAGCCCCGGCGAACGGATGAACCGCACCGCCTCGGCGACCCGTTCGTCGCTCTTGAGCGCCGGCCCGAACGCGTCCAGCTGAGCCCGGAGCTCCGCGAGGCTGCGCGGCGGCTCCTGCACCCCCACCAGCTCCCCCGCCGTCGCCCAGTCGCGCACGTACGCGTCGGCCCCGCCGGGGATGGGGCGACCCCACACCCGATGGCTCTCGAGGAAAGCATCCGTGAACACGACGTGCACCCACGAGAGCAGCTCGGGGTCGCCGGCGGAATATTCGCGGGATACGCCTTCCGCGTCGAGGTAGGTGCCGCGCACCCGCTCGTGGAAGCGTGCGACCCGGGCCGACTCGCGCCGGGCACCCTCCGTGTCGCAGAACGTCACGGAGATGAGCCACTGGATCGTGCCGGTCAGTCGTCCCAGCGGATCCTCGCGATAGCGCGACCAGTCGTGCACACCGGCCATGGCGCCCGGGTGGAGCGCCTGCATGAGGAGCGCGCGGATCCCGGCCGGGAGCGTCGCCATCCCGCCGTGCACGACCCACGGCGCCGAGTCCGGACCGAAGTAGCCGGCATCGTCGCCCTCCTCGATGCGGCCGACCCAGTCGGACTGGCCCGTCGGACTGCCGGTGAAAGCGGAGAGCATCCGGGAACGCCATACCGCTGCGAAGGTAGCCACCCCTCGACGCTATCCCCGATTTCTGAACGGCGGCCGCGCCTGCTCGCACCGCGGCTCAGCCCAGGCGCGCGTGCATCCAGGGCAGCGGGTTGGTCGGGTTCGAGCCGCCCAGCCGGATCTCGAAGTGCAGGTGCGGACCGGTGCTCGCTCCCGTGCTCCCGACGAGCCCGATGACCTGGCCCGCGTAGACGGTGTCTCCGACGTGCAGCGGCATCGAGCCGGCCTGCATGTGTCCGTACGCACTCACCACGACCTGCCCGTCGATGAGGTGCTCGATCGCGACGTGCACGCCGAGAGCCGACCAGTTGGGGTTGTTCGTCTCGACGACGGTGCCCGCGGCGATGGCGTGCACCAGCGCCCCGTACCCGGCATCGAAGTCGACGCCCTCGTGCATGCTCGAGCAGCCGGAGCACGGGGAGACGCGAGGCCCGAACGGGCTCGCGATCGGGCTCGACGGGTTCACCGGCCAGACGAGCGCCGGCGGGGCCGTCACCTGGTAGCCGTCGCGCTCGGCGAGGGGTTCGGTCGTCGCGGTCTTCGCCACCGAGAAGGTCTGCAGCACCGGCGGAGCCGGTGTCGCCGCGGCCTGGGCGTAGGCGGGCACGCCGTAGCCCGCGCCGATCCCCGCGGCGAACAGCACCGCGAGCACCGCCACCGCGCGCCGCACCCAGCGCACGGTCTCCACGTGGCTGAGGAAGCGCACGGCGCGCCCGTTGAGCCCGGGGAGCTCGGGGGTCGAGGGCATGGGGGTGTTCCGGGGGCGCGCGGGAACGCGCGGATTCTCATGATGCACAGGGGGGTCTTCCGGGTTTCTGCGCGCACGCGGCAGCGTGCGCTGGGCGACTCGATGCGCCGTCGGATGGTGAGGTGATCCCCGACATCGGCGGGGAATCTCGAAGCACGATCTGGTTCCATAGCTGGCGGCATACTCGCACCAGTGGTCACGCATTCGCGTCGTACTTCACAGCTACGCTCACAGACCAGTCTGGACGACACCTGTGAGGGAGGGGAGCTTCGCTCAGGCCTCGAGCGCCGTCAACAGCCGATTCACCGTGTTGCGATTGCGCGCCGTGACGGGTCCGGAGACCCCGCGCCAGAAGGACTTCGGCACCTTCGTCTGCATGAGACCGTCCGGCATCCACTGGTAGACCGCTCGCTCCGCGACGACGATCCGCTCGGGTGCGAGAGACGCCGCATCCGGGGCGACCAGCCCCTTCTGCGGCACCCAGAGAAAGGTGATGAAGCTCTTCGAGCCGTCCGTGGCGACCTCGACGAGCGGGTCGGCCTCGGCGATCCCGCGGAACTCGGATGCCGCGAGCACGAGCACCTCCGCCCGCACCCCCGTCGCGCTCTCGACGGCGTCCGCGATGCGCCCGGCGCTCGCCTCGCCGTCGAATACTACGTTGCCCGACCGGAGCACCGTGCGCACGTTCTCGAGGGCGAGAGACCGGAACGCGTCGGCGAGCTGCGGCATCGGCACCGACCCCGCGGTCCCCACGTTGATGCCGCGGAGAAGCGCGACCTTACGCTCGGACATGCGTCCAGGCTACCCGTCCGTCCGGGGTCGCCGGTCGCGAGTAGCGTTGGTGTCATGGAATTCAGATACCTCGGCAACAGCGGCCTCAAAGTCTCGGAGATCACGTACGGAAACTGGCTCACCCACGGATCGCAGGTCGAGAACGAGACCGCGATGAAGTGCGTCGCCGCCGCCCTGGATGCCGGCATCACCAGCTTCGACACCGCCGACGCGTATGCCAACACCGCCGCCGAGAAGGTGCTCGGAAAGGCGCTCAAGGGCGAGCGACGTGCCTCGCTCGAGATCTTCACGAAGGTCTTCTGGCCCACCGGCCCGAAGGGCCCGAACGACAGCGGCCTCTCCCGCAAGCACATCTTCGAGTCGATCGACGGATCTCTCAAGCGTCTCAAGACCGACTACGTCGACCTCTACCAGGCGCACCGCTACGATCACGAGACCCCGCTCGAGGAGACCATGCAGGCCTTCGCCGACGTGGTGCGTCAGGGCAAGGCGCTCTACATCGGCGTCTCGGAGTGGAGCGCGGACGAGCTTCTCGCCGGCCACGCGCTCGCGAAGGAGCTCGGCGTGCAGCTCATCTCGAACCAGCCGCAGTATTCGGCGCTGTGGCGGGTCATCGAGGAGCGGGTCGTGCCGGCATCCGTGCAGCTCGGCATCTCCCAGATCGTCTGGTCCCCCATCGCCCAGGGCGTCCTCACCGGCAAGTATCTGCCGGGTGCGCCGCTGCCCGAAGGCTCGCGTGCCACCGACAGCAAGGGCGGCGACAGCGCCATGAAGCGCCTGCTGCGCGACGACGTGCTCGAGGCGGTGCAGGGTCTCAAGCCGATCGCCGCGGAAGCCGGCCTGGACATGGCCCAGCTCGCGGTGGCCTGGGTGCTGCAGAACCCGAACGTGGCGTCGGCGATCATCGGTGCGTCACGTCCGGAGCAGGTGACCTCGAACGTGAAGGCCGCCGGAGTGAAGCTCTCGCCGGAGATCATGACGAAGATCGACGCGGCCCTCGCCGGCGTCGCCGTGACGGACGGCTCGATCAACGAGTCCCCCGCCACCCGGCCGTCCTGACGCTCACCGGAAAAATTTTTGTGACACGTCACCCAAATCGGGAATGTTCTCAGGCTCCATGCGCTTGCATGGTTTCATGACTACCACTGACATCCACCCCGATTACGTGACCGGCACCTGGGTCCTCGACCCGACCCACTCCGAGATCGCCTTCTCCGTGAAGCATCTCCGTGTGAGCAAGGTGCGCGGCAAGTTCGAGAAGTTCGACGTCACGATCGTCTCCGGCGAGACGCTCGAGGACTCGAAGGTCGAGGCGACCATCGACGTCGCGTCGGTCAACACCGGCCAGGAGGCGCGCGACAACCACCTGCGTTCGAGCGACTTCTTCCTGGTGGAGGAGCACCCCCAGATGACCTTCGTCTCGACGAAGATCACCGCCGACGGCGACGACGAGTTCACCGTCGTGGGCGACCTCACCCTGCGCGGGGTCACCCAGTCGGTCACCCTCAAGGGCGAGTTCGGCGGAATCCTGCAGGACCCGTACGGCAACACCCGCGCCGGCGCCAGCGCCACGACGAAGATCGACCGCAAGGACTTCGGCGTCAACTGGAACGCGGCCCTCGAGGCCGGCGGCTTCACCCTCGGCGACGACGTGACCATCACGATCGACCTCGAGGTCGTCCTCCAGAAGTAATCCCCCACAGAGCACGGGCGGATCGGGTCATCCCGGTCCGCCCTTCTGTTTGCGCGGGCGCCGGCCGCGTCAGCGGTGCTGGTCGGCCTCGTGCTCGGCGTGCTCCGCGGGCTCCAGCTGGAAGGTGGAGTGCGCCACATCGAAGTGGGTGGAGAGGCACTCCGAGAGCGAGTCGAGCAGAATGTCGGTGCGGTTCTCGCGGAACACCGCCGAGTCCACCACCACGTGGGCGGAGAACACGTTCGAGCCCGGTGTGATCGACCAGACGTGCACGTCGTGCACCGCCGCCACCCCGGGGTTGGCGAGCACGTGCTCCCGGATGAGGTCGACATCCGTGCCCCTCGGCGTCGCCTGACTGAGCACCCGGATGACGTCGCGCATGAGCGAGAACGCACGCGGCAGGATCAGCGCCGCGATCGCAAGCGACGCGATCGAGTCGGCACGGGTGAACCCCGTCGTGAGGATCACCACGCCGGCGACCACCACGGCCGCCGAGCCGACCAGGTCCCCCAGCACCTCGAGATAGGCGCCGCGCATGTTGATCGTGTCCTTGGCGCCGCCACGCAGCACGAGCAGGGCCGCCGTGTTGGCGATGGCGCCGACGACGGCGACGCCCAACATCAGCGGGGCCTCGACCGCAGCCTCGGGAGCGGCGAGACGATCGATCGCCTCGACCACGATGAACACGACCACGGCCAGCAGGATGGCGGCGTTGACGAACGCCGCGAAGACTTCGGCGCGACGGTTGCCGAAGGTGCGCTTGTCGCTGGCGGGGCGGGCGGCCATCACGGTGGCGACGAGCGCGACCACGAGACCGGTCAGGTCGGAGAGCATGTGACCGGCGTCCGCGAACAGCGCGATGGATCCGGAGAGCAGGCCTCCCACGACCTCGATCACGAGAACCGCCGAGACGATCCCGATGGCGATCCCGAGACGGACGCGGTTGGCGTCGCGGGCGTGGTCGTGCCCCGCCTCGTGCCCCGCGTGCCGCTGATTCCCGCTCACGAGACCACTCTACGAACCCGCGCGGTGAATGGCCCGACAATCCGAGCCGACGCGGTCAGGCGACGGGGAACACCAGGAGGGTGCTCGTGGCGCTCGCCACCAGTTTGCCGCCCGCGTCGTGCACGGTGCCCTCCGCGAATGCGGCCCGGCTGCCCGGCTTCACCACGCGACCGACGGCGGTGAGGGGGCCGCTCGTCGCGAGCACGGGACGCAGATAGCTCACGGCGATGTCGAGGGAGGTGTAGCCCTGGCCCGCGGCGAGAGTCGTGTGAACCGCACATCCGAGCACCGAGTCGAGGAGCGTGCAGACCAGTCCGCCGTGAACGGTTCCGATCGGGTTGTACATGGACTCGTCGGGCTCGCAGGTGAAGGTCACAGACCCGACCTCGGCCGAGACCGCGGTCATCCGCATGAGCGCCGTGATCGGCGGCGGCGGGATCTCTCCGTCGATCATCGCCCGCATGAAGTCGAGGCCGTTCATCGTCTTGGCCCGTTCGGCGCCGACCAGCGGATCGGCCCAGCCGACCGTGCGCTCGCGCCCTGGTTGCGTGGTCATCGTCGTCCTTCCCTCGACCAGGGTAGGCGGGTGGGTTAACGTTGCTGAAAGCCGCTGGAGGTGAGCCATGAGCGACGACGCGGATCCGGGCCCCGAGCGTGACCTCTCCCACAAGAGTGCGGCCGACCTGCGCCGACTCGCGTTCTCCCGCGACGGCACGGCGGAACAGCTCCGCGCGCTCCGCGAACTCGAGGCACGAGCGGCCGGCGCGAGCGATGACACGGCCGACGAGCACGCGGCGACGGCGGATGCCGCGCCTCCCGCCTCCGCTGCGCCGCAGTGGCACCCGGAGCCCGTCCGCGCCCCGCACAGGTTCGACGCCCTCCGGGCGCACTGGGGCCTCGCCATCGTGGGCGCACTGGCGGCACTGGTGATCGGGGCGATCGGGTTCTCGGTGGGGCGCGCGGCGCACCCTCCCGCGCCGGTGATCACCGACACGGCCGTCGCCGGCGCGGACAGCCAGCGCGGAACGGCGACGCTCGCACTGCTCGACACCGCGCAGCAGCCCCGCGACATCCCGCCCTTCGCCCTCGGCTCCGACATCATCTCCTCAACGGTGCACCGGATCGGCAACCACCTGCCGCCCGATGTGACCGTATACGGCGCCCTCAGCCAGGAGAAGGAGATCTGCCTGATCGCGATCACGGCCGACCTGCAGTCCGCCCAGACCTGCGTGACCGAGCACGTGTTCGTGACCGACGGCATCCGGCTGCGGCTCACGACCAGGGACACGGTCACCGACGAGGCCGGGTTTGACCAGCGCGCGTTCTACCAGTACTACTGGTCGAGCGACGGCTCGATCTCGGGCAGCTCGAACCGGTATCTCTTTCCCGACTCCCCTCACCGATAGCGCGGGAATGCGGAGCACCGTGTCGTGCGTTGCCCACCAAGCCGACCGGGCATCCGCACCGCGACGCACGAAGGAGTACCTGTGACCGACGAATACGACTGGATGTCGCTGCAGAAGAAGGCGTTCCGGGAGTTCGCATCCCGGCTCGCCGCCGTCACCGACTGGGATGCGCCCACGCCCGACGACGACTGGTCGGTTCGCGACCTGGTCAGCCACGTCATCGAGGAGCAGCAGTGGGTGCCCCACCTGCTCGCCGGCCGCACCGTGGAGCAGGCGGCGACCGCGATCGACCCGCTCGGCGACGACCTGGTCGCGGAGTGGGACCTGTACTCGTTCGCGGCAGCGGTCGCCTGGCACGACACCTCGCCTGACGCGATCGTGAGCCTCTCGCGCGACCGGGTCGCCGCGCGCGACTACCTGCGGGAGCAGGTGAGCGATGTCGCGATCCACTCGTGGGATCTCGCCCGAGCAGTCGGCGCGCCCGAGGAGCTCGACGCGGAGCTGGTCGAGGCGGTCTGGACCGTCTTCGAACCGCAGAAGGACGCGCTCGAGGCGACCGGGCTCTACGCCGCACCCGTTCCTCTGCCTGAGGACGCGCCGCTCCAGTCGCGGCTGCTCGCCATCACCGGACGGGACGACCGGGTCGCGGCCTGACGGCTCGCGACCCGCGGCCGTCGGCGCTAGATCAGTGCCTTCGTGTGCCAGACCGTCTTCGTCTCGGTGAAGAAGGTGACCCGCTCCACGCTCGGCGCCGGGACCCCGGCCTCGGGCGGGAGCACGCGCTTGAGCGTGTCCGCCGCGGCGATCTGAAGGTCGACCCAGTCCAGTTGCTCGGCACCGGCGAGGTCGAGCGCGTTGACGTCGGCGTGGCTGGCGAGCCACGGCGCGATCTCCGCGGCCGATCCGGTGAGCACGTTGACGACTCCCCCGGGCACGTCGCTGGTCGCGAGCACCTCGGAGAGGCTGATGGCGCTCAGCGGCGCCGACTCGCTCGCCACGACCACGACGGCGTTCCCGCTGAGGATCACCGGGGCCACCACGCTCACGAGTCCGAGCAGCGAGGCGCTCTGCGGCGCGATCACGGCGACCACGCCCGTCGGTTCCGGCGTGGAGATGTTGAAGTAGGGCCCGCTCACCGGGTTGCCGTTGCCGGCCACCTGCAGGTATTTGTCCGCCCAGCCCGCGTACCAGACCCAGACGTCGATCGCCTGGTCCACCTGGCGCTCGGCCGCCGCGGCGCTCAGCCCCTCGGAGGCCCTGAGCTCCTCCACGAACTGCGCGCGACGCCCCTCGAGCAGCTCCGCGATGCGGTAGAGCACCTGACCGCGGTTGTACCCGGTGGCGGCGGACCAGCCGCCGAGGGCGGCGCGGGCGGCGACGACGGCGTCGCGGGCATCCTTTCTGGATGCCTTGGCGGCGTTGGCGAGGAACGCGCCCTTCGATGTCACCACCTCGTAGACACGGCCCGACTCGCTCCGTGGGAACGAGCCGCCGATGTAGAGCTTGTAGGTCTTCGGCACAGCCAGTCTGGTCATTTCTTCGCTCCGCTCGTGAGGGCCGCAGTGGTCAGTCCGGCGCCGGCGAGGTACGCCGCGAGGCCGTGGCGGCCGCCCTCGCGACCGTAGCCCGACTCCTTGTAGCCGCCGAACGGCGACGACGGGTCGAACCGGTTGAAGGTGTTGGCCCAGACGACGCCGGCCCGCAGTCTGTCGGCCACGGCCAGCACTTTCGAGCCCTTGTCGCTCCAGATGCCCGCGGACAGGCCGTAGGGGGTGTTGTTCGCCTTCGCGATCGCCTCCGCGGGAGTGCGGAACGTGAGCACGCTGAGCACCGGGCCGAAGATCTCGTCGCGCGCGATCCGATGGCTGGTCTCCACCCCGGTGAAGATCGTCGGCGCGAACCAGAACCCCTTGGCCGGGATCTCGCACGGCGCGCTCCAGCGCGTCGCCCCCTCCTCTTCGCCGATCGATGAGAGCGCGCGGATGCGGTCGAGCTGCTCGCGCGAATTGATCGCCCCGATGTCGGTGTTCTTGTCCAGCGGGTCGCCGAGACGCAGCGTCTGCAGTCGCTCCTTGAGCCGCTCGACCACCTCGGTTTCGACGTTCTCCTGCACCAGCAGTCGCGAGCCCGCGCAGCAGACGTGGCCCTGATTGAAGAAGATGCCGTTCACGATGCCCTCGATGGCCTGGTCGAGCGGCGCGTCGTCGAACACGATGTTCGCCGCCTTTCCGCCGAGCTCCAGGGTGAGCTTCTTGCCCGATCCGGCCGTCGACTTCGCGATGGCGCGGCCCACGGCGGTCGAACCGGTGAAGGCCACCTTGTTCACGTCCGGGTGGTTGACGAGCAGGGCACCCGTGTCGCCGGCGCCGGTGAGGATGTTCACGACTCCCGCGGGCAGGTCGGCCTGCTGCAGGATCTCGGCGAAGATCAGCGCCGAGAGCGGCGTCGTCTCGGCCGGCTTGATCACCACGGTATTGCCCGCCGCGAGAGCGGGAGCGATCTTCCAGGCCAGCATGAGCAGCGGGAAGTTCCACGGGATGACCTGCGCCGCCACGCCGAGCGCGCGCGGGTTGGGGCCGAGCCCGGCGTAGTCGAGTTTGTCGGCCCAGCCCGCGTAGTAGAAGAACCACGCGGCGACGAGCGGAACGTCGACATCCCGGCTCTCCTTGATCGGCTTGCCGTTGTCGAGGCTCTCCGCGACAGCCAGTTCGCGCGCCCGCTCCTGCACGAGTCGCGCGATGCGGTAGAGGTACTTGCCGCGATCGGCCCCGCTGAGCTTCGACCAGGTGCGGTCGTACGCGCGGCGGGCCGCGGCCACGGCGGTGTCGACATCCTGCGCGTCGGCCGTGGCGATGCTCGCGATCACGTGCTCGTCGGCGGGCGAGATGGTGTCGAAGCGTTCACCGTGGCCGTCGACGAACTCGCCGTTCACGAACAGTCCGTACTGCTTCTTGAGGTGCAGGATCGACGGCGACTCGGGCGCCGGCGCATAGTCGAGGAACGTCATGGTCAATCCACCGTCACATAGTCGGGGCCGCTGTAGTGGCCCGTGGTCAGTTTCTGCCGCTGCAGCAGCACGTCGTTGAGCAGGCTCGACGCGCCGAAGCGGAAGAGGTGCGGCTGCAGCCACTCCTCGCCCACGGTCTCGGCGACCGTCACGAGGTACTTGATGGCGTCCTTGGAGGAACGGATGCCGCCCGCCGGCTTCACCCCGATCTTCTCCCCCGTGAGCCGCTGCCAGTCGCGCACGACCTGCAGCATGAGCAGCGTCACCGGAAGCGTCGCGGCGGGCGAGACCTTGCCGGTGGACGTCTTGATGAAGTCGCCCCCGGCGAGGATCGCCAGCCAGGATGCCCGGCGCACGTTGTCGTAGGTGGTGAGCTCCCCGGTCTCGAGGATCACCTTGAGGTGCGCATAGCTGCCGTCCTCGCGACGGCAGGCCTCCTTGACGGCGACGATCTGGTCGAAGACGGTGCCGTATTGGCCCGAGAGGAAGGCGCCGCGGTCGATGACCATGTCGATCTCGTCGGCCCCGGCGGCGACGGCATCCTTCGTGTCCGCCAGCTTCACCGGCAGGGAGGCGCGCCCGCTCGGGAACGCGGTCGCGACGGCGGCGACGTTGATCTGCGCATGGGCGGAACCGAGCGCCTCCACCGCGTGGGGCACCATGTCGCCGTACACGCACACCGCCGCCACCTGCGGTGTGGACGGGTCGCTCGGGTCGGGCGTCATGGCCTTCGCGACCAGGGACTGCACCTTGCCGGGGGTGTCGGCGCCCTCGAGCGTGGTGAGGTCGATCAGCCGGATGATGGTGTCGAGGGCCCACGCCTTGGACGTGGTCTTGATCGAGCGCGTGCCGAGGGCGGCAGCTCGTGCCTCGAGCCCCACGGCGTCGACGCCCGGGAGACCCTCGAGGTGCAGCCGGAGGCTCTTCTCGGTGAGTTCGCCTCCGATCGTCTGGATCGCGCGTTCCGCCGGGGCGAGTGCCACGGCCTGTTCGAGTGTCATGCCTGCTCCAGTATGTAGTGGGCTGTTGCTTCGTCGGTGATGATGGTGGTGCACAGGCCGCTCGCGACCACCGCGCGGGCAACCTCGTGTTTGGCGTCTCCCGCGACCACGGCGATGCTCGAGGTCGCCGCGCGGAGCTCGTCGAGGCCCAGGCCGACCGTGCGCTCGTCGAGAGCGGGATCCACGATCGCGCCGTCCGCGTCGATGAACCGGCCGAGCACGTCGCCGACGGCCCCGCGGCGCACCAGTTCGGCCACGTCGTCGGAGGTCAGGTAGCCGCTGTCGACCAGGATCGAGTCGGGCCCGGCGACACCGGCACCGTAGAGGTAGGCGGATGCCCCGCCCGCGAGCCCGAGCACGCTCGCCACGGTGCGGTCGGCCTCGATCGCGAGCCGGGTCTCGCGGCGTTCCAGGATGGCGGGGCTCGGCAGCAGCGTCGCGGACCCGCCGCCCTTCCCGGCGATCTCCACGGCGGTGGCTGCGGCGTTGCTGCCGCCGATCAGGCTCACGCTCCCGTTGATCTGCACGACGTCGACGCCGGAGGCCCAGCCCGCGGGCAGGCGGCGCGCGATCGCGTCGAGAGTGCGCCCCCAGCTCACGCCGAGCGTGCGCGGGGCCGGGCGGAGGGCCTGCAGGTGATCGGCGGCGGCCTGGGCCACGCGAGCGAGGGGATCCGCGCCGTCCGGAACGGGCACGACGACCGCGTCAGCGAGGCCGAACCGTTCGGTGAGCGAGCGTTCGAGCGCCGACCGACGCGCCCGCGGGTGCACGATCTCGATGCGGACGATGCCGTCTTCTCGCGCCTGCGCCAGCATCCGCCCCACCTTCCAGCGCGTGAGCCTGAGGAGCCTGCCGATCTCGTCCTGCGTCTTGTTGTCTTCGTAGTAGAGCTCGGCCGCGCGAACGAGCAGCGTCTCGTGCGTGTCGGTCATGTGCGCCTCCTGCCCACCAGCCTAGGTGTCCGGACGGGCGTTTTCAACATATGTTGCAGACTTTGCTCATATGAGCACAGCGCTCAGAGGGCCCCGCACGATTCCCATAAGCTGGCGTCATGAGCTCCCCCAGCGACGTGACCGGATACGCCCTCGCCATCGACCTCGGCGGCACCAAGGTCGAGGCGGCGCTCGTCGATCCGAACGGCGTCGTGTACGGCCCGAGCCGGTTCCGTGCACCGACCGGGAAGCGCCTCAGCTCCGACCAGCTGGCCCTCGCCGTGGACGAGGTCGTCGCCCTCGCTCTCGCCGCCCTGCCGCCCGGCGCGGATCTGCTCGGCGTCGGCATCGGCTCGGCGGGTCCCATCGACGAGGCCCGCGGACTGGTCTCGCCGCTCAACCTCGCCGTCTGGCGCGACTACCCCCTGCGCGACCAGGTGCTCGCTGCCGTCCCGGAGGGCACGGAGGTGGTGCTGCGCATGGACGGCATCTGCATCGCCCTGGCCGAGCACTGGATCGGGGCCGCTCGCGGCTACGACAACGTGATGGGCATGATCGTCTCGACGGGAATCGGAGGCGGCCTGATCCTCCACGGCAACACGGTCTCCGGGCCCACCGGCAATGCGGGCCACATCGGGCACGTGGAGGTGGCCGGCTTCGACGACCCGTGCCCGTGCGGCGGCACCGGATGCGTCGAGGCCGTCGCGTCCGGCCCGCACACCGTGCAATGGGCGCAGCTGCAGGGCTGGAACGGCACGACCGGCGAAGAGCTCGGCCAGGCCTACCGCGACGGCGACGAGGTCGCCATCGCCGCCATCGAGCGGTCGGGTCGCGCGATCGGGCAGGCGATCGCCTCGGCCACCTCGCTCGTCGATCTCGAGATCGTGGCCATCGGGGGCGGCTTCTCGCACGTGACGCCGGACCTGTTCGACCACATGCGCGCCGCGGTCGCGCGCCGGTCGGTGTTCGGATTCGTCACCAAGGTGAAGATCGTGCCCTCAGGGCTCTCGAGCGATGGCCCGCTGATCGGCGCGGCCGCGCTCATCCACCGTTCGGAGTTCGTCGGCTGACCAGCTCGTCCTCGAAGTAGGTGGGCTTCGAGACCCGGATGCCGAGGTAGACGCAGCCGACCGCGGTCGCGAGAAGGAACAGCAGGGGCGCCAGCCACCCGCCGCTCACGGTGTGCAGCACGCCGACCGCCAGCGGGCCGAGCGCGCCGAAGGCGTATCCCACGCCCTGCACGAAGCCGCTCAGCACCACCGAGCCCTGCTGGGTGCGGGTGCGGAGGTTGATGAGCGTGAGGGTGACCGGGAAGATCAGCGGGCCCGCCCCCATGAAGGCCGACCACAGCCAGGGCGCCGCGGCCGGGGCGAGGATCAGCCCGAGGTCGGCCAGCACGAACAGGCCCACCCCGACCTGGACCAGGATGCCGACGCGCTTCATCCTCGCGACGACGAGCGGGGCGGCGAGGGCCGCAGGCGCGCCCATCACGCTCGCCAGGGCGAGCAGTGCTCCGGCCTGCAGCGGTGTCACCCGCGCGGTCTCGACGAGCAGCTGCGGCAGCCAGGCGAACGCCGCGTAGATGTTGACCGCCGAGACGCCCAGGATGAGGGCGAGCGTCCAGGCGAGCGGGGAGCGCCAGACGGGACCGGGCAGCGCATGGGCGGGCTCGATCAACTCCGGCGCCTCGTCCGAGGCGCTGAGCCTCGCCCGTTCGCGCCGGTGTTCAAGCAGCACCGCGACCCAGGGAACGAGGCTGACCCCGGAGACGAGCGCCCAGACGCCGAGCGACGCGCGCCATCCGGCCGAATCGGCGATGGGGGCGGCCAGAATCGACGCGGCGCCGCCGCTGATCGCGAGCAGGGTCGCGTAGACCGAGGTGAGCAGACCGATCCGGTCCGGGAAGTAGCGCTTGACCAGCGGCGGGAGCAGCACGTTGCCGAAGCCGACGCCCACGAGCGCCAGGATGGTGCCGAGCAGAAGCGCCGCGAAGCCCGGGGCCGCGGCGCGCAGCAGATGACCTGCGATCATGAGCACGATGGCGACGACGAGCAGCCGTTCAAGCCCGATCCGCTTCGCGATGCGAGCCGTCACCACGGCCGAGAGCGCGAACGCGATCGGCGGCACGGCGCCGATGACGCCGAGGTCGATGGCGCTGAGCGGAACGTCCACCCCGATCTGCCGGACGATCGGCGAGACAGCGCCCACGGCGGTGCGCAGGGTGAAGGCGACGAGCACGATTCCGAGCAGGGCCATCACGCGCCCCGACCAGAGCGGCGGGCGCGTCTCAGGCACGCGGGACGTTCAGGATCTCGCGCACCCGCTGCTCGTCGCGCGACATCTGCTCGACGAGCGCCTCGATGCCGTCGAACTTCACCATGGGGCGCACGTACTCCACGAAATCGACCTGCACGACACGCCCGTAGAGATCGAGGTCCTCGTCGAGCACGTGCGCCTCGACGCGCTTGTCGGGCACGCCCTCGAAGGTCGGGTTGTTGCCGATCGACACCGCGGCAGGCATGCTGCGCCCGTCGACCGTGAGCCGCGCGGCGTACAC
This sequence comes from uncultured Lacisediminihabitans sp., assembly GCA_966212465.1. Classification (GTDB taxonomy): domain Bacteria; phylum Actinomycetota; class Actinomycetes; order Actinomycetales; family Microbacteriaceae; genus Lacisediminihabitans. Next base: position 143,647 of record CBIHRK010000002.1, read on the forward strand.
CCCGTCGGCGGGGATGAGCCCCTCATGGTCTGGCGAGAGATTGGCCGTCGGGTAGCCGAGCGCTCGCCCGCGCCGTTCGCCGTGCACGACCTCGGCGCGCACGGAGGGCGCCCGCCCCAGCAGTTCGCCGGCGTCCCTGACGTCGCCCCGCGCGAGCAGGTCGCGGATCAGGGTGGAGGAGACCGGGCGGCGGTCGTCGGCGAGCACCTCGTCGATCGACACCACCTCGAAGCCCCGCGACTCCCCCAGCCGGGTGAGCAGCGCCACGTCGCCGGCGTTCCTGTTGCCGAAGCGGAAGTCTCGCCCCACGAAGACCACGGCGGCGTGCAGCACGTCGACGAGCACGGAATCCACGAAGCGCTCCGGGGTGAGCTCGCTGAACGCCCTCGAGAACTCCAGCACGAGCACGGCGTCGATGCCGGTCGATTCGAGCAGCTCGCGCTTCTGGGCCTGGCTGGAGAGCGGCGGCGGGCACGCCTCCGGCCGCAGCAGGGCGAGCGGATGCCGGTCGAAGGTCACCACCGTCGAGACCAGCGACCGCTGCTCGGCGATCCCGCGGAGGGCCGCGAGCACCCGGCGATGGCCGATGTGGACGCCGTCGAATTTGCCGATGGTGACCGCCGAGGGACCGAAGTCGCGGGGAACCTGCTCGAGCGCGGTGAAGAGCTCCACCGTCAGGCCGCCCGCGGGCGACGGCTGCGCAGGTACAGGAGACCCAGGATCGGCAGGATCAAGGGGATCATCAGATACCCCAGTCCGTACGACGACCACACCGTGGAGGTGCGCCCGAAGGGGTCGTTGCTCGCCAGGCCGATGAGCTGCGGGGCGAAGGTGGTGATCGTGCCGATCACGAGCACCCCGAGCAACTCGAACCCGATGGTCACCACCGCGACGCGGTACCACACAGGGCCGCGCCCCACCAGCGCGACGGTGGCGACGATGTAGACGACGGCAGAGAGCGCCGAGAGGGTGAAGGCGACGGGAGCCTCGGCGAACCTGTCGACGATCTGGAACACCGACCGACCTGTCGCGGCGAGCGCGAGGATGCCGTAGACCACGACGATCACACGGCCGATACCGGGGGTGCGCGACGGCTTCGCGCGCGCAGGAGAGTTGACGACCATCATGTCTAGATTAGGCCACCTGGACGGTCCAGATCTGGAGCATGCGGTACACCATGACGGCGACCGCCAGGCAGGCGACGCCCAGGATCACCGTGCTCCAGCGATTGCGCTCCACGAGCGCCCAGAATCCGGCGAGCGGCACCAGCACGATCGCCGAGATCAGGTAGGTGTAGAACTCGAGCAGGCTGCCCGTGGGGTGGTTGCCCACGGCCGGGGCGACGATCGCGACCACGAGCTGAGCGATCAGCAGCAGCTCGACGAGCAGCGCGGCCCCCATGCTGAGGTCGTTCGGCTGCCGTCCTGCGAGCCCGAGCGCCACGCACAGCAGGCCGGCCGCCACGGCGACCGCCACCTGTGCCCAGGTGAACCATTCGATCACTGCAGCTCGCTCTCGGTCTCGTCGGGCGGGAAGTTCGCGACCACCTTCGCGACCCCCGACTGGAGTCGCACCAGGCCCACGAGCCGACCGTCGGGGGCGATGGCCGCCACCGGTCCATTCTCCGGGATGTCGGCGGGCAGTTTCTTGCCGTGAGCCAGGTCCACCGCCTCCTGGGCGGTGAGCTCCCAGGTCGGGAAGAGCCGCGCGGCGGCGTCCGCGGGGGCGATGAGGGAGGCCGCGGCATCCAGATCGTCGAGGCTCACACCCTCGCCGACCCGGAACGGGCCGATCCGCGTGCGACGCAGCGCCGTGAGGTGGGCGCCGACGCGCAGGGCGAGCCCCAGGTCTCGTGCAATCGCCCGGATGTAGGTTCCGGACGAGCATTCCACACGCACGTCGACGTCGAGATGGCCTTCGCCCTCCCGCACAGCGAGCAGATCGAGCGCGGTGATCTGAACCGATCGGGGCGCGAGCGTCACCTGCTCGCCTTCGCGGACGAGAGCGTAGGCGCGCCTGCCGTCGACCTTGATGGCGCTCACGCTCGACGGAACCTGCTCGATCGAACCGCGGAAGTTTCCGAGGGCGGTCTCGACGATCTCGCGTGTGATCGCGGCGACCGCGGCCGGGGAGGCGAGTTCGACCGTCTCGCCCTCCGCGTCGTCGGTGGTCGTCGACGCGCCGAGCCGGATGGTCGCGAGGTATTCCTTGTCGAGACCCACCACGAAGGTGAGCAGTCGGGTCGAGGCGTTGACGCCCAGCACCAGCAGGCCGGTCGCCATCGGGTCCAGGGTGCCCGCGTGACCGACCTTGCGCGTGCCGGCCGCCTTGCGCGTGCGGGAGACGGCATCGTGGCTGGTGATCCCACCCGGCTTGTCGACGAGAAGGATGCCGCTGCGCTTCACGCGCTCCGCTCCGAGCCCCGCGCGCGCAGGTCACCGGCCGCAGCCCCCGCACTCGGGTCGTCGGCGAGCGCGAGCAGCACGTCGAGCTTCTCGGGCAGCGCCGTCTCGAGGAGTTCGCAGACATCGCTGTCGCCGTCGCCGTACTCGTCGACCATGCGGATGCCCACGAGCGTGTTGATGAGCATTCCGCCTGCGAGGAACTGCTGGGCCTCGTCGGGCCCGAATCCGCCCTCCTCGCGCAGAAATCGGTACACCTTCATGAAGCCGTCGCGAGCCGCCTTGCCGATCACCGGGTCGCGCCCGAGCACGAAGGCGTGCATCAGGGAGAGCAGGAGCCCGCGATTGGCCGCGAGGTCGACGTAGGCGGTGCCGAGACGGTGCGAGAGCGTGGAGCCCGGGACCTCCGGCAGCACGGCCCGGAACGAGTCGATGATGGCGTCGAGCGCCCTCTGGATCACCTCCAGGAAGAGCTGCTGCTTGGTGCCGAATACCTGAATCACGTAGGGCTGGGAGACCCCGGCCTCGCGCGCGATCTGGGCGGTCGTCGTTCCGTAGTAGCCGTAGTCGCCGAAGACGCGTGTCGCCGCTTCGAGGATGAGCTCGCGGCGGTCATCGGCGCGCATCCTCTGCTTCTCACTCATGCTTGACATGTTATCAGTCGATAACTATCTTGAACTTAGTAATCGATCAATAACCTATTTCGACCCGCCCCCGAGGAGAGATCATGAGCATCACCGAGACCGCGCCCGTCGCGGCCGCGCCGTCCGAGCCGTCGGCCCGGAGGCGCATCCCCGTCTGGCTCGCCATCGCTGCGGCATCGCTGCCCATGTTCATGGCCACCCTCGACAACCTCGTCATGACCAATGCGCTCCCGGTCATCCACGAGCAGCTGGGCGCGACCGTCGAGCAGCTGCAGTGGTTCGTGAACGCCTACACCCTGAGCTTCGCCACCTTCATCCTGCTCGCCGTCGCACTCGGCGACCGCTTCGGGCGCCGCACGGTCTTCGTGATCGGAATCGCCGTGTTCACCCTCGCGTCGGCCGGCGCTGCGCTCGCCACCAACCCGGGCGAGCTGATCGCCGCCCGCGCATTCCAGGGGGTCGGCGGAGCCGCACTCATGCCGCTCTCCCTCACCCTGCTCGCGGGATCGGTGCCGCAGCGCCTTCGCCCGCTCGCCATCGGCATCTGGGGCGGCATCTCCGGCCTCGGAGTCGCCATGGGACCGCTGATCGGCGGCGCCGTGGTCGAGGGCTGGAACTGGCAGGGCATCTTCTGGATCAACGTGCCCGTCGGCATCGTCGCCGTCCCGCTCGCCCTGTTCGCACTGCCCAACAGCTTCGGCGCCCGTCTTCGCGCCGACGTGATCGGCGTCGTGCTCGTCGGTCTCGGCGTGCTCGCCGTCATCTTCGGCATCGTGCGGGGCAACCCGCTGGGCTGGGACAGCCCGGTCGTCGTCGGATCCCTGGTCGCGGGAGCCGCACTCCTCGTCGCGTTCGTGCTCTGGGAGCGTCGAGCGAGCGCACCGCTGCTCCCCCTCCGGCTGTTCCGCGACCGGAGCTTCACCGTGGCCAACCTGGTGGGCGTCGGCTTCAGCTTCGGCATGTTCGGTGCCGTCTTCATCCTGATCCAGTTCCTGCAGATCGTGCAGGGGGCCAGCCCGCTCCAGGCGGCGGTGCAGACCACCCCGTGGACCCTGGCGCCGATGGTCGTCGCACCCCTCGCCGGTCTCATCGCACCCCGGGTCGGCACCCGGCTGCTGATCGTGATCGGACTCGCCCTCGAAGCGGTCGCCCTGTTCTGGCTCGCCACCACCATGACGGCGACCGTCGAGTACATCCGCATGGTGCCCCCGTTCGTCATCGCCGGCATCGGCATGGGTCTCGTCTTCGCCCCCTCCTCCACCGCCGTGCTCGCCACGATGCCGGCCGCCGACCACGCCAAGGCGAGCGGTACCAACTCGACCCTCCGCGAGGTCGGGGTCGCCCTCGGCATCGCGGTGCTCACCGCGGTGTTCACGGGCGCGGGCGGCCAGCTCACCCCGACCGGCTACGTGGATGCCGCGATCCCGGCCATCGTCGTCGGCGCCTCGGTGCTCACCGCCTCGGCCCTCCTCGCGCTGCTCCTCCCCGCCGGCCGGAGCCGCACCGCAGCGTAGGCGCGCGGCGGCCCGCGTGCCGACGAATCCCCGCCCACGGGACATAGGATTCGAGGCATGCGGGTCGCCGTTCTCGGAGCAGGAGCCATCGGCGGCGCGCTCGCCGCCCTCCTGGCCCGCGCCGGACACGAGGTCGAGGTCACGGCCCGGGGCGAGAACCTCGCCGCGATCCAGTCGCGCGGCATCCGGCTGACCGGAGCATGGGGCGACTACACCGCCCGGGTCTCGGCGGCGACGGAACTCACGCGCCGGCCGGAACTCGCGATCGTCGCCACCAAGGCGGCCGACGCCCCTGGCGTGATCCGCCACAACGAGCACTGGCTGCGGAACCTCCCGCTGGTGATCGTGCAGAACGGGCTCTCCGGAATCGAGGGGGCGATCGACGCGGCACCCCGGGCGGACGTGGTCGGCGGGCTCGCCGTCTTCGCGGCATCCCACCTCTCCCCCGGCGACGTGCACGTCACCGCCGGCGGAACGCTCTACCTGGGCAGCGCGGACCCCGGCAACGACGTGCCCACCCGGTATGCCGCGCAGGTGCTCGGCGGGGTCATCGACACGCGCATCGTGGCCGACTTCGCCGGCGCGCAGTGGACGAAGCTCGTGGTCAACCAGGTCAACGCGCTTCCCGCGATCACCGGCATGAGCGCCCAGGAGGTCGCGGGCGACCGTGCACTGCGGCGGGTGCTCACACGCAGCATCCGCGAGAACGTGCGGGTGGCGCGTGCCCGCGGCATCCGCTTCGCCGCGATCAACGGGCTGAGCAACCGGGCACTGAGCCTGATCGGTGCGCTCCCGCTGTGGGCCGCCCAGGTGCTGCCGCTGCTGATGGCGCGCCGGATGGGGTCCACGCCCAACCCGGGCTCGACCCAGCAGAGCATCCGCCGCGGTCAGCCCACCGAGATCGACTACCTGAACGGCGCCGTGGTGGGAGCCGCAGCGGGAACAGGGGTGCCGACGCCGGTCAACGCGGCCATGGTGGAGCTGGTGCACGAGGTCGAGCGCACCGGCACCTTCCTCACGCCGGCCGAGGTGGTCGCGCGCGTCGGATGACCCGATCCGCCCGCCGCGCTCAGCAGCTGTCGGCGAAGCTGCGGCGCGGATGCTCCGGGTCGCGGTTGTCGATGATGGCCGACGCCTTCGCACGCGGGCCCACCTCCCGCAGGTAGACCGCGTCGGCCTCCGCCCGCACGTCCTCAGGGCCGGTCTCGGGCACGTCCACCCAGATCGTGTAGTTCCAGAGTCCCGCAAGCTCCGGGCGCTGCAGGAAGACCCCGTCCACCAGCAGGATCGCGTCCGAGCCGGCCGACACCCACTTCGCCTGGAACTCCCTGTCGCGGGCCGCGTCGAACCCGGCGAGCACGAAGCCGGTGCTCCCGCCCGCGCGGAAGGGGTCGATCAGCACGCGACGCAGCAGCGAATAGTTGTAGGCCGACGCGTAGTACCCCTCCGCGGTGCCGGAGGGGTCGCGATCGGCGAGGGCGGTGTGGAAGTTCTCCATCGACGCCCGGAAAGTCTTCCGGCCGCCGAGCGAGAGCGCGACGGCGAGATCGTCGGCGAACGCCGCGGTGCCGGCGGTGATGTCACCGTCGACGGCGACGATCACGCGCCCCTCCCCGTAGTTGTGAGAGATCTCGGCGGCGAGCGCCTCGAGCACGTCCTTCTTGAGCGGTTGCCATCGGGCCATGGCTTCACAGTAACCCCGATCCGCGTGAGACAGTGAAGAGGTGACGATCGCAGGCCCCGTGAGCGAATGGTTCCGCGAGAGCGGTCGCGACCTGCCGTGGCGTCGACCCGGATTCACCGCCTGGGGAACCCTGGTGAGCGAGGTCATGCTGCAGCAGACCCCGGTCGCCCGGGTCATCCCCCGGCTCGAGGAGTGGCTCGAACGCTGGCCCACCCCGGCCGCACTCGCCGCGAGCCCCGCGGGCGACGCCGTGCGGGCCTGGGAACGGCTCGGCTACCCCCGCCGCGCGCTCAACCTGCACGCGGCCGCTGTCGCCATCGCCGACCGCCACGGCGGGGTGGTGCCCTCGGATGTCGACCAGCTCCTGGCGCTCCCCGGGATCGGCGACTACACGGCGCGAGCGGTCGCCGTCTTCGCCTACGGACTCCGGCACCCCGTTGTCGACACGAACGTGCGCCGGGTGCTCGCCCGCGCCGTGGACGGGCAGGCCGAGGCGGGCCCGCCCTCGACCCGGCGCGACCTCGCCGCGATGGAGGCGCAGCTGCCCGCGAGCCTCGAGGAGGCCCGCCTGGCGAATGCCGCCGTGATGGAGCTGGGCGCCATCGTGTGCACCGCACGCGCGCCGCGCTGCGAGGACTGCCCGATCGCCGACCTCTGCGCGTGGCGGGCGGCGGGGTATCCGGACTACGCGGGCGCCCGGAAGCCGGTGCAGAAGCGCTTCGAAGGCTCCGACCGGCAGGTGCGCGGCCTCATCCTCGCCGCGCTCCGGGCATCGGAGATCCCGGTCGGGCAGGACGAGCTCGACGGGCTCTGGGCGGACGACGTGCAGCGCGCGCGGGCTCTGCACGGCCTCCTGCGCGACGGTCTCGTGGTGCACGGCCGGGCCGGGTACGAGCTCCCCGAGTAGGTCACGGCACGATCGGAGGGGAGACCTCCAGTGCCCACACCCGGTTCCTGCTTGCGGAGTCGGGCTGCAGCACGGGGTTCCTCGGCATCGCCGCGGCCCGCACCAGGCGGAACCCGAGACTCGTCAGGAGCCGCTCCCCCGGCAGCCAGCCGTCCGGCGAGGCGGCGAACACCAGGTCGATTCCCTGAGCCAGGGCGCGCTCGATCAGCATCGACGCGACCGGAACCGCCATGTGCCGCAGGCTGCTCGTGGGATCGAGCACGAACAGGCCCACCGAGGCGGAACCCAGATGGGGATAGTCCAGCACGACGTCGAGCACGCCCGCGATGCGCCCGTCGGCCTCGATGCCGAGCAATCGCTTCTGGTCGGGGTGGGCGCCCTCGGGAAGCGCCGCTCGGAGCAGGGCGAGGTGCTCGGCCTGTGGCATCCGCCCGGTGAGCGCGCGGAAGTAGTCGCCGCGCTGCTGCAGAATGCCGATGGCCTCCGGATCGTCGTCCGTCCCGAGGGCGCGCAGGGTCAGGTACACCGTGAGCCTCCCGATCCGGAACCTAATGTGAGACATTCTGGCGCACGAGCGGGTGTAGCGGTGAGGGGGTTTCGTCTGACGTCGTGACGCGGTATGTCGGGTGCAGGGGTGAGAATCGAGGTATGCCGGAACTGCCCGAGGTCACCGCACTGGTCGCCGACCTCTCGTCGCGGCTCGTGGGCCGCACCGTCTCGCGGCTCGAGATCGTCTCGTTCGCCGCGCTGAAGACCTTCGACCCGCCGCCCTCGGCGCTCGACGGGCAGGCGGTGCGCGAGGTCACGCGGCACGGCAAGTTCCTCGACCTCGGGATCGGCGAGGTGCACCTCGTCATCCACCTCGCCCGGGCGGGCTGGATCCGCTGGCGCGAGGGCGAACCCGCGGTCTCGACGCGGCCCGGCCGCGGACCGCTGGCGGCACGGCTCGTGCTCGACGACGGATCCGGATTCGACGTCACCGAGGCCGGCACGAAGAAGAGCCTCGCCCTGTACCTCGTGCGCGACCCGGCCGACGTTCCCGGCATCGCCCGCCTGGGGCCAGACCCGCTCGATCCGGAGTTCACGCTGCCGGTGTTCCGTGGAATCCTCGCCGCGGCGGGCCGGGCGCAGATCAAGGGGGTGCTGCGCAATCAGTCGGTGATCGCGGGCATCGGCAACGCCTACTCGGACGAGATCCTGCACGCGGCGCGCATGTCGCCCTTCAAGCCCGCAGCCATGCCGGATGCCGACTCCGCACGCCTCTTCGACGCCGTGCAGTCGACGCTGCGCGACGCCGTCCACCGGGCCGACGGCCTCGCGGCATCCGAACTCAAGGCCGAGAAGAAGTCGAACCTGCAGGTGCACGGACGCACGGGGCTCCCCTGCCCGGTCTGCGGCGACACGGTGCGCCAGGTGATCTACTCGGACTCCACGTTCCAGTACTGCCCCACCTGCCAGACGGGCGGCAAGCCGCTCGCCGACCGCGTGCTCAGCCGCCTGCTCAAGTAGCCGAGGGCGCGCGCCGACGGGGACTAGTCCTCGTCGGCGTCGTCCTCGACTCGAGGCTTCACGTACGGGTCCTCGTCGCCGGCGTAGGTCGCGGTGCTCTTCAGCCCCTCGATCTCGGCGTCCCGGCTCGCGGCCTCCGCCAGCAGCGCCTCGATGTGCTGCGCGTTCTCGGGCACCGCGTCCGCGATGAACTCCAGCGACGGGGTGAGCCGAGCGGTGATGTTCTTGCCGACCTCGCTGCGGAGCATGCCGGTCGCCGACTTGAGCGCGGCGGCGGTGTCCGCACGCTCCTCGTCGGTGCCGTACACCGTGTAGAACACGCTCGCGTGCTGCAGGTCGCCGGTGACGCGGACGTCGGTGATGGTCACGAAGCCGAGCCGTGGGTCCTTCAACCCGCGTTCCAGCGTCTTGGCCACGATCACCTTGATGCGATCCGCCATCTTGGCGGCGCGTGCCGGATCAGCCATGTCCTACTCCTTATTTCATTTCGCGGTGAAACGTTACTCGGGTGCGGTTCGGGGATGTTCGTCCCGGACCGCTGGCTGGGTCTGGCAAGCGCCCGCGCCCGGAGGGCACGAGCGCCGGATGCGGTTCGGGACGAACATCCCCGAACCGCACCCACCACGCTTTACGGGCGCGGCTTCTCCTTGAGCTCGATCGTCTCGATCTCGTCGCCGATCTGGATGTCGTTGAACTTGCCGAGACCGATACCGGCCTCGAAGTCCGTGCGCACCTCGGTGACGTCGTCCTTGAAGCGACGGAGCGACTCGATGGCCAGGTTGTCGCCCACCACGACGCCGTCGCGGATGACCCGCGCCTTGGCGTTCCTGGTGATGGTTCCCGACCGCACGATGACACCGGCGATGTTCCCGAACTTGGAGGAACGGAAGATCTCGCGGATCTCGGCGACGCCGGACTGCACCTCTTCGAACTCGGGCTTGAGCATCCCCTTGAGCGAGTTCTCGATCTCCTCGAGCGCCGCGTAGATGACCGAGTAGAAGCGCACGTCCACGCCCTCGCGAAGAGCGCGCTCGCGCGCCTTCGTGTCGGGGCGGACGTTGAACCCGATGATGATCGCGTTGTCGATCGTCGCCAGGTTGACGTCGCTCTCGGTGACCGCACCGACGCCGCGGTGGATGATCCGCAGCTGCACGGAGTCGTCCACCTCGATCTTGAGGAGTGCGTCCTCGAGCGCCTCGACGGCACCGGAGACGTCACCCTTGATGATGAGGTTGAGCGACTCGACCTTGCCGTCTTCGAGAGCCTTCGTGAAGTCCTCGAGGCTGATGCGCTTGCGCGCCTTCGCCAGCAGGGCGTTGCGCTCGACGGCCTCGCGCTTCTCGGCGATCTGGCGGGCCGTGCGGTCCTCCTCTGTCACCAGGAAGGTGTCGCCGGCGCGGGGCACGGTCGACAGACCCTGCACCTGGACCGGTCGCGACGGGTGGGCCTCGTCGACCGCATCGCCGTTCTCGTCGTGCATCGCACGGACTCGGCCGTAGGCCGTGCCCGCGACGATCGCGTCGCCGACGCGCAGCGTTCCGGACTGGATGAGCACGGTCGCCACGGCGCCGCGGCCCTTGTCGAGCTTCGCCTCGATGGCGACACCACGAGCATCTTTGTCGGGGTTGGCGCGCAGGTCGAGCCCGGCGTCAGCGGTGAGCAGCACGGCATCCAGAAGCTCGGGGATGCCGAGCTTGTTGAGCGCCGAGACGTCGACGAACATCGTGTCTCCGCCGTACTCCTCCGCGACCAGGCCGAACTCGGTGAGCTGCTGACGCACCTTCGCCGGGTTCGCACCCTCCTTGTCGACCTTGTTGACCGCAACCACGATCGGCACGTTGGCCGCCTGCATGTGGTTGAGCGCCTCGACCGTCTGCGGCATGATGCCGTCGTCGGCCGCGACCACGAGGATCGCGATGTCGCTCACCTGCGCACCACGGGCGCGCATCGCGGTGAACGCCTCGTGACCCGGGGTGTCGATGAAGGTGATGGCGCGTTCGGCGCCCTCGTGCTCGGTCCACACCTGGTACGCACCGATGTGCTGGGTGATCCCGCCGGCCTCGCCTGCGACGACGTTGGCCTGACGGATCGCGTCGAGCAGCTTGGTCTTACCGTGGTCGACGTGACCGACGACGGTGACGACGGGCGGACGGGACATGAGGTCCTCATCCGTCTCGTCCTCGAGCTCCTGGTCGAGGTCGAGGTCGAAGCCGGCGAGCAGCTCGCGGTCCTCGTCCTCGGGCGAGACCATCTCGATCTTGAAACCGAGCTCCTCGCCGAGGATCTCGAAGGTCGCCTCGTCGAGCGACTCGGTCGCGGTGGCCATCTGCCCCAGGTGGAACAGGACGGTCACCAGGTTGCCGGGGCTCGTGTCGATCTTGTCGGCGAAGTCCGTGATGGACGCGCCGCGGCGCATGCGCACCACGGTGCTGCCGTCGCCGCGGGGGACGCTGACACCACCCAGCGAGGGGGCCTCGCGCAGCTCGAACTCGGCCCTCTTCGTGCGCTTCGACTTGCGGGCCTTGCTCTTTCCGCCGCCACGACCGAATGCGCCGGCCGTGCCGCCGCCCGGACCGCGACCGCGACCGCCGCCGCCCGCCGGGCGGTTGGGGCCGAAGTTGGAACCGGGAGCTCCCGCAGGCGCTCCACCGGGACGGAACCCGCCGGCACCGGCCGGACGAGGTCCGCCGGGACGGAAACCGCCTGCGCCGCCCGCGGGCCGCTGGCCGAAGCCGCCGGGACGTTGGCCCTGGCCCGGTCCGCCGGGCCGCGGAGCGCCCGGACGGGGTGCTGCCGGGCGCGGGATGCCGCTGGGCGACGGGGTCGGGCGGGTGTTCATGCCCTGGGTGCTCGCGTAGGGGTTGTTGCCGGGGCGCGGGGCTCCGGGACGCTGCATCCCCTGAGTGCTCGCGTACGGGTTGTTGCCCGGGCGTGCTGCGCCGGGACGCGGGATGGCGTCGTTCGTCGGCCCGGGGGTCGGCGCCGATTCCGCTGCCGGTGCCGGAGCGGGGGACGGCGCGGCCTGAGCCGCCGGAGCGGCCGGAGCCTCCGCGACGGGAGCCGGGGTCGGTGCCGGAGCGGGCGCCGGTGTGGGCGCCTTCGGGGCGGCGGCCGCGGCGGGCTTGGCGGGCGCGGTGATGCCGTCCGCCTCGAGCGCGGCCTTCAGCTTGCGCGCTACCGGGGGTTCGATGCTGGACGAGGGTCCTTTGACGAACTCGCCCATCTCCTTGAGTTTCTCAAGGGCCTTCTTGCTGTCAATGCCGAGTTCTGCTGCGATCTCGTGCACGCGTGGTTTAGCCATTGTTCTCCTTCGTCTGGCCAACTCCAGACGAGGAGGAAGCCTTAGTTGTGGACGGGACTCATTTCGAGCCGCTCATTAGTTGTTGCTCATCAGTTCACTGTCAGCCTGTTCATCTGGGGGCGGTGTTGGACCGCCCCGACTGGTGTCGAGAGTGGTGCGCAGTGCATCCGCGTCGATCGCACCGTCGAAGCGCAGCGCACGGCCGAAGGCCCTGCGTTTCAGCGACGATTCGATGCAGTCGAGACTCGGATGCACCCAGGCGCCTCGACCGGGTAGGGATGCACGGGCATCCACCACCACCTCGCCGTTTCGCACGACGACCCTCACGAGTGAGGATCGCGCGTCGCGCTTACGGCAGCCGAGGCACGTTCTTACGGGTTCCATGTTACTCCCCCGAGCGCGTGGCCGGGACCGGCGCTCCGCTCCCGAGGCTGCGCCATTCAGTCCGATTCGAGGATCGAGTCGGGCTGGATGTCGATCCTCGCGCCGGTCAGCTTCGCGGCGAGGCGCGCGTTCTGGCCCTCCTTGCCGATCGCGAGCGAGAGCTGGTAATCCGGAACGAGGGCGCGCACGGCCTTGGTCGAGGCGTCGATCACGTACGACGAGGTGACCTTCGCGGGCGAGAGCGCGTTGCCGACGAAGGTGGCGAGATCCTCGCTGTAGTCGACGATGTCGATCTTCTCGTTGTTGAGCTCGGCGGTCACCGCGCGCACGCGCTGGCCGAGCTCGCCGATGCAGGCGCCCTTGGCGTTGACGCCCGGCTCGTTCGCCTTCACCGCGATCTTGGTGCGGTGCCCGGCCTCGCGGGCGAGCGAGACGATCTCGACCGCACCACTGGCGATCTCCGGCACCTCCAGCGCGAAGAGCTTGCGAACGAGGGACGGGTGGGTGCGCGAGACCGTGATCTGCGGCCCCTTCAGCCCCTTCGAGACGCCGGTCACGTAGACGCGGATGCGGGATCCGTGGGCGTAGTCCTCACCCGGAACCTGCTCCTCGGGCGGCAGGATCGCCTCGACGGTGCCGAGGTCGACGTGGATCATCCGCGGGTTGGGACCCTGCTGGATCACCCCGGCGACGATGTCGCCCTCGCGGCCCTTGAACTCGCCCAGCACCTTGTCATCGCCGATGTCGCGCAGTCGCTGGTTGATCACCTGCTTGGCGGCGAAGGCGCCGATGCGACCGAAGTCGTCCGGCACGTCCTCGGCCTCGCCGATGACGTTGCCTTCGTCGTCCGTCTGCGGCACGTAGATGTGCACCGCTCCGGTCTTGCGATCGAGTTCGACGCGGGCGGCGTGGTTGCCGTCCTTCGCCTCGGGGATCCCGGTGTGCTTCAGATACGCCGTCTGGATCGCCTGCTCGATGATGACCACGAGTTCGTCGAAGGGGATCTCGCGCTCGCGCTCCATGAGTCGCAGCACGCTCAGGTCGATGTCCATGAGGGCCTCCGCTATTCAGTTCATTGTGTAGCACCCGCCTCGCAGGCGGAAGTGTCGTTCTACGTTACCAGCCGCGCGCATCCGAACGTCCCGCGCTGCGCCTCCCCCGAGTGGTCACTTTCGGTGCTTCATCCCGCCGGGCAGCGCCAGAAGTGACCACTCGGGCGGTCACAGGCCGCGTTCGGCACGGATGCGGCGGATGCGGCGGAAGAACGCTGCGAGGTCGGCGAGGTCGTGCGCGGTGACCTGGATGACGCGATATCCAGCGGCCTCGAACAGCTCTCGCCGGAGAATGTCCCGGCGGAACTGCTGCGGTTGCCCGTGATACTCGCCCTCGTACTCCAGCACGATCCTGCCGATCGGCCAGTAGAGGTCCGGATGCAGCGTCAGCCGCCCGCCATCCACGAGCAGGGCGGCGCCCGTCAGCGGTTCGGGGAAGCCCGCGTCCACCAGACGGATCCGAAGGGTGGTCTCCTTGCGTGAATCCACGTGGTCGCGCAGACGAGGGAGTGCCGCGGCCCGCGCACGCGCACCACGGCCGCGCGCGTGGCGGGAGACGGCGGCGTCGAGCTCGGCCATCGAGCACAGGGCCGGAGTCCGGCCACCACCGGCGAGCCGCGTACCGGAGATGAGGTAGTCGCCGACCGCGATGAGATCGACCAGCTGGAGCAGCGGTGCGACCTGGCACCAGGAATCCGCGGGCGCGACGATCGGCAACCCCTTCACGAGCACGGTCGGCGTCGACGGGGAGATCCGGTGTCCGACGACACCTCGAGTGCGCGACCGCGACTGCTTTCCGAGGTTGGAGACGTGCATCTCCGCGGCGGCCCAGCGCGGGAGCGGAGCCCCCAGGACGCCGACCGCCGTGAGGTGGCTGAACACTTGGTCACGGCGAAGGAGCGGCTCGAACGCGCGACATCGCTCCACGACGGAGTCGGCGACTCTGCCGAACGAACTCACTCCATGAAACGGATGCTCGACACCTTCGCCCCGGAGCCTGCCCCGTCCGAGGCCGTGGAGTCCGGAATCACTGGTGCGGACGTGGGTTCCGAGAAGGTGGCCGGGAATGACGATGCGCGCGGACATCCGCCCATGCTCGCGTCTCCACTAGCGGTGCCCCGAGATCCCTCCACACCCCACCCCGAGTGGTCACTTCTGGCGCTTCAGGGTGCGACGAAGCGCCAGAAGTGACCACTCGGGGTGGCGGTTAGGGGTGGGCGAGGAGGGACGGGAGGAGGTCGGCGAGCGGAATCGTGTCGCGGGTGCCGCTGCGACGGTCCCAGAGCTCGATGGTGCCGTCTGCGATGCCCTTGCCGACGATGACGATCAGGGGGACCCCGATCAGCTCGGCGTCGCCGAACTTCACCCCGGGCGACACCTTCGGCCGGTCGTCGAAGAGCACGTCGTAGCGGGCGTCCTCGAGCTCGGCGACGATCGTCTCGGCGGCCGCGTGAACCTCGGGCTCCTTCGTCGCCGCGATCACGTGCACGTCGAAGGGCGCCACGTTGCGCGGCCAGATGAGCCCGCGCTCATCGTTGTTCGCCTCCGCGATGATCGCCAGGATGCGGGTCACCCCGATGCCGTAGGAACCCATGGTGACCGTGACCAGCTTGCCGTTCTCGTCCAGCACCTTGAGGCCCAGGGCCTCGGCGTACTTGCGGCCCAGCTGGAACACGTGGCCGATCTCCATGCCACGGGCCAGCTCCACCGGTCCTGAGCCGTCCGGCGCGGGGTCGCCCACCAGCACTTCCGCGACCTCCACGACGCCGTCGGAGGCGAAATCGCGGCCGGCGACGAGGCCGAAGACGTGCTTGCCCTCGACGTTCGCACCGGTGATCCACCCGGAACCGTCCGAGATGCGGGGGTCGGTCAGGTAGCGGATGCCGGTGCTCGACTCCTCGCCGAGCACAGCGCCCTCGGCCGACCAGGGCCCGATGTAGCCCTTGACGAGGCCGGGGTTCGCGGCGATCTGCTCGGCGGTCGCGGCATCCACCGCGTCCGGCGCGAAGGCCACCTCGGCGCGCTTCATGTCCACCTCGCGGTCGCCGGGAAGACCCACGACCACCAGCTCCCTGGTGCCGTCGAGGCGGGTGAGCGACAGGACGATGTTCTTCAGCGTGTCCGCCGCCGTCCACGCGCGGCCGTCGGGTCGCGGGTGCTTCTCGTTGGCCACGTCGACCAGCGTCTGGATCGTGGGGGTGCCGGGCGTGTCGAGCACCTCGGCCGGCGTCAGCTTCTCATACGACCGCGCCGGCGGCGCCTCGGTGTGGAACGCCTCGACGTTGGCGGCGTATCCGCCCTCGCTGCGCACGAAGGTGTCCTCGCCGACGGGGGTGGGGTGCAGGAACTCCTCGCTGCGGGAGCCGCCCATCGCGCCGGCGTCGGCCTGCACGATGACATAGCTCAGGCCGAGCCGCAGGAAGATGCGCTCGTAGGCGTCGCGCTGCTTCTGGTAGCTGGCATCCAGCCCGGCATCCGACACGTCGAAGCTGTAGGCGTCCTTCATGGTGAACTCGCGCCCGCGCAGCAGGCCAGCGCGGGGCCGTGCCTCGTCGCGGTACTTGTCCTGGATCTGGTAGATCGACAGCGGCAGGTCTTTGTAGCTGGAGTAGAGGTCTTTCACGAGCAGCGTGAAGACCTCCTCGTGCGTGGGCGCGAGCAGGTAGTCGGCGCCCTTGCGGTCCTTGAGCCGGAAGATCCCGTCGCCGTACTCAGTCCAACGGCCGGTGACCTCATAGGGTTCGCGGGGCAGCAGCGCCGGGAAGTGCACCTCCTGCGCTCCCGCGTTCGTCATCTCCTCGCGGATGATCGCCTCGATGCGACGCTTGACCCGCAGGCCCAGCGGCAGCCAGGCGAACACTCCCGGCGCCTGGCGACGGATGTAGCCGGCCCGAACGAGCAGGCGGTGGCTGGTCACCTCCGCGTCGGCGGGGTCCTCGCGGAGGGTGCGGACGAAGAGCTGGGAGAGTCGAGTTGCCACCCGCCCACTTTACCGGCGGGCGTCAGGCGGTGACGACGACCGGGCTCCCGGTGGCGCCGACCGGCATCTCGGCGGCGAGCCGGTTGGCCTCCTCGATGAGCGTGGCCACGATGTCGGCCTCCGGCACCGTCTTGATGACCTCGCCCTTGACGAAGATCTGACCGCGTCCGTTGCCGCTCGCCACGCCCAGGTCGGCCTCGCGGGCCTCGCCCGGACCGTTGACGACACAGCCCATCACCGCGACGCGGAGGGGCACGGTCATCTTCTCGAGACCGGCAGTCACGTCGTTGGCGAGCTGGTAGACATCCACCTGCGCACGGCCGCAGCTGGGGCAGGAGACGATCTCGAGCTTCTTCTCGCGCAGCCCGAGCGACTGCAGGATCTGCAGACCCACCTTGACTTCCTGCGCGGGCGGCGCCGAGAGCGAGACGCGGATGGTGTCGCCGATGCCTTCGCCCAGCAGGATTCCGAAGGCCGTCGCCGACTTGATCGTGCCCTGGAACTCCGGGCCCGCCTCGGTGACCCCGAGGTGGAGCGGCCAGTCGCCGCGCTCGGCGAGCAGGCGGTAGGCCTTCACCATCGTGACCGGATCGTTGTGCTTGACGGAGATCTTGAAGTCGTGGAAGTCGTGCTCCTCGAAGAGGGAGGCCTCCCACACGGCGCTCTCCACGAGCGCCTCCGGCGTGGCCTTGCCGTACTTCTGCAGGATGCTCGGCTCGAGCGATCCCGCGTTGACGCCGATGCGGATGCTGACCCCGGCCGCCTTCGCCGCCGCCGCGATCTGCGCCACCTGATCGTCGAACTTCTTGATGTTGCCGGGGTTGACGCGCACGGCGCCGACGCCGGCATCGATGGCGGCGAACACATAGCGGGGCTGGAAGTGGATGTCCGCGATCACGGGGATCTGGCTCTTCGCGGCGATGATCTTCAGCGCGTCCGCGTCGTCCTGGTGCGGCACGGCCACGCGCACGATGTCGCAGCCCGAAGCCGTGAGCTCGGCGATCTGCTGCAGCGTCGCGTTGATGTTCGTGGTCTGCGTCGTCGTCATCGACTGCACGCTGACGCGGTAGTCGCTTCCGACGCCCACCTTGCCTACGTGGATCTGGCGGGTCTTGCGGCGCGGGGCGAGGGTATCGGGAGCCTTGGGCATTCCGAGGTTGATTGCTGGCACGCCTCCAGTCTACTTTCGCCGGGTGCGCAGCTGACGGGTTGGCTGGGCGTTGGCTTCGAACTACTGCAGCGTGATGGGTTTCACGATGTCGGCGTAGACCAGCAGCAGGCTCATGCCGACCAGAACGATCACCACCGCGAAGGTCAGCGGAACGAGCTTCGCGATGTCGACCGGGCCTGGATCGCGGCGCTTGAAGATCTTGGCGAAGGTGCGACGGATCCCCTCCCACAGCGCCCCGGCGACGTGGCCGCCGTCGAGCGGCAGCAGCGGCACGAGGTTGAACGCGAAGAGGGCGACGTTGAGAGAGGCGATGATGCTCAGCAGGCCCGCCAGCCGATCGATGACGGGCTGCTGGGTCGCGGCCACCTCGCCGGCGAGACGACCGACCCCGACGACGCCGACCGGCCCGTTCGGGTCCCGCGCCTCGGTGCCGAACGCCGCCTGCGCGACCTGCACGAGCCGCTGCGGAAGCGTCGCGATGATTCGGAGGTCGGCGCCCACGGTGGTCGCCACGAAGGGGACGACGGCCGTGATGGGCCGGGTGATGGTCGCCGACTGCGGTGAGATGCCGAGGAAGCCCTTGTCGACGATCGTCGGCTTGCCGTCCGCGCCGAGCACCTTGTTGCCGAAGTCGTCGACCACGTAGTTGGGGTTGCGCGTGGGAGTCGCCGTGAGCGTCACCCGCGCGCCCCCGCGCTCCACCACGATGGGAACCGTCCGTCCGGCGAGGGCCTGGATCGTCGCGGTCTCCTTCTCCCAGGAGTCGATGGGGGTGCCGTCGATGGAGATGACCCGATCCCCCGCCTTCATCCCCGCGGCCGCGGCCGGCGACGGTGCATCGCTCGCGGAACAGGTCGTGCTCGAGCTCGTGGCGGGCTTGACGCATTCCTGCACCGACGCCACCGTGGTGGAGGCGCCGGGAAGTCCGATGCCGCAGAGCAGGATGCCGAAGAGCACGATCGCGATCAGCAGGTTCATCACCGGCCCGCCCAGCATGATGATGATGCGCTTCCACGGGCGGAGCTTGTAGAAGACCCGATCCTCGGCGCCCTCCGGGACCGAGTCGAGGCTGGCCGACCTGGCGTCCTGAACCATCGTGCGGAAGAAGCCGCCCCGCTCCCGTGCTCCGGCCTTCGCGGGCGGGTACATGCCGGCCATCGAGATGTAGCCGCCGAGCGGGATGGCCTTCACGCCGTACTCGGTCTCGCCGAACCTCTTCGACCAGAGCGTGGGACCGAACCCGATCATGTACTGGCCGACGCGCACCTTGAACAGTTTCGCCGGAACCAGGTGACCCACCTCGTGCAGCCCGATCGACACCGCGACGCCGATGACGACGACGACCACGCCGAGGATGTAGAGCAGCACCGTTTGCACGACCACAGGCTATCGGTGGCCAGCCCTGAATCCGCTGGGACCGGTTACCCCCAGTGCGCGTTACGCGCGATCGGCGATGACGTCCTCGGCCGCGCCCCGGGCCCACCCCTCCGCCTCGAGCACCGACTCGAGGGTGACGGCGCCGCCGAACGGCACGTGCTCCCCCACTACCCGCTCGACGACCTCCAGGATGTCCAGGTAGCCGATCGATCCCCCGTGGAATGCGGCGACGGCCTGCTCGTTCGCGGCGTTGAAGACGGCCGGATAGATGCCGCCCTCGCGGCCGACCCGCTTCGCCAGCTCCACCGCGGGGAACGCCACGGAGTCGAGCGGCTGGAAGGTCCACTCGCTCGCCGTCGTCCAGTCGAGGGGCACCCCCACGCCTGCCACGCGGTTCGGCCAGTCTAGGCCGAGCGAGATCGGCAGCCGCATGTCGGGCGGACTGGCCTGGGCGATGGTCGACCCGTCGACGAACTCCACCATCGAGTGCACGATGGACTGCGGATGGACGGTCACCGCGATGTCGTCGTAGGGCACCCCGAAGAGCAGGTGCGCCTCGATCACCTCGAGGCCCTTGTTCACCAGGGTCGCCGAGTTGGTGGTGACGACGAGGCCCATGTCCCAGGTGGGGTGGGCGAGCGCCTGTGCGGGCGTGACGTCGCGCAGCGAGTCGCGACTCCGCCCGCGGAAGGGACCTCCGGATGCCGTGAGCACCAGCCTGCGGACCTCCGACGCCGCGCCCGCGCGCAGGGCCTGCGCGATGGCCGAATGCTCCGAGTCCACCGGCACGAGCTGGCCGGGGGCGGCGGCGGCCGTCACCAGGTCGCCGCCGACGATCAGGCTCTCCTTGTTGGCCAGGGCGAGGGTCGCCCCCGACTCGAGGGCGGCGAGGGTGGGGCCGAGGCCGACGCTTCCGGTGATGCCGTTGAGCACGACATCCGCGCCCACCGTGCGCACCAGCTGCTCCGCCTCGATCGCGCCGAGCGCGACGTGCGGCACGCCGAACTCGCGGGCCTGCGCCTCGACCTTCGCGCGATTCGATCCGGCGGCGAGGCCCACGACCTCGAAGCGGTCGCGGTTGGCCGCGATCACGTCGAGGGCCTGCACCCCGATCGAGCCGGTGGAGCCCAGGATGATGACGCGGCGCATGCCGCCCACGCTACCGCTCCCCCGGCTTCCGGCTACTTGGTCGTCGCGAGGATGTCGACGACGAACACCAGGGTGTCGGTGGCTCCGATGCCCGAGCCCGCCGGCGGGTTGGCGCCATAGCCCTCGGCCGGCGGGATGACCGCGATGACCTGCGAACCGACCTTCTGGCCCACGAGCGCCTTCGAGAAGCCGGCGATCACGCCGGTGGTCTGGAAGGTCGCCGGGGTCCCGCGGCTCCAGCTGGAGTCGAAGACCTTGCCGGTGGCGTAGATCGCACCCGTGTAGTGCACGGTGACCGTCGCACCGCTCGTCACGGTGGCGCCGGTGCCCTTCTTCAGATCGGTGATCATCAGCGACGTCGGCGCGGGCGTCGTCGGCATGGTGATCGTCGGCTCGCCGCTGGCCGCGAGCTTGACGGTGGGGTACCCGGCCTTCGGCGTCTGCTGGGCGCCGTTCGCCTTCTTGAGCACCTTGGGCGCTGCTGCGACGGTGTCCACGTCGATCACGAAGACGATGTTGTCCTTCGCGCCGATGCCGAGGTCGGACTGCCCGGTGGCGCCGAAGGCGTCGGCCGGCGGCACGACGGCGGTCACGCGGGAACCGGCCGGGGCGCACAGCACGGCCTTGTAGAGACCGGGGATGAGCTTCGCCTTGTCGAGGGTGAACGCCACCGAGGTCTTCTTCGTGTAGCCGGTGACCTCGATCTTCTTGCCCGTCGCGCCGTTGTACACCGCGTAGTCGAGGGTGACGCTGCTGCCCTTGGTGGCCGTCTTGCCGGAGCCGGTCACGTTGACCGTGCGCTGGGTCGTCTTGGCGCTGATGCCCTTCGTGAAGCTCACCTTGGGTGCGGTGCCGACCTTGCCCGAGACCTTGACCTTGTCGGAGCTGGCCCCCGCCTTGGTGGGGGTGCAGCTGGCGGACGACGTGGACGTGCACGCCGCAAGGGTGGAGACGGAGAGCGCGACGACGCCGGCGAGCGCGAGGGCGCGGAAGAATTTGGGCACTGGGCTGCTTTCTGTGGCATGGAGGACATCCGAGTATCCGTCGGTCGGCTATGGAGAACCTGACCGGGAACCGGGAGTGACCCGTCAACACTACCCGCGCGTTAGGGTCGGAGCGTGAATCCGCCCACCGAGCGCACGGCCCCCGGAAGGCGCGGCGCGGCCGGTGCGCTGCGGGTGGTCGGCGCGCTCTCGGTCGCCGTGCTCCTGGCGGCGCTGGGCGGCTGCGCCGCGGCCCCCGCCGAGCCGCGGTTCTCGTTCTCGGTGTTCCAGCTGCGCTCGGACTACGCGCCGCGCCAGGCTCAGATCGAGATCAGCAACCGCAGCGGGATCGACGTGCAGATCACCTCGGCGAGCTTCCGATCCGCATGGTTCGACGGCACGATGAGGAGCGAGTCCGCACCCTCCCAGGTGCTCGCTCACCAGACGACCGACTTCCCGGTGGTGCTCGGCGCGGCGAGGTGCGGTCCCGACGCGGCCGGGCCGGAGGTCACCGTCCGCTACACCGCAGCGAACGGGAGCGCGGGCTCGGTGCGCGCCGTGCCCGCCGTGCCCTTCGGCTCGCTCGCCGCGGTGCACCGCCAGGACTGCAGCCGGGACGCGTTCGAGCGCGTGGCCGAGATCCGGGTGGCGCGAGCGCTGCGCTTCGAGACGGTCGACGGGCGGCCGATCGCCCTGCTGGACATCACCTTCGTCCCCACCGGGGGCAGCGGCTCCGTCACCCTGCACAGCACCCAGGACACCACCCTGCTGGCGCAGCGCGAGGGTCAGCTGCGGCGATTCGAGCTGACGATGGATGCGGCATCCGCGCCCACGACGATCACCCTCGACTACGTGCCCACCCGCTGCGAGCAGCATGTCGTGGCCGAGGACAAGGTAGGAACGGTGATCCCGTTCCATGTCGACGCGGGCGGGTATCGCGACGCCGAGTTCGGGGTGCCCGTCTCTCCTGCGGTGAAGACGCAGTTCCTCGACTGGTTCGGGCGCTACTGCGGCTGGTGACCGGCTACTCCGACCCGGGATCGTCGGCGAGGAAGATCCTCGGTTCGTGGAGCACCGGGAAGTTGACGGACGCGGCGATGAAGCACTTGCTGCTCGCCTCGTGGTGCAGCTGGAGCGCGAGCGAAGGGTCGCCCGCCGCGATCGTGACGACCGGTCGCAGCGTGGCGGAGGTGAAGTGGCCGCCGCCGTCCGGCGTCGTCTCCATCACCCCCGACGCGGAATCCGTGTAGGCGACCACCACGACGCCGTGCGCGGACGCAACGTGCAGATAGCTCAGCAGATGGCACTGGCTGAGCGCCGCCAGCAGCAGTTCCTCGGGGTTCCAGCGGTCTGCGTCGCCGAAGAAGACGCGGTCGCTCGACCCCCGGATCTCGTGCTTGCCCTCGGCGCGCACCACATGGTCGCGGCCGTACGCCCGGTACCCGCTCGTGCCGGTGCCGCGGTCTCCCGTCCACTCGAGGGCGACGGCGTAGGAATGGTCCACGTTCACCCTGTCAGGCTATATCGCCAGTGGCTAGGCTCGGACTCATGACCGACACGCTCGCCCCCGCCTCGCACACGATCGACCAGGAACGCCGCATCGTGACCGCCATCCCCGGACCGAAGTCGCTGGCGCTGCACGAGCGACGCGCGGCCGTGGTGCCGGTGGGCGTGTCATCCGCGATCCCCGTCTACGTGGACCGGGCGCACGGCGCGATCGTGGTCGACGTGGACGGCAACCAGTTCATCGACCTCGGATCGGGCATCGGCGTGATGACGATCGGCCACACGGATCCCGCGGTGGTCGCCGCCGCGACGGAGCAGCTGAACCAGGTCACGCACGCGATGTTCACCATCACCCCGTACGAGGGCTACGTGCGGGTGGCCGAGCTCCTCGCCGAGCACACCCCCGGCGACCACGCCAAGAAGACCGTGCTGCTGAACTCGGGCGCCGAGGCCGTCGAGAACGCGGTGAAGATCGCCCGCAAGCACACCGGGCGCGCCGGTGTCGGCGTGCTCGAGCACGCCTACCACGGTCGCACCAACCTCACGATGGCCATGACCTTCAAGGCGATGCCCTACAAGGCCGGTTTCGGACCCTTCGCCGGATCGATCTACGCCGCCCCCGGGTCGTATCCCTTCCACGACGGACTCAGCGGTGCGGATGCCGCGGCCCGCACCATCTCGTGGCTCGAGAAGTCGGTCGGCGCGGCCGACCTCGCCTGCATCGTCGCCGAACCCATTCAGGGCGAGGGCGGCTTCGTCGTCCCGGCGGACGGCTACCTCGCCGCTCTGCAGGAGTGGTGCACCGCCAACGGCGTGGTCTTCATCGCCGACGAGATCCAGAGCGGCATGGCGAGGACGGGCGCCTACTTCGCCAGCGAGCACTTCGGGGTCGTGCCCGACGTCGTGCTCAGCGCGAAGGGGATCGCCGGCGGGCTGCCCATCGCCGGGGTCACCGGCCGCGCCGAGATCATGGACTCCTCCCACCCCGGCGGGCTCGGCGGCACCTTCGCCGGCAACCCGGTGGCGGCAGCCGCCGCGATCGCGGTGTTCGGTGAGATCGAGCGGAGGAATCTGCTCGCCGAGGCCCCGCGGATCGAGGGCGTGCTGAAGCCGGCGCTCCTCGAACTGCAGTCCCGTTACCCGGTGATCGGCGACGTGCGCGGCATCGGGGCGATGCTCGCCATCGAACTGGTGCAGCCCGGAACGAAGGAGCCCAACCCCGCGGCGGTCGCGGCCATCACGTCCTATGCCGCACAGCACGGGGTGCTGCTGCTCAGTGCGGGGACTTACGGCAACGTCATCCGATTCCTGCCGAGCCTCGCGATCGGCGACGACCTGCTCCGTGAGGCTCTGGGCGTGCTGGACGAGGCCCTCGCGACCGTCTGAGACCGCGCGGGCCGCGCTACTCGGGCGCGACCGAGCGCGCGAGCCTGCGCCTGCGCAGCTCACCCGAGATCTGCGTGGTCATCACGATGACGAGCGCCACGATGAACACCGCCGAGGCGATCACGTTCGCGCCGGGCGGGATGCCGCGGGTCGCCGCCGTGTAGATGAACGTCGGGAAGGTCTGGATCGACCCCGAGTTGAAGTAGGTGATGATGAAGTCGTCGAAGCTGAGCGAGAACGACAGCAGCGCCGCAGCCAGGATGCCGGGCAGCAGCAGCGGGAACGTGATCCTGAGGAAGACCTGCGCCGGAGATCCGTACAGATCGCGCCCCGCCTCTTCGAGCGCCGGGTCGAGGCTCGCCACGCGGGCCTTGACCGTCACCACCACGAAGCTCACGCAGAACATGGTGTGGGCGAGGATCACGGTGAGGATGCCCTTCGGCACGCCCGCGCTGAGGAACTGGGCGGCGAGGCCGGCGCCCAGCACGACCTCGGGGGTGGCCAGCGGCAGGAAGATCAGCAGGTTGGTGGCCGCGCGGAACCGGAAGCGGTAGCGGGCGAGAGCGATCGCGATCATCGTGCCGAGGATGGTCGCCACGAGCGTCGCGACCACGCCGATCAGGACGCTGTTGCCGAAGGCCTGGCACAGCCCCGGCTCGTCGCAGACGTGCAGCCAGTTGTCGAGCGTGAACCCGCGCCAGGAGATGTTCGTCTTCAGCGCGCTGTTGAAGGAGAAGACGATCGTGTAGACGATCGGGATCAGCAGGAACACGAACGCGAGGATGCTGTAGAGCGGCAGCGCCCAGCGGCCGGGCCCGAAGCGGGAGCCGCGCGGACGGGACTTCGGTCGTGACTCCTCGGCCAGGGTGCGGCCGAGGACGAGGGCTTCCTGGTCGGTCATACGAGGTCGTCCGTTCCGCTGCGCTTCACGTAGACGCTCACGATGACGAGGATGATCGCCATCAGGATGATCGAGAGCGCCGCCGCAGCCGGGTAGTTGAGCTGCACGAGGAAGTTGCTCTGGATGACGTTCCCGATCATCGTCGAGCTGCTGCTGCCGAGGAACTCCGAACTGGCGTTGACGTAGTCGCCCGCCGCCGGGATGAAGGTGAGGAGCGTGCCGGAGACGATGCCGGGCAGAGACAGCGGCAGGGTGATCGTGCGGAAGGTGTGGAACGGCGTCGAGTAGAGGTCGCTGCCGGCCTCGAGGTACCGCACGTCGAGCCGTTCCAGCGTCGTGTAGAGCGGGAGGCACATGAAGGGGATGAAGTTGTAGGTGAGACCGAAGACCACCGCAGCGGGCGTTCCCGTGAAGTGGCCCTGCGGACCCATCAGCGAGAGCGCCTTGAGCGCGGTGAGCACCACGCCGTCGTCGGAGAGGATCGCCTTCCAGGCCAGCGTGCGCAGCAGGAAGCTGATGAAGAACGGCGCGATCACCAGCACGAGCATGAAGCCCTGCAGGATGGGCCAGCGCCGCGCCTTCACCCCGATGAAGTAGGCGAGCGGATAGCTGAACAGCAGCGCGAACACCGTGGCGAGGAGCGCGTAAAGGAACGACCGGAGGATCTGCGTGCTGTACTGCGCGATCACCGTGCCGTAGGTCTGCCAGTTGAACGCGTTCGCATACTTGCCGAACTGCACCGGATCCGGCACCTGCAGCGAGGTGATCACGAGCGAGATCAGCGGCACGATGAAGAACAGCACCAGGTAGAGCAGACCGGGCAGCAGCAGCACCAACGCGATCCAGCTGCGACGGCGGGGCGCGGAATCCTGGATGGCGGCGCTGCCCGTGAACGCGGTGATCGCCACGGTCAGTCCTCGAGCTCCGCGGCGAGCTGCGCACGCCGCTGCACGGCGATCGACACGGTGTCGTCGTCCGCGGGGAAGCGCTGAGCGTCGTCGGGAGTGTCGGCCAGGCCGAAGCCGTGGTCGACGCTCCAGCTGAGCCAGACCTCCGCACCGACGTCCACCACGGGTCCGAAGACCATGTTCTGGGCGAACACGATGATCGGCCCGAGCCCGCCGACCTCCACGATGTACTGCGTGCTGACCCCGCTGAACGAGACATCGCTCACCCGTCCGGGGCCGATGATGTTCACCGCCGCGGATGCGGCCGGCGGCGTGGTGTGCAGGGTGAGCTTCTCGGGTCGCACTCCCACGGTGACCGTGCCGGCGTGGTGCACGGCGCGGGACTTGGGCACCACGATCGCGCTGCCGGCCACGCCGACGGTGATCGCGTCCTTCGTCGTGCCGGTGACCTCGCCGGTGAACAGGTTGGACTGGCCGAGGAAGTTGGCGACGAACGAGGTGCGGGGCAGTTCGTAGAGCTCCTCGGGAGCGCCCATCTGCTCGATCCGGCCCTTGTTCATCACCGCGACCGTGTCGGCCATGGTCATGGCCTCCTCCTGGTCGTGGGTGACGTGCACGAAGGTGAGTCCGACCTCGGTCTGGATCGTCTTCAGCTCGAGCTGCATCTGGCGCCGCAGTTTGAGGTCGAGCGCGCCGAGCGGTTCGTCGAGCAGGAGCAGGGCCGGACGGTTGACCACCGCCCGCGCCAGCGCGACGCGCTGCTGCTGGCCGCCGGAGAGCTGCTGGGGGCGACGGGCGGCGAGGTGGTCGAGCTCGACGAGTCGCAGCGCCTCGTGGGCGCGGGACGTGGCATCCGACACGTGACGCCGTTTCAGGCCGAACGCGACGTTCTCCAGAACGGTCATGTGCGGGAAAAGCGCGTAGCTCTGGAAGACGGTGTTCACCGGCCGCTGATAGGGCTTGGTGGCGGTGACGTCCTCACCGCCGATCAGGATGCGGCCGGCCGTCGGCTCCTCGAGCCCGGCCACGAGACGCAGCGTCGTCGTCTTTCCACAGCCCGACGGGCCGAGCAGGGCGAAGAACGACCCGGCGGGGATGGTGAGGTCGAGGTCCTCGATGGCGGTGAAGCCCGGGAACCGTTTCGTGATCCCGGTCAGCTGGAGGTCGGCGCCGGCCTCGGCGAAGCTTGCGATCGGCATCAGGCGCCGAGACCGACTGCTTCGAACTGGGCGTTGTACTTGGTCTGCTCCGCGTTGGTGAGCGTGCGGAAGATCTTGACCTTGTCGAGGGTCGCCTGGTCGGGGAAGATCAGCTGGTTGTCGACGAGCTTCGGGTCGACCTTCTGCATGGCCTCCTTCGCGCCCACCACGGGAGTGATGTAGTTCACGTAGGCGGCGACCTTCGCGGCCACCTCCGGCTCGTAGTAGTAGTTCATGAGCTTCTCGGCGTTCGTCTTCTTCGTCGACCCGATCGGGATGACGAAGTTGTCGCTCCACAGGGTTCCACCGGTGTCCGGGATGGCGAAACCGAACTTATCGCCGCCGACCTCGCCGTTGATCGAGGTCACGTCGCCCGACCAGACGATGGCGGCGATCGTGTCGCCGCTCTTGAGATCGTCGGCGTAGGAGTTGCCCTTGATGTTGCGGATCTGGCCGCTCTTCACGTACTTCGCGAACTCCTCGACGGCCTTGGTGAACTCCGCGTCACCCCAGCTCTTGGAGGAGATGTCCACGCCCTGCTCCATCATGATGAGGCCGATGGTGTCGCGCATCTCCGAGAGCACGCCCACCTTGCCCTTGAGGGCGGGGTCCCACAGCTCCGAGACGTTCTTGAGGCCGTTCGGCAGCTTCTCCTTGTTCCAGCAGAGACCCGCGAATCCGCTCTGCCACGGCAGCGAATAGTTGCGGCCGTCGTCGAAGTCGGGCTTCTGGAGGCTGGGGCTGAGGTTCTTGATGTTCGGGATCTTCGAGTGGTCGAGCTTCTGCACGTAGCCGAGGCCGATCAGCCGGCTCACCATCCAGTCGGTGAGACACACCGTGTCGGCGCCGATGTCCTGACCGAGTGCGAGCTGGTCCTTCACCTTGGCGTAGTACGTGTTGTTGTCGTCCACCGCCACGTCGTACTTGACGGTGATGCCGGTCTGCTTCTCGAACGCGATGAGCGTCGGGTACTTCTTGCCGTCCTGATCGAGGTAGTACGACCAGTTGTCCCAGTTGAGCGTCTTGCTCGACGGGTCGTCCTTGGCGGCCGTGGGCTTGCCAGACGTACCCACGCTGCAGGCCGCGAGGGCGAGGGTCGCGGCGCCGATGCCGGCCCCCTGAAGCACGGTGCGGCGGGAGAAGGTGGAGTTCCTCGCTTCTCGAACGAGTCTCTGGAGCATGGGGTCGTCCTGCAGCGGGTTACTCATCGGTGGTTCTCCTTCACGAAGTTCAGATCTCGTGCGGACACGTGTGTGCGTTGCTGTTCAGATACTTGCACAGCGTCTACGGCGAGCGCACCCTTTATGGAGCAAAAGGACGATCCTGAAACATGATCTTTACGAAATCAGCATGAATCTCGCGATTTCTCTACGGATTCGCTCGTGGCGGGCGAGTACGCTGGGGGCAGTCGACAGGGTTGTCGGGCTCAGAGGTTCGCACCCGTCCACGCGCGTCACGCGCCGTTGCCACAGCACAGGAGAATCATGAGAGTCGCAGTCCCCGCCGAGGTCAAGAACAACGAGTTCCGGGTCGCCATCACGCCTGCCGGTGTCCACGATCTGGTCGCACACGGGCACGAGGTGCTCGTTCAGTCCGGTGCGGGAGTCGGCTCCTCCATCACCGATGAGGAGTATGCGGCGGCAGGTGCCGAGATCGCGCCGGATGCCGCGAGCACCTGGGAGCGCGCGGACCTCCTCCTCAAGGTCAAGGAGCCGATCGCCAGCGAATACGGCTACTTCCGCGACGGCCTGCTGCTGTTCACCTACCTCCACCTCGCGGCCGAGCCCGAGCTGACCCGCGAGCTGGTGTCGCGCCGCGTGACGGCGATCGCCTACGAGACCGTGCAGCTGCCGTCACGCGCCCTCCCCCTGCTCGCACCGATGAGCGAGGTCGCCGGGCGACTCGCCCCGATCGTGGGCGCCGGCGTCATGCTCAAGCCGAACGGCGGCTTCGGCATCCTCGTCTCGGGTGTGCCGGGCACCCGCCCGGCGAACGTCGTGGTGCTGGGAGGCGGAGTCGCCGGCACGAGTGCCGTGGCGATCGCGGTCGGTCTGGGAGCCGAGGTGACCGTGCTCGACACCAACATCCAGCGACTGCGCGAACTCGATGCGCTCTATGCGGGCCGCGTGCGCACGATCGCGTCCAACGGCTTCGAGATCGATCGCGCCTGCGTCGCGGCCGACATGGTGATCGGTTCGGTGCTCGTGCCCGGCGCCAAGGCGCCCAAGCTGGTCAGCAACGAACTCGTCAGCCGCATGAAGCCGGGCAGCGTGCTGGTGGACATCGCCGTGGACCAGGGCGGATGCTTCGCCGACACGCACCCGACCACGCACGCCGACCCGACCTTCGCCGTGCACGGCTCGCTGTTCTACTGCGTGGCGAACATGCCGGGCGCCGTGCCCAACACCTCGACCTACGCGCTCACCAACGCCACGATGCCCTACGTGCGATCGCTCGCCAACAGCGGCTGGCTCGCAGCGCTGCGCGCCGACCCCGCACTGGCCCTGGGGCTCAACACCCACGACGGCGCGGTGGTGAGCGAGCCCGTCGCTACGGCGCATTCGCTGCCCCTCCGACCGCTGGCCGAGGTGCTGGCCTAGGCAGACTCACGCGCCCCAGGGCGCCGTCCGGCTCGAGGATCCAGGCGTCGTCCGACCCGGGACCGAGGGGCGGCGGGAGCCTGCGGTCGCCCGAGAGGGCGCGGAACTCGGCCGTGCTGCATCCGTGGAACACGACCGCGACCTTGGACCGCAGTGCGGCGAGGGCTGCCCACGCCGACTGCCAGGCCTCGGGGTCGGCGACGATCGCGGAGCGGCCGTCGGCCGCGAGTTCCGGCCGAGCCGGGCCCTCGAGCCCGGTCACCGCGTAGTGCACCGAGAGGGCGTCGGCGACCTCCCGCACCCGCCGCGTGACCACGGCGACGGACGAATGCTCCGTGAAGGCGAGCGGTGACGGGGCGGCGACGTCCCACACCGGCGACGCGCCCTCGACGAGACCCACCTGCACCGCGTGTCCCCTCCACTCGCCGCGCCCGGCCGGCGCGTCCGGGTCGTGGTGGGAGGGATCGCCGCCGGCCAGGGCGTGCTCGTGCCGGTCCGGCATCCGCAGCAGCAAGCGGGCCTCGCAGACCCCGATCAACGGGGTGAGCAGCGGGGTGACGCGACGGATGGCGACAGCGAGGCACGACCCGACCGCGGAGCCGATCCGCGCGAACTCCACGAGGAGCTCGACGAGAGCCGGCCCGTGCTCGGGCCCGAGGCGGGCGAGGATCACGTCCAGGTCGTCCACCGCGACGAGTCCGACCGGTCGCCCGGCCCGCACGGCGTCGACCGCCGACCGGACAGCGTCCCACGCCTGCTCCGCTCGCTCCGGCGCCAGCCGCCCGGCGTTGGTGGCGCAGAGAGCGCGTAACGCGGTGCTCCTTCCCGACCCCGTTGCGCCGACCACGACCAGGTTGCCCGCCTGCGACGGATCCCACACCGCCGGCACCTGGGACTGCCGTTCGGGCAGGTCGAGCAGCCCGAAGGCGGCGCCCGCCTCCGTGCGGGGAAGCCGGTCGAGCGCGATGGAGCGCGGCAGTTCGTCGCACCACGGCCGCTCAGGACGTGGGGAATCCGCCCATCGGCCGGCGATCCGTTCCGCATCGTGTCGGCCGACGAGGGCCACCTGCGCAGGGGTGGCGTCCGCGCCGTCGATGGAGACGAGCACCCGGCCGACGGGTGCCCCCGCGAGCCGCGCCGCTGCATCGGAGCCGATCACGGCGGTACTGTCCGCGGGGCTGGTGACCGCGAGCGAGAGACGCAGGCGCACGTTCGCGAACACCGCATCGCGGATCACCCCCGCAGGACGCTGGGTGCAGAGCAGAAGGTGGATGCCGAGCGATCGACCCCGCGACGCGAGATCCGCGACCAGCCGGTGCAGGTCGTCGAAGCCCTCCTGCACGGCGGCGAACTCGTCGATCGCGATCACCAGTCGGGGAAGCAGGTCCCGGCGCGGCAGGGCGGAGATCTCCCGCACCCCCGCCTGCGCGAGCGTGCGCTCGCGACGCAGTACCTCGGCTCGAAGGCTGGCCAGGGCTCGCGCGGCGGAGCGCGCGTCGAGATCGGTGACGAGACCCACCACGTGGGGAAGGCGAGCGATCGGGGCGAACGACGCGCCGCCCTTGAAGTCCACGAGGAGCAGGGCGAGCTCGGCGGGCGCTCGTTCGGCGGCCATGGCGAGAAGCCAGCTCACGAGCAGTTCGCTCTTGCCGCTCCCGGTCGTGCCGCCGACGATGGCGTGCGGCCCGTCGCGCACGAGGTCGAGCTCGACCGGGCCGATCGCTCCGACGGCGAAGGCCGCGGAGAGACCGGGCCGGCCCGCCGCAGGCTGGGTCAGCTCGGCGAAGACCGCGCGGTCCGGCGGCTCTGCGGCGATCGCCGCGAGTTCCGCGCCGAGTCCGCCGAGCAGGGTGGCGCAGGAGGCAGCCTGCTCTCGGGAGACCAGCTCCGGCCGGCAGCCCTCGAGGATCAGGGCGTCGGCCCGCACCCGGGCCACCGGCCCGGCGAGCTCCAGCTCCACGCCGCAGTCGTGCGGGATCGAGGCCGCCTCTGCCGCCTCCGCGATGAGGATCGGCTCCGCGGTACTGCAACGGAACTCGACGAGCGGCGACAGCCCCGGCTCTCGCGTGACGCGATGCGGCAGTGCCGACAGCCAGTGCTCGTCCCACCCCGCCACCCGGATGGTGGTCGTCGCAGGACTGAGCGCGCCGGCGAGCTGCAGCGTGAGCGAGCGGAGGGCCGCCCGCCGCGTCGGAGCGGTGCCGTGGAGACCGATGCCCCCGCGCGCATCGATGGCGAACGGCGCGTCATCCAGCACGGCCGCTCGCGCGGCGAGCTCCGGATGGGCCGCCGCGTCCCCCTCGATCACGAGGGAGCTCGGCACCGCCGCACGGCCCAGTAGCACCGGGAGCTCACCACCGACCTCCTGGCGCCACCGCGCGGCGCCCCGAACCCCGGCGCCGATCGCGAGCGCACCGGGGCGGAGCTGCTCGAGGCGGGACCGCTCCCGGGCGTGGGCCGCCTCGATTCCGTCTGACGCCTCAAGGGTCTCGGCCAGGAGGCGTTCGGACTCCTGCCTGCGTCTCTTCCGCGCCTGCAGGCGCGAGTCGCCGAGACTCGCCACGGCGATCACCGGCCCCAGCACGGCGAAGATCAGCGCGAACGGCGACGACGTGACGGCCCAGATCGCGACGGCCCCCACCACCGGCGCGAGACTCGCCAGCAGCGGGAACGGATGCCGCACCCCCTCGTCACCCGCCCGTGGAAGCACCACCCGCTCGGGCCGCCCTGAAAACGCTGTCATCCCTCCAGCAGAGCACCCCGACCCCCGTCACGCGGCCGCGGAACCTCACCCCGTGGAGAACCGACGCCTGTGGAGGAGGGTCAGCTGACGACGAAGAACTGCTCGCCGATGTCGACGCGGGTGCCCCGCGCGATGCGATATCGCTTGTCGGGCAGGCACCGCACGGGCGGCGCGTCCGGCTGGCGCACGATGGTGCCGTTGCCCGAATATCGGTCCAGCACCCAGAACCAGCCCTCGGTCTGGCCAAACTCGAGGTGCGTCTTCGACACCGAGCGGCTCGGATCGATGACCCGCACGAGCTGATCGAAGTACTCCCCCGGCTCCGGCATGGGGTTCCTGCCGATGAGACCGCTGCCGTACACGGTCGACGACTCGCCGGTGCTGAACTGGAGGACGAATCGCTCCCCGGGGGCGACGCGCCCGATGATACGGGTGGCCTCGACGTCATCCACGTCGGCGAAGGGCGCCGCGTGCGCCGGAGCGGGACGGGCCGGCGGGACGGGAGGGGCGGCCGGCGATCCGACGGCGTCCTCCTCGACCGGGTCGAGCGGCGCGGGCGGGGCAACGGGCGCCGACCACTCCAGGGAGGCTGCGTCGGAGGGCGCGGGGTAGGCGGGAGCCAGCGGCTCCGGCGGGTCGATGCGCTCGACCACGACGGTGTCACGCGGTTGGCTGAACTGGCGCGCGGCGGCGTGCGAGACGGCGCCGCACTCGCCGCAGAAGATGTCGCCCTCGGCCATGGGGGCCCCGCACTCGGCGCAGCGCGCCGATCCCGTGTCGCTCGGCACTCCCCAGTGCCAGGCGTTCGGCTCGGACTCCGCGGCGGTCTCAGGCTCGTCGGGAGCCTCAGGCTCACGGGGAATCGCAGGCTCGCCGGGCACCTCAGGCTCGCCGGCGATCTCAGGCCCGGCGGGAGCCTCGGCCGCGACCACAGGTTCCGGCGTCGGGGGCGCCTGCGGCACCGGTCGCGGCTCGACCCGCACCGATGGCACGGCGGGCGCCTGAGCGCGAGCGCCGCGCCCGGAACCGGAAGAAACGGCCCTGCCGCATTCCCCGCAGAACAGGGCGCCCTCGGGCAGTTCGGTCCCGCAATACGTGCATCTCACCGCGCGACCCCTACCGCTTGAAGAACTTGCTGACACTATAACCACCGAGGGAGCGCAGCGAGATCGCGGCCCTGATCCGCTGCCACCGGGTGCGGTCGTCGTCGAGCGTGGCGACGAGTTCGTTCACCGAGCGCCAGACGTTCTCCGCCTCGTCGTCATCCGGGTCGCCCGGTGCGAACATGGCCCGGTCGGCGATCGAGGCGAGCACGAGCGGTCGCATTCCGCCCATCGCCGCGGCGACCTCGGTGCGCGTCGCCGCCTCGGGAGTCTCGTACCCGCGGTCGACGATCGCGTCCTGATACTCGTCCCACCCCCCGCTGATCCGTTCGATCGGGGTCTCGGCGGTGCGGCGCTGATGGCGCCGCCGCAGCTTGGTCGCCACGATGGCGATGAACGGCGCCAGCACGATCGCGGCGCCGAGCAGCACCCAGCCGAGCACCTTGAGCACGGTGAGCAGGATGACGAGCCACGGCGCGAGCGCCTCCGGCTGGTCCTGCGTGCTGTCGGGAGGCACCTGCGACGACCTCACCTGCGGGTCCTCCACCGGCGGCTGCACCGGAGACTGCGGGAGCGCGATCCTGGTCGGCTGCTGCGGCTGCTCCGCGGGGATCTCGCGCACCGGCGGGGTGGGGTCGATCGCCACCCAGCCGTACCGGGTCGTGTCGACCTCGATCCACGCCGAGACGTCGTCGCCGCGCACGCGCGTGGTGCCGGTCGAGTCGATCGCCTTCGGGGCGAATCCGAACACGACCCGCGCCGGGAATCCGATCTGCCGGGCCATGAGGGCGGCGGCGACGGCGTACTGCTCCTGGTCGCCGATCATGCGTTGATCGGTGAACAGCTGGGTGATCCGGTCCGCCGCGTGGCCCGACCGGCTGGGGGGATCGGAGGCAGAGACCCCGTGGCTGACGTAGCCGTTCTTTCGGAGCTCGTCGAGCATCTGCACGAGCTGCCTCCCCGGGCTCGCCGAACCCGTGACCCAGCTGTTGAGCGCCGTCGAGACCTCGTCGGGCATCACGGCGATCCTCGGCACCTGAACGGCCCCGGGCTTCAGCGACGCCAGCTGCGATTCCTTCGGCTGCGTCGGAAGCACCGCCTGGAGCGTGTAGCTGTCGCCCGAGCCGAGCGGGGTGACGACCGCCGCCGTGCCGCTCGTGTCGTTGTAGTAGAACGAGTCGCGCAGGGTGCTCGCGTGGTCGCCCGTGAAGGCGATGGAGCTGAACTTGCCCACGGTGGGCACCCAGACGCCGTCGTAGTCGCCGATGGTGACGCCGACGGTGGCTTCCCGGCCGCGCACTGCCGACTGATCGAAGGTGTACGGCACCCTCGTGAACGACCCGGAATCGCTGGAGACGGCGTCGCTGCCCACCGAATAGACGATTCCGTCATAGGTGTCCAGGGTGGCGATGCGGATGCGACTGCCGGCCGGCAGGCCCGTCACGCTGAACACGGTGCGGTCGGCGGTCTGCGGGAGCTCGTAGTGCCGGAATCCGCTGAGCGGGCTGGCGTAGTCCCGCGGGTCGAACGGCTGCACGACCGCCGTTCGGAGCACCTGGCGCTCCCCCGTCGGCGGGAGGGCGGAACTGGCCGCGACCGACGCTCCGGCAGCGATGACGAGGATGAGCCCGGCGCTCAGCAGCGAGCGCACACCGGGAAAGCCGCCGTCGGAGACGGTCTCGAGCGGTCGGCCCTGCGAATCCAGGGCGCGAGAGGCCAGCATCCGGATGGACTCGCGACGACGGTACCAGCGCCACCACACGAGCCAGAGCATGAGGGCGGCGAGCAGACCCAGGGTGGTGGGCAGCGGCCAGGTGGCGACCCCCGGCCCGAAGAGCACGGCGAGCACGAACAGGAGGGCCGGGGCGAAGGCGCCGAGCTCGCCCCATCGGGCGCGAAGGGCGACCACCAGGCCGGCGGTGGTGGTTCCGAGCACCAGGATGAACGCGGGCACGAGCAGCGCCTGGTAGCTGCCCACCGGCAGCGTGATGGTGAGCAGCTGCTTCCACCCGAGGGCGGCGCCCGTCACCAGATCGACGATGCCTTGCCAGGTGGGGATGACGCCGAAGAGCGCACGGTCGGGCACGGCCAGCGGTACGCCGAGCACGAGGAACACGCCGATGGTGACGAGCAGCGTGAGGAGACTCGACCAGCGCAGGCGCGCCGAGGTGATCGCGATGGCCGATCCGGCGAGCACCGCCACCAGGATCACGATGACGACCTGGGGGCTGCGGTAGATGGGCCACAGCGCCGTGGCGGCGATGCCGGTGGCGATCCACATCATCACGGTGTTGGAGGCGACGAAGCCCGCCGAGAGCCGGCGCCTGCGACGCGAGGGGAAGCTGCTCATGCCGCCGCCGCCCGGGCGAGCGACTTCTGCAGGTCCTCGAGATAGCCGATCGTGAGCACGCTGAGACCGGCCACCCGACGCAGCCCGGGCACGGTCTCCGGGTCGCAGACCACCGCGACCACCTCGACGCCGGCGGGGAACTTGATGGAGGCGGCACGCAGTTCGGAGATCGTGGTGAGCGACCCGCAGACCAGGAAGGCGACCGAGATGCCCGTGACCTCGTCGGCGGTCACCCGCGCGACGTCGGTGATGCCGATGGCCGATTCAGAGTGGTCGACGAGAGCGAGGTCGTCGAGCAGACGGGTGCGACTGAGCGTGTCGAGGTGCCGCACGGCGAGCACCTTGCGCTTGGCGAACTCCGGTGTCCGTTCGCTGACCACCACCGAGACCGTCCTGGCGTCGCGGATCGCCCTGGCTCCGAGCGATCCGGCCACGCTGACGGCCATCTCGAACTCCTCCTGCGTGGTGTAGTTGGCCGTCGCGAGGCTGAGGGCGATCACCAGGTGGCTGCGTCGGGTCTCCTCGAACTGCCGCACCATGTAGGTTCCCGTCTTGGCGGTGCTCTTCCAGTGGATGTAGCGCCGCTCGTCACCCGGAACGTATTCGCGGAGCGCGTGGAACGAGACGTCGCTGTTCGAGAGGTCGCGGGTCGGGTTGCCCTCCAGGTCGCGGATGAACCCGGTGCTCGTCGACGGGATGCTGATCGTGCGCGGGTGGATGAACATCTCCGCGGAACCCGTCCAGATGAGCTCCCGCCGCACGAGGCCGATCGGATCGGCCCGGATCGTGCGCACCGGTCCGACGGGGATGACGCCGCGCCGCACCGTCGGCACCGCGAATTCGTGCTCGAACCGGGCGCCGCGGGCGAGGCTCGGGAGGGCGAGCTCGGCGAGACCCGGCCCCACCGGGATCTCCACCTTCACGCTGAGCAGCCTGCGCCGGGTGGGGTTGGTCACGTCGATGACACCCGACGCCGGCTCGCCCACGACGACCCGGGTGTGCGGCACCCGCAGCTCGATCACGAACGCGGAACGGCCTACCAGATAGACGGCCGCGATCACGATCAGCACGAGTCCGGCCCAGCCGAGGGCGACGAGCTCGACGAGCGAGAATCCGTATCCGAAGCCGAGCGCGACGGGAACGACGAGCAGCATCACGCCGCCGAGCGGGGTCACGACCGCAGAAGCCCGCCTGATCCAGCCCGCGAGTACCTGGCTCACGGCACGGGAGACCCGCACCACCGCGATCACCGCGTCGGCGAGGAATCCGGTGCGGTTGCCGACGATGCGCGTGCGCTCGTTGGTGATGCCCTCGGTGGTCTTGGCGTGGGCGGCGTCGAACCGCGACGTCGCCGCGGCGCGCTGCCGGGCTCGGCGACGGGTCGTGTCGTTGCCCCGGTCGACGCTCACACCGCTTGCCTGTCGCTCGGCGGCGGGGTCTCGATGAGCAGCTGGCTGATCACGCTGGACGTGGTCACGCCGTCGAACTCGGCCTCGGGGTCGAGCACCAGGCGGTGGGCGAGCACGGGTTCGGCGAGGGCCTTCACGTCGTCCGGGATCACGTAGTGCCTGCCGTTCGCCGCGGCGAGCGTCTTGGCGGTGCGGATGAGCGCGAGGGCCCCGCGCACGCTCGCCCCGAGGCGCACCTCGGTCGCGCTCCGCGTCGACTCCACGAGACGGGAGACGTAGTCGTTGATGGATGCGTCGACATGCACCGTCCGCGCGAGTGCGCCCATCTCGATGATCACGTCGTCACTGGCGATCGCCGGCACGACCACCTCGTGCGCCCGCGTGCCGGAGCCCTCGAGGATGCGCACCGTGGAGGCGTGATCGGGGTAGCCGATCGACGTCTTCATGATGAACCGGTCCAGCTGCGCCTCGGGCAGCCGGTAGGTACCGGCCTGCTCGATCGGGTTCTGAGTGGCGATGACCATGAACGGCGACCCGACCGGGTGCGTGACGCCGTCGACGGTGACCTGCCCCTCCTCCATGACCTCGAGCAGGGCGGCCTGGGTCTTCGGGCTCGCCCGGTTGATCTCGTCGGCGAGCACGATGTTGGCGAACACGGGACCGCGGTGGAACTCGAACTCGGCGTTGCCCTGGTCGTAGATGCTCACGCCGGTGATGTCGCCGGGCAGCAGGTCGGGGGTGAACTGGATGCGGTTGGTCGAGCCCTGCACGCTCTGCGCCATCGCCCGCGCGAGCGACGTCTTGCCCGTGCCCGGGAAGTCCTCCAGCAGCAGGTGCCCCTCGCTGATCAGCGCGGTGAACGACAGACGCACCACGAAGGTCTTGCCGAGCAGCACCTGGTCCACGTTGGCGACGAGCCGGTTGAAGATGTCGGAGAACCAGGTGGCCTGCTCTTGGGTCATCGTCATGCTGGGTTCTCTTTCTTCGGGTCGGTCGTCGGGAATCGGTGTGCCGGTCAGCGCACGGTGCCGTTGGTGTCGTAGACGAGATCGTAGGTGGTGCCGCCGTTGGCGATCACACGGATCGTCAACGTCGGGTCGACGCCGAGCGAGGTCGCCGTGCAGCTTCCCCCCGCCACGGAGGTGTCCGCCGGAGTGAACGAGGTGTCGCTGCCGCACGAGTACTGGATGCCCTCATAGGTGCCGCTCGGCCAGCTCAGCCAGGTGAACACGCCGCTGCGGTCGATCACGCCGTCGCCCGTCGGGGAGAACGCGACCTGGCTCACCTGCGGGTTCACCGGCACGCCCGCCATGGCGAACGCGTCGGACCAGGTCGTATCGCAGATCGGGGCCCCGCCGTCGAAGCTGCGGCAGGCACGCAGCTGCACCGTCGCCGCCGTCCCGAACTGACTCGCCTCGGCGGCCAGGAAGCCGCCCAGAGAGACCGGGCCGTGCACCGCCGCCGACCCGCTCGACAGGCGGTAGTAGAAGCTGTAGTCGGAGGTGAGGGCCGCCCCGCCGATGCTCGCGCTCTGCAGCGTGACGTCCCACACGTTGCCGTTGCGGCTCGGGCCCCCGGTGGAGATGGCGGTCACCACGCCCGGGGCGGTGTGGGCGACCACGGGCGTGCTCTGGCCGCAGCCGATCGCATTCGAGACGAACACGATGATGGAGTAGCTCTGCTCGTTGGACAGACCCGAGAAGGTGGTGGTCGTCGCGAGACCGACCGAGTGCTTGATCGCGCCGGACGGGGTGAGGTTGCTGCAGGTGGGCGTCGCTCCGGTGTAGGCGACGGCGGTGTATCCGATGATGTCTCGGCCGTTGGGGTCGAAGCCGTTGGTCCAGTCGACGGCGATCGAGTTGTCGACGACGCTGGCCGACGGTGGCGCCACCTGCTTGGGCACCCCGGCCGGGATGCCGGTGGTAGTCGCCCGGTTCCAGGTGGCGAGGGAGGCGAACGCCCCGTTGGTGGGGGTGACCGAGACGGAGACCGGCTGGCCGTTGCTGAGGCCGCCGACATCCACCCGGCAGGTGGTGGACCCGCAGGCGCTGTTGTCGACGCTGGTCGACACTCCCCCGGCCACGATCGAGTAGTTGTCGACGGGGCTGCCGCCGGGCGGGGTCGACACGCGGTTCCACGAGATCCGCAGACCCCCGTCGAGCGGCGCGGCCGTCAGGGTGGTCGGTGCGGGCGGGATGAGGTCGGACCAGATCGAGGTTCCGAGACCGGTGGGGGTCGAGGAGCCGAGGGCGTTCTTCGCCACCACGCGCAGGCGCACCGCGTTGCCCGGTCCGTTGCCCGGCGTGGTGATGTCGCAGACGGTCACCGCGCAGGACGTCGTCGAGAGGGAGTCGCCCGCCGGGGACAGCATGAGCACGTCGTACCCGGTGATCGGCGAGTTGTTGTCGGCCCCCGGGGTCCAGCGCAGCGTGATCGATCGGTCGCCGAAAGCGGTCGCCGTGACGGCGGTCACCGGGTCCGGCTTGTCCTGGACGGAGATGGAGACGTTGCCCCAGACGTAGCGGTCGGGATCGTTGGTGGCGTCCGCCACCTCGTACTGGAGGTTGACCGTGCCGGGCACCGCCGACGGCGAGACGTTCACGCTCAGCCGGGAGTTGTCGGAGCTCGGGGTGATGCTCACGCCGGCGGGCAGCGAGGCCCCGTCGATTCCGCGGATGTCGATCACGCGCAGGGGGGTGTCGGGGAAGGGGTTGGTCGCCTGGTCGTTCGCCAGCACGTCGACGGTGGTCGACGCGCCCCGGGCGACGGCGACGACATCCGGCTGAGGCGAGGCCAGCGGCTTGCTCGACGAGACCACGTTGAGCTGGATGCGACCCGACTGCCCCACCGTGAGCGCGTCGCGCACCGACAGCAGGATGGCGGTGGTCGAGCCCTTCTGGGCGTTGGAGTTCGCCCGCAGCACCAGCGTCTGGCCGGTCACCGTGTAGGAGAAGCCCACCGGGAGGGGGCTCAGCACGGTGTACGCGAGCTCGTTGGCATCCTTCGGATACGGGTAGTTGGTGAGCTTCGACAGGTCGATGGTGCGCGAGGTGCCCGGCTCGAAGTCGATCACGCCGCCGATGAACGAAGGCGGCTGGTTCTCGCGGAAGGTGACCGTGATGGGAAGCACAAGGGTGGCCACGTGCCCGTTCGGATCGCTCGCCGAGGTGCCGTCCGTCACCTCGAACGAGATCGACGCGGGCCCGAAGTACTTGTCCGCGGAGGTGAAGCTGAGCGTGTGGTCGCCCACGACGAGGTTGTCGCCGTTGGCGTGAGTGGCCTGCACCTTTGCGGAGTCGGTCAGGTGCACCTTCCTGCCGGCGATCGCGAGCACGTACTGGTCGAGATCGATGCGCAGGTTGCTCTCGCTGGCCACCTTGAGCGGCGGCGCCTTGCGGTTGAGCTGCGGGAGCGCGTCATCCGTGCCCGGCACCCAGACGAAGCCGTAGGAGACGATCCGCGGATCGTCGGGGTTGCTCACCGCGAACGGGATGATCTGGCTCTTCGCCAGCACGCGCACGTGCACCCGTTTGGTGGGCGTCACCGACGCGTTCTCCGAGTACCCGGGCAGCAGCGAGACCTTCAGCCCGCTCACCGGGCCGTCCGCGAAGAAGACGTTGCGCAGCACGTTCACGTCGATCGAATCCTGGCCCAGGATGTCGGTGAGGGTGAGCACGGTGTCGTCGACCTGGGGATACGCCAGCGGGGCGTCGGGCGTGACCGATACGCGGATGAAGTTGGAGCTCTCGCCGCCGAATTCGTTGCGGATCGTATACACGAGCGCGTATGTGCCCTCGGTCTTCGGGGCCTGGACGGTCACGATGTCGCCCTTGACCGTTGCGCTCACGTCCTTGGTGTTCGGCTTCACCTTGGTGACCGTGAGCTTGCCGCCATCCGGGTCGGAGTCGTTGGCGAGCACCTGCACCGAGACCTTCGCGCCGGGCCGGGTGGTCACGTCGTCCTCGATGGCGACGGGGTTGCGGCCGCCGTCGACCTTCGGCGCGATCCCCACGCGCACCGTACCGGTCGCCCGCGCACCCAGTGCATCCACGACGGAGTAGGTGAAGGTGTCCGTTCCGGCCGAGTAGTCACCCGCCACGTAGTCGAAGTAGTCCGGTCCGACGGTGGTCACCGAGCCCTTGAGCGGGCTGGTCTCCTGACCGAGCAGCTGCACGGAGTCGCCGTCCGGATCGATGCCGGTCAGCGGGATCTTGATGCGGACCGTCGCGCCCGCCAGCACCCGGGCGACCACCGTGACCGGCACGGGCGGGTTGTTGGTCGCCTCGTTGGGCTCGCGCACGGCGATCTTCACCTGCGCCTGCGCCACCTGACCGTCCGGCCCGGACACCTCGTAGACCGCGGTGAAGTCACCGGTCTTCTGCGGGGCCAGGTAGCGCAGCGTGTTGCCCGACGCGAACAGCAGGCCCGAGTCGCCCTTCAGGCTCGACGAGAGCAGCGGATTCAGCGTCAGATCCTCGCCGTCGGGCTGCACGTCGTTGTCGAGCACCGGAATGGTGATGGCGTCGCCGACCCGCACGGTGACGCTGTCGTCGTTGGCGATCGGCGGCTGGAGGGCGGTCGCCGGGATCTGCACCACCGTCACCGAGCCGACGGCGTCGGCCAGACCGTTGGTGATGCGGTAGTTGAAGGTGACCGGGCCGCCATCGAGAGGTGCGGTGAGCGTGACCCGGATGGCGCGGTCCTGGATGACCTCGGCCCGCACGCCCGAGTTCTCGGCAACGTTGAAGACGCCCGTGACGAGGAGCACGCCGCCGGCCGGATCGATGTCGGTGGACGCGACATCCACCGTCTCGCTCGTGAGGGTGTGCACGAACATGGTCTTGGGGATCGTGATGGGTTTGGTGTTCGCGTCCGGCGGCGCTGCGACATCCACCCGTACCTGGCCCGTGGCCGTCTGGTCGCCGTCGTTGACCACGTAGTCCAGATAGTGGGTGCCGACCTGCGTGCTCGAGAACGTGAAGGTGCCCGCCTCGAGGCTCGCGGTGATCGTGGCGCCCGTCTTGGCGGGGACGCTCGCCAGCCGCAGCGTGCCGGTGCCGCCGCGCACGTGATCGAGCGGCGAGATGGTGAGCACCTGGCCGGAGTAGGCCAGGGCCACGAACGGTTCCGCGATGATCGGCACCTGGCCCGGCGCCTTCACGGTGACCGCGAGCGAGCCGGTGCCCGCCGCCCGGCCGTCGGAGACCACCAGGGTCACCGGCCGCAGGCCGCCCGACGCCCCGCCCTCGGTGAAGACCACGCTGCCCTCCGGCTTGTAGGTCACGGTGTCCGGCGAGGACGCCGACGCGCTCTGCAGATAGAACGCGTCGCCGTCCGGGTCGACCCAGTCGCCGAGCACCGTCGTGGTGACCCGACCGCCCTGAGCGACCAGCGTCTTGGTCTGCCGCACCTGAACAGGAGGCGAGTTCTCGGACGGCTGGCGCACGGTGACGACCACCGTCGCGCTGGCGTTGCCGCCTCGGCCGTCCGTGATCGTGTACGAGAAGGTGACCGTGCCCGTCGCCCCCGGTGCGAGGGTCACCTGCAGCTGCTGCGCGTTGTTGATCGCGTCGATGTGCCCGATGGACTCGTCGATGCCGGTGAACGAGGCGATCACGAGCGGATCGCCGTTCGGGTCGTAGTCGTTGAGCAGCACCGGCAGCACGCTCGATCTCCCGGGCCTCGCCCCGAACGAGTCGTTCACCGCGACGGGCGGCACCTGGGTCTTCTCGTAGGTGGGCGGGGTGTCCTCCGTGTCGTCCTGCACCTGCTGCTGGTCGTTGCGCACGGCGATCAGCTCGCTCCAGTTGTCGATGAGCTGTCCCTGCTGCTGGACGGCCCAGGTGCCGCCGCCGTTCGGGTCGTTGAGCACCACGCTGTCGCCGTTCGAGACGAAGGAGAGGCGACCGGCCGCGGAAGGCACGGAGTCCAACGACAGCGTCGCGGGAGCCGAGCCGTCGCAGTGCCGCCAGGCCGTCCCGCTGGACCACGCCGCATACGTGCAGCCGCCGACCACGGCCGGGGCGACGGCGGTGCCGGACTGGCCGCCGGCGATCACGCTCGCAGTGCCGCCGGAGAGGGGCACGTTGAGCAGTCCGCCCGAATAGGAGACGAGCACGCCGCTTCCGCTCGGGGAGGGCTGCTGGAGTGCGACGGACGTGCCGGCACGCACGCGCGAGGAGAGATCCGTCGTCCCACCCGAGGTGTAGAGGCGGCGGGTCTGCGAGTCGAGCACTGCCCACTGGTCGCCCACCGACGTGATGCTGAAGCTGGTGTGGGTCGGCTCCACCGGCGCCGACCAGGTCTGGGCGACCGTGTCGGCGTGCGCGGCATCCACCCGGTACACCTCGCGCGCTGTGGCCGAGAGCACGAAGAGCATGCCGTCCTGTGTGACGCTCGCGACGGTGTTCGCCCCGAGGCTCAGGGTGGGCTGGGACTGCGCGTCGAAGTGCGCCAGATCGGCGACGCTCACGATCCAGTACTGGCCGGTGCTGCCGGAGCCGATGACCGCGTTGCCGCCGGCGAGGAACAGCTCCGGATCCTGCGGCGGCAGCGGCACGCTGTCGAGCACCGTGGAGGTGGCCGGATCGACGATGTCGACCTTCGCGTTCGACCGGTCGAACAGCAGCACGGTCGAACCCTGCTGCACCACGTCGATCTGGGAGCCCGCGCTGGTGACGACCGAGTTGAGGGCGAGCACCTGGGGGTTCGCGCGTCCGATCACCTGGGAGGTGCCGTTCGCCACCCAGACCGAACCGTCGTCGAGGGTGAGCTTCTGAGCGGCGTACCCGTTCGAGACCACGGCGACCGTGATGATGAGCGCGCCGATCAGCACACCGCTCAGCGTCGCTGCGGCGACGGAGCGGTGAGTCGACAGCCACTTCCTCAGCACGGTGCGGTCATCCCCCGAAGTCCACGCACTTCTCGCTGCTCGGCGCGCCCGTCTTCCCCTCGCGGTTGACGGTCACCGTGATGCACACGCGCTCGCCCCGCGTCGCGTCCATGACGTAGTCGGCGGAGCTCTGAATGCTGGATCGGCCGTCGCTCGTCGTCACCTGGTAGGTGTCGCTGGTCTTCAGCCCGGGATCGTCCCAGCGGAACTCGACGGAGCTGGCCAGACTCTTCGCGGTGATGTCGGTCACCTTCGGGATGCCGTCGCTGTTGGCCCGGATCAGCACGATGGTGGCCGTGGCGCCCAGCGCCAGCACGAGCACGGCGGCGGCGACCAGACTCCAGGCGAGCGCCCGCATCCCGCGGCCG
Source organism: uncultured Lacisediminihabitans sp. (assembly GCA_966212465.1). Classification (GTDB taxonomy): domain Bacteria; phylum Actinomycetota; class Actinomycetes; order Actinomycetales; family Microbacteriaceae; genus Lacisediminihabitans. Next base: position 188,069 of record CBIHRK010000002.1, read on the forward strand.
GTGCGCTCCTGGGGCCGGGTGCCGCTGCTCCCCTGGCCGCCCGCCGTCTGCTTGAGGATCGTGCCGACGCCCGCGTAGTCGTCCGGCACCGCCCGGCGCCGCCGGCGGCGGCCGGGCCTGCTCGGGATCGAGTTGCTGACGCTCCTGATCCGGGTGCGGTCCTCGAGGTCCGAGACCGTGGCCAGAGCCCAGTCATCCATCGCCACCTCGACCGGGGTCTGCGGCACGCCGAGCTCGGATTCCACCGACTGCAGCTCGCGCACGACCTCGAGCACCGAGGCCGGGCGTGCGTCGGCCTTCCGCGACATCGCCTTCTGCAGCACCCGCTCCAGGCTCGCGGGCACGTCGGCGCGGCCGATCGGTTGCACCTTCGCGCGGTTGATGCGCCCGATGAGATCCGCCGACTTGTTCGACTCGCCGGGGATCTCGAACGGGGAGCGGCCGGCAAGGAGCGAGTAGACAGTGGCCGCGAACGACCACACCTCCGACTCGATGGAGCCGGGCGTCTCGTCCATGAGCACCTCGGGTGCCGACCACGGGATCGAAAGGCCGACCGACTCGGTGGTGCTCGACTCGCTGAGGGTCGAGGCGATGCCGAAGTCGGAGAGCACGGGGTGCCCATAGGCGGTGAGCAGGATGTTCGAGGGCTTGATGTCGCGGTGCAGCACGCCGGCGCGATGCGCGGTCTCGATCGCGCTTCCGATCTTCACCGCGATGCGCAGCACCTCGGGCACCGGGATGCGCTCGCGGCGGTACCTCTCGCTGAGCGCGGCGGAGCAGAGCTCCATTACCAGGTAGGGACGCCCGTCCGCGGAGACGCTGGCCTGGTACACCGTGAGGATCGACGGATGCGAACTGAGCTGCGCCATCAGGTTCGCCTCGGCCTGGAACATCTGGCGCACCTGGTCATTGACGACCTCGCTGAGCATCACCTTGACCGCGACCTGGCGGCGCGGCATGTTCTGCTCGTAGAGGAACACGTCGGCGAAACCGCCGGAGCCCAGCACGTGGATGTGCGAGAAGCCGGGGAGCACGGGAGGCTGAGAGGGCAGGCGTCGAGCCATCAGTGCTCCTTCCCCGCTCGAGGGTCCCGCCCCGATCGAGCGTCTCGGCCGTTCGTGCGCAGATCTCCGGCCGTCAGGACCAGTCTCTTATTGTAAGCACGGCACCCCCGCGATTCCGGGGCTAATCGACTGCACACGCCGGGTCCGCACGTCCCAATTCGGGGGGTATCAGCGCGGCGCCTTCTCGGCGACGTCGACCACGTCGACCACGATCGTGGTGACGTTGTCGCGTCCGCCGCTGGCCAGCGCGGCATCCACCAGCGACTGCGCGGTCTCCAGCGGGCTGAGCCCGGCCGCGAGGTGCAGGCGGATCCGGTCGTCGTCGATCTCCTTGGTGAGCCCGTCGGAGCACAGGAGCAGACGCATCCCCTTGCGCACCGGGATCTCCCAGAAGTCGGTGCGCGGCTCGGCGTTGAACCCGACGGCCCGGGTGATGACATTGCTCTCGGGGTGCGACTCCGCGTCCTCGCGGCGGATCAGGCCGGCGGCGACCAGCTCCTGGACCACCGAGTGGTCGACGGTGACCTGCTCGAGCTCGTTGCGGTCGAACGCGTAGACCCGGGAGTCACCCACGTTGAAGATCGTCCAGGTCGGCTGGTCCTCGTCGATGGTGAGTGCCGCGCCCGTGACCGTCGTCCCCACACCCAGCGACTGCTCGTCCGCCGCCTGCCCGATGTCGATCGTGGCATCGTGGAGGGCTCGGCCGATCGCCTCCGGCTCAGTGAAGTCGCCCACGACCGCTTCGGCGAGACGCGCTACCACCGCGGCGCTCGCCACGTCGCCCGCCGCGTGACCGCCCATCCCGTCCGCCACCGCGAACATCGGCGATTCGGCGATCAGGCTGTCCTCGTTGTGGTGCCTGCGGCGCCCGACATCCGTCGCCGCGCCCCAGGCGAGCACGACACCCGTGCCCACGCGTCCGGGCACGCTGATCGAGTGCTGGCCCGCATTCCGGCCGATCTCGGTCATCGTCTCGTCCCGTCGCTGTCGTCGGCATCCAGGCGTTGGAGGGGCAGGATCTCGATGATGTTCTCGTCCCCGATGTCGATGGTGGTGCCGGGGACCACTACGAGTGTCTCACCCTGGTGGAGTTTCACGGGCGCCCGGCCGGGAGTTCGCACGAAACTCCCGTTGGTGGAGTGCAGGTCGGTGAGCACGACGAGCGCCGCCTGCTGCCGGAGTTCGAGGTGCGAGGCCGACACCTCGCGCAGCGGGGAGGCGACGCGCACCAGTCGCGGCACGCGGCGCCCGGTGATGCGCGGCAGGCTGGGGCCGCGGCCCACGATCGCGCCGCTGTCGAGCGGGATCGGCTCGCGGCCGTTCACGCGGAACGAGTACTCGGGCGAGGCGCTGCGCGTCGGCTCGGCAGCCGTCGGCCCCGCAACGGCGGTCTCGGGCGACATGGTCTCGGCCACTCGCACCAACGCCTCGCGCGGAACGTCCGCGAACGGAGTGCGGGCGCGGATCACGGTGTCGGCATCCCGGTCGTCCACGATCGGAGGCGCGACCCGGCGCGGTCGCACGACCGTATCGTCCTCCAACTCCGACGCCATTGATCCATTCTCCGACAGCACGACGAGCCACCGGGTTCCCCAGTTGGGGGGCCGCTCGGAGATCAGCCTATGAACGACATCACGTGCTTGACGCGCGTGTAGTCCTCGAATCCGTAGCTCGAGAGGTCCTTTCCGTAGCCGGAGTGCTTGAAGCCGCCGTGCGGCATCTCGGCGACGAGGGGGATGTGGGTGTTGATCCACACGCATCCGAAGTCGAGGTGCTTCGCACAGCGCATCGCGCGCGAGTGGTCCTTGGTCCACACGCTCGAGGAGAGCCCGTACTGCACCCCGTTCGCCCACTCCAGCGCCTGGCGCTCGTCGGTGAACTTCTGCACGGTGATCACCGGGCCGAAGATCTCCCGCTGAATGGCGTCATCCGTCTGCTTCAGCCCGCTGACGATGGTGGCCTCGTGGAAGTAGCCGGTCGTTCCCTGACGGTGCCCGCCGAGCTCGACCACGGCGTTGTCGGGGAGGTTCGCGATGAAGCCCTCGACCTGCGCGAGCTGGTTGGCGTTGTTGACGGGGCCGAAGAGCACGTCCGTGCGGTCGGGGGCGCCGGTCTTGGCGTTCTCCCGCGCGTAGTCGGCGAGCGCGGCGACGAATTCGTCGTGGATGCCGGCCTGCACCAGCACGCGCGTGGCGGCCGTGCAGTCCTGGCCGGCGTTGAAGTACCCGGCGGTGGCGATCCCCTCGACGGCGGAGGGGATGTCGGCGTCGTCGAACACGATGACGGGCGCCTTGCCGCCGAGTTCGAGATGCACCCGCTTGAGGTCGTTCGCCGCGGCCTTCGCCACCTCCATGCCCGCCCGCACCGAGCCGGTGATCGAGACCATCTGCGGCGTCCTGTGGTCGATCATGGCGGCGCCCGTGGTGCGGTCGCCGGTGATCACGTTGAGCACGCCCTTGGGCAGGAACTCGGATGCGACCTCCGCGAGGAACAGGGTGGAGGACGGCGTGGTGTCGCTCGGCTTCAGCACGGTCGTGTTGCCGGCGGCGATCGCCGGCGCGAACTTCCAGACCGCCATGTTCAGCGGATAGTTCCACGGCGTCACCTGCCCGATGACGCCGATCGGCTCGCGCCTGATGGACGAGGTGTGGTCCTTCATGTATTCGCCGGTCGCCATGCCGCTCAGGTGCCGCGCCTCGCCGGCGAAGAAGCGGATCTGGTCCACCGAGAGCATGATCTCGTCGGCCACGAGGGATGCCCGCGGCTTGCCGGTGTCCTTCGACTCCCGGTCGGCGAACTCCTCGGCGCGCGCCTCCATCGCGTCGGCGATGCGGAACAGGGCCAGCTGTCGCTCGGCGGGGGTGGTCTCGCCCCACTCCTCGAACGCCGCCGCTGCCGCCGAGAAGGCCGCGTCCACGTCGGCGGCGCTCGAGACCGGCGAGGTGCCGTAGACGGCCTCCGTCGCGGGGTCCACGAGGTCGAACGACGACTCGGCCTTCGCTTCTACGTACTCGCCATCGATGAAATTACGGATCTCAGCCATGCACCCAATCTAGTTCGGGAGCGCGTCGAGCGCCACGGCAGATTTCCACCGAATCCGTAGCGAAATGGTGCCGCAAGCGCGGATTCGCTTGTATCGGATGCATCTCGCTGACAGAATCACACTATGAGCCCTAATCCCAAGCCCGTGCAGCTCGACGACGTCTCGAAGGCGATCATCGAGCAGCTGCAGGCCGACGGCCGCAGGTCGTACGCCGAGATCGGCAAGGCGGTCGGCCTCAGCGAGGCGGCTGTGCGACAGCGCGTGCAGAAGCTCACGGACTCCGGGGTGATGCAGGTCGTCGCGGTCACCGACCCGATGCAGCTGGGCTTCTACCGCCAGGCGATGATCGGCGTGCGGGTGACCGGCGACACCACCGTCGTCGCGGAACGACTGGGAAGCATCCCCGCAGTCGACTACGTCGTGCTCACCGCCGGTAGCTTCGACATCCTCGCCGAGGTCGTCTGCGAGAACGACGAAGACCTGATCGACCTGCTCAACAAGGAGATCCGGGGAATCCCGGGCGTGCAGTCGACCGAGACCTTCGTCTACCTGAAACTTCAGAAGCAGTTCTACAACTGGGGAACGAGATGAGTGAGATGGAATACAACGACGCAGACCTGCAGCAGAAGGCCAAGGACCACCTCTGGATGCACTTCGCACGCCAGTCCGTCATGGAGGACGGCCACGGGGTGCCGATCATCGTCAAGGGCGAGGGCCACCACATCTGGGACTCGACCGGCAAGAAGTACTTCGACGGCCTGAGCGGACTCTTCGTGGTGAACGCGGGCCACGGCAGGCAGCGGCTCGCCGAGGTGGCCGCGAAGCAGGCATCCGAGCTCGCCTTCTTCCCGATCTGGTCGTACGCGCACCCGAACGCGATCGAGCTGGCCGATCGGCTCGCCTCCTACGCGCCGGGCGATCTCAACCGGGTCTTCTTCTCCACGGGCGGCGGCGAGGCGGTCGAGACCGCGTTCAAGCTCGCCAAGTACTACTGGAAGCTTCAGGGGCGCCCCACCAAGCACAAGGTGATCTCGCGCGCCGTCGCCTACCACGGCACACCGCAGGGCGCGCTCGCCATCACCGGCATCCCCGCCATGAAGGAGATGTTCGAGCCGGTGACCCCCGGCGGGTTCCGCGTGCCGAACACCAACTTCTATCGCGCGGCCGAGATGGGCGCCCCGGCCGAAGACCTCGAGGCGTTCGGCCTGTGGGCCGCCAACCGCATCGAGGAGCAGATCCTGTTCGAGGGCCCGGAGACGGTCGCGGCCGTGTTCCTCGAGCCCGTGCAGAACTCGGGCGGATGCTTCCCGCCGCCCCCCGGCTACTTCGCCCGCGTTCGCGAGATCTGCGACCAGTACGACGTGCTGCTCGTCAGCGACGAGGTCATCTGCGCGTTCGGCCGCGTGGGCGAGTTCTTCGCCTGCGACGCGTTCGACTACGTGCCCGACATGATCACGTGCGCCAAGGGCATGACCAGCGGCTACTCCCCCATCGGTGCCACGATCATCAGCGACCGCATCTACGAGCCGTTCAAGCACGGCAACACCGCGTTCTATCACGGCTACACCTTCGGCGGGCACCCGGTATCGGCCGCGGTGGCTCTCGCCAACCTCGACATCTTCGAGGAGGAGAAGCTCAACGAGAACGTGCGCACCAACTCCCCCGCCTTCCGGGCGACCCTGGAGAAGCTGCTCGACCTGCCGATCGTGGGCGACGTGCGCGGTGACGGCTACTTCTTCGGCATCGAGCTGGTGAAGGACAAGGCGACGAAGGAGACCTTCGACGACGACGAGTCGGAGCGCCTGCTGCGCGGATTCCTCTCCAAGGGCCTCTTCGACGCGGGCCTGTACTGCCGCGCCGACGACCGCGGCGACCCCGTGGTGCAGCTCGCGCCGCCGCTCACCATCGGTCAGCCGGAGTTCGACGAGATCGAGCAGATCCTGCGCTCCGTGCTCACCGAGGCGTGGTCGCGGCTGTAGCCGGCCGATGAACCATCGCCGGCTGAGCTTCTGGTTCGACTCGCTGGTCGCGTCGGGGGACGACGACCTGACGCCGCGCCCCACGCTGCCCGGCAACGCGGAGGCCGACGTCGCGATCGTCGGGGGCGGACTGACCGGATTGTGGACGGCGTACTACCTGGCGAAGGCCGACCCCTCGCTGCGGATCGTCGTGCTCGAGAAGGAGATCGCCGGTTTCGGCGCGTCCGGCCGCAACGGCGGCTGGTGCTCGGCGCTGTTCCCCGCCTCCACGGCGAAGCTGGAACGGCTGCACGGGCTCGACGCCGCACTGGCCATGCGGCGCGCGATGCTCGACACCGTCGACGAGGTGGGGCGGGTGGCATCCGCCGAGGGCATCGACTGCGACTACGTGAAGGGCGGCACGGTCTCGTTCGCCAGGGACGCCGTGCAGGCGGCGGAGGCGGATGCCGAGGTGGCGGAGGTCGCCCGCTACGGGGTGGACCGCATCGAGCGCACCGAGGCGGGCACCTTCGACCCCGCCTGCGCGCGGGTGCAGCCCGCCAGGCTCGTGCGCGGGCTCGCCCGCGTGGTCGAGTCGCTCGGCGTCGTCATTCACGAGGGCACGGAGGCTGTCGACTGGGAGCCCCACCGCGTGGCGACGACGAAGGGAGCCGTCACCGCGGACACGGTCGTGATCGCCCTCGAGGGCTACGGCGCCTCCCTCCCGAAGACCCACCGTGCCGTGCTCCCGCTGTACTCGCTCATGATCGCCACCGAGCCGCTGAGCGAGGCGACCTGGCGCGAGATCGGGCTCGAGCACGGTCAGACCTTCGCCGACTTCCGGCACCTCATCGTCTACGGTCAGCGCACCGCAGACAACCGCTTCGCGTTCGGCGGCAGGGGCGCCCGGTATCACTGGGGCAGCACCATCCGCGACTCCTACGACCGAGTGCCCGGGGTGTTCGCCCACCTGCGCTCGACCCTCGCCGACTTCTTCCCGGTCGCCGCGGACGCTCGCATCACCCACACCTGGGGCGGCCCGCTCGGGGTGCCGCGGGACTGGCACGCGCACGCGTCGCTCGACCGGGCCACTCGGATCGCGAGCGCGGGCGGCTACGTGGGCGACGGGCTGAGCACCACGAATCTGGCCGGTCGCACCCTCACCGATCTCATTCTCGGACGAGAGACCGAACTCACCGAGCTGCCGTGGACCGACCACGTCTCTCCGCGGTGGGAGCCAGAGCCGCTGCGCTTCGTCGGCGCGAACCTGGGCACCACGGCGATGTCGATCGCCGATGCCGAACAGCGGATCACCCGGCGCCCGTCTCTCGCGGCCCGGCTGATGGCGCCCCTGACCGGGCACTGAGTTGATGGGGCACTGAGTTGATAGGCCAACTGTAGGAGCGGGTCGCCGATCGGAATCCGGTTCAGGTCGGGTCCAGCCAGATCAGCACCGAGCACACCGCGGCCGCCGCCGCGAGCAGCAGCACCGGCACCAGGGCGAGGAACGCCTGCATGCGCACGGCGCGTGCCCCCGCCCGCTGAGCCCGGATGCGGATGACGAACAGCTCCTCGTCGAGCAGTGCGCCCTCCTCCGCTCCGGCGCTCCCCTGGGTCAGACCAGCCACGGCACCAGCCTCGACGGGACCTCCGCCCGATAGTCCGCCCAGTCGGCGGCGAACTCGTCATAGAGGATCCTCTCCTCCCCCGAGATGCGCAGCATCACGAACACGACCAGCGGTATCGCCGCCACCATGGCGACGAGCGGAGCGACCATCAGTCCCATGCCGAGGAACTGGAGGATGAGACCGCTGTAGCCCGGATGCCGCACCCGCCGGTACGGACCGCGTCGGCACAGCTCGTGGTCGACGCTCTGCCGCTGAGGGGTGAGCGTGTAGCGACGACCCAGCGCTCGCATGGCCCAGGCACGCACGAGGACGCCCGCGGCCCCGACGAGTGCTCCGATGACGACGACGGCTGGTGGGGGTTCGGACCCGACGATCAGTCGTGCGATCACCGGAACGACCAGGGCGATCGCCACGCCGATGCGGAGCGCACGATCGGAACTGCGTGCGTCTGGGCCGCGGTCGACGTTCCGATGGTTGGCCAGCGCCCATTCGCACACGGCGCCGGCGACGGCGAGCGCGGCCCACAGGATCGCGATCATCAGCGACCGCGCACGAAGCGCCGCAGTCCGGGGATCGACACCGCGATGGCCACCGCGACCGGCACGACGAGGAACACGAACGCCCCGGGGTGCAGATGCACCCCGATCCGGCCGTCGTGACGGAAGCCCTCGAGCACCGGCAGACCCAGCAGCTCGCGGCGGAAGACGCCGTCGCTCAGAGCGTTCTTCGCATCGAGCCCGGCACCCACGAAGAACCAGCCCAGCACCACCACCGCCGCGACGGTCACCAGCACGACGGCCAGAGCCGGTGCGATCGCCTTCTTCATCAGTTCTCCACTCCCATCGACAGATACGGCATATATGCCTTAGTGTTATCTACACTATCCCCCATGCGCCGGAGCTCACAAGCCGGCGGATGAATCAGAACAGTAAAGGAGTCGCGATGTCGACACTCACATTCACCCCCACCGTCTCCGGGCCCGAGGCTGTGGAGGAGACGCGGGCCGAAGCGGCCGTGGCCGGACTGGTCGCCGCGTTCCTCGGTATCGCGCTCGGCATCGTGATCTTCATCTGCTCCGTGTGCAACGCGAAGTCGTTCAGCGCGTGCGTGCACAGCGTGGCCGTCTGGTGGACCACCGGCTGCAAGTAGAGCCGCATGCCGTTCCTTCTGGCGTCGGCGAGCATCCAGTTGGCGCCCGGTGTGCACCGGGAGCCGGGGATGCTCGTCGACGCCCAGCACAACCGCTTTCCGCTGAACGGCGCCGGGGAGGCGATCTGCGACATCGCGCGCTCTCCGGCGTCGCTCCGCGTGATCGTCGACGAGCTGAGCGCGCACCTCGGCCTCGACCGCTCGGAGTGCGAGACGGAGGTGCACCGCTTCGTCTCGGATCTCCGGCGACGCCGGCTGGTCTCGGTGCACCAGTCCCTCACCGAGGAGGCGCAGATCGCCCTCGCCCTGCTGCCGATCCGGATCTCCTCGCTGCGGCGCGGGCGAGGGGCCGCCGCCGACGGTCACGTCTACCGGCACTACCCCGCCACGGCGCTCGGCGTCGTGCGCGGCTGCCTCGAGGCGCACCAGGGATCGATGTGGATGCTGCTGCTGTTCGCTCTCTCCGTGGGACTCGCCACGACGGCCGTCGGCGCCCCGACCGCGCATCTGCTCGCGATCACCGTGCGCGCCCTGGTGCTCGCGGTGTGCTGGTACGCGCTGCTCTACTGGACCTCGCTGGTCGTGCACGAGCTCAGTCATCTGCTCGTCGCGCGGCTGTGCGGCGCCGGCGTCGCATCGATCTACGTGCGTCGCGGCGCGACGGGCCTGCTCTTCCGGGCCCCGTCGCGGGCGGCCGGCCGGGCGGTGGTCGTCGCGGGCGCGGCGGGGGCGCTCGTGTACCTGTCGGGCGCGCTCCTCGTCATACTCGGAGCGCCGGCGGAGTTCTGGACGACCGCAGCGCTCGACCAGCTCCGGCTCTCGGGAGTCGTCGCCGTCTGCGTGCTCATGGCCGCGCAACTGCTCTGGCTCACGCCCCTCACCCGGGACGGCCGCGAGCTCTGGTCGTCGTTCCGCCGCGCCCACGACATACGGGTCCTCTGATGGGACTGCGGATCACCGACCTGCGGGTGTCGTTCCCGGGCTTCGAGCTGGGACCGGTCGGCATCCGGCTCGAGTCCGGGCGACTGCTGGCCCTGCTCGGCACGAACGGGTCGGGCAAGAGCACCCTCATCCGCTCGATCCTCGGCGTCGAGCACATCGCCGGCGGCCGCGTCACCTGGAACGGCAGCAGTCTTCGCCCCCGCCGGCCCGAGACCGCGGCCCACGTCGCCTACGTCAGCGATTCGAGCCGCGACCTGCTGCTCGAGTTCACCGCGATCGAGTACTGGCGGTACTGCATCCTGGCGTTCGAGCGCGCTCGGCGGGAGCCCATGCCGGACGCGCTCGAGAACGCGATCGTGCTCGCCGAGGAGCTCGACCTGCCCTGGGAGCGGCGCATCCCCCTCTCCGGGCTGAGCCTCGGCACGGCCAGGAAGGTGCAGATCATCGCCGCGCTGATGACAGATCCGCAGCTCGCGATCCTTGACGAGCCGTTCATCGGCCTCGACTTCATCGCGGCCCGCGCTCTCGAGCGCGTGCTGGCCACGCTCCGCGGATCGGGCACCACGCTCATCGTCTCCAATCACGACCTGGATCTGGCCTCCCGCGTCGCCGACTCCATCGTGCTGCTGCACCGCGGCGCGGTGCTGCTCAATTCCTCCGTGCGGGAGCTGGGCGGCGCTGAGGCCCTGGAGACCGCGGTCGAGGCCGCCCTCGACGATCACGCAGCAGGGAGAGAGGGAGCGGATGTCGCTCGTCGTTAGCACCGTCGACCTCTTTCTCCGCCGGCTGACGCGCACTGCCGCCCGCCCGCGACTCCGCGCGCCCGTCTACGGGGGAATCCTGGGTCTCGGCACCACGGCGAGCGCGTGGTTCTCCGTCACCGGATACCGGGATGCGGTCGCGGCCGCTCCGACGGAGGCGTCGTTCACCGACCTGATCGCCGTGGCGATCGGCTTCCTCACCGCCGGACCGGTGATGCTGCTCGTCGACGGCGCGCGCGATCGCTCGCGCCGGTTCCAGCGCAGCGTCGCGTCACTGCCCCTCTCGGCGCGCCGGCTGTCGCTGCTCGTCTGGGCTCCCCCGGCCCTGTTCGGAGCCGCCGTGATCGTGTGGCTCACCGTGCCGACGTTCTTCACTTTCCTGGGCTCCGGGCTCTCCGCGATCGAGTCGCTCGCCGTCACCCTCGTCCCGCTCGTCATCGGCGCATCGGTCGCTCTGCTGGCCATGACTGCGGCCGCGCTCGCACTGCGCGGTGCTCGCTGGGACGTGGTGCGTCCGCCGGTGGCCTACCTTCTGTGGACCGTTCTCGTGATCCTCGAATTCGTCGTCTGCGGCGCGGTGCTCGAGGGCCGAGACGATCCGCTCGCGCCCTGGCTGCTCCTCCCGCGCGTGGTCGCCTCCGTCGCGGCGGCCGAACCGCTCGACCCTGCTTCCCTCCTGGCCGCTCCCGCAGTGCTCGTCGGCGCGATCGCGATCGCCTGGCTCGCGGGCCGCGGCGGTTCCGCCGACCTGCGGCAGCGTCCGCTGCGCCTGGAGTGGCGCGGTCGTTCGCGACTGGTCGGGGAGCTGCTGCTGGTGCTGCGCGACCCGAACGCGCTCGCGAACATCCTCTCGGCCCTCGTGCTGTGCACCGTGGCGGCGCTCGTGATGAACCGTCTGCCCGAGGCGCTGCAGGTCGGCGCGTTCCGGGTCGGGGCCGCGATCGTGTGTCTCTGCGCGGCGGTGCCGATACGCGGGATCCGCGGCATCCACCCGGCCCGGGTGACCACGGCCCAGCTGCTCGGCATGGGCGTCGTCGGCTGGATGCTGCGGCAGTTCGCGATCGCCGCCCTCATCTTCTGCGCCCTCACGGTGCCGCTCTGGTTCCTCCCCGGTGTCGAGCAACCGACGTCCCTGGCCATCGCGTGCGGTATGGCTCTCACCGCACTCGGCTGCTCCGTGCTGATCGGCGCGGTGCTCCTGGTGCGCGCCGACGACTCCGTCGGCCAGGTGGTCGGGGCTCTGGCCGTGCTCGCCGCCGGCGGCGCCGCAGAGTGGGCGATCGGCGATGCCCCGCCGTCGCTCGCTCCGCTCCTCGGCGCGGCGACGGCGCTGCTCGCCGCCGTCGGCGCGATCGCGGTGGAGCACCTGCGGTGGCGCTACCGCTCCCCGGGACGACCAGCGCACTGACCTCCGCTCTGTCGCATACTCCACTGGGGCGCTTACTCCACTGCGGCGGCGAACTGGGCGTTGTAGAGGCGGAAGTACGCGCCCTCCGCGGCGAGCAGCTCGGAGTGCGTCCCCTGCTCGACGATCGCGCCCGACTCCATCACCAGGATCAGATCGGCGTCACGGATGGTCGACAGCCGGTGCGCGATCACGAAGCTCGTGCGGTCGGAGCGCAGAGCCTTCATGGCCTTCTGCACGAGCACCTCGGTGCGGGTGTCGACCGACGAGGTCGCCTCGTCGAGGATGAGCACGCTCGGTCGCGCGAGGAAGGCCCGCGCAATGGTGAGGAGCTGCTTCTCGCCGGCCGAGACGTTGGAGGCCTCGTCGTCCAGCACGGTGTCGTACCCTTCGGGAAGCGAGTGCACGAACCGGTCGACGTAGCTCGCGGTCGCCGCCTCCAGGATCTCCTCCTCCGTCGCGCCCGGCCGGCCGTACGCGATGTTGTCGCGGATCGTGCCGCCGAACAGCCAGGTGTCCTGGAGCACCATGCCCATCCGGGAGCGGAGGTCGACGCGCGTCATCTCCGCGATGTCCACCCCGTCGAGCGTGATGCGTCCGGAGTCCAGCTCATAGAACCGCATCATCAGGTTGACGAGCGTCGTCTTGCCCGCGCCGGTCGGGCCCACGATGGCCACCGTGTGACCCGGGCGGGCCACCAGCGAGAGGTCGTCGATGAGGGGCTTGTCGGGCTCGTAGCGGAACGAGACGTGCTCGAAGGCCAGCTCTCCGCGGGTGTGGGGCCCCGGGGTCTGCGCGGGCGACGGGTCGTCCGACTGCTCCTCGGCATCCAGGAGTTCGAAGACCCGCTCCGCCGAGGCGACGCCCGACTGCAGGAGGTTCGCCATACTGCCCAGCTGCGTGAGGGGCTGAGTGAACTGGCGGGAGTACTGGATGAAGGCAGTCACGTCGCCGAGCTTCATCGTGCCGTTCGCCACGAACAGCCCGCCCACGACCGCGATGGCCACGTAGACCAGGTTGCCCACGAACATCATCGCCGGCATGATGATGCCGCTCACGAACTGTGCCCCGAAGCTCGCCTCGAACAGTTCGTCGTTCTTGGTCGCGAATCGTTCGTTCACCTCGCGGTGCCGCCCGAACACCTTCACCAGCGCGTGACCGGTGAAGGTCTCCTCGATCTGCCCGTTCAGCTCGCCCGTGTGCTTCCACTGGGCCACGAAGAGCTTCTGCGAACGCTTCGCGATCTGGGAGGTGATGAGCACGGTGAGCGGGATGGTCGCGAGAGCGATCACCGCAAGCACCGGCGAGATGAGGAACATCGCGATCAGCACGCCGATCACGGTCAGCAGCGACGTGAGCAGCTGGCTCAGCGTCTGCTGGAGGCTCTGCGAGATGTTGTCGATGTCGTTGGTGACACGGCTCAGGAGCTCGCCCCGCTGCATCCGGTCGAAGTAGCGCAGGGGAAGCCGGTTGATCTTCTCCTCCACCTCGGAGCGCAGCCGGTAGACCGTGCGCTGCACCACGACGTTGAGAAGCAGGCCCTGCAGGTAGCCGAAGACCGAGGAGATGGCGTAGAGCACGATGATCAGCAGGATGATGCTTCCGACCGCGGTGAAGTCGATGCCGTGACCCGGGTGGAGGTCGAGCGGCCCGAGCAGCGCCGCCTGCTGGTCCTGACCGGTGGCGCGGAGGTGCTGCACGATCTCCGCCTTGGTCGTGCCTGCGGGGAGGTTCTTCGAGATGGCACCCTCGAAGACCAGGTTGATCGCGTTGCCGAGCAGTCGTGGGCCGATCACGGAGAGGGTGACACTGACCACCGTCAGCACGATGACCAGGGCGATCTTCAGCGCCTCGGGCCGCAGACGGTTCAGGAGCCTCCGTGCGGACGGACCGAAGGATTTGGACTTCTCCACGGGCATGCCGGCACCGCCGAACGGGCCGCCGCCGCCCGGCCCCCGCCGCATGGGCGGCCGAACCGGTACGTCGTCGCGCGCGGGGCCGGTCTCGTCACGGTCGTTGCGTGGTGTCACGCCGCCTCCTCCGCGGTCAGCTGGGACTCGACGATCTCGACGTAGGTCGGCGAGGTCTCGAGAAGTTCGTCGTGGGTGCCGATGCCGACGATCCGGCCGTCCTCGAGCACGATGATCTGATCCGCCTCCACGATGGTGGAGACGCGTTGGGCGACGACCACGCGGGTGGCGTCGCCCACGTCGCGGGCGAGGGCGCGCCGCAGCCGCGAATCCGTCGCCACGTCGAGCGCGGAGAACGAGTCGTCGAAGATGTAGATCTCCGGCCGCTTCACCAGCGCGCGGGCGATGGCCAGGCGCTGGCGCTGGCCGCCGGACACGTTCGTGCCGCCCTGAGCGATCTGCGCGTCGAGCCCCTCCGGCATCTCGCTCACGAAATCCCGCGCCTGCGCGGTCTCGAGCGCCGCCCAGAGCTCGTCGTCGGTCGCGTCCGGCTTGCCGTAGCGCAGGTTCGAGGCGACCGTGCCCGAGAAGAGGTACGGCTTCTGCGGCACCAACCCGATCCGGCTCCACAAGAGGTCCGGGTCGAGGTCGCGCACATCCACGCCGTCGACCAGGACCGACCCCGAGGTGGCGTCGAACAATCGCGGCAGGAGGTTGACCAGCGTGGTCTTGCCCGCACCCGTGCTGCCGACGATCGCGGTGGTCTTGCCCGCCGGGATCGTGAAGTCGAGGTCGATCAGCACCGGCTGGGCGGCGCCCGGGTAGGCGAAGCCGACCTCGCGCAGCGCGATGGTGCCGCGTTCCCGGAGCACGGTGACCGGCTGCTCCGCGATGCGCACGCTGGACTCGGTGCCGAGCACCTCGCCGATCCGCTCTGCGCTGACCGAGGCCCGCGGGATCATCATCGCCATGAAGGTGGCCATCATCACCGCGAGCAGGATCTGGAGCAGGTATTGCAGGAACGCGGTCAGCGTGCCGATCTGCAGCGAGCCGTCCTCCACCCGGAAGGCTCCGAACCAGATGACCGCGGCGCTCGAGACGTTGAGCACGAGCATGACGATGGGGAACATGAGGGCCGTCAGTCGCCCCACGTGCAGCGCGGTCTGGGTCACGGCATCGTTCGCGCCGGTGAAGCGCGCGGTCTCCACATCCTCGCGCACGAAGGCGCGGACCACCCGGATGCCGGTGAGCTGTTCGCGGAGCACCCCGTTGATGCCGTCGATGCGCTTCTGCATCAGACGGAACTGAGGCACCATCCGCGAGATCACGAGGCCGATCGAGAGCACGAGCACGGGGATGCTCACGGCCATGAGCCAGGAGAGCTGGATGTCTTGCTGGAGGGCGAGCACGATGCCGCCGATGGCGAGGATCGGCGCGGAGACGAGCATCGTGCAGGTCATCAGCACGAGCACCTGCACCTGCTGCACGTCGTTGGTCGTGCGCGTGATGAGTGAGGGCGCGCCGAACCGGCTCACCTCCCGCTCGGAGAATTCCCCCACGTGCGTGAAGATGGCCCCGCGCAGATCCCGCCCGAGTCCCATGGCCAGGCGCGCGCCGAACCAGACCGCGGCGATCGCACAGGCCACCTGCGCCACGGTCACCAGGAGCATGAAGGCGCCGTGGCTGAGGATGTAGCCGGTGTCACCCTTGGTGACTCCGTTGTCGATGATGTCGGCGTTGAGCGTCGGCAGCCACAGGGACGCCCCGGATTGCAGCAGCTGGAACACGATGACTCCGACGATCAATCGCGCGTGCGGTCGGATGTACGTTCCGATGAGTCTGAGCAGCACGTCAGTCCTCCGTTCCGGTGGGCAGGGCGACCAGCCCGCCGACCACGAAGTCGGTGAGCTGGTCGAGCGTGAATTCGTGGCCCTCGTTCATCGGCCGGATGGACGAGGCGAAGGCGATCAGGCGGATGAAGTGGGCCGCATCCGCCGCGCTGACGCGGAGGTGCTCGAGGTCGGGGCCGAGCACGGCCGTCAGCAGTTCGGTGAAGTCGTTGCTGTCGGGTCGGGGCGGCTGCGGGCGGGGCCCGATCGCCCCCATGATGCCCATGATGCCGGTCATGCGGGCGCGGGTGTGGAAGAGCACGTCGTGCACCTTGTCGCGCAGCGGCTGTTCGGGGTCGATGCCCCGCAGCATCCGCCGGGTCGGCTCCGGGTCGAGGAATTTCTGCACCGCGGCGTCGATGATGCTCTCCTTGTCGCCGAAGGCCCGGAACACGGTGCCCTCGGCGATCCCCGCCGCCTCCGCGATCTGCCGCGTGGTCACGTCTCGGCCGTGGGCGAGGAGCAGCGGGATGGCGGCCTCGACGATCGTGTCGCGGCGGTCCTCGACCGCCATCGGCCGAGCGCGTTCTCTGGTGTCCACGCGACGATGATAACTGAGTGAGCGCTCACTCACAAGGCCGTAGGGCCCAGAGGTCAGGCGGGGAAGAAGGCGGAGATGGCCGCCAGGTCATCCGCCGTCGGAGCCCATTCGGACGCCGCCGCGGCGTTCTGCACGATCTGCTCGGGGCGCGTCGCACCCGCGATCACGCTGGAGAGACCGGGCTGGGCGAGCAGCCAGGCGAGCGTCGCGGCGAGCATGCTCACGCCCCGCCCGGCGCAGAACGCCTGGTACGCCTCGAAGGCGTCCCACGGCACGCGGTCGAGCACCTCCGGTCGGGTCGACATGATCCGGCTGTCGGCGGGACCGCCCGACCGGCTGAACTTCCCGGTGAAGAGCCCGTTGAAGAGCGGGAAGAACGGCAGGAAGCCCAGACCGTAGGCGTTCACAGCGGGGAGCACCTCGCGCTCCACGTCACGCACGAGCAGGGAGTACTCGTTCTGCGCCGAGATGAAGTGCGGATGCCCGCCGAGGGTGGCGAGATGCTCGGCGTCCGCGATCTGCCAGCCGTCGAGGTTGGAGTGGCCGATGTAGCGCACCTTGCCTTCGGTGATGAGATCGTCCAACACGGACAGGGTCTCCTCCATCGGGGTCACCCCGTCCGGGATGTGGAGCTGGTAGAGGTCGATCCAGTCGGTCTGCAGCCGGCGCAGGGACGATTCGATCGCCGTCCGCACGTAGCGCCGGGAGTTCCGCGCGCCCCAGTCTGGGCCGTTGGCGCCGCGCATGTCGTGCCCGAACTTGGTGGCGAGCACCACCTCGTGCCGCCTGCCGCGCAGAGCGTTTCCCATGAGGGTCTCACTCAGGCCCGCGCCTCCATAGATGTCCGCCGTGTCGAAGAGCGTGATGCCGGCGTCGATCGCCGCATGGATCACCGCGTCGGTGCCCTCCTGCGTCTCGGTCGCGGTCTTCGGGCGGCCGAAGTTGTTGCACCCGAGGCCGACGGAGGAGACGATGAGCCCGGAGCGGCCGAGCGGACGGTACAGAAGATCTGGCATGTCAGAAGCCTAGGCGCGTCCGTCCCCTCCTCCACATCGGGGCGCACTGCGGGCTCGTTCCACATGTCCGAATACCGCCAGTCGGATGTCGCGTGCCCCAACTACAGTCGAGCCATGACCACAAGCACCCCCGACCTCCACCTCGTCCGGGTCGACAGCCCGATCGGCCGAATCGAGCTCATCGGCGACGGCTCGGCGGTGACCTCGCTCACCATCGAGCGCGGCGGCTCGCTCCCCCACGACGGCGAGCCCGAATCCAGCGACCCCGTCCTGCTCCGTGCGGCCGCGCAGCTCACCGAGTACTTCGCGGGCGACCGCACCGACTTCGACGTGCCGGTTCGGGTCGTCGGCACCGACTTCCAGAGGGCCGTCTGGGAGCGGCTCGACGCCCTCGCGTTCGGCGAGGTCATCTCCTACGGCGAACTCGGGCGGGCGACGGGCCGCCCGACCGCCGGGCGCGCCGTCGGCGGGGCCGTCGGAGCCAATCCGGTGCCCATCATCGTGCCGTGCCACCGCGTGCTGGCGAGCAATCGCCGGATCACCGGCTACAGCGCGGGTGAGGGCGTGCCGACGAAGCTCTGGCTGCTCGCCCACGAGGGAATCATGGTGTCGGTGTGAGCATCGTGGTCGGCGAGGACGGTCGGGCGCGCTGCGCCTGGGCGGCGGCCGACGAGGAGTACCGGCGCTACCACGACGAGGAGTGGGGCACACCGCTGCACGGCGACCGTCCGCTGTTCGAGAAGCTGAGCCTCGAGGGCTTCCAGGCGGGGCTCTCCTGGATCACGATCCTGCGGCGCCGGCCCGCGTTCCGCGAGGTGTTCCACGGGTTCGACATCGACGCCGTCGCGGCGATGGACGAGGCCGACCAGGCACGGCTCATGCAGGATGCCCGGATCATCCGGAATCGCGCCAAGATCGAGGCCACGGTCTCGAACGCTCGGATCGTGGCGGATCTGGTGCGAGAGTCGCCGCGGGCCTTGGACGAATTGATGTGGGGATTCGCGCCGCCCGCGACCCGCGAGCGCCCGAAGGACTTCTCGGAGATCCCCGCCGTCACACCGGAATCGACCGCGATGAGCAAAGCCCTCAAGAAGCTCGGCCTGCGATTCGTGGGCCCCACCACGATCTATGCGCTGATGCAGTCCTCCGGCATGGTGGACGACCACGTGGCGGGTTGCTGGCGGGCCTGATCAGTCAGGCCGTGGGAGCGGCCGGCCCCTGCGGCGGCTGGTGCGGTGACACGTAGTCCGCGTTCGCGAAGGTGGGCACCGGCGAGCCGAATCCGGCCAGGGGCGGTCCGTATCCGGCCGCCGTGATCAGTTCCGGGCGATACACGTTCTCCCGCGCACCCATCACGAAGGCCCAGGCGAACGGGAAGAAGATGCCGAGCACAACCCACCCTCCCGACTTGCCCATCGCGATGCCGGTGCGGTACATGCCCATCGCCAGCAGCACGACCACGGCGATGTTCCCGCCGGGAACCAGGAGCAGGAAGATGAACCAGCCGACGTTGCCGCCGACCTGCAGCCAGGTGAACTCGTTGTAGAAGGGCACCCAGGCGATCCATGGCTTGACCCCCACCTTGCGGTAGAAGGACATGAAGCCGAAGCCGTTCAGCACGTAGCGGGCGGCCAGGACGACGACGAAGAACACGAAGAACGCGAAGAGGGAGGCGAGATACGCGGCGATGAAGACGCCGTACCCGTAGCCGTCGTACCCGTCGGAGCCGTCGTAGAGGTTCATGCGCACAGACTATTGGCTGCGTGCGCGCCCCGCCACGATCTCGGGCACCAGGAGCTCGAGCTCGCCGGGCGCGCCACGGGTGAGCGCCACCCCCGACTCGGCCGCCCACTCCAGCAGGGAATCGACGTCCGCGTGAACCACGCCGGCCGTCACGACCGCGCGCACGAACTCGCCCTTGCCCTTCTTGTTGAAGTGATTCAGCGCGCGGCGGTGTCCGCTCGGGTCTGCGGCGACCACCCGTACGAACCAGGAGCCCGGAGCGGGGCCCAGCTCGACGTAGGCCTCGGAGCGGAGGTCGAGCACCAGCCCGTCGTGTGCGGCAAGGCTGCGGGAGACCGGCTCGCGCCAGGTGCCCTTGAGGGAGAGCCCCGGCATCCGTGAGTCGTGGGAGAGGCGGTACGCGGGGATGGGGTCGTCGGCACCGAGCAGGCCGAAGAGCGCCGAGTGGATGACGACCGTCGCGCCGGCGAACTCGCGTGCCGCGGCAGGGAGTGAGGCGACATCCAGAGCGTCGTAGAGCACCCCGGTGTATCGCTCGAGCGCGGGCATCACCGGAGGACGACCGAGGGCGCGGTTGCGGAGCAGCTCGAAGTGCTGCGAGGGCCCGAGCTTCAGGGCCGCCGCCATCGTGCCGAGGTTCCGGGCGAGCCGGCGGGTCGCCGCCAGCACCGCGCGGCGCTGCGGCGTCAGCTCGGGAAAGCTGAGGGCACGGAGATCGAGGGCGCGGTCCTCCGCTCCCCCGTCCCGTTTCGTCTCGGACGGAGGCAGGAGCAGCAGCATCCGTCAGCCTTCGAGGAAGGCGATCGCCGTCTCGACGTTGGCACCGAGCGGGTTCACCGAGTCGAGCCGGATGCGCGGCACCTCCGCGCTCGGACCGCCCCACTCCGAGTACTCATCGAGGCTCTGCTCCACGGCGTGCCAGGTCGGCTCGTTGACGTGCTCCAGCTCCTTGTAGCGCGACTGCAGTCGTTCGCGATGCAGTTCCGGATCGGAGCAGGTCACCTCGATGAACCGCAGCGGTTCGCCGAGGCGTTGCGCCAGCCCCACCCACTGTTCGCGCGCCGGGTCGACCGCGTTCACGGCATCCACGATGACGTGGTGGCCGGACTCGATCACCGCACCGGCGATCGTCTCCGCCACCAGGTAGGCCGCCAGACCGGTCGGCTGGTCGCTGTCGATGCCGGCGCTGAGGATGGCGTTCTCGATCGGATCGACGCTGACCACGGATGCGCCGAGCCGGCCGCCGAGCACCTCGGCGATCGTGCTCTTGCCCGTGCCGGGCAGCCCCGCCATCGCGATCAGCATGAACCCATCCGACCCGTCGTCCTCGTCGGCTCAGCCGGCGAGAGCAGCGTTCCTCGCCACGATCGTCACGGTGTCGTGCTCGACGGAGAGGAAGCCGTCCTCCGCGTTCGCGGTCGTGACCGCGCCGTTGACCGTGATGCGCACCTCGCCCGCGCTGAGGATGGCGAGCATCGGCTCGTGGCCCGGAAGGATTCCGATCTCGCCCTCGGTCGTGCGGGCGACGACCATGGAGGCCGCCCCCGCCCAGACCTGGCTGTCGGCCGAGACGACGCTCACCTGGAGCTCGGCCATGCTTAGCCGTTCTCCTTCTGGATCTTCGCCCACTGCTCCTCGACATCCGAGATGGCGCCGACGTTGAAGAACGCCTGCTCCGCCACGTTGTCGAACTCGCCCTTGGTGATCGCGTCGAAGGACTCGATGGTGTCCTTCAGCGGCACGGTCGACCCCTCGACACCGGTGAACTTCTTCGCCATGTAGGTGTTCTGCGAGAGGAACTGCTGGATCCGGCGCGCGCGGGAGACGGTGATCTTGTCTTCCTCGGAGAGCTCGTCGACACCGAGGATCGCGATGATCTCCTGGAGCTCCTTGTTCTTCTGCAGGATCGCCTTGACGTTCGTGGCGACGCGGTAGTGGTCGGCACCCAGGTAGCGCGGGTCCAGGATGCGGCTGGTCGAGGTGAGCGGGTCGACGGCCGGGTAGAGGCCCTTCGACGCGATCTCGCGGCTCAGTTCGGTGGTGGCATCCAGGTGGGCGAACGTGGTCGCCGGCGCCGGGTCGGTGTAGTCGTCGGCGGGGACGTAGATCGCCTGGAGCGAGGTGATCGAGTGCCCGCGGGTGGACGTGATGCGCTCCTGCAGCACGCCCATCTCGTCGGCCAGGTTCGGCTGGTATCCCACCGCGGAGGGCATGCGGCCGAGCAGCGTGGAGACCTCGGAACCGGCCTGCGTGAAGCGGAAGATGTTGTCGATGAAGAGCAGCACGTCCTGGTTCTGCACGTCACGGAAGTACTCGGCCATGGTGAGAGCCGAGAGCGCGACGCGGAGACGGGTTCCCGGCGGCTCGTCCATCTGGCCGAAGACGAGGGCGGTCTTGTCGAAGACTCCCGCCTCCTCCATCTCGCCGATCAGGTCGTTACCCTCACGTGTGCGCTCGCCGACTCCGGCGAAGACGGAGACACCGCCGTGGTCCTGCGCAACGCGCTGGATCATCTCCTGGATGAGGACCGTCTTGCCGACGCCCGCTCCGCCGAAGAGGCCGATCTTGCCGCCCAGCACGTAGGGCGTGAGGAGGTCGATGACCTTGATTCCGGTCTCGAACAGCTCGGTCTTGGACTCGAGCTGGTCGAAGGCCGGGGGCTCGCGGTGGATGGACCAGCGGTCGGCGAACTCGTAGGTCTCGCCGGGCTCGCCGTTGAGCACCTCGCCGATGACGTTGAACACCTTGCCCTTGGTGGCATCGCCGACCGGGACCGTGATGGGCCCGCCGGTGTCGCGCACCTCCTGGCCGCGGACGATGCCGTCGGTGGGCTTGAGGGCGATCGCACGAACCAGGTCGTCACCGAGGTGCTGTGCGACCTCGAGCGTGATCTCGTTCGCGACGCCGTCGATGGTGATCGTGGTCTTGAGGGCGTTGTAGATGGTCGGGATCGAGTCGTGCGGGAACTCGATGTCGACGACCGGGCCGGTGACTCGGGCGACGCGGCCGACGCCGGCGACGGTGGTCTCGGCCGAGTCGTCTGCGGCGGACTTGGCAGGCTTGTTGTCTGCTGGGGCTGTCGTAGTCATGGAATCTCTATTCTCGTGGTTCTTGCTATCGCTTGCTGCCCGAGAGGGCGTCTGCGCCGCCCACGATCTCGGAAATCTGCTGGGTGATCTCCGACTGGCGGGCGTTGTTGGCCAGGCGGGTGTAGTCGGTGATGAGCTTGTCGGCGTTGTCGCTCGCCGACTTCATCGCTCGCTGCGTGGCGGCGTGCTTGCTCGCCGCCGACTGGAGCATCGCGTTGAAGATACGGCTCTCGATGTAGACGGGAAGAAGCGCGTCCAGCACGGAATCGACGTCGGGTTCGAACTCGTAGAGCGGAAGCGCCTCGTGCTCCCCCGGCTCCTCGAGTCCCTCGACGATCTCGAGCGGCAGCAGACGGACCACCTCGGGGGTCTGCGTGAGCATGCTGACGAATCGGTTGTAGACGATGTGGATCTCGTCCACTCCGCCCTCGCTCGCCGGCTGCATGAACTTGGCGACCAGCGTCTGGCCGATCTCCTGCGCAGTGGCGAACTCCGGGGCATCCGTGCCGCCGACCCACTGCTGGATCGACTCGCGGCGGCGGAAGGCGAAGTAGCCCACGGACTTGCGACCGACGAGGTAGTAGACCACCTCTTTGCCCTGCGAGCGCAGCAGCGTCGCGAGCTCCTCGGACTCCCGCAGCACGTTCGTGTTGAACGCTCCCGCGAGCCCGCGGTCGGACGAGAAGATGACGACCGCGGCGCGCTCGATCTTCTCCGGCTCGGTCGTGAGGATGTGGTCCACGTTCGAGTAGGTCGCGACGGCGGACACGGCGCGCGTGACGGCACGCGCGTACGGCGTGGATGCCTGAACCCGCGTCAACGCCTTCTGGATGCGTGACGCGGAGATGAGCTCCATGGCACGAGTGATCTTCTTGGTCGTCTGGGCAGACTTGATCTTCTGCCGGTAGACCCGAAGTTGCGCTCCCATGTCTTACTTTCCTGTCGTGGTTGTCGGGTGGACCTAGCGGCGCTGCTTGACGATCTTCTCTTGGTTGATGTCCTCGGGCTCCGCCGGAGTGAACTCCTCCTTGCCCACCGAGGCGAGCGGCTTGCCCTCGCCCGTCTGGAACTCCTTCTTGAAGTCGTCCACCGCCGACTCGAGCTTCGCGACGGTGTCGTCGTCCAGCACGTTCGTGTCGCGCAGGGTCGAGAGCACCTCCGTGTTGCGGCCGAGGTAGTCGAGGAGCTCGCGCTCGAAGCGCAGCACGTCTTCGATCGCGACCTCGTCGAGCTTGCCGTTCGTGCCGGCCCAGATCGAGACGACCTGCTCCTCGACGGGGTACGGCGAGTACTGCGGCTGGCGCAGGAGCTCGGTGAGGCGGGCACCGCGGGCGAGCTGGCGGCGGCTCGCGGCATCCAGGTCGGAGGCGAAGAGGGCGAAGGCCTCGAGCGACCGGTACTGGGCCAGTTCGAGCTTCAGCGTTCCCGAGACCTTCTTGATCGACTTCACCTGGGCGTCGCCGCCGACTCGCGAGACCGAGATTCCCACGTCGACCGCGGGGCGCTGGTTGGCGTTGAAGAGGTCGGACTGCAGGAAGATCTGGCCGTCGGTGATCGAGATCACGTTCGTGGGGATGTAGGCCGAGACGTCGTTCGCCTTGGTCTCGATGATCGGGAGACCCGTCATCGATCCGGCACCCAGCTCGTCCGACAGCTTCGCGCAGCGCTCGAGCAGGCGCGAGTGCAGGTAGAAGACGTCACCGGGGTAGGCCTCGCGTCCCGGCGGGCGGCGCAGCAGCAGCGACACGGCGCGGTAGGCCTCGGCCTGCTTGGAGAGGTCGTCGAACACGATGAGCACGTGCTTGCTGTCGTACATCCAGTGCTGGCCGATGGCGGAACCGGTGTACGGGGCCAGGTACTTGAAGCCGGCCGGGTCGGATGCCGGGGACGCGACGATCGTCGTGTACTCCATAGCGCCGGCGTCCTCGAGCGCGCCCTTCACCGAGGCGATGGTCGAGCCCTTCTGGCCGATGGCCACGTAGATGCAGCGCACCTGCTTCTTCGGGTCGCCGGACTCCCAGTTGGCCTTCTGGTTGATGATCGTGTCGATCGCGATCGCCGTCTTGCCGGTCTGGCGGTCGCCGATGATCAGCTGACGCTGGCCGCGGCCGACGGGGATCATCGCGTCGATGGCCTTGATGCCGGTCTGCATCGGCTCCTTGACCGACTGGCGCTGCATGACGCCGGGCGCCTGCAGTTCGAGGGCGCGACGCTCGGTGGTCTCGATCGGGCCGAGACCGTCGATCGGCTCGCCGAGCGGGTTGACTACGCGACCGAGGTAGTTGTCGCCCACTGGAACGGAGAGCACCTCGCCGGTGCGGGTGACCTCGAGGCCTTCCACGATGTTGTCGAACTCGCCGAGCACGACGACGCCGATCTCGTTCTCGTCGAGGTTCTGGGCGAGGCCCAGCGTGCCGTCGGCGAAGCGGATGAGCTCGTTGGCCATCACCCCGGGCAGCCCCTGCACGTGCGCGATGCCGTCGGCGGCGTCGATCACATAGCCGACCTCGGTCTTCGAGGCCTTGCTGGGGTCGTAGGACGTGACGAAGTCCTTGAGGGCGTCGCGGATCTCGTCCGGGCTGATCGTGAGGTCTGCCATTGGGTTTCCTTGTCTTCGCGAGGCTGTGTGCGGCCTCGGGGTTTATGGGGCTGTCAGCCAGCCAGTTGGAGTCTGAGTTCGGCGATCTTGCGGGCCACCGTGCCGTCGATCACGTCGTCGCCCACCTGAACGCGCAGGCCGCCGATGATGCTCGGGTCGACCACCAGGTTGATGGCGAGGTCGCGGCCGAAGGACGCGGCGAGGCCCTTCCGGAGGCGTTCGAGCTGCGCGGAGCCGATGGGCGTGGCGCTGGTCACCGTCGCGATGGCCTCGCCCGCCTGGTCCGCCACGATGGATGCCGCGTTGCGCAGCAGCTCGCCGATGCGACGGCCGCGCGGCTGCAGCACGAGCTGACGCACGATCGCCACCGTCTGCGGCGAAGCCTTGCCGAGCAGCGAGACGACGAGCGCGCTCTTCGCCTCGTCGGTGCCGAGCTTGGAGCCGAGGGCGAGTTCGAGCTGGGCGTCCGAGGAGACCGCTGTGCCGAACGCGAAGAGCTCCGCGCCGATCGAGGTGGACTTCGACGCCGAGGCGGCCGCGGCGCGAAGGCCGAGCTCCTCGATGCCGGCGAGCAGGTCGTCGCCCGACGACCAACGACTCTCCACCACCGTGGTGAGCACGGCGGTGGCATCCTCATCCAGCGACGAGCCGAAGACCGCCGCGAGGGCGTTGGTCTTGTTCGCCGGGTCGCCGTTCGTCTCCGTGAGGATCGTGCGCAGCTGAGACGACTGCCCGATGATCCGCCCGGCCGAGAAGAGCTGCTCGGCGAGCGCCAGGGACGGCTTCGCGACCGCGTCGAGACGCGCCCTCGACGCCGAGAGCGCTTCCCTGGTTGCAGAACCCATGCCTACTTGCTCGCCTTCTCGCTCGACTCGAGGTCGGCCAGGAACTGGTCGACCAGGTTGGCGGCGTTCTTGTCGTCGGCCAGGTTCTGACCGATGACACCGGAGGCGAGGTCGATCGCGAGCGAGCCGACCTCTGCGCGCAGCGAGACGAGAGCGGCCTGGCGCTCGGCCTCGATGGTGGCCTGGGCCTGCGCGGTGATGCGGGCGGCCTCGGCGGACGCCTGCTCCTTGAGCTCGGCCAGGATCTTCGTGCCCTCCTGGCGCGCCTTGTCGCGGATCTGCGCCGCCTCGGCGCGAGCCTCGGCGAGCTGATCCGTGTACTTGTCGAGCGCGGCTGCGGCCTCCGCCTGAGCGACCTCGGCCTTCTTGATTCCGCCCTCGATGAGCTCGGCACGCGCGTCCAGGTTCTTCTGAACGGCCGGGAGGACCTTCTTCCAGAAGAAGACGAAGAGCACGACGAAGCAGACCGCCGACCAGATGAGATCCGGTGGGGACGGAAACAGCGGGTTGTGCTCGGCCTCTGCGGCGGCGACGAGAAGGGACGGCAGCATTACTGGCCCGTAGTGAAGATGAAGTACGTCGCGATGCCGATGAAGGCGAGCGCCTCGGTGAAGGCGATACCGATGTACATGAGGACCGTGAGGCGACCCTGGAGCTCGGGCTGGCGGGCGACCGACTCGATCGTCTTGCCGACCACGATGCCGACGCCGATGGCCGGGCCGATCGCCGCGAGGCCGTAGCCGAGTGTCGCGACGTTTCCGCTCAGGGCGGCGACAGTTGTTACGTCCACGTTGTGTGTTTCCTTCCGTGATGGTGAGACGAGCGGATGCCCGGCCCGGTTAGTGCTCGTCCGCCAGCGCGAGCTGGAGGTAGACGGCGGTCAAGATCGTGAATACGTAGGCCTGCAGCACGATCACCAGCAGTTCGAGCACGGTGAATGCCAGGCCGAACGCGATGGTGCCGATGCCGAACAGCTTGAACAGGCCGTTGGCCTCGAGGAAGAAGAACGAGGTCGCCGTGAAGAAGAGCACCAGGAGGAGGTGCCCGACGATCATGTTCATCAGGAGTCGGAGGGTGTGGGTCACCGGCCGCACGATGAAGGTCGAGATGAGCTCGATCGGCGTCACGATGATGTAGAGGCCCTTGGGGACCCCGGGCGGGAAGAGCGCGTTGCGGAAGAACTTGAGCCCGCCGTTGCGCTGGATGCCCGCGATGATCCACGTGAAGTAGGCGATCACGGCCAGCAGCAGCGGAACGCCGATCACCGCGGTGCCCGCGACGTTCAGCCCGGGGACGACGCCGGTGAAGTTCATCGCGAGGATCATGAAGAAGAAGGTCGTGAGGAGCGGAAGGAACCGCCGGCCGTCTTTCTTGCCGAGGAGCTCGTCGGCCACTCCGACGCGGATGAAGTCGAGGCCGAATTCGAACAGCGCCTGACCACGGGTCGGGACGACCTTGAGGTTGCGGGTCGCGATCGAGAACAGCACGAGGATGACGATCACCGACAGGATGCGGATCAGCATGACGCGGTTGAGCTCGAACGGTGTGCCGGCGAAGAGCACGACAGGCGGGAAGAACTCGGCGATGCTGGGCCCGACGAAGCCTCCGCTACCACCGTCGCCACCGTTGGCGAAGGGGAGGATTGAATTGAGAGCGTTAACTAGCAGCGCTAACTCCAGAATCGGGGCGTGACAGCACGCGGCGATGAAAAGTGGGGGCCGATCTCCATAACACTATCAACCTTTTTGACCCGGCAGAGCCGGTCGAGACGCCCGGAGAGCGGCAAAGATGGCGATTCTTTCGACTCTGCCCGCGCGCTCACCGCCGGGGACCCGGCTCGGGCAGGTCGCTCACGTAGGGCTGCCGGGATCTGGCGATCACGACCACGTCGACGACGAGCGTGCCCAGCACCGCGACGATGAGGCTGAGGAACAGCACGATCGGCTGGATCCACGGCTGGCCGCGCAGCAGGAACACCACGACCAGGAACAGCACGAACTTGAGGAGCCACGCCCCCATGACGATCGCGAAGAAGGTCACGTTGAGCAGATCGCCCTTCGAGACGCGGGTGGCGATCATCACGCTGGCCGTGGTGATGCCCAGGAAGACCAGCGCGATCGCGGTGCCGATCAGGGCGCTCACCACGCCACGGCCGCCGGCGACCAGGTAGCCGACCACCGAGCCGACGACCGCGATCACCGCCGCGAGCACCCCGCCATAGGCCAGGATTCGCTTCATTATGGGGATCGCGCTCACGGAGCGTCCTTCCGGGTCAGGGCATCGAGCACGGCGGTCTCCTCCGGCGCATCGTGCGCCTCGGTGGCAGGGGTGGCATTGGCGGCCGCGTCGAGCGGGTCGAAGCGCGTGGCATCCAGGCCGGCGGCCTCCTCGGGTGCGGCGGACTGCACCGCCGCCTCGACCGCCTTGCGCCTGGTGAGCGGTGCCAGGGTGAGCGCCGCGCAGACCACGAGGCCGACGAGCACGAATAGCACGGCCCAGATCGTGGGGACGAACAGGGCGAACAGCACGCCGAACGACACCACGGCCGTCCACGCGTAGAACAGCAGCACGGCGTGCACGTCGGAGTGGCCCATGTCGAGCAGCCGGTGGTGCAGGTGCTTGCGATCGGCGGAGAACGGCGACTTGCCCGCGCGCAGGCGGCGGAAGATGGCCAGGCAGAAGTCGAGCAGCGGCACGATCAGGATCGCGAACGGCAGGAGGATCGGGATGAACGCGGGAACCAGCTGGCGGGAGAACTGGATGGATGCGACATCCACCGAGCCGGTCACCGAAATCGCCGAGGTGGCCATCATGAGCCCCACGAGCATCGACCCGGCATCGCCCATGAACAGCTTCGCCGGGTGCCAGTTGAGGGGCAGGAAGCCCACGCAGGCGCCGATGAGCGCTGCGGTGATGAACGAGGCGAGGTTGAAGTACTCGGTCTGGCCGATCTGGTTGGCCAGGATGTAGCTGTAGATGAAGAACACGCCGTTCGCGATGATCGCGACGCCGGCGACCAGACCGTCGAGCCCGTCGATGAAGTTGACGGCGTTCATCACCAGCACGACGGCGAGCACGGTGATGATCAGTCCCGAGTACGAGGAGAGCTGCACCACGCCGCCCGAGATCGGCAGGGTGGTCAACTGCACCCCCTGCCAGGCGAGCAGGAAGGCGGCGAGGATCTGCCCGACGAGCTTCGTCGTCCAGTCCAGGTCCCAGAGGTCGTCGGCGACCCCGATCGCCACGACGATGAAGGCGGCTCCCAGGATGGCGAGGATCGGCCCCGGTTTCACGAAGATCAGGTGGAACTGCGGCAATTGGGACGCGACCGCGAAGGTGACCAGCATGCCGAGGAACATCGCGATTCCGCCGAGACGTGGCGTGGGACGCTTGTGGACGTCCCGCTCGCGGATCTTCGGGTACAGGCGGTACTTCATGCCCAGGCGCTGGATCAGCACCGAGAGACCGTAGGTCACCCCGGCGGAGACGATGCCCGCCCCGAGATAGAAGACGAACCTCACGAGGCGCGCACCCTGGCGATCACGGCCTCGATCGCCTCATCGGAGATCACGCCGTGCCGCACGATGCGCAGCTCGCCGCCGTCGGCGAGCGCCGTCGCGTCGACGATCGTCGAGCCCGTGCCCGCCTCGTGACCGGTGTACGCCTCGCCCACGGGACCGCCGTCGAGGTACACCGACACGGAGTTGCCGAGCATCTCCTCCGCGTCCTGGGCGGTGGATGCCGCGGTGCGGCCGGTGAGGTTCGCCGAGGAGACCGCGAGCGGGCCGGTCTCCGAGAGGAGTTCGAGCGCGAGTCGGTTGTCCGGCATCCGGAGCGCGACCGTGCCGCGGGTCTCGCCCAGGTCCCACTGGAGCGAGGCGCGGGCCGGGAGGATGACCGTGAGACCGCCGGGCCAGAACTCCGCGACCAGGGCGCGGACCTCGTCCGGCACGGTCTCGGCGAGCGCGTCGAGCGTGGGGATGCCCGGGATGAGCACCGGCGGCGGCGCCTGCCGGGTGCGGCCCTTCGCGTCGAGGAGGCGCTGCACGGCCTCCGGGCTGAAGGCGTCGGCGGCCACCCCGTAGACGGTGTCCGTGGGGACGACGACGAGCTCGCCGCGCCCGATGGCGACCCTCGCGAGTCGCATGCCGGTGAGGAGCTCGGTGGGGTCCGAGCAGTCGAAGATCGTCGCCATGTCGGAAGCCATCCTACTTCGGGCGACCTTGACAACTTCCTTTGGGATAATCGAGGACACGCGTTTGGAGCCCGGTGACCCTCTTCTTCTTCGATTTCGACAAGACGCTCTACGCGTACAACTTCCGCAAGCGGCTGCCCGAGCTCAGCCGACTCACCGGCGTGAGCCAGTACCGGCTCGCGAAGCTGTGGTGGGCGGGCGGCTACGAGAAGCGTGCGGAGAGCGGCGAGTGGCGCGATCCTGCCGAGTACTTCGCCGAGTTCGAGCGGGTGACGGGCGCTCACCTCACCCTCGAGGACTACCAGGTGTCGCGGCACATGGCGAGCACCCCCATCCCCGGCAGCGTCGAGGCCCTGCGCCACGCCGCCACGCTCGGCACGGTGAGCCTGCTCTCGAACAACCCGTCGCCGTTCGCGGCATCCCTTCCCGTTCTGGCGCCGGACGTCTGCGCGATCGTGGGCGAGAACCGGCTGGTGAGCTGCGACCTCGGCGTGCGCAAGCCCGACCCGCGGGTCTACATGCGCGCGCTGGAGCGCTACGGCGCGAGCGCGGAGGAGACCTTCTTCGCAGACGATTCGGCCGAGAACATCGCCGCCGCCGCCGCGATCGGCATCACCGCCCACCAGCTCACCTACGTGAGCGGCGTGCCCCAGGTGCAGGCGCTCCGCGACGCGATCGACGCGTTCGCCGAGGAGCGCGCGTGAGCCTCCTCTTCATCTTCGACATGGACGACGTGCTGTACGACTACGACTGGCGTGTGCGCATGGCCGGGATGACGGAGCTCACCGGACTCTCCCTGGAGGAGCTGCGCGAACGCTGGTGGAACGACTCGGGCGAGTGGCGGGCCGAGGCGGGCGGTTTCGCCGACGCGGACGAGTACCTCGCAGCGGTGAGCGACGCCCTCGGCGTGGACATCGACGAGGACGAGTGGGTGCGCATCCGCGGCTCGGCGATGACTCCCTGGACGGACTCGATCGCCGCGGTGTCGCGCGCCGCTGAGCTCGGCCGGGTCACCCTGCTCACCAACAACGGACCGCTCGCCTCGCGCCACCTCACCACCCTCGCGCCCGACCTCGTGCCCGTGTTCGGGGATCACCTGTTCACGTCGTCGGACTACGGTGCGCGCAAGCCGGATCCGGAGGTCTTCCTCGCCGTGCTCGAGAAGTACGGGGTCTCCCCCGACGACGCGTTCTTCGCCGACGACCTGCGGATCAACGTCGAGGGCGCCCGCAGCGTGGGGATCACGGCCCACCAGTTCCGCGATGCCGCGTCGCTGCGCTCGGCGATCGAGGCCTTCGCCGCCTCGCGCTGAACGGTCGCCGCCGCGCGCCGGGGTGCGTCGTGTTGACGCGCGCCGCCGGGTCTGTGAGCCTTGTCGGCACGGCTGCGGGAGCGCTCGCGCCGCGACGAAAGGCTGACGGATGCTGGAGCAGAAGATCCTCGACGAGCTGTGGGACTTCGACGATCCCGCCGAGACGGAGGCGCGGCTGCGCGTCGAGCTCGAGCAGGGCGGTCCGTACGACGAGATCGAGCGCGCGGAGCTGAAGACCCAGCTCGCCCGGGCGCTCGGGCTCCAGGAGAAGTTCGACGAGGCGGCCGAGGTTCTGATCGAGGTGCAGTCGGAGAGCTCGCCGGTCGTGGTCGCGCGGGTGCTGCTCGAGAGCGGCCGCATCATCAACTCGGCGGGCCGGCCGGATGACGCGGCGCCCCTGTTCCAGCGCGCGGCGGAGATCTGCGAGGAGGCGGGGCTCGTGTTCCTCGCGGTGGATGCGCTGCACATGCTCGCGATCGCCCGGCCCGACGACGCGGAGGACTGGACGGCCCGCGGGGTGGCGCTGGCCGAGGCATCCGCCGACCCGCGCACGCAGCGGTGGCTGGTGTCGCTGCACAACAACCTCGGCTGGCACCGGTTCGACTCCGGCGAGTTCGATGGCGCGATCGCCGAGCTGACCGAGGCGGCACGCTGGGCGGACGCGGTCGGCACGGCTCAGCAGCGGCAGTGGGCGCAGGAGGCGCTGGCCGAGGTGACGGCGGCGGCGGAGAGCGACGACGAGGGGTAGCGCTTCGAGAACCTCAGCGACCACGCTTCGAGAACCTCAGCGACCACGCTTCGAGAACCTCAGCGAGCGGTCAGCGCAGGGCCGTCGTGGCGCGGTCGCGGCCGAGCAGGTCGGGGTGGGTGGCGATCGCCGTCCAGCCGTCCGCGGCGAGCAGTGCCGCGATCTCCGCGGCCTGCAGCTCGCCGTGCTCGATCACGAGGGTGCCGCCCGGATGGAGCAGTCTGAGCGCCGTTCCGGAGACGGTGCGCACGACATCCAGCCCGTCCTCGCCGCCGTAGAGCGCGTGCTCGGGGTCGAACAACCGCACCTCGGGGTCGCGCGGCACGGCTCCCGTCGGGATGTACGGCGGGTTCGAGATCACGACGCTCACCGTGCCGTCCAGCTCGGGCAGGGCGTCCGCGAGGTCGATGAAGACCGGGCGGGCGTTGTCCGGCGCGATCCGGCGGAAGTTCTGCTTCGCCCACACGAACGCGAGCGGCGAGTTCTCCACCCCGAACACGCGCGCGTGCGGCACCTCCGAGGCCATGGCCAGAGCGATCGCACCGCTGCCCGTGCCGAGGTCGACACCGATCGGCTCGGGGCTCGCCGAGGCGATGAGCGAATCGATCGCGTACTGCGCAACGATCTCGGTCTCCGGTCGCGGCACGAACACCCCGGGGCCGACGGCGAGCTCGATGCTGCGGAACGGCGCACGCCCGGTGATGTGCTGGAGCGGTTCACGCGCGGCGCGGCGCTCCACCAGACCGAGCACCTCGACGGTGTCGTCGGCGGAGAGCGCGGCATCCGTCACGGCCTTGGCCTGCACCTGACCGCGCCCGATCCCGAGCACGTGGCCGACGAGCAGCTCGGCGTCGACCTCGGGTGTCGGCACGCCGGCGTGCGCGAGCACCTCGACCGCACGACCGAGCACGCTGCGCAGCGAGTGCGGGTGCTCCTGCACCATCGTCAGGAGGAGACCTCGGCCGCGAGGGCCTCGAGCCGGGACTCCTCATCCGCCTCGATGCACGACTGGATGACCGGCTCGAGCGCGCCGTTCATCACCTGATCGAGGTTGTAGGCCTTGTACCCCGTGCGGTGGTCCGCGATGCGGTTCTCGGGGAAGTTGTAGGTGCGGATGCGCTCCGAGCGATCCATCGTGCGGATCTGGCTCTTGCGCACGGCCGATGCCTCCGCATCCAGCTCCTCCTGCTGGCGGGCCAGCACCCGGGCGCGCAGCACGCGCATGCCCGCCTCGCGGTTCTGCAGCTGCGACTTCTCGTTCTGCATCGCCACCACGATCCCGGTGGGGAGGTGGGTGATCCGCACGGCGGAGTCGGTGGTGTTGACCGACTGACCGCCGGGACCGCTCGAGCGGTACACGTCGATCTTGAGGTCGTTCGGGCTGATCTCGACCTCCTCGGGCTCGTCCACCTCGGGGAAGACGAGCACGCCGGCGGCGGAGGTGTGAATGCGGCCCTGGGACTCGGTCGCGGGCACGCGCTGCACGCGATGCACCCCGCCCTCGTACTTGAGGTGCGCCCAGACGCCCTCGGCCGGGTCGGTCGAGTTGCCCTTGATGGCGAGCTGGACGTCTTTGTAGCCGCCCAGGTCGCTCTGGGTCTGCTCCAGGATCTCGGTCTTCCAGCGCTTGGACTCCGCGTAGTGCAGGTACATGCGCAGCAGATCGGCGGCGAACAGCGCCGACTCGGCCCCGCCCTCCCCCATCTTGATCTCCATGATCACGTCGCGCCCGTCGTTCTCGTCGCGCGGGATCAGGAGCCTCCGCAGACGCTCCTCGATCACGTCGAGCTCGGCCTGCAGCGCCGGAAGCTCGGCCGCGAACGACTCGTCCTCCGCGGCCATCTCGGTGGCCGCGGCCACGTCATCCGTCAGCGCCTGCCACTGGGTGTAGGCGTCGACGATCCGGCTGAGCTCGGCGTAGCGCCGATTGACTTTCTTCGACCTGGCCGGGTTGGAGTGGAGTTCAGGGTCGGCGAGCTGTCCCTGGAGTTCCTCATGCTCGGCCAGCAAGTTCTTTACTGACTCGAACACGGATCAGTCCTCTTTCGCGCCGCCGACGCCCGGGAGCGACTTCTGGATCTTCATGAGGAACTCGACGTTGCTCGACGTGTCCTTGAGCTGCGAGAGCACGAGTTCGAGCGCCTGCTGGGTCTCCAGGCCCGCGAGGGCACGGCGCAGCTTCCAGGTCACCTTGACCTCTTCGCCGCCCATCAGCATCTCTTCGCGGCGCGTGCCGGACGCGTTCACGTCGACGGCCGGGAAGATGCGCTTGTCGGCCAGCTGGCGCGACAGGCGGAGCTCCATGTTGCCCGTCCCCTTGAACTCCTCGAAGATCACCTCGTCCATCTTCGATCCGGTCTCCACCAGCGCCGTGGCGAGGATGGTGAGCGATCCGCCGTCCTCGATGTTGCGTGCGGCACCGAAGAAGCGCTTCGGCGGGTACAGGGCCGAGGAGTCGACACCGCCGGACAGGATGCGTCCGGATGCCGGCGCCGCCAGGTTGTACGCACGGCCCAGTCGCGTGATCGAGTCGAGCAGCACGACCACGTCGTGGCCCAGCTCGACCAGGCGCTTCGCGCGCTCGATGGCGAGCTCGGCGACGGTCGTGTGGTCCTCGGCGGGACGGTCGAAGGTGGAGGCGATGACCTCGCCCTTCACCGTGCGCTGCATGTCGGTGACCTCTTCGGGGCGCTCGTCCACGAGCACGACCATGAGGTGCACCTCGGGGTTGTTCTTGGCGATCGCGTTCGCGATGGCCTGCAGAACGAGCGTCTTGCCCGCCTTGGGCGGTGAGACGATGAGTCCGCGCTGGCCCTTGCCGATGGGCGAGACGAGGTCGATGATCCGCGTGGTCAGCTTGCCCGACTCGGTCTCGAGGCGCAGGCGCTCCGAGGGGTAGAGCGGGGTCAGCTTGCCGAACTCGACGCGGTCCGCCGCCTGCTCGACGGGGAGCCCGTTGATCGAGTCGATCTTGACGATCGCGTTGTACTTCTGGCGACCCGAGTTGTCGTTCTCGCGGGGCTGGCGGATCGCGCCGACCACCGCATCGCCCTTGCGCAGGTTGTACTTCTTGACCTGGCCGAGCGAGACGTAGACGTCGTTGTTGCCCGGGAGGTAGCCGGAGGTGCGCACGAACGCGTAGTTGTCGAGCACGTCGAGGATGCCGGCCACGGGGATGAGAACGTCGTCCTCGGTGATCTCGGGCTCGAAGTCGTCGTTGTTGCCGGGCCCGCGGCGCTTGCGGTCGCGGTAGCGGTTGCGACCCGAACGCTCGCCGTCGTCATCCAGCCCCTGCTGCTGTTGCTGCTGCTGGTTCTGGCCGCGCTGGTTGTTGTTGCCGCGCTGGTTGTTGCCGCCCTGGTTGTTCTGGCGGTTGTTCTGCTGGCCGTTGTTCTGCTGGCCGTTGTTCTGCTGGCCATTGTTCTGCTGGCCGTTGCCCTGCGCCTCGCGGCCGCCCTGCTCGCCCTGGGCCTGCTCGCCCTGCTGGCGGTCGGCGTCCTGGTTGCGGTTGCGGTTGCGGTTGCGCGAGTTGCGCGACCGGGGCTGCTGCTGCTCGCCGGAGGACTGGTCGTCGGCGAGCGCCTCGCGCTCCGCCTCCTGACCCATGATGCGGTCACCGGGAGCGCCGCCGTCGGCGGCGGAGGCCTTCGCGGCCTCCTGGCCGGGGATGCGGTCGATGCCGGTTTCGCCGCGGCGACCCGCGACCGGCTTGTCGCCGTCGTTGTCGAGGTCGGCGAGCGCCTGGCGCTCCGCCTCCTGGCCGGGGATGCGGTCGCTGGGCGAGCCGCCGCCGGCGATCGCCTCGCGCTCGGCCTCCTGGCCGGGGATGAGGTCGATGCCGGCGTCGCCGCGGTTGGCGTGACGGACGGCGGACCGCGGAGCGACCTCGCTCGCCTCGATCACGATGTCGGCCGCGCCGGCGTCGACCACGGAGGTCGATGCGCGACGTGAGGCGCGCTTCGCCTTGGGCGCGGCCACGACGGCCTCGCTCACCGCATCGACGCTCTCGGGCGCCGGGGCGTCCACGGCGGTGTCGACACCGCTGTCGCCGTTGTTGTCCTGGATCTCGGAGATTGCGTCCACGAGTGCTCCTTTACGAAGTTGAGAGATGCCGCTGATGCCGAGCTGGGCCGCGATCGCCTGGAGTTCAGGAAGGCGGAGCTTGGCGAGGTCGGCACTCGAGCCCGACCCGGAGGTGCGGACTGTGAGGTCAGTCACTGAGAAGGTTCCTTTCCCCTCGCAAGAGACGCGCCGTCACGGCGTGTGACGTCTGTGCGGGAGAGGTTGTGCTCGACGCTTTTCAGCGGGTCTGTGATGAGGGAAAGCTTCGGCTCACACAGTGAGGAAAAGTTTCGAGCGAATGCTGGGTGATGGTGCACTCCGGGGCTTCGGTCAGGCGGGTGGCCCAGCCGAGTTGTCTACCGGATGCTCTGTCACTGTAGCACCTTTGAAGTCGACGGCCAGTAGCAGCGACTGCCAGGGCGCGCCGCGATGGGCCGCGACGACGGCCGCCGCCTCCAGCCGCTGGGCCGGATCGCTGCACAGCACGAGGATCGACGGCCCCGCCCCGGAGACCACCGCCGGCAGGCCGTGGGAGCGCAGCTCGCGGATGAGCGACTCGGTCTCCGGCATCGCTGCGGCGCGGTAGCTCTGGTGCAGCTTGTCCTCCGTGGCCGCGAGCAGAAGCTCAGGGCTCTGGATGAGCGCGGCGATGAGCAGCGCGCTGCGCGAGACATTGAAGATGGCGTCCTCGTGCGGCACGGATGCCGGGCGCAAACTGCGCGCGAGCTCCGTCGACATCGTGCTCTCCGGCACCGCGATGAGGGGCGAGACGCCGCGGTGCACGATCAGCTTCTTGTGCTGCGGCCCGGCATCCGTGGTCCAGGCGATCGTGAGACCGCCGAACAGCGCGGGGGCGACGTTGTCGGGGTGGCCCTCCAGCTCCGTCGCCAGCGAGAGCAGCGCGTTCGAGTCGATGTCGACGATGCCCTCGAGGAGCCCCTTCGCCGCCATGATGCCCGAGACGATCGCGGCGCCGGATGAACCGAGCCCCCGCCCGTGCGGGATCGAGTTGCGCGCGACGAGGTCGAGTCCGGGAAGCGTCTGGCCGTAGCGATCGAAAGTGAACGCGATCGCGCGCACCACCAGGTTGGTGTCGTCCGTGGGCACCTCGCCCGCGCCGACGCCGATGACCTCGACCGTCGCGCCGGGCTGCTCCCGCGCCGTCACCTGGAGCTCGTCGTACAGCGACAGGGCGAGCCCGAGCGTGTCGAACCCCGGACCGAGGTTCGCCGTCGTCGCCGGAACGCGGACCGTGACGGTCCGGCCGAGGGGGACCCTCACGCTCATCCGGCGACTTTGACGAGTCCGAGCACGCTGGCGACCTCGGCGGTGTCGTTCGCCACGACCGTGGGGGCGACATCCGTGCCATCCGCGCGGCGCAGGGCCCACTGCGGGTCCTTCAGTCCGTGGCCGGTGACCGTGAGCACGACCGTGGCGCCGCGCGGGATGACCCCGGCCTCGGAGCGCTCGAGCAGGCCGGCGACGCTGATCGCGGAGGCGGGCTCCACGAAGATCCCGACCTCGGCGGAGAGGATGTGGTGGGCCTCGAGGATGAGCGCGTCGCTGATCGCCCCGAAGTAGCCGTCGCTCGCCTCGCGCGCGGCGAGGGCGAGCTCCCACGAGGCCGGGTTCCCGATCCGGATCGCGCTGGCGATCGTGTCCGGGTTCTTGACGACGTGGCCGAGCACCAGTGGCGCGCTGCCCGCCGCCTGGAAGCCGAACATCCGCGGCTGCTTCGTGGAGAGGCCGTCCGCCAGGTACTCGGTGTACCCGCGGTGGTAGGCGGTGTAGTTGCCGGCGTTGCCGACGGGGAGCAGGTGGAAGTCGGGCGCCTCGCCGAGCGCGTCCACGACCTCGAACGCACCCGTCTTCTGGCCCTCGATCCGATCGTTGTTCACCGAGTTCACGAGGTGCACGGGGTAGTTCACCGCGAGGTCGCGCGCGATGTCGAGGCAGTCGTCGAAGTTGCCCTGGATCTGCAGCAGCTCCGCGTCGTGAGCGATGGCCTGGGCGAGCTTGCCGAGGGCGATCTTGCCCTCGGGCACCAGCACGGCGGCCTTGATGCCGGCGTGCGTGGCGTAGGCCGCGGCCGAGGCGGAGGTGTTGCCCGTCGACGCGCAGATCACGGCCTTCGCGCCGTGCTCCACCGCCTTCGAGACGGCCATCGTCATGCCGCGGTCCTTGAACGAGCCCGTGGGGTTCATCCCCTCGAACTTCACCCAGACCTCGGCACCCGTGCGCGCGGAGAGGGCGGGGGCGGGGATGAGCGGCGTACCGCCCTCGCCGAGGGTGACGATCGGAGTCGCATCCGAGATGTCGAGACGGTCTGCGTACTCGCGGAGTACACCGCGCCACTGGTGGGCCATTAGGAACCTTCTACTCGGAGGACGGATGTGACCTGGCTGACGACCTCGGTGGTGCCGAGCGCCGCGACCGTCGCAGCGAGGTCGGATTCGGATGCCTCGTGCGTGCCAATCACCAGGGTAGCGGTGGGCGGCTGCCCGTCCCCGGCCGACGGCGGCAGTGTCGACTGCACCACCGTCTCCACCGAGACGCCGTGCTCGCTGAACAGCGTCGCGATCGCCGCGAGCACCCCGGGCTGGTCGGCCACGCTGAGGGTGATCTGATAGCGGGTCGTCACGCTGGAGATGGGCAGGATGGGCAGGTTCGCGTGGGTGGACTCGGCCACCCCGGGGCCGCCGACGACGTGTCGCCGCGCGGCCGATACGAGGTCGCCGAGCACGGCGGACGCCGTCTCCACTCCCCCGGCACCGGCGCCGTAGAACATCAGATCGCCCGCGGCCTCGGCTTCGATGAACACGGCGTTCTTCGCGCCGTGCACGGCCGCCAGCGGGTGCTCGCGCGGCACGAGCGCCGGGTAGACCCGTGCAGACACGCCCTCCACGCCCTGGGCGTCGGTCAGTCGCTCGCAGATGGCGAGGAGCTTCACCACGTATCCCGCGCGCTTCGCCGCCACCACCTGATCCAGGCTGATCCGGGTGATGCCCTCGCGGTACACCGCCTCGAGCGGCACCGTCGTGTGGAAGGCGAGGCTCGCAAGGATGGCCGTCTTCTGCGCCGCATCGAAGCCCTCGGTGTCGGCCGAGGGGTCCGGCTTCTCGGCGTAGCCCAGCTCGGTGGCGGTGGCCAGGGCCTGCTCGAAGCTCTCGCCCGCGACATCCATGCGATCGAGGATGAAGTTGGTCGTGCCGTTGACGATGCCCATGATGCGGTGGATGCGGTCGCCGGCGAGACTGTCGCGCAGCGGGCGGATGATCGGGATCGCCCCCGCGACGGCCGCCTCGTAGTAGAGCTGGGCCCCGACCTGCTCCGCGGCCTCGAACAGTTCGGGACCGTGCGTGGCGAGCAGCGCCTTGTTGCCGGTGATCACGTCGGCGCCCGAGTTGAGCGCCTGCAGGATGAGCGTGCGAGCCGGTTCGAGTCCGCCCATGAGCTCGATCACGATGTCGGCCCCGAGGATGAGCGACTCGGCGTCCGTGGTGAACAGTTCCCTCGGCAGCTCGGTGTCGCGCGGCGCATCCGGGTCGCGCACGGCGATTCCGACCAGCTCGAGGCCCGCGCCCGCCCTGCCCGCGAGCTCCTCGCCGTGCTCGAGCAGGAGCGACGCCACCTGCGAGCCGACCGAGCCCGCTCCGAGCAGTGCCACCCTGAGGTTCCTGTATTCGATCACTGTTTCTCCTGTTCAGACCGACGGTCGGGATTCTCGATCGACGCCGGCGTCACGCGAGAGCAGGTCCGCCTCGGTCTCGCCGCGCACGATCACCCGGGCGCGCCCGTCGCGCACGGCGACGACGGGCGGTCGGCCCAGATAGTTGTAGTTGCTCGAGAGCGACCAGCAGTAGGCGCCGGTCGCGGGAACGGCGAGCAGGTCGCCGGGTGCCACGTCCCCGGGCAGGTACTCGTCCCGGACCACGATGTCGCCGCTCTCGCAGTGCTTGCCCGCGACTCGCACGAGCACCGGGTCGGCCCCGGAGACCCGGTCGGCGATACGCGCGGAGTAGTCCGCGGCGTAGAGGGCCGAGCGGATGTTGTCGCTCATGCCCCCGTCGACGCTCACGTACCTCCGCACGTCGGCCCCGTCGACGAGCACGTCCTTGATCGTCCCCACCTCGTAGAGGGTCACGGTCGACGGCCCGACGATCGCCCGCCCGGGCTCCACCGCGACGACGGGAACGGGGATGCCGAGGCGCTCGCACTCGAAGGCGACGATGTGCGCCATCCGCGCCGCCATCTCCGGCACCCCGAGGGCGTGATCGGCGCTCGTGTAGGCGATGCCGAAACCACCGCCCAGATTGAGCTCGGGCACCGGGCCGCTCTCCAGCAGCGCGGCCTGGAGGGTGAGAAGCCGGCGCGCCGACTCGACGAAGCCCTCCGACTCGAAGATCTGCGAACCGATGTGGGAGTGGAGGCCGAGGAACTCGAGGCTCGGCAGCGCCCGGATGCGTGCGACGGCCCCTGGAGCATCGCTGAGCGCGATGCCGAACTTCTGGTCTTCGCGCGCCGTCGCCAGGTATTCGTGGGTGTGCGCGTGGACCCCACTGTTGAGCCGCAGCCGCACCGGCTGAACCCGGCCGTGACGCTCGGCGGCGGCCGCGACCCGCTCGATCTCGATCACGCTGTCGATCACGATGACGCCCACCCCGACGCCCACGGCGCGGTCGATCTCGGCGAGGGACTTGTTGTTGCCGTGGAAACCCAGCCGGGCGGCATCCACCCCGGCGGCACGCGCCACGGCGAGCTCGCCGCCGCTGCAGACGTCGATGTAGAGGCCCGCCTCCGTCACCCAGCGGGCGACCTCGGTGGAGAGGAACGCCTTGCCCGCGTAGTAGACCTTCGCGGCGCTCCCGATGCGGGCGAACTCGCGGTCGAAGGAGTCGCGCGCGAGGGCGGCGCGGTCGCGGACATCCTGCTCGTCCACCACGAACAGGGGCGTGCCGAACTCGGTGGCCAGCGCGCGGGCGTCGACGCCCGCCACGGCGATCCGCCCCGACTCGGCGCGGCCGGCGTGCGCGGGCCACACCGCCGGGTCGAGCGCGTTGGCGTCGGCGGGGTGCTCGAGCCACGACGGGGCGAGCGGATTGGATGTCACGGAAGACCTCGGAGCGTGGTGAGAAGCGGGAGGCGGGGCGGGTGTTGCAGGCGGCGCACGCCTCGGTGAATCCTATTACGTCGCCGGACAGCTGCCCTCGGTGGCGAACAGCTTCGCGTCGAGCACGACGTTCGCCGCCGAGACCTCGAGCGAGATGCGGGAGCCCTCGACGTGCAGGGCCTGAAGGCGGAACGCGCTCGGCAGCAGCCGGGCCACGCAGACGACCTGGGTCTTGGTGACCCCGTCGGCGAGGGCGCCGAACGTGGTGGTGAGCTTCTCCGGGGTGAACTTCGCCCCGTTCACGGTGAACGCGGTCGGCTGCAGGGTGAGCTGACCGTTCACGGCCGCCGGCGTCGTCGCCACCGAGACGGGGATGCTGAGTCCGAACGCCTTCACGGTCGTGCCGAACTCGACCGAACTCCCGGAGAGCGACACCTCGTCGACCGGAAGGTCGGGAAAGCTCGCCAGGAGTGTGCGCAGGCCCGCCTCGTCGGTGCTGAAGCGCAGCGTGGCCAAACGCGTCGGACGGGTCTCGTCGAGCGGGATGCCCTCCTCCGTGAGGCGCGCGTCGCCGGTGAGACCCCCGACCTTGAGCCCCTTCGCGGTGATCTCGACCCGGTCGAGGGTGCCCGCTGCGAGCTGGAGCAGGGCGGAGGGGCCGCCCACGGTGGCCGTGACCTTCGTGGAACGCGGCACGGAGAGCGACGACCTGAACTTGCTCACCGCGAGCTGGGCGATGTAGCCGCGGGCCACGTTGTCGGCCACGATCGCGGCAACGACGAGGAGCACGACGACGATCGCGCCGACGATGAGCGGCCGGCGACGGCGGGGTGACACGGATTCGGTGCTGCCGCCCGTCACATGCGCTCCGGGGCGCCCACCCCGAGGAGTGCGAGGGCGTTGCGGAGCACCTGTCCGGTCGCGTCGTTCAGCCAGAGCCGGGTGCGATGAAGGTCGCCGATGGGTTCGTCGCCGAGCGGGGTGACGCGGCAGTTGTCGTACCAGCGGTGGTAGGCGCCCGCCACCTCCTCCGCGTAACGCGCGATGCGGTGCGGTTCGCGCAGTTCCGCCGCCTGACGGACCACGCGGGGCAGCTCCGCGAGAACGCCCAGCAGTGCGCTCTCGGTGGGGTGGGTGAGCAGCGACGCGTCGAAGGCGCTGCGGGCGACGCCTGCGGCCGCCGCGTTCCTCGCCACCGAGTGGGTGCGCGCGTGCGCGTATTGCACGTAGAACACGGGATTGTCGTTCGTGCGCTTGGTGAGCAGGTCGAGATCGATGTCGAGCTGCGAGTCGATGGCGGAGCGCACGAGGGCGTAGCGGGCGGCATCCACCCCCACGGCCTCGACCAGGTCTTCGAGCACCACCACGGTGCCCGCGCGCTTGCTCATGCGGAAGGGCTGGCCGTCGCGAAGGAGGTTCACCAGCTGTCCGATGAGGATCTCCAGGTTCACGCCGGGGATGTCGCCGAAGGCGGCGACCATCGCCATCAGCCGCCGCACGTAGCCGTGGTGGTCGGCGCCGAGGAGGATCAGGTTGCGCTCGAAGCCGCGCTCCCGCTTGTTGAGGTAGTAGGCGAGGTCGCCCGAAATGTACCCCGGCTCCCCGTCGCTCTTGATGACGACCCTGTCCTTGTCGTCGCCGAAGTCGGTCGAGCGGAACCAGGTGGCGTTGTCGGCCTCGTAGATGTGCCCGGCATCCCGAAGCCGCTGGATGGCGCGGTCGACGTCGCCGTTCTCGTGCACGCTGTTCTCGTGGAAGAAGACGTCGAAGTCGACGCCGAAGTCGTGGAGGCTCTTCTTGATGTCGCCGAACATGAGGTCGACGCCGATGGCGCGGAAGATCTCCTGCTGGTCCTCGCGGCCGATCGACCCGAGACCCTCGGGGGCGCGCTCGACCACGCGCGCGACGATGTCTTCGATGTAGTCGCCGCCGTAGCCGTCCTCCGGCGTCGGCTCGCCGAGATAGCGGGCGAGCAGGGTGCGGGCGAAGCGGTCGATCTGGCCGCCGTGGTCGTTGAAGTAGTACTCGCGGGTGACCTCGCCGCCCTCGGCGGTGAAGATGCGGGCGAGACTGTCGCCGACGGCCGCCCAGCGCACCCCGCCGAGGTGGATCGGACCGGTGGGGTTCGCGGAGACGAACTCGAGGTTGATCGTGACGCCGTGATAGAGGTCGCCGGTTCCGAAGGCCTCGCCCTGGTCGACGATGCTGCGGGCGAGCTCACCGGCGGCGGCCGCATCGAGGGTGATGTTGATGAAGCCCGGGCCCGCGACATCCACGGATGCCACGCCCGCGAGCCCGCGCACCTGCTCCGCGATCTCGCCCGCGAGCTCCCGCGGGTTGGCACCCAGGGGCTTCGCCAGTTTCATGGCGATGTTGGACGCCCAATCGCCGTGCTCGCGGTTCTTCGGACGCTCCAGGGTGACCTCGTCGACCCCGGCCGTGAGCGTGTTCTCACCGCGTCGCTCCAGCAGGCCCTCGACGACGATGAGCAGCTGGGCGGAGAGTTCGGCGGGAGTCACGAGAACCGATTCTACCGGGGGCGGCGGGCGCGCCCAGGCGCCCGCCGCACCGAACGTCGGCGATGATGGACGGATGTCGTCACGTTTCAGAGTCCGCCCTCTCGGTGTCGCTGCGGCCGCGAGCATCGCCGCACTCGCCCTGCTGCTCACCGGCTGCGTGCCGGCGCAGGACACCAAGCCGACGCATTCCGCCTCTCAGCCGTCCGCGCCGACCGACTCCCCCACGGCCACCGTGACGCCGTCGCCCACACCCACGGCGGGCACCCCTGCTGTGCCGGTCGCGGTCGCCTGCAACACCCTCGTCTCGCTCCAGACGATGTACGACTTCAACCCCAACTTCACCCTCCAGGCCAACTTCTCCCCCGCCTCCGGCACGCCGGCATACACGGCGGCCGCCGACCGCGGCACGGCCTGCGCCTGGGTCAACGGCACGAGCGGCGCCACCGTGGTGATCGCCGTCGCACGGCCGGGCTCGCAGGACCTGGCGGCCGTCAAGGCGAAAGCCTCCGCCGGCACCCCGGTGGCGGGGTACGGGGATGCGGCGTACTTCTCGGGCGATCGCTTCGATGTCTTCCGAGGCGGCTACTGGTTCGTCGCCGAGTCGAGCTACTTCGGCTCCGCCGACGACGCGTCGACGCTGATGCGGTCCGCCCTGTCCGCCGTCGGCTAGCGCAGCTCGACCAGCGACGACCCGTCGTCCAGCGGCAGGTCGTCCACGATCGCGAGCACCCGCAGGTCGAGCAGCGTGAGGTCCGCCCAGTGGTTCGTGAGGAACGCGATGTCGGCCGCGTCCCTTCCCGTGGAGATGCGCACGAGGCTCTGGCGGGGTGCGAGCCGGGTCGCGTCGACGACGTGCCAGGTGCCGTCGACATAGGCCTCGGCCACCGCGTGGAAGTCCATCGGGCTGAGCCCGGGCGCGTACACGGCAGCCATGCGGGCGGGCACGTCGATG
The DNA here is from genome assembly GCA_966212465.1 of uncultured Lacisediminihabitans sp. Classification (GTDB taxonomy): domain Bacteria; phylum Actinomycetota; class Actinomycetes; order Actinomycetales; family Microbacteriaceae; genus Lacisediminihabitans. Next base: position 232,549 of record CBIHRK010000002.1, read on the forward strand.
CCGCGGAGAAGGGCGATCACGAGATGGGCGTAGTCGCGGCAGACGCCCTGGCGTGCGAGGAGCGTGCCGACCGCGCCATCCGTAACCCGGCTCGACCCGGGCACGTAGTAGAGCCGGTCGTGCACCCACGAGCTCACCGCGCCGAGGAGCTCGACGCCGCTGAGCCCGGAGAACTCGGATCGAGCGGTCGGCGTCAGCGTGTCGGACTCGCAGTAGCGGCTCGGCCGGAGATACACGACGAGATCGAGATCGTCGGCCTCGGCCGGCTCGGCCACACCGGTGATCTCGGCCTGGTAGTCGACGGTCATGCGTCCGGCGTCCGCCACCAGCTGGTGCAGTCGGGAGCCGTGCCGATCCACGAGTTCGCGCGGCTCGACCGCGCGCCCGTCGAGCACGATGTCCAGGCGCTCGGATGCCAGGTGGTTGCCCTGGGCCGCGGCGAGGCTGAAGACCATGTTGGTGGTGCCCGAGATGGCGAGCTCGAGGTGGGCGGAAACGTTGCGCAGCATGCGCTGATCCTGTCACGACGCTGTTTCGCGCGCGTGTCGTGCGGAGGAGTCGCGTGATCCGCCGGTGCGTCGCGACTGGTAGCCTTGTTCCCGACCCTGGCCCCCATAGCTCAGGGGATAGAGCACTGCCCTCCGGAGGCAGGGGCCCCAGTTCGAATCTGGGTGGGGGCACACCATAAAAATGCTGGTCAGGCCCGCCTTCGGACTTGCTCCAAGGCTTAGTGATTGTTGCGCTGACCACATTTTGACCACAACCCAATCGAGCGCTGGTGACCGAACGCAATCGAAATGGACCTTGACTCAGTCCATCCACTCGAATGAAGTCCTAGAGCGTTATTTCAGCAGCTCGAGTACATGAATTCCTTCGGCCACGAGCGTGGCCTCCGCGTGAGCCCAATCGCTATCTACGGCATTGACAATGTGGTCAGCGGCTCCTTGGAGGTAGATGCAGATCCATTTGTGGTCGTCTGAATCGAATCCTGCAAGAGAAGAAGGGAGCAACGAAAGGATCGAACCGCCGCCAGGACTCGGCACCCTCTCTACCATCGCCCCACCCCAGCGCTCACGGACAAACCAAACGAAGAACTCGTCACCGATGCTCGGTTGACCTGAAAAGTTCAGGTGACGCCGATACTCGTCCAGGACGAGGTCTTCTGTGTCCTCGAGTACGACACCCGTGTTCATGACATCACGCAGAAATCGCGCCGTCCTGAGTTGGTCATCAAAAGTCGCGTGCGTATCCCTGCCACTCGCGACTACTGCCACGTTGGCGTCCACGACGTATCTCATCCTTTCGAGCGTTTCGCCTGCGCTTCGAGGGACGCGAGAATCTCCGATCCCCGGTCACCGAAAAAGTCCTTCGGCCAATTGCCTATGTTGCCGAACAGATCCATCTCTAAGTGCCGAATCTCGCTCTGACCATCGTGATAGTCAATGAAATAGACAGCCACGTCTTGGGGGGTCAATTCCAGACCGTGCAGGACGTTGTACTCAGCCATCCTTCGTTGAAGACGGGCAAGCAAATGTTCACTGTGACTTTCGACGATGATTTGAACATTGCGCGCGAGTGCAGCCTCAATCATGATGTCGGCCAAGCCCGATTGAACGGCCGGGTGCAAGTGGATTTCGGGTTGCTCCAAAAGAACCGTGTCACCTTCGTTCGCGTAAGCGAGAGCAACGAGAACCGGAAGGACCTGACTAACGCCGAACCCGACATCGGTTAGAAGCACCGCAGGAGATTCAGGACCGCGTTTGACTTCCACGAGATAGACCGTGCCTCGGTCGCCAATCGGCTTCACCTGAAAGCTATGAATGAGCTCAAGCTCTTTAAGCCAGTTAGCGACCAACACTTGAACGGGCATGGCCGGCAGCTTGTGACCGCGCGAATCTCGGCCTCGGGTTACTCGTCGCTCAGCAACGTCGGAGGCGATCAGCGCGTCGATAGCGTACTGGCCTCGTGGACCGACATCGCTGGGCGTGCTTCCGGAATATATGTACTGACGGCGTGGATCATCTCGCAGCGGACCAAGATAGCGAATCCGCGAAAGCTGTTGTTCGAATTTGAGCTCTAGATCGCTGAGGAACGATGCGTTCTGGAAATACAGACGCACTTGGTCAGGAAAGCCATAGAACCGTGCGGGGCGAGGAAGGTTCCACGCTCGTCCCGGGTTGCGAACAAATTCAAACTCATTCGATTTAAGTTCGTATTCGACACGTTTCGCATCTTGGCGAGTGAGTGAGAACGTCGTCGACCCGACTCGGTATTCCGTGTTCAGGACGTCAAGACCGGCTTTGGAAGAAACGACCTCGGTTTCGATCCCGAGATCCCTACTTTCGGAAATGATCGACTTCACCTTGCGCGCCTGAGCCAGCGGGTCCTGAATGACAAAAGGCTCTTCCTCATGCCAGGACAATGAAAGACCCATCGCGTTTTCGAGGTCATGACCAAATACAAGGTCGCTAACGGTTCCGAGGTCGACGAGAGCGCTCGCTCCGCCGCCCAAGTCGAACACCCGGCTGCGATCTGGCGATTCCGATGTTTGACGCAGAAGCAGGAGGCTCTGCAAAAGACTGGTTTTGCCTGAGGAGTTGGTACCGAAAAGGGCTGTGATCGGCGCCAGCCGAATGCTTCCAGTGTCACGCCAACTCTTAAAGTTCCTCAGGCGCAGTGACGTCAGACCAGTCATGACCTTCCTCAGTCTTCCTCGAACTTTCTAGTGGGTAACTTGAGGTTAGTGGCTGCTGAGTTGCGGCCACTGTCGGACACCGTGCGCCCGTGAATGCGCGGCCTTGAACAAGCGTGTTTTTGACCACATTTTGACCACATTTCTGTCAGATCGAACTTGTACGGCATGATCAAAAAGCGGCCCAGACCACTGAAATAACTGGATATTTGAACTTGCTCGCTGCCCGCGCTGGGCTCAGGTTCGCCCTCCGGAGGCAGGGGCGGCAGTTCGAATCTGCCTGGGGGCACCACATGACCGGGCTGGTCGGCTGGGTCGACCTCGGCGAGGCTGGATTGGCAGCACTCGGTGCTTTCTCCTGCCTAAGGCGCGCGCCGTTTGGATAACGCCGAACCACCAACCGAAACTCCTCGGGCAGTCCCTCGTGAGGGCCGAATACCCAATCGAACAACTACGCGATGTGCGTTTCTGGCCAATCCTATGATTGGTATGTCATAATCGCTCTGACTCGGGAGGTTATATGACATGCAGGATTTGATGACCAAGGATGCCGCTCGCGAGCTCGGCATTTCGCAACGTCAGGTCACCGAACTGCTGCGCTCGGGAAGGCTCGACGGGGAGCAACTTCAAGACGGAACCTGGCTAGTGTCGCGTCGCTCGATCGGCGAGCGCCGAGCTCTCCAGACCGGCGCCGGACGTGAATGGTCAGCGTCGTCGTCCTGGGCGCTCCTCGACGAATTGTCGGGTCGCAAAGCCGAGGGTCTATCGCAGAGCACCTATGACCGGGTGAAGCGACGCATCCGAACAACCTCGGCGGACCAGATCACCCGCAAAGTCGCGACTCGCCTCACCGCCCGCCGATACGCGGCAGACTCACTCGCGAGAACCACCGCGGATCTGGTCTTGACGGGAACCAGCGCCGCCGAGCTCATCGACCGCACGTTGACGTCTGAGAATCGCAGAGTCGAAGGCTATGTCGGCGAAGGCCAGCTCGACGAGTTCGTGCGACGTCATCTGCTCACGCTGGATGCCGAGGGCGACGTGACGATCTACGAGGCACCCGAATCGCAGCTGGAAGGCCGGCACGCGTCGGAGGCGGTCATCGCAGCGGATCTCGCTCGAAGCGTGAGCACGCGGGAGCGATCGGCTGGGCTCGCTGCGCTTGAAGACATGAGGCAGGCGTGGCTGGCCAGACACACGCGGTAGATATCGGCGACGATGACTTGCTCCCGCGGTGGACGACCATCTTCGAAGCCGCCCGAGCGATCGACGTGCACGCGTCCTGCTGCACCCCGGCGTACTGTGTCGCGCAACACAGTCGGTGAGCAGTAGTCGAAAGCAGGAGCCCGTGATCTCGATCGCATACGTCAGCGCGGCGGCGGAGCCCATGTCCGAGCAGGAGATCGTGGGCATTCTCGAGCAGGCGCGCCGCAACAACGCCCGCCACGAGCTGACCGGTGCCCTGCTCTACTCGGAGGGCAGGTTCATCCAGATCCTCGAGGGTCCGGACGCGAACGTCCGCGAGCGCTTCGCCGTGATCAGCGCCGACCCCCGGCACCGCAGCGTGCATCAGGTCGGGGAGGAACGAATCGCCGAGCGCCGCTTCCCCGAGTGGACGATGGGCTTCCGCCCCACGTCGGCCGAATCGATGAAGGACGTACCGGGGTGGGACGATTTCTTCGACGGCAGGACGGGCGAGGCCCGTCTGCGCCACGCCGAGAACTCAGCGCAGCAGTTGCTGGAGTGGCTCACCGAGTTCTGGTTCCCGCCGCGCGTGCGTTAGAGCGCGCGGGATCAGCCGAATTCGGCTTCGTCCGCCGCCTCGGCGAAAGAGATGTCGGGACGCCTCGCGGCAGTCTCGGGGGCCGCGCCGACCCCCACCTGGTCTCCGACGAGCGCGCGCAGCTCGGGGGAACCGGCGATCGGGGTGACCGATTCGATGTTCTCTGGATCCATGACGCACTCGCCTCCGTGACGTTGTCACTCTCTTGTGTACTCGCTTTCGCGCCGCGTGACCGAAAAGTCTCGACCACTTTCGCTGAGATCTCTCACAGCAGGGCGGCGAGCAGGCGTTCCAGCTCGGCCCGGTCGGCCGCACCGAGCGGGGCGAACGACCGGGCGAGCACGCTGTCGACGATCTCGGCCCCGCGAGCATGGAGCTCCTGCCCCGTGCTCGTCAGCCTCATCCGCACCGCGCGCCCGGGGGCCTCCGTGCGCTCGATCAGCCCGCGTGACTCCATGCGAGCGGCGAGCGTGCCGAAGGCCTGGTCGGTCTGGAAGGTGAGCTGAGCCAGATCATGAAGGGATGCCCCGGGGTTCTCTTCGAGGTGCCGCAACGCATCCCACTGCACGATCGTGATCCCGAGCGGGGCCAGCGCGGCGTTCACGGCGCGGTGGTGCTTGACCTGGAGGCGTTTGACGGCGAGCCCGAGCGACTGGAGAGACATGGTTGCAGCATATCAGGTTGTTTATATCAACATGTTGGTATAGCGTCGTCGGCATGAACACGATCCTCACCCTCCCCGACGGAACCGACCTCACCTACAGCGAACGCGGTGCCGGCCGTGCGGTGCTGCTCCTCCATGGCGGCGCCGGCCCCGCCTCCGTGATCCCCTTCGCCGAGGCCGCGGCGCAGGCGCATCCGCTCCGCGTCGTCACGCCGGTGCATCCGGGCTTTGGCGGCACACCCCGACCGGACGCGCTCGACAGCGTCGCAGGCCTCGCCCGCCTCTACTCCGACCTGCTCGACGCCCTCGACCTCCACGACGTGACCGTCGTCGGCAACTCCCTGGGTGGGTGGATCGCCGCCGAACTGGCCGTGCTCGCGCCGGCGCGGGTGAGCCGCTACGTGCTGGTGGACGCCGTCGGCCTCGACGTGCCCGGCCACCCTCCCGTCGACTTCTTCTCGCTCACCCTCCCCGAGGTCGCCGACTACAGCTATTACGAGCCCGACCGCTTCCGCATCGATCCGGCCACCCTGCCGCCCGAGGCGCTCGCGGCACTGCCCGGCAACCGGGCGGCCCTGGCCACCTACGGCGGCACGCGGATGACCGATCCCGGCCTGAGCGCGCGCCTTGCGGCGGTGAGCGCACCCACCCTCGTGGTGTGGGGAGAGGCCGACAGGATCGTCGACCCGGACGTGGGTCGCGCGTTCGCCTCGGCCATCGCCGGCGCTCGCTTCGCCCTGCTCGAGCGAACCGGCCACGTTCCCCAGGTCGAGACACCGGAACTGCTGCTCGAGACCGTATGGTCGTTCATCGAGGGGTGAGCGCGACCCGTCTTCGGGAGGGCCGGGTGTCACCCGAAGACCCCCGGCCCTCCCTCGGGGAGCACCTGCGGCCGGCGCGATGGTTACACGAGCCGAGCCGTTCAACCGGGATGATTGGCGCTCAAGAATCAGAGTAGACCCGCTCTGTGCCAGTGGGAACACCTTTCTGTCTGTCCTCCGAACTGGGTTGATGCAAACCTATGGAGATCGAGCGCGCGCACGATAAAGTGCTGGGTGGCTGTTCCTTCTTCCTGATCCGAGTGAGGCGGCCCGGGCTCGGCGGATTGTGGTTACTTCGCCGAGCCCACCTCTGTTTTCCCCCTGTCAGGATGCCGCCGGGCCGGTAACATCGCGATCGTGGGGAACCCTACCGACCTCGAGAGCGTGCTGACGCTGGTGGTCGATCAGCGTGCGCAGGCGGCGGCGTGGGGCTGCGAGAGCACCTACGAAATCACCGGCGACGCGACGCTCCTGGGACTGCAGGCCTTCGCGCTGTTCCACGCGCAGGAGTTCGAGTCCGCCGCGTCGGTCGCCGCCGTCGCCCTCGAGCGGTCGGCGGGAGACCCCGGAGCCCTCGCGCTCGCCCGGGCCGCCGCAGGTCTCGCGGCGGCGGCGTGGCCGACCGACGAGTCGGCGCTCACCGAGCCCGTATCGCTGACGGAGGCGCTAGGCGACCCCGGCGCGCTCGACGGACTGGACCCCGACTACCGGGCATTCGTGCTGTACCTCATGGCCGAGGCATCGCTCGCCTGTGCGCGCCTCGACCTCGCCACCCGCTTCCTCGGCCTGTCCGGCACGGTTCCCGGCGCGTTCCTGGAGCGGGACGGACGACCGCACCCCTACCTCACCGTGATGCGCGTGATGCGGATGCGGGCGCTGGGCTTTCAGGGAATGGCATCCGAGGCCATCCTGATCGGCAAGCTCACGCGCCCCGATGCGACCGCCGAGGCCTGCGCTCTGCTCCTCGACGCCTCGCTCTGCTTCCTGCTCGGCACGGCGGCGCAGCGCGAGACCGTGCTGGGGATGGCCGACCGCCTCGAGCGCGAGCTGCCGCTCCCCGGTAGCTACATCTCCACCGCGAGCTACCTGCTCGTCGCCTACGGGCTGCTGGCGGCCGGCGAGATCGCCCGTGCCGTGTCGTTCGTGCTGCTCGCCGGGCGCGACGCGGGGCTCGAGGGCCTGTCGATCGTGGACCGCGCGCTGGGTCTCGAGCTGCTCACCGCCTCGGCGGTCGCCGCGGGCGATCTCGATGCGGCCGAGGCGTGGCGGGAACAGGCGCGGAGTCTCCTCACCCACCCGATGGCGCGCCCGACGGTCGAGCGGCTGTTCAGTCGCGTCGAGCTTCTGGCCGGGCATGCGGAGGAGTCGGCTCGGTGGGCGGAACTCGCGGTCGAGCACGCCTCGGCTCACGGACGGGCGGTGGAGGCGGCATCCGCCGAGGCCGTGCTGCGCGAGGCGAGGGCCGCCCGCTCCCGACGCCCCCGGCCCCAGTCGGGCACAGGATGGTCCGGGCTCTCGCCACGCGAGCGCGAGGTGGCCCGGCTCATCACCGAGGGGCACAGCAACCGCGCCATCGCGGCACGGCTCCACCTCTCCCAGCACACGGTGCGCGCCCACGTCTCCCGGGTGCTCGCGGCCTTCGGCGTGGCCTCGCGCTTCGCCGTGGCCGCGCGTCTCGCGGAGCTCGTGCCGGACGACGGCGCTCCCCCGCCCGCGCCGCTCACGGCACGGCAGCGCTCGGTGGTGGAGCGGATCGTCCAGGGTCGCACCAACGAGGAGATCGCCCATGAGCTGCGCATCAGCGTCAAGACGGTGGAGAAGCACGTGACGGAGATCCTGCGGCGATGGAACCTGACCTCGCGCATCGGCATAGTCCGCACGGCGCTCGCGGCTCGGCGGGACCACCCGTGACGGGGGTGACACGACGCAGCGTGCTGGGGCTCGGCGCGCTGGGCGCCGTGGGGCTGCTCGCGGGGTGCGCCCCCGAGAGGCCGGTTCCGACGCCCACGCCGACCAAGGCCGGCCCTCCCGACTGGGCGGCTCTCGCCGCCGCGGTCGCCGGCACCCTCGCGCGCCCCGGTGATCCGACCTATGCGACTGCGAAGCTCACCGAGAACCCGCGCTGGGATTCGGCGGAGCCGCTCGCGGTGCTCGGGGCGACCGGCGCGTCGGACGTGGCGGCCGCGGTCGCCTTCGCCCGCAGGTACTCCGTGCCGCTCGCCCTCCGCTCGGGCGGCCACAGCTACCCCGGCTACTCCGCCGGAGGGGCGGCCGGCACCGGGGTCAAGCCCTCGCTCGTGGTCGACACCCGGCCCATGGACTCCGTCTCCCTGGACGCCGACGGCACCGTCACGATCGGCGCGGGCGCGTCGCTCGCCCAGGTATACGACGCGATCGGCAGTGCGGGGCGCGCCCTTGCCGGCGGCTCGTGCGCGACCGTGGGGATCACGGGGCTCACCCTGGGCGGCGGAGTCGGCGTGCTCGTGCGCGCCTACGGCCTCACCTGCGACTCGCTCACCGAGGTCGAGATCGTCACCGCGGACGGCCGGACGCGCCGGGCCAGCGCCACGGTCGAGCCCGACGTGTTCTGGGCGTGCCGCGGAGGCGGCGGCGGCCACCTCGGCGTGGTCACCTCGCTGACGTTCGACACGAAGCCGGCGCCCACGGTGACGATGTTCTCGCTGAGCTGGCCGGCCTCGGCTGCCGCCGCGGTCATCACGGCGTGGCAGGCCTGGGCGCCGGTCGCCGACCCTCGGCTCTGGTCGACCCTCAAACTGCTGAACGGCCCCGCCTACGGCTCGGGCTTCGGCGTCTTCGTGTCAGGCACCTGGCTGGGCGCGCAGTCCGCCCTCCCGGCTCAGCTCGCGGCGTTCCTGACGGCGGTCGGAGCGCCCCCGAGCCACAACGGCGCCTCGCAGCACAGCTACCACGACGCCATGATGAGCTACGCGGGTTGTGCCGGCATCCCGGTCGCCCAGTGCACGACGGCGCCGGGAGGCAGGCTCAGCCGGGAATCGTTCTCCGCCACCTCGCACATCGCCTACACGGCTCTGAGCGGGGCCGCCATCCAGACCCTCATCGCGAAGGTCTCGGCCGCGAAATCGGTGCCCGGCGTCACGGAGGCGGGAATCTCGATGGATGCCCTCGGCGGCCAGGTCACCGCCCTGGGCGCCTCGGACACGGCATTCCCGCACCGCTCGGCCCTCTTCTCCGTGCAATACACGGCCACGTTCCGCGACGGGGCGGATCCCGCCCCGCTCGACGCCTACGTGCGCGGATTCCGGGCCGCGCTGGTGCCCGCGTGGGGAGCGGGCGCCTACGTCAACTACGCGGACGCCTCGCTCACCGACCCCAACGCCTCGTACTTCGCCGGCAACGCTGAGCGCCTGGCCCGCATCCGCTCGACCTACGACCCGAAGGGCTTCTTCACCCAGCCGCAGGACTGGTGACGATCAGTCGTTCTGCGAGTGGTGCTCGAGGAACGCGTAGAGCTCCGTGTCGTCGACGCCGGGGAACGCCCCGGTCGGCAGGGGCGAGAGGATGTGGGCGTGCAGCCGGGCGCTCGGCCAGGCTTTGTGCGCCCAGCGGTTCGCCACCTCGCTCTCCGGCCGCTTGCAGCAGCTCTCGTCGGGGCAGCGCGACTGCTGCCGGGCCGTCGTGTCCCGCCCGCGGAACCACTTCGCATCGGCGAAGGGCACGCCGAAGCTGATCGAGAACTCCTCGTCGCCGGTGGTGCCGGTCTGCGTCGAGCACCAGTAGGTGCCGGTCGGCGTGTCGGTGTACTGGTAGAACTCGTTGGTGCGGTTGGCCCGGCTGAACGCGGTGCGCGCCGCCCAGTGCCTGCAGACGAACTCGCCCTCGATCGATCCGGTCACGTCGGTGGGCAGCTGCAGCCCGTCGTTCTCGTAGCCCTTGTAGAGGGCACCGTCCTCCCCCACGCGCAGGAAGTGCACCGTCATGTCCAGGCGTGAAGTGGCCAGATTGGTGAACCGCAGCGCGGCGGCCTCGTGGGTCACGCCGAACGCGTCGCGGAAGTCCTCGACGGCGAGGTTGCGGTCGTTCTTCGCGGCCGTGAGGAACTCCACGGACTGGCGCAACGGCATGAGGCACGCGGCGGCGAAGTAGTTGATCTCCAGGCGCTGGCGCAGGAACTCGGCGTAGCTCTGCGGCTCGTGATGCTCCAGCAGCCGGTGGGCGATGGCCTGGAGCGCCATCGAGCGCAGACCGTGGCCCCCGGGGATCGAGGCGGGTGGCAGGTAGATGCGGCCGTTCTCCAGGTCGGTCACCGAGCGGGTGGAGTGCGGAAGGTCGTTCACGAAGATCAGCTCGAAGCCGAGCTTCTTCGCCATCAGGTTCACGGCCCGGTGCGTGAGTGCGCCCGTCGTGTAGCCCACGCCGCGCACCGCCTCCTCGGCGAGCGCCTCGATCTCCGGAACGAAGTTGTTCTGGGTGCGCATGTACTGACGCAGCTCGGTGTTGGCCCGGCGCGCCTCCTCCGGTGTCGCGATCGACTCGCGCGCGCGGCGGGCGAGCTCGCGGTGCAGACCGACGACGGCCTCGAGCGTCTCGTCGCCCATCGTGCGTGCCGGGCGGATGACGGGCAGCCCGAGGCTCTGGTAGACGGCGCCTTTCTGCATCCGGTCGAGCTCGATCTCGAGGGCGGCGCGGCGGGTGGGCGGCTTCTCGTCGAGCAGATCGGCCACCTGCACCCCCACGGTGGAGGCGATGCTCTGCAGGAGCGAGAGACGCGGCTCGCGGCGTCCGTTCTCCATGAGGGAGAGCTGACTGCCGGCGATGCCGACCGTGGCTCCCAGCTGGTCGAGGGTGAGGTTCGCCTCGGTGCGGAAATGCCGGATGCGCTGGCCGAGTGTGGCGAGGTCAGTCATGTTCTTCACCATAGCGAAAGAAGACCGGTTCTTTCCACCGCACAGGGCAACATTTGTGGTCTTTGGTGTCGCATTCTGAAACTACCGAGCACTCTTTCCATCTCGCCCGACCCGAACCTACGCTGAGGACACCCGATGACGATCATCTCCAGTCGCCCGATGGTGACCCCCGCCCCGGAGTTCGCAGACGCCTCCGTCGTCGAGTGGGTGGCGGAACTCGCCGCACTCACCCGCCCCGACGCGGTGGTCTGGTGCGACGGCTCGCAGAGCGAGCGCGAACGCCTCACCGCCCTCATGATCGACCAGGGGACGCTCACGGCGCTGAACCAGGAGCTGCGGCCGAACAGCTTCCTCGCCCGCAGCGACCCCTCGGATGTCGCGCGGGTCGAGGCGCGCACCTTCATCTGCTCCGACGACGAGGCGGATGCCGGCCCCACCAACAACTGGCGCGACCCCGCCGAGATGCGCTCCACCCTCGACGGGCTGTTCGAGGGCAGCATGCGCGGACGCACCCTGTACGTCGTCCCGTTCTCGATGGGCCCCGTCGGCAGCCCGCTCTCCCGCCTCGGCGTGCAGATCACCGACTCGCCGTACGTCGTCGTCTCGACCGGCATCATGACCCGCATGGGAACCGATGCCCTCCGCCGCATCCGGCCGGGGGTGCGCTGGGTGCGCGCCGTGCACTCGGTCGGGGCGCCCCTCGCCCCGGGCCAGCAGGACGTGCCCTGGCCCTGCAACGAGACGAAGTACATCTCCCATTTTCCGAACGACCGGGAGATCTGGTCGTTCGGATCCGCCTACGGCGGAAACGCCCTCCTCGCGAAGAAGTCGTTCGCGCTGAGGATCGCGAGCGTCATGGCGCGCGAGGAGGGCTGGCTTGCTGAGCACATGCTCATCATCAGGGTGACCAACCCGGGCGGCCGCGCCTTCCACATCGCGGCCGCCTTCCCCTCCGCCTGCGGCAAGACCAACCTGGCGATGCTCACCCCCACCATCCCCGGCTGGAAGGTCGAGACGATCGGCGACGACATCGCCTGGCTCGCCCCCGGCGCCGATGGCCGGCTGCGCGCGATCAATCCCGAGGCCGGGTTCTTCGGCGTCGCGCCGGGAACCGGCATCGCCACCAACCCGAGCGCGATCGAGACCCTCACCCACGACACGATCTTCACCAACGTGGCGATGACCGACGACGGGGACGTGTGGTGGGAGGGACTGACGGATGCCGCGCCGGCCCACCTCATCGACTGGCGCGGAGCGGACTGGAGCCCGGCATCCGGCGCCCCCGCGGCGCACCCGAACTCCCGCTTCACCGTCAGCGCCGCGCAGTGCCCCACGATCGCGCCCGACTGGGACGACCCGGAGGGCGTCGTCATCGATGCGATCGTCTTCGGGGGCCGGAGGGCCACCAACGTGCCGCTCGTGGTGGAGGCCAGGAACTGGGAGCACGGCGTGTTCGTCGGCGCCACGGTCTCGTCGGAGCGCACGGCGGCGGCCGAGGGCACCGTGGGCGAACTGAGGCGTGACCCCTTCGCCATGAGCCCGTTCTGCGGCTACAACATGGCGGACCACTGGGCGCACTGGCTCGAGTTCGGCCGCACCCTCGCCTCGCCGCCCAAGATCTTCCAGGTGAACTGGTTCCGCAAGGGTGCCGACGGCCGATTCCTCTGGCCCGGATTCGCCGAGAACATCCGCGTGCTCGAGTGGATCACCGACCGCATCGCCGGCCGCGCCCCCGCCGCGGACAGCCCGCTGGGGTGGCGCCCGGTGGACGGTGGTCTCGACCTCGACGGGACCGCCGTGTCACGCGCCGACTGGGCGGAGCTGTTCGACCTCGACCCCGATGCCTGGCGGGAGGAGCTCGTCGGCACCGCGGGCTTCTTCGCCGGCTTCGGCGATCGACTCCCCCGCGAGCTCACCGAGCAGCTCGTGGACATCCGCCGCCGACTGGCGTACGTCACGGAGCACTGACACCGCCCCAACGTTTCGGCCGAGCCGTGCGTCTTAGAAGATGAGACGCAAGTGAGGTGATCGATGGGTGCGGCCGACAGCGGGTGGCGGGGCGTGATGACGTCGCTCGTCAGCGACCGCGGAGACTCGCTTCAGCGCTACGCGGTGCTGCTCTGCGGCGACCAGGATGACGCTGCCGACCTCGTGCAGGACGCCCTGGTCGCCACGTTCGGGCGGCTGCGCAACGGCTTCGGGGTGACGAGCGCGGAGGCCTACGTGCGACGCGCCATCCTCAACAGCTTCCTCGACGGCGGGCGCCGGCGCACCCGGTGGCGTCGCATCCGCCACCTGGCCGTCAGCCCGGAGGCGGTCGACGCCCCCGACACCGGGGTCGAGAGCCGGATCGACGTGCAGGGCGAACTCGCCCGGCTCAGCCCGCGCGAGCGCGCCTGCATCGTGCTGCGCTACTACGACGACCTGCAGGTCGCCGACATCGCGGAGTGGCTGGGGCTGAGCCCCGGAACGGTGAAGCGATACCTCAGCGACGCGCTCGCGAAACTCGCGATCGCCCTGGACGACACGAAGAACACGGAGACGAACAATGCACACTGAACAGCAGCTGCGCGAGGCCCTGCACGGCGCGCCGGTCGAGCGGGCGCTCGACGCCGAGCCGCTCGTCCGCGCCAGCGCCCGGCGCCACCGCGGACGGCAGGTCGCGGTGGGCGGCATCACCACGCTCGCCGTGGTCGGGATCGGCGCCGGGAGCGTCGCCGGCATCCGCTCGCTCGTTCCCGCCACCACCGTGGTCGGAGCGGCATCCTCCTCCGTCGGCCCGCAGCGGGACGCCGAATCGGGCGGCTCCGCCGTCGCACCGGGCTCCAAGCGCGCGCCCGCCGACAGGATCAACCTCTGCGGCGGCAGCCTCGCCGAGGTGGCACCGGCCGAGTCGGGGCTCGTGCTGACCCCGCACTTCCCCGCGTCGGCGAGCGCCTCCTCCACGACGATCGAGGGCACGGTCACGCTCACGAACACCGGCACCGAACGCGTGACCGGCACCACGGCCGCACGCCCGGCCATCACGCTCTCGCAGGCCGGCACGGTGCTGTGGCACTCGAACGGCCCGATGATCATGCTCGCCGTGGTGGTCGACCTCGCCCCCGGCGAATCCATGACCTACCGGGCCGACCTCTCCCCCGTGCGCTGCGGCACCGAGGACGACCTGAACGGATTCCGCCCCGATCTGCCGAGCGTGGGCGCGGGCGACTTCGGCGTCTCCGCGGCCATCGACCTCACGCGCACCGACGCATCGGGTGCCTTCGTGTCGAACGATCTCATCACCGGGCCGGTTTCTGCGATTCGCCTGAACTAGGGAAGAATTCCCGCGCCGGCCTCGTTGCGCCCGTCATGACGACAATCGGATTCATCGGATCAGGCAACATCGGCGGCAACGTGGCGCGCAAGGCCATCGAGAACGGCTACGACGTGGTTCTCAGCAACTCGAGGGGGCCGGAGACCCTCGCGGACCTGGTCGAGGAGCTCGGCCCGAAGGCGCGCGCGGCCACGGCGGAGGAGGCCGGCGCTGCGGGTGACATCGTGGTGGTGAGCGTGCCCTTCAAGGCGATCGACCAGGTTCCCGTGGCACCCCTGGACGGCAAGATCGTCGTCGACACCAACAACTACTATTTCGAGCGCGACGGGCACATCGCCTCGCTCGATGACGGCATCGACACCGTCTCCGGGCTGCTGCAGTCACGGCTGCCGGGCTCCCGCGTGGCGAAGGGCTTCAACCACATCCAGGCCGCCGACATCCTCACCGACGGGCTGCCGCAGGGCGACCCGAACCGGCGAGCGCTGGCGACGGCGTCGGACCACGCGGATGCCGCGGAGTTCGTCACCGCCCTCTACGACCAGTTCGGCTTCGACGCGGTCACCATCGGGCCGCTGGCCGAGAGCTGGCGGGTCGAGCGCGACCGCCCGGCGTACGTGAGCCGGCAGACCCGCGATGAGCTCGTCGCGAACCTCGCCGCGGCTCCCCGCACCGTCTGATCGACCCCCGAACCCCCTGATCGCTCCACCGCGGGGCGGCGAACGGCATACTGGTCACGTGGCAGCCAGATTCTTCGTCGTCCCCGAGTGGCAGGGTTCCGTGAACGCGAGGGCGATGCGGCTCGCCGACGGCGCCGAGGCGATCCGCGGCGACCTCCCGTCGGCCTCGACCACCGCGGTCGCGGTGCCGCTCGGCGCGGGCAGCGACGAGGGCACCCCCGTCCGGCGGCTGAGTGCGATCGCGGCGACCCGCGACGCCCTGGCGCTGGAGCTGGCGGCATCCACCGGCCTTCCCATCGTGGTGGGCGGCGATTGCGGCGTGGAACTCGCCGCGGTGCCCGCGGCCGCCCGTCCGGACACCGCGCTGCTCTGGTTCGACGCGCACCCCGACCTGAACACCCCCGAAACGTCGCCCTCCGGCGCGTTCGGCGGAATGGTGCTCCGCACGCTGCTCGGGGAGGGCGCCGAGGCGCTCAGGCCGGCCGTCCCGGTGCTCGGCTCGAACGTGATCGTCGTCGGCGCGCGGGCGATCGACGATGGCGAGCTCGCCTATCTCGACTCCTCGGCCGTGACCCTCCTCGGCCCCGACGAGGCGACGCCCGCGGCGCTGCTCTCCGCCCTCGAGGCGACCGGAGCGACCTCCCTGTACGTGCACATCGACGTCGACGTGCTCGATCCCGGCGAGCTGGAGGGCGTGAGCGACCCGGTGCCATTCGGCCTGGGCCTCGCCACCCTGCTGGAACTGATCGGCACGGCCCGCGCGAGACTGCCGCTCGTGGGCGCGGGGATCGCCGGGTTCGCCCCCGCCTCGCCGGATGCCGCAGCCGACGATCTGGGCAGCATCCTCCGCATCGTCGGAGCCCTGGCCGCCTGACGGACGGTTTGCCCGCACCCCCTTGCCCGGGCGCGGTGCGCAAGTAGCCTGAAGGCATGAGCACTCACGAGTACGACCTGATCGTCATCGGCGCCGGAGCAGTCGGCGAGAACATCGCGGACCGGGCGGTGCAGGGCGGCCTGACCGCACTCCTCATCGAGAGCGAACTGGTCGGCGGCGAGTGCTCGTACTGGGCCTGCATGCCGTCGAAGGCCCTGCTGCGCAGCGGCATCGCGCTCCGGGCGGCGAAGGCCGTCGGGGGCGCCCGCGAGGCGGTGACCGGCCCGATCGACGTCGCCGCCACCTTCGCCCGCCGGAACGGCTTCACGCACGACTGGAACGACGACAGCCAGGTCGAGTGGGTGTCGGGCGCCGGCATCGACCTCGTGCGCGGTCACGCCCGCATCAGCGGCGAGCGCCAGGTGACCGTCGACGGCACCGTGTACACGGCGCGGCACGCCGTGGCCGTGAGCGTGGGATCCGACCCGCTGCTGCCCGACGTGCCCGGTCTCGCCGACGCGAAGCCGTGGACCAGCCGGGACGCGACCAGCGCGCAGGCCGCACCCCGACGCCTCGCCATCCTCGGGGGCGGCGTGGTCGGTGTCGAGATGGCGACCGCGTACGCCACCTTCGGCACCGAGGTGACGCTGCTCACTCGCGGGGCGCTGCTCGGCACCATGGAGCCGTTCGCCGGGGAGATGGTGCAGGCCTCGCTCGAGAAGCTCGGTGCGACGGTGCTCCGAGGGGCCAATGCCTCCTCGGTCAGCCGCGACGACGACGGCGTCACCGTCGTACTCGATGACGGCCGGTCGGTGCAGGCCGACGAGCTGCTGGTGGCGATCGGACGGGTTCCCCGCACCATGGACATCGGGCTGGATGCCGTGGGGCTGACCCCCGGCGAGTGGCTCGACGTCGACGACACGATGCGCGTCAAAGGCGTCGACTGGCTCTACGCCTGCGGCGACGTGAACCACCGCGCACTGCTCACCCACCAGGGCAAGTACCAGGCCCGCGCCGCGGGTGACGTGATCGCAGCCCGCGCTCTGGGGCACCGCGTGCACGACAACCGGTGGGGCAAGCACGCCGCGACGGCCGACCACGAGTCGGTGCCCCAGGTGACCTTCACCGACCCCGAGGTGGCCTCGGTCGGCCTCACGGCCGCCGCCGCGGAGAAGGCCGGGTACGACATCCGGGTGGTGGACTACAACCTCGGCTGGGTGGCCGGCGCGAGCCTTCAGGCCGACGGCTACGACGGGCAGGCCCGGATGGTCGTGGACGAGAAGCGCGGCGTCATCCTCGGGGTCACCTTCGTGGGACAGGACGTCTCGGAGCTCCTCCACGCGGCGACCACCGCGATCGTGGGAGAGGTGCCGCTCGACCGCCTCTGGCACGCCGTGCCCGCCTACCCGACGATGAACGAGATCTGGCTGCGACTGCTCGAGACCTACGGACGCCCCGCCGACTGACCCGGGGTGACGAGGCTGCCGTAGACCCCGAGCAGGGCGGTCGCGCTGGCCGCCCAGGTGAGTCCGGCGGCGTGCTCGCGGGCCGATCGCGACAGCCGGGCGAGTCGATCCTCGTCGTCGAGCAGCTCCGAGATCGCTCGGGCCCACCGACGCGGGTCCCGGGTATCGAGCAGCACTCCGGCGACGCCGTCGGGCGCGGATTCCAGCAGGCCGGTGCCTCGGTACGCCACGACGGGGGTGCCGCTGGCCGCCGATTCCAGGGCGACGAGGCCGAACGTCTCGGACCGCGAGGTGACGAGGGTGACCGAGGATTCGGCGAGCAGACCGGCGAGATCGGCGCGGCCGAGGGGTCCCGCGAATACCACCGAGTCGGCCACGCCGAGTTCGGAGGCTGACCGGCGCAGTGCGGCCGCGTAGTCTTCAGCGCCGGGCGTCGCCTCCCCCGCCACCACCAGCACCGGCGCCCACCCCCGCAGCGCATGGAGCTCGGCGAGGGTGCGGATCGCGAGGAGCTGATCCTTGAGCGGCTGCACCCTGCCCACCACGCTGATCAGCGGGCGATCCGCCGCTATGCCGAGTGAGCTGCGGATGCCGCGGGGGTCGGCATCCGGACGGAACACCTCCACGTCGACGCCGGGCGGGATCACCCAGACCCGATCGGCCGGGGCCTGCACGAGGTCGATGAGCGCGGTGGCCTCCGCAGCGGAGGCGGCGATGATCGCGCTCGCCTGCCCGGCGAGGTAGCGCTCGGTGAGCACCCGCCGTTCCGGCTCGGGTCGCAGGTCGGCGTCGGCGTTCTTCATCGCCGCGACGGTGTGGAAGCTCTGCACGAGCGGCAGCCCCAGCTCCAGGGCCACCGGAAGCGTGGCCAGGCCGCTCAGCCAGTAGTGGGCGTGGATGAGGTCGTACCGCGGCCGGGCGCGGCCGGTGAGCGTCGCGACCGCCTCACCGAACTCGTCGACCACGGCGGCCAGCCCCTCCTTGGCGATCGGGCCGGGCGCGCCGGCCGGCAGCTCGCGAAGCATCACCCCGGGGGCCAGCGCGCGGCTGCCCGGCTCGCCGACGGCCCGCGTCACCAGATCGACGGTCGCGCCGCGGCGAGCCAGCTGCAGCGCCGTCTCGACGATCGCGATGTTCATGCCGCCCGCGTCACCGCTACCGGGCGCCGCGACGGGCGAGGTGTGCATCGACACCATCGCGAGCCTCAGTCCGGCGACCATCCTTCGACACTAATCGGTGATACAAACGACACATGCCCACCATGATCAGCACTGGACCAGACTCAGGCGTGCTCCGGTGAGCGGTGCCCTCGACGGCCTGACCGTCGTGATCACGGGCGCCAGCTCCGGCCTCGGCCGCGCCGCAGCCCTCGACCTCGCCGGGAACGGCGCACGGGTCGCGGTGGTCGGCCGGAACCCGGAGCGCACGCGGGCCGTCGCCGCCGAGGTCGGCGCCACCGCATTCCTCGCCGACTTCGACAGCCTCGACGACGTGCAGCGCCTGGCACGCGAGCTGCTGAAGACCTACTCCTCCATCGACGTGCTGGCCAACAACGCCGGCGGGCTCGTCTCCCGCCGGGGCATCTCCCGCGACGGCTACGAGCGCACCTTCCAGCACAACCACCTCGCGCCCTTCCTGCTGACCAACCTGCTCCTCGATCGGCTGCGCAAGAGCCGGGGCCGCGTGATCTCCACGGCGAGCGCCGCCAACCTGGTGGGCCGGCTCGACCTCGACGACCTGGACTGGTCCCACCGCGTCTACGCCGGAGGCTGGGGTGCGTACGGCACCAGCAAGCTCGAGACGATCATGTTCATCAAAGAGCTGGCCCGGCGCGAGCCCACCATGACCGCCTACTCCTTCCACCCCGGTTACGTCTCGACGGCCTTCGGCACCGACTCCGCACTGGTGCGCCTCGGCAACACGCTGAGCGGCGGGCGTCTCGGCCGCACCCCCGAGGAAGGAGCCGCTCCGCTCATCCACCTCGCGTCGGTCTCCGACCTCGGGGTGCCGAGCGGCACCTACTTCGACGGGCTGAAGCCCGGTGGCCGTACGCGCCGCATCGCCGAGGACAGCACCGCGGCATCCACGCTCTGGGAGCTCAGCGCGGAACGGGTGGGGCTCGCGTCGTGACGCGCACGGTCGTCATCACCGGGGCGAGCTCCGGTATCGGTCGTGCGGCGGCGGTCGCCCTCGCGGCGACGGGGGCCCGGCTCGCGGTCGTGGGACGCAACGCCGAACGCACAGCGGAGGTCGCGGAACTGACCGGCGGCACGGCGTATGTCGCCGACTTCGCCGACCTCGGCCAGGTGCGCGAACTCGCGGCGACCCTGATCGAGCGCCACCCGACCATCGACGTTCTCGCGAACAACGCCGGCGGGCTCGTGCAGAGGCGGCGCGTGACCGGGGACGGGTTCGAGCTCACCCTGCAGACCAACTACCTCGCCCCGGTGCTGCTCACCACGCTCCTGCTCCCCCGCCTCGCCGAGAGCGGCGGCACGATGATCGCCACCTCGAGCAACGCGAACACGTCCGGCCACCTCGACCTCGACGATCTCGGCCGCGAGCACAGGGCCTGGCTCGGCGGCTGGCCGCAGTATGCCGCGAGCAAGCTGGCCACCAATCTCTGGGTGCACGAGCTCGCCCGCAGGCACCCCGAGATCACCGCGTACGCGTTCCACCCCGGCTATGTGGCGAGCGGGTTCGGCGACGAGGTCGCCGTGATGCGCTTCGCCCAGTGGATCAGCCTCGGTCGTCTCGGGCTCAGCAACGAGCAGGGCGCGGCGCCTCTGGTCGTGCTGGCGAACGGTGAGCTGAGTGCGCCGAGCGGCACCTACTTCTCGCGGATGCGGCCGGACGGCCGGGAGAACCCCGCCGCCGCCGACCTCGTGCTGGCGGCCTCGCTGTGGACCACCACCGACGACCTGCTCGGTCTCAGTTCGAGCTGAGCACGCGCGCGGAACCCTCGGCGGCGATCCAGGCGTAGACGCGGTGATCGCGGTCGGACTCGACGGGCAACATCTCGCTGAGCCAGGCATCCGTCGAGCGTCGCAGCGACTGGCCGCGCTCGCGCACGAGCCAGCAGACCATCACGCGCCCGGGGCCGGCGATGACGTCGACGTCGGCCTCGGAGGCGACCTCGACGAAGACCTGACCCCGCGCCTTCACGGGCAGGGTGGCGAGCAGGGTGCGGATGGCGGGGATCGCCGTCTCGTCGCCCGCGATGAGCAGCCTGTCCTGGGGCTCCGGGCTCCAGCGGATCGGGGAATTCTGCACCCGCCAAGTATGGCATGCCTAACCTAACCGCCGCCGGTCCCTGAGGTTCTCGAAGCCCCCCGGTCCCTGAGGCTCTCGAAGGGGCCCCGAGCAGCTCTCCGCGCTTCGAGAACCTCAGCGCCCAGCCCCTTCAAGACCCTCAGCGCCCCGCCGCTTCAAGAACCTCAGCGCCCAGCCCCTTCAAGACCCTCAGCGCCCCGCCACGCTCACCACTGGGGTGGATGCCGACGCTGCCAGAGTCGCCGGCGCTCGAGCTGCGCTCCGATCGCGAAGAGCGCTGCCTCGCCGCCGGGCCGCCCCACCAGCTGAACGCCGACCGGCATCCCGTCGTCGTCGGTGCCGAAGGGCAGCGTGATCGCCGGCAGCCCCGCCACGTTCGCGAACGACGTGAACGGCGCGTACCGCACCTGCTGCGCGAAGTTGAGCTCGGGGTCATCCGCCGAATACCACCCCACCGGCCGCGACGACTGCGCGAGGGTAGGGGTGAGCACGGCGTCGTACGGCGCGAACCGACGAATGACGCGCCGCTCGAACGCCGCCAGCCCGGCGAGCGCCTCCAGCAGCTGCTCCGCACCGAGCGCCCTCCCGCGTTCCACGAGCCAGCGGGTCAGCGGTTCCAGCCGTGCGAGCTCCTGAGGCGTCCTGGCCGGGATCCCCGCAGCACTCGCCTTCCAGATCGTGGTGAAATGCGCGGCGTAGTCGCCCGGCTCCAGAGCGATCTCCTCGATGCCGTGGCCGAGCTGCGCGAGCGATCCGACGGCGTCGTCGAGCGTCGCGCGGATGGCCGGGTCGATCGCGATGTCCTCCGCGTCGTCCCACGGCGAGGTCGTCATCACCGCGAGCTGGAAGCGCCCTTCGCCGCGCACCGCGGTGCCGAGGAAGGCGCCGTCCGGGTTCGGTGCGGCCCACAGCGCGTAGGGGTTCACCGGCGGCAGACCGGTCGGCGACACCATGGCGTCGAGCAGCATCGCCGCGTCGGCGACCGACCGTGCGATGGGGCCGCCGACGACCAGACCGGCGATGCTCGCCACGCCCGATTGCGCGGGCACCCTGCCGCGCGACGGCTTCACGCCGACCAGTCCGGTGGCAGCCGCCGGGATGCGGATCGAGCCGCCGCCATCGGAACCCGGGGCGAACGGCAGGAGCCCCGCCGCGACGGCCGCGGCGGCCCCGGCGCTCGACCCGCCGGTCGTGAGCTCCGTGTTCCACGGATTGCGGACGGCACCGCCGTGCCATTCGGATGACGACGAGAGCCCGAACTCGGGGGTCGCCGTCTTGCCGAGGCTGACGCCTCCCGCGGCATCCATGGTCGCCACGATGTCGTGATCCGCCGAGGCGACGTAGTCCGCGAGCAGCCGCGATCCGCTGCCCGTTCGCACGCCGGCGCGGTCGTAGAGGTCCTTGTCCGCGAAGGGGAGCCCCCACAGGGCCGCTGTCCGCGGAACCCGATCCAGCTCCGACGCCCTCCGCAGCGCCGCATCCGCCGTCACCGTCACGAAGGCGCCGAGCGCGGGATCGATGCGGGCGATGCGGGCGAGGTAGTGCTCGGTCAGCTCGGTCGGGCTGACCTCGCCGCGGCGGAGCCAGTCCCACTGCTCCTGGGCGCTGAGGTGATGGAGTTCGAACACGCCTCGAGCCTAGAGCGGTCGTGCACCACCAGGCGTGGGCTAGGCTCCTTTCCCGTGCCCAGCCAGCCGCAGACCACGATCGCCCGCCACGGCCGCCAGAAGGTGGTGCGCCCCTGGGCGTCGATCCTCCGGGTGCTGCTGGCCGCCGTCGCGGTCGCCGCCGTGAGCGCCGTCTCGGTGGCCGCGATCGCGGCCTGGGACGTCAGCACCACGCTCACCAAGCACACCGTCGCCCTGATCGGGCACGCCGACGCACCCCCGCCGACGATCGGCGCCATCGAGGGCGGCGTCAACGTGCTGATCGCCGCCAGCGACAGCGGCGGCGGCGATGTCAGGGCTTTCGGCAAGCGCGGCGAGCGCCTCAACGACGTGACCATGCTGCTGCACATCTCGGCCGATCACCAGCACGCCACCGTGGTGAGCTTCCCCCGCGACCTCATCACCCGCATCGCCTCATGCCCCGACGATAAGGGCGGAAACTACCCGGCGCAGACGAACAAGATCAACGTGGCACTCACCTATGGCGGGCTCCCGTGCATCGTGAAGACGGTGGAGAACCTGACCGGCCTGTCCATCCCCTACGCCGCGCTCACGGAGTTCCAGGGCGTGGTCGGCATGTCGAATGCCGTCGGCGGTGTCACGGTCTGCATCGCCACGCCGATCCGCGACGAGCAGATCCCGTTCAGCCTCGACGCCGGGGAGCAGACCCTGGTGGGCATCGACGCGGTGCAGTTCCTCCGGGTGCGGTACGGCCTGGGCGACGGCAGCGACCTCGCCCGCATCAGCAATCAGCAGCTCTTCCTCTCGGCGCTGGTGCGCAAGATCAAGACCCCGGAGACGCTCGGCAATCCGGTCAAGGTGTACGAGATCGCCAAGTCCGTGGCCAGCAACATGACTCTCTCGTCGAGCCTCGCCAACATCAACACCATCGCCTCCATCGGGATCGCCGTGAAGGACATCAGGTTCGAGGATGTCGTGTTCGTGCAGTACCCCGCCGGCTACGGCTCGGCGGCCGGGCTCAACGGCGTCATCCCGAGCGCGGCGGCGGACAAGGTGCTCGTCACCGCCCTCCAGAACGACCAGCCGATCGCCCTCACGGGAAAGACGGGCGACGGGACGAAGCTCGACCCGAACGCGCCCGTCACACCCGCCCCCGCGTCCACGGCCCCCGCCCCGACCTCCACCGGGCCCGCGCCCGTGGCCCTGCCCAGTTCGGTCTCCGGACAGACGGCCGCGCAGAGCACCTGCACGAAGGGTCAGCGCGCCGGCTGAGCGATCACTCCAGTTCGAGTCGCAGCTGCCTCAGCATCGCCTCGAATCGCCGGGGCGCCTCACGCAGCACGCGACGGCCGGTAAGCCGGCCCAGCCCGCGCGCGGCCTGGGCCACGTTGAGGATCACCTGCTCGACGTTCGATCCCCTCTCGTCCGGCACGACCCGGTACTCGGCCCGGTACCACCATCCGCCCTGCTCGATGACGAGGAAGGCGGCCGGGTCGGCCGTGTACAGGCTCTCCGAACCGGCCGGCGGCCGCATCCTGGCGTCGATGGCCTCGAAGACCCTCCCCGGTCGCGCCCTCACGTGGCCGGCGAGGGAGAGCAGCACCTCCGAGCCGACCGGTCGCGTGCGGGGAGCCTCAGGCATCCTTCGACTGTAGCCGCGGGTAGCCTCGGTGACATGACGTTCGAGCCCATGGGCACCACAGCACTCATCACCGGCGCCTCGAGCGGACTGGGCGTGGAGTTCGCGCGCCGCTTCGCCGAACGGGGCGCCGACCTCGTTCTCGTCGCGCGCCGCGAGGACCGCCTCTCCGCCCTGGCCGACGAGCTCGCCACCGGGTACGGCACCACGAGCACGGTGGTGCCGCTGGATCTCACCGAACGCGACGCGACGGCGCGGCTCGTCTCCACCCTGCGCGGAGCGGGCATCACGGTCTCGAGCCTGGTCAACAACGCGGGCTTCGGAACGCACGGCGCGTTCGCCACGCTCGACCCCGAACGGGTGGATGCCGAGGTCGCCCTCGACGTCGCCGCCGTCGTCTCCCTCTCCCGCGCCTTCCTCCCCGAGCTGCTGAAGGGAGGCACTGGCGCCCTCGTCAACGTGGCGAGCACCGCGGGCTTCCAGCCGGTGCCGCGCATGGCCGTGTACGGGGCGTCGAAGGCTTTTGTGCTGAGCTTCACCGAGGCTCTCGCCTGGGAGGTCCGTGAGACGGGGAGCAGCCTGAAGGTGCTCGCGCTCTGTCCCGGCCCCGCCGACACCGAGTTCGTCGAGGTGGCGGACAACGCCGACGCCATGTTCGGTCCGCTCGAGAGTGCCGAAGACGTGGTGGAGACGGCGATGAAGGCCCTCGACCGGCGTCGCACGCCGGCGAGCGTGATCAGCGGTCGACTGAACCGGCTCACCGCGGCATCCGTCGGGCTCGCCCCGCGCGGTCTCGTGCTGAGCACCGTGGGGCGCATGGGGAGGCCGAAGAAGCGCTAGTCTCCCAGCTCCTGGAACGCGGTGATCTGCAGCCCGCCGGGCGCCTCCAGCCGGGAGTTGAGCGAGTTCCAGGGTGTGACCGTCGGTTCCGCCAGCACCTCCGCCCCGCCCGCCGCGAGCGTCGCGGTCGTCGCACGCGCGTCGGCCACCTGGAACGCCACGCGGATGCTGAGGCGCGGCGCACGGCTCACCGGCCGTCCCACCTCGACCCGGTCGATCATCCGCACCTGCTCGCGATTGGCGATCTCCAGGGTGGCGGTGGGCACGGAGAGGATCGCCACGCGGGCGCCGTCCTCCCCTTCGTAGGACTCGCTCTCGGGCAGGCCGAGCACGTCTCGGTAGAAGGCCAGTGCCGCGTCGAAATCGTCTGTCTCGGCGACGAGCCGCAGTTGGAGTACGGGAGAATCGGTCATGCGCGCGAGCCTATCCGGGTGGCGCCGGAAAGGCTCCGATGGGCTACGTGTTCCTCGCCTTCGCGATCGTCGCGGAGGTGGTCGCCACCACTTCGCTCAAGTTCACGACGGGCACCGGCCCCAAGGTGCTGCCCTTCGTGCTCGTGGCCGTGGGCTACGTCGGCGCGTTCGTGCTGCTGCAGCAGTCGCTCACCCGCGGCGTTCCGCTCGGCATCGCCTACGCCATCTGGGCAGGTGTCGGGGTGGTGCTCGTCGCGGTCATCAGCTGGCTGGTGTTCCACGAGTCGCTCAGCTGGATGCAGATCGTCGGCATCGTGCTGGTCATCGGCGGCGTCGGCCTCCTCGAGCTCGGCGGCCGCCACTGACCGACCGGCCCGCGGCCTCCCGCGCCCAGCGTCGGTTCGCAACTCCTGCGCTTCTGCGCGCGTGCGCAGGAGTTGCGCGCAGAATGGAAGGCATGAGCGGCCCGGACCTCGACGAACTGCGGCGCCTGCGACGTGCCCGCGACCGGATGGATCGCGAGTTCGCGCAGCCCCTCGACGTGGCAGCTCTGGCGCGCACCGCCCTCATGTCGACGGCCCACTTCAGCCGCCGATTCCGTGAGGTGTACGGCGAGACGCCCTACTCGCACCTCATGACGAGGCGGATCGAGCGAGCATCCGCCCTGCTCCGGCGCGGCGACATCAGCGTCACCGACGCCTGCTTCGCCGTCGGCTGCACCAGCCTCGGCTCGTTCAGCTCCCGCTTCACCGAGGTCGTCGGCGAGACGCCGAGCGCCTATCGGGCCCGCGATCACGAGCAGATCGAGGTGGTGCCGGGCTGCATGGCGATGATCCTCGGCCGGCCGCGCCGGATTACATCGAGCAGGATCGAAGAAGCGCCGGTGTCCGCCGCCCACTAGCGTCGTCGGCATGACAATCTCACTCAGCCACGTTCACGTCCTCGTCGACGATCCGGATGCCGCGCTCGCCTTCTATCGCGACACCCTCGGTCTCCAGCTGCGCAACGAGGTGGCCAACGGCGGGTTCCGGTGGATCACCCTCTCCACCCCCGATCAGCCCGAGATCGAGATCGTGCTCTCCCAGCCGCACGCCGGCCGATCGCAGGAGGACGGCGACGCGCTCGCCGCGATGCTGGCGAAGGGCGATCTGCCCGGCGTGCTGTTTCGCACCGACGATCTCACCGCGACCTTCGACAGGGTGGTCGCCGCGGGCAACGCGGAGATCGTCCAGGAGCCCACCGACCAGTTCTGGGGCGTGCGCGACGCGGCCTTCCGGGATCCGGCGGGCAACATGGTGCGAGTCAGCCAGGCGTGAGAGCCGCCGTCAGCGCTTGAGGGACTTCTGCATCATCACCGTTCCGAGCCAGCGCTCGAACTTGTAGCCCACCTTGCCCATGCGGCCGACCTCTTTGAAGCCGAAGCTGCGGTGCATGGCGATGGAGGCATCCGCCCCCTGGTCGGCGATCACGGCGATGATCTCCTTGATCCCGGCGGCTCTGGCCGCGTCGATCAGCGCGGCCATGAGCACCTTGCCCAGGCCCTTGCCGGTGGATGCGGGCCCGAGGTAGATCGAGTCCTCCACAGTGAACCGGTACGCGGCCTTCTCCTTCCACGGGTACACGTAGGCGAACCCGAGGATGCTGCCGTTGACGCTCTCGGCGACGAGGATCGGCATGTTGGCCTTCTGGATGTGCGCGAACTTGGTGCGCCACGCCTTCAGGGTCATCGCCTTCTCGTCGAAGGTGACGGTGGAGTTGGCCACGTAGTGGTTGTAGATCTCGCGGATGTCGGGAAGGTCCTGCTCGGTCGCCGGGCGGATCGTGTAGTCGAAGGGCACCTGGAGGGGCGGCAGATTGCGTTGCGCCTCCGTGGGCCGATGGGTGGCCTGGTATTCCTCTTCGAGCATGCTTCGAGCTTACGCAGTCCTCGCCGTCATTCGGCGATCAGGTTCACCGCGCGTACGGGCATCGACCGGTCCTGGGTGAGGAAGAGCGAGAGGATGCCGGCGACCACCGCCACGGCGATGAGGATCGCGCCCACCAGGTGGAAGGAGTCGATGGTGGCGGCCAGGGTCGCTCCCCCGGCCACGATCGAGCCGAGGATCGAGACGCCGACCGAGCCGCCCAGCCGCTGCGTGATGTTGAACAGGGTGTTGCCGTCGGCGAGCTGATCCTCCGGCAGCGGCGCGAGCATCGCCACGAGCAGCGGGGCGGTCACCAGCCCGATCGCGATGGCCCTGCCGGAGAGCATCAGCGCGATCGCCCACAGAGGGGTGTCCTGCTCCAGGAACAGCAGGAAGACGCTCGAGAGGGCGAGGATGCCGAATCCCGAGACCACCAGCACCCTGAGCGGGATCCGCGTCGCAAGCCGCTGACCCGCGAAAGTGGCCAGCCCCATCACGATGCCCTGCGGCAGCAGGGCGATGCCGGTCTCGACGGCGCTGTGCCCCTGCACGGACTGGGTGAAGACGGGCAGGAGGAACACGGTGCCGAACGCGACGACCGAGCACGCCACTTGCAGCACCAGCGCGATGGCGGAGTTGCGGTGCCGGATCATCTGCACGTCGACCGCCGGGTGTTCGCGCCGGAGCGCCCAGAACGTGTATCCCACGAGCAGCACGACGCCGACGCCGAGCGGCACCCAGGAGACCGGGTCGTCCCACCCCTGGGAGGTGCCCTCCGTCGCGCCGAACAGCGCTCCGGTGAGACCGAACGCCAGCAGCACGAATCCGAACGGGTCGAACCGGGCGTCCCGCGAGCCGAGGGCGCCGATGTGCCTCGGCACGCGCAGCAGCAGGAGGAGTCCGACGATCCCCACCGGCACGTTGACGATGAAGATCCAGCGCCAGCCGCCGGCTCCGATGAGCAGGCCGCCGATGGTCGGGCCGAGCGCGGGGGCCAGGAACAGGGTGAGCGCGGCCGAGATGGGCACCCGCCCGCCCCCGATGCCGTCCTTGCCGAGCAGGATGCTGAGGGCCAGCGGCACGAGCGGCGCGCCCACGAAGCCCTGCACGGCGCGGAACGCGATGAGCGACCCGATGCTCGGCGCGAGCGCGCACGCCGCGGAGGCGAGCACGAAGAGCACCATGCTGATCGTGTACACGCGCAGCACCCCGAACCGCTTGGCGAGGTACGCGGTGAGCGCGAGCGAGACGCCCAGGGCGAGCAGATAGCCGCTGACGACCCACTGCACGTCGTCGAGCGTCGCATCGAGCTCTTTCGCGATGTCGGGCACGGCGACGTTCACGATGCTCGAGTCGATCATGCTCAGCAGCGGGCCGATGAGCAGCCCGTATCGCGCGACGGCGCCGAGCGGACTCCGCCCCGAATCCGGTTCAGCCGACACGGGTCGCCTCCTCGCCCTGGTCGGCCTTCGCCGCAAGCGAGCGCACCCAGGCGCGCTCCTCGCGCAGCCGCTCGGTCAGATGTGCGAGGGCGAGGGCCCGCCAGGCGGGAGCCGGGTGCGCGGGGTCGGAGAGCTCGTCGATCTGGGCGATTCGGTCGTCGAGGGCCCGTTCGCGCGCGGTGAGGATCGCGGCCCTCTGGGCACGCCCGATCTCGTGGAAGAAGCTCAGGCGCACGAGGAACTCCTCCTCGTCTCCGGCGAGTTCGGGCGGGAGGGTCGACACCAGGTCGTGGAACAGGCTGCGTCCGAGCGGCGTGAGCGCGTAGATCCGCCGGGCCGGCCTGGCCTCCTGCACCTCGATCGTGCTGGTGACCGCGCCGGTCTCCTCGAATCGCTTGAGGTGGGGGTAGAGCGAGTTGTTGCTCAATGCGGCGGAGCTCGGTCGCTGCACCTGCCGCTTCAGTTCGTATCCGTGGACCGGGCCGCTGCGCAGAACGCTGAGGATGAGGATGTCGAGTGCCACTAGGTCATCGTGACATAGGTCACCTTGGAATAGCCATCTCTATTCCGGAATCGACCAGTCCACCGGGCGCGCCCCCTGCTGCACGAGGAGTGCGTTGGCTCGGCTGAACGGCTTGGAGCCGAAGAATCCGCCCGACGCCGAGAGGGGACTCGGATGCACCGACTTGACCACCGGCACCGAGCCCAGCATCGGCTCCAGGGAGATCGCGTCGCGCCCCCAGAGGATCGCCACCAGCGGGCCGCCGCGATCGACCAGGGCGTGGATCGCCGTCGCGGTGATCGCCTCCCACCCCTTGCCACGATGCGAGCCGGATGCCCCGGGCTGCACCGTCAGCACCCGGTTGAGCAGCATGACGCCCTGGTCCGCCCACGCGCTGAGGTCGCCGTGCGGCGGCGGCTCGATGCCCAGATCGTCCTTCAGCTCGCGGTAGATGTTCTGCAGGCTCCGCGGCACGGGACGCACGGACCGATCGACGGCGAACGACAGACCGATCGCGTGACCGGGCGTCGGGTACGGATCCTGGCCCACGATCAGCACTCGCACGTCGGCGAACGGACGCTCGAAGGCACGGAGCACATTGGCCCCGGCGGGGAGGTAGGGACCGTTCGCGCGCAGGAACTCCCCCATCGCCGCCACCTGGCCGGCCACGGGCGCCAGCGCTTCGGCCCAGCCGGGGTCGATCAGCTCCGCGAGGGGCTTGGGCACGGTCAGATCGCGGGGTCCGACACGGTCACCGGCGCCTGCGACGACCACGGGAACGCGATCCACCGATCGGTGTGCTTCCAGACATAGTCGGGCTCGAGCACCGTGTGCGACTTCGAGTAGAGGCAGACGGTGCGCACGTCGGCACCGGCGAGGCGGATGATCTCGCGCACCATCTTCAGCGTGCGACCCGAATCAGAGACGTCGTCGACCAGCAGCACCCGCTTGCCGTTCAGCGACACCTCGTCGAGGTAGGGCGCGAGGATGATCGGCTCGTCCAGCCGCGCATCGACGCCGGTGTAGAACTCGGCGTTGAGCGCGCCGCAGCTCTTCACGTCCAGCGCGTAGGCGATCGCCCCCGCGAGCAGGAGTCCGCCGCGGGCGATCGCCACGACCACCTCTGCCTCGAAGCCACTCGCGTGCACGCTGGTGGCGAGCTCCCGCGACCCTTCGCCGAAGTCGTTCCAGGTCAGGATCTCGCGTTCGTCAGCCATAGGGGAAACGCTACCGGCTCCGCGAGCCTCACGTCGCCGCCCCGGGGAGGTAGCATCCCGTCATGGCACAGACGCTGACCCGCACTCGAAGTGTCACCTTCTCGTTGATCGGCTTCCTGTTCCTCGTGGAGATCGTCAGCGGCATCCTGCAGGGGTATTACGTGCCCCTCATCAGCGACCTGGTGAAGCACCTGGGCATCAAGGACGCCGACTACAACTGGTTCGAGGCCGCTCAGCTGCTCGTCTCCGCGCTCGTCGTGCCGGTGCTCGCCAAGCTCGGCGACATGTTCGGGCACAAGCGCATCCTGCTCGTCTCCACGGTCGTGACGGCGCTGGCCACCTGGGCCCTCGCGTTCTCGGGAGACTTCTGGAGCTACCTCGTCGCGTTCGCCATCCAGGGCTTCTACGTCGTGTGGCTGCCGCTGGAGATCGCCATCATCTTCGACACCGGCCGCCGCTCCGGCCACGGTCCCTCGCAGACGCGCAGGGCCGCGGGGTTCCTCGTGGTCGCGCTGGAGGCCGGCGCGATCGTGGGAGCGCTTCTCGGCGGGGTGGTCTTCGGCCTCGTCGACCAGAACGTGACGCTCACCCTGATCATGCCGGCGATCGCGGTGACGCTCGTCTTCTTCGCCGTGCTGTTCGGGGTGCCCGAGTCGACGCCGGTGCCGGGACGCAGGCTCGACGTCACCGGATTCACCCTGCTCGCGCTCGGCCTCCTCCTCATCACCGGCGGCCTCACCTTCCTGCGGCTCAACGGCCCGGAGGCTTGGTGGGTGTACCTGCTGATCGCGGCCGGCGTGCTCGTGTTCGTGCCCTTCGCCCGATTCGAGCTGCGGCAGAAGGATCCGGCGATCGACATCCGCGTGCTCGCCCAGCCCACCATGTGGCCGGTGCAGCTCACCGCCGCGCTCGTGGGCATCAGCCTCCTCGGCGCCCAGGCGCCCCTCAGCGCCTATGCGGGCACCGACCCGGCGAATGGCTACGGCCTCGGCCTCTCCTCGGGTCTGCGCTCGGTGGTGATCGGCATCTACCTCATCTCGATGATCGTCGGCGCGGTGCTCTATCCGCTGCTCTCCCGGCTGTGGTCCCCGCGGATCGCCCTGATCGTCGCGGCGTTCCTCGTCGCCGCCGGCTACCTGCTCTTCATCCCCTTCCACCTCACCACCCCCGAGGTGCTCGTGAACATGTCGATCGCCGGTATCGGATCGGGCGCCCTCGTCGGCGCGCTCCCCGCCGCGGCCGCCGCGGCAGCACCGCGCGGACAGACCGGGATCGCCGCCGCGCTCACCAACACCACGAAGACGATCGGCGGATCGTTCGCGTCCGCCGTGTTCGGCATCGTGCTCGCCGCGGGTGTCGTCGCCACGGCCGCGAGCACGGCCTCCAGCCTCAGCGGGTACATGACCGTCTGGATCATCTGCGGCGTCGGGGCCCTCATCGCCGCCGTGCTGCTGTTCTTCGTTCCGAAGCTCGCGTTCGCGGACCCGGCCGACTCGGTCGCCGGTGCCGAGGCCGACGCGGTGGGTACGCGCGAACCGTGATCGATGCGCGCGAACTGGCCCGGGAGGCCGCCGGATACGTGGAACCGCTGCGGGCGGTGCGCCGCGACATCCACCGCCGCCCGGAACTGGGTCTCGAGACGTGGGAGACGCTCGACCGCGTGATCGCCTCGATCGACGAGCTGGGTCTCGAGATCCGCAGGTCCGAGACCATCGCCGCGGCCGTCGTCCGCATCGTCGGCGACCGCCCCGGGCCGACCGTCGTGCTGCGGGCGGATCTGGACGCCCTCGCGCTCGACGAGCAGTCGGGCGAGCCGTTCGCCTCCGAGATCCCCGGCCGCATGCACGCCTGCGGTCACGACCTGCACGCGGCCATCGCGGTCGGAGCGATCCACCTGCTCGCAACCCACCGCGCCGAGCTCGCCGGAGAGGTGCTGTTCCTGCTGCAGCCCGGCGAGGAGGGCGACAACGGCGCGGACATCATGCTCGAGGAGGGCGCGCTCGACCTCGCCCGCGGCGAGCTGGTGGGCGCCTATGCGCTGCACGTGACCACGGCCGCTCCGCTCGGCCGCATCGGCACGCGCGCCGGGGCACTGATGGCGGGCTCGGCGACGCTCGACGTCACGGTGAACGGCGCTGGGGGTCACGGCTCGGCCCCGCACCTCGGACTGGACCCCAATCAGGCCCTGGCCGAGATCATCACCGGTTTGCAGACGATGGTGACTCGGCGGTTCAGCCCCTTCGACCCGGTGATCGTCACCGTCGGATGGCTGCGCGGGGGCGAGGTCGGCACGAACAACGTCATTCCGGCGAGCGCCTCCTTCGGCGCCACGGTGCGCACCTTCTCGGAGAAGAGCCTCGCCGACATCGAGCGGTTCAGCGCCGAGCTCGTGCAGGGCATCGCCGCCGCGCACGGGCTGTCGGCGGACCTCGAGTTCGCGTCGGCGACCCAGCCGCTGATCAACGACGACCATCACGTGGCACTGGCCACCGGCGTGGCCACGCGGATGTTCGGCCACGACCGTTTCGCCACCATGCAGCCGATCGCGGGCGCGGAGGACTTCGCTGCAGTGCTGGCGGCCGTGCCGGGGTGCTTCCTGTTCGTGGGAGCCTGCCCGCCCGAGCTCGACCCGACGACCGCGCCCTACAACCACTCGGATCTGGCGCGCTTCGACGACAGCGTGCTCCCGGATGCGGCGGCGTACCTCGCCGCACTGGCGTTCGCACGCCTCGACGAGCTCAGCACCCCGGCGTGAACGGGAGCCGCGCCGCGGTCATTCCTTCGGCGTGAGCTCGCCGCGGATCACCTTCCACGGCGCTGCCTGGGCGACCGGCTTGATGGTGACCAGGTCGAGGTTCACGTGCCCCGGAAGCTCGATCGCATGCACGATGGCCTCGGCCACGTCCTCGGCCACGAGCGGCGCGGGAACGTTCTCGTAGACGGCATCCGCGCGAGCGCGGTCGCCGCCGAATCGCACGAGGGAGAACTCGTCGGTCTTCACCATTCCCGGCGCCACCTCGAGCACGCGGATCGGCTCGCCCGCGAGCTCCAGGCGCAGCACCGCCATCATCGCGTGCGCGGCGAACTTGGCGGCGTTGTAACCGCCACCGCCCTCGTAGGCCACATGGCCGGCGATGGAGGTGACGGTGAGGATGTCGGCGTGCCCGCCCTCCGCGGAGGCACGCCTCAGCAGCGGCAGAAGCGCCGACGTCACGCGCTTCACGGCGACGACGTTCACGTCGAACATGCGGGTCCAGTCGTCCGGGTCGCCCGCCTCGACGGAGGCGAGGCCGAACGCGCCGCCCGCGTTGTTCACCAGAGCATGCACGGGCCCGGTGCTCTCGAGGTGGTCGCGCAGGGCATCCACCTGCGCCTGGTCGGTGAGGTCGGCGGTGAACACCTCGCAGCCCGTCTCGGCGGCGAGCGCCTCGAGGCGGTCCGTCCTCCGCGCCACCCCGACCACGCGCCATCCGCGGGCACGGAAGCGGCGCACGGCGGCGGCCCCGATTCCCGAACTCGCACCCGTTACCATCACGCGCCGCTCTGTCAAGGTCACTCCCTCTGATCGCCTCACTCAAACGTAGCGCGGCTACTGTGGGGTCGGTGACGACCGCGACCGCCACCCCGGAGGTGGCCACCCGACCCGCCCGCAAGAAGCGCGTTCCGCTGTGGGACAACGCGCGGTTCCTCTGCGTGGCCCTCGTGGTGATCGGCCACGGCCTGCAGCGCCTCACCGCGAGCTCCGATCACGCACTGATGCTCTACATCATCATCTATGCGTTCCACATGCCCGCCTTCGCCCTGATCAGCGGCTACTTCTCGAAGGCCACCCCTCCCGGGTCGCGGCAGATGAAGAAGGTGATCACCGACATCCTGCTGCCCTACGTGATCATGCAGACGATCTGGTCGGTGGTGCAGTACCTCGCCGAGGGCTCGACGAGCGTGAACCCCACCACTCCGCACTGGACCCTCTGGTTCCTGCTCGCGCTCGCCCTGTTCCGCGTCGTGCTGCCGTACCTGGTACTGCTGCGCTGGCCGCTGCTGTGGTCCGTGCTCTTCTCGGTGGGCGTCGGTTACCTGAGCAACATCGACAGCACCTTCTCGCTCGCCCGCGCCATCGGCATCCTGCCGTTCTTCGTGCTCGGCTGGCAGCTGCGCCAGTGGAAGCTGGTGGAGAAGTGGCGCGTGGTGGACAAGCAGAAGTGGGCGATCCGCGCCGCGGCCGCCGCGGTGTTCCTCGCCTGGGGGGCATGCGTCGTCGTGTTCATCGACTTCTGGAAGTCCATCGACGTGCACTGGCTCTTCTACGACGACTCCTACACCGGGCTGGGCAGCGATCAGTGGTGGGCGGGCTTCGTGCGCCTGGCCTTCCTCGCCCTCGCCACGGTGCTGAGCGCGGCGTTCTTCGTGCTGGTGCCGCGCTCCGAGGTGTGGATCACCCCGTTCGGCCAGGCGACGATGTACATCTACCTGCTGCACAGCTTCGTCCTTTACCCCCTCCGCGAGACCGGTGTTCTCGGGGACGGGCAGGTGAGCGACTGGCTGGTGGCCTCGGTGGTGCTCGCGGGCATCGCGATCGCGATCGTGCTCGCCAGTCCGCTCGTGAGGCGTGTGTTACGGCCGGTGATCGAGCCGAAGCCGCGCTGGCTCTTCATCGAGATCGACGACCGCGCGGGCGAACGCCGGCCCGAGCGACGGCCGGCCGGTCCCTCGAAGCGGGATCCGACCGGCTCGCGCCGGGACACGGCGCCGTCGCGCTAGTGCAGGTTCACCCGCTTCGGCAGGGTGAAGACGAGAGCGAACGATACGACCGCGAAGATGGCGCTCACCATTAGTGCAGCGGTGGCCGCGTCGCCGAAGTGGGTGGCGAGGGCGGCGTCCTTGAAGTGCGTACCGAGTGCCTTGGCGGCGGCGGCAGGCGAGTCGTACTTGCCGCTCTGCATGGCCGCGGGCAGGGCGGCCGTGACCTTGTTCTTGATCTCGGTGCCGAGGCCGCCCAGATCGGCCACCCCGAACAGCACGCTGGAGACGACGGCGATGCCGATCGCACTGCCGATGCGCTGCATGGTGCCGATGACCCCGCTCGCCGCGCCCGCCTCGGTGCGGTCGACGGTCGCGACGATGAACCGCGCGTTCGGAGCGATGAAGAAGCCGTTGCCGATGCCGGCCACCGCGAGCGGCGCGAGCAGGATCCAGTTGGTGAGATCCGTCGGCTTGACCGTCAGGAGGATGAGCCACAGTGCGATCAGCCCCAGCGAGACCATCGCGGTGCCGAGCACGAGCACCCCGCGGCCGAGGCGCTGGGCGAGCCGGTCGCTCTGGGATGCGCCCACGATGTTGCCGAGCGCGAACGGGATGGAGACCAGGCCGGACTCGATCGCGGAGTGCCCGAGTCCCGCCTGCCATAGCAGCGAGATCGTGAAGAAGATGCTCGTGAACGCGGCGAAGTAGACCAGCGCGAGGATCGTTCCGCCGGTGAACGCGGCGTGCGAGAACAGGTGAGGCGGCACGAGCGGTGACGACCCCCGGGCGGCGAGGAAGCGTTCCCAGAGCGCGAACACCACGAGCAGCACGACACCCGCGCCGAGCGAGACATAGGTCCAGGCCGGCCATCCCTGATCCTGCCCCTGGATCAGCGGAACCAGGATCGCGACCAGGGAGCCCGCGAGCAGCACCAGCCCGACGAAGTCCATCGCGGCCTTCTCGCCCGCCACGACCCGCGGGATCACGATGATGGCGGCGATGATCGCGACCACGCCGATCGGCAGGTTCACGAAGAAGATGTAGCGCCACCCGGACTTCTCGCCGAGGGCCTGGATGATGAGGCCGCCGACCACCGGGCCGAGGGCCGTCGAGACCCCGAGCACCGTGCCGAGGATGGCGAACGCCTTGCCCCGCTTCATCGGCGGGAAGAGCAGCTGGATGAACGCCGTCACCGGCGGGAAGAAGATGCCGCCGCCCAGTCCCTGAACCACCCGCGCCACGATGAGCTCGGTCGAGTTCTGGGCGATCCCGGCGAAGAGACTCGCCACGGTGAAGAGTGTGAGGCCGAAGATGAAGACCCACTTGTGGCCGAATCGGTCGCCCACGCGGCCCGCCGGGATGAGCGCGAGACCGAAGGCGAGCGCGTACCCGGAGATGATCCAGGCCAGGGTCGCCTCGTCGGCATCGATGCTGCTGCGCAGGGTCGGGATGGCCACGTTGACGATGGTCGTGTCGAGAAGGGACATGAACATTCCCACGAGGAGCACGGCGAGCGTGCCCCAGGCGCGGCGATCGGTCACCCCGACCGGTGCCACCCATGCGGGCATACCCCGGGCGGGTGCCGGGGACGATGTCGATTCGCTCATTGGTGGTGTCCTTTCGTGGACTGTCTGCGCCGCTCGTCGGCGACGATATCGGGAAGGGCCGACAGCAGCTGCCGGTGGTAGTCGATCTCGCCGCGCAGGCGCGAGAATTTGTGACTCATCGACCAGTGCTCGGTGATGGTCAGGTATTGGCTGATCTCCGCGAGGTGCGCCTCCTCTGCGGCGAGGGTGGTCTCGAGCTCGGCGAGCCGGGACTCGATCAGGCCGGGGAGCTCGTCGAGCCGCTCGGGGTCGAGCCGGGCCAGGGCGAGGTCGAACGGGTCGGGTTTGATCGCGATCTCCGTGAGCCCCTTCAGCCGCAGCTGTGCGAGCGATTCCTCGCCGGTCTCGCTGATGCGGTAGACCTGGCGCTCCGGGTAGTTGCCGAGCTTCTCCACGCGATCCTCGACGATGAGGCCCTCCCCCGCCAGCCGCTTGATCGCGCCGTAGACGGCGCTGGGAGCGAAGTCGGTCCACTCGTCGATGTGCTCCTCCTCGGCCAGCAGCAGCAGCGCGTGCCCGTGCATCGGCCCGCGCTGCGCGAGCGAGCCGAGGATGAACAGTCGGATGGATGACACGCGAGTACTCTCGCATGACTAGTATCGCGTGTCAAGGCGGTTCCGGGGAGTTACGTCGTATTGCGGCATCCGTTGCCCGCCACCCGCCGCGTGCCTAGGCTCGCTTGCGGGCGGACAGACGGTCCCGCCACCGATTTCACCCAAGGAGCACCCGATGAGCGACGCCGCAGCGTGGAAGTTCGAGACCAAGCAGATCCACACGGGCGCGCAGCCCGACCCGGTCACGAACGCCCGCGCCACCCCGATCTACCAGACCACCTCGTATGTCTTCAACAACGCGGAGCACGCGAAGAACCTCTTCGCGCTCGCCGAGTTCGGCAACATCTACACCCGCATCCAGAACCCCACGCAGGATGTCGTCGAGCAGCGCGTCGCCGCGCTGGAGGGAGGCACGGCAGCGCTGCTGGTCTCCTCCGGCCAGGCCGCCGAGACCTTCGCCGTGCTCAACATCGCGCAGGCCGGTGACCACATCGTCTCGTCGTCCTCGATCTACGGCGGAACCTACAACCTCTTCAAGTACACGCTCGCGAAGCTCGGAATCGAGACCACCTTCGTCGAGAACCAGGACGACGCGGCCGAGTGGGCCGCGGCCGTGCGCCCGAACACCAAGCTGTTCTTCGCGGAGACCATCGGCAACCCGAAGATCAACATCCTCGACATCAAACTCGTCGCCGACGTCGCCCACGAGAACGGCGTGCCGCTGATCGTGGACAACACGATCGCGACCCCGTACCTGATCCGCCCGTTCGAGCACGGCGCCGACATCGTGGTGCACTCGGCCACCAAGTTCCTCGGCGGCCACGGCACCGTGATCGGCGGCATCATCGTCGACGGCGGAAAGTTCGAGTGGTCGAAGAACGTCGAGAAGTTCCCGGGGCTCACCGAACCCGACCCGAGCTACCACGGCGCCAGCTACACCACCGTGCTCGGCGACGGCATCGCCTACATCATCAAGGCGCGCGTGCAGCTTCTGCGCGACCTGGGCTCCTCCATCGCTCCCGCGAGCGCCTGGCAGCTCATCCAGGGCATCGAGACGCTGAGCCTCCGGGTCGAGCGCCACGTGCAGAACGCTCAGGCGGTCGCCGAATGGCTCGAGAACCACGACGACGTCGCCTCCGTGAACTACTCCGGGCTCCCCTCGAGCCCGTGGTACGCGAAGGCCAACGAATACGCGCCCAAGGGCGTCGGCGCCGTGCTCTCCTTCGAGCTGAAGGGCGGGGTGGACGCCGGGCGCGCGCTCGTCGACAACGTCACCCTCTTCAGCCACCTGGCCAACATCGGCGACGTGCGCAGCCTCATCATCCACCCGGCATCGACCACGCACTCCCAGCTGACCCCGGAGCAGCAGCTCACCGCGGGGGTCACGCCGGGGCTCGTGCGGCTCTCGGTCGGCCTGGAGAACATCGACGACATCCTGGCCGACCTCGAGGCCGGCTTCGCCGCCGCCCGCGAGGTCACCCGCGCCGCGCAGAGCGCGTAGCGTCTCGCTCGCCGGGTCGGGTCGTCGCTACGACGGCCCGACCCGGCGCAGCCGTCACCGACCGGTGAGCGGACCGGTAACAATGCACGAGAGCCCTCCCGAACTTGGGATACTGGCTTAGACATGGACTGGCAGACCCCCGAGGACGCGGCCCCCGCGAGCTTCGTCACCGAGGCCAACGCCCGGGCGCTCACCGGCAAGCCCGCGGCCACCGGGGCATGGCGTGAGGGCGACCCGCCCGGCGATCGGCTCTTCGTCTCGATCGGCGCCAGGGCGCTCGAGCGCGGCGGCAGTCTGCCGTCGGCGCGCATCGCCTACGAGACCTGGGGAACGCTCGCGCCGGACGGTCGCAATGCGGTGCTGGTGCTGCACGCGCTCACCGGCGACAGCCACGTGGTCGGCGCCCCCGGCCCCGGGCATCCGACGGCCGGCTGGTGGTCGGGCCTGGTCGGTCCGGGCAAGGCCATCGACACCGACCGCTGGTTCGTGGTCGCCCCGAACATGCTGGGCGGCTGCCAGGGCAGCACCGGCCCCGCGTCCTTCGCCCCCGACGGCCGGGAGTGGGGTCCCCGATTCCCGTACCTCACCATCCGCGACCAGGTGGACGCGCAGCTGGCCCTCACCGATGCGCTCGGAATCGACCGCTGGGCCGCGGTCATCGGCGGCTCGATGGGCGGGATGCAGTCGCTCGAATGGGCGATCGCCTACCCCGACCGGCTCGAACGGGTGGCGATACTCGCCGCACCACCCATCTCGAGCGCCGACCAGATCGCACTGAATTCCGTGCAGATCGAGGCGATCCGCATGGACCCGGGCTTCGCCGACGGCGAGTACTACGAGGCCCCCGACGGCGAGGGCCCCTACCGCGGTCTCGCGCTGGCCCGCAGGATGGCGCTGCTCAACTACCGCTCCCCCACCGAGCTCAACGACCGCTTCCAGCGCAGCTGGCAGTCGAGCATCAGTCCCCTCGGCCACGAGGGTCGGTTCGCCGTGGAGAGCTACCTCGATTTTCACGGCAACAAGTTCACGCGGCGGTTCGATGCGAACAGCTACATCGTGCTCGTGCAGGCCATGAACTCGCACGACATCGGGCGCGATCGCGGCGGTGTGGCGGCCGCACTCTCCCGGGTCACCGCCACCAGCCTCGTGCTCGGCATCGACAGCGACAGGCTCTTCCCCGTGCCCGGGCAGCAGGCCATCGCGTCCCGCCTCGCCGGCAGCATCGACGGCGGCGAGCCCGTGGTCATCCACTCCGAATTCGGCCACGACGGATTCCTCATCGAGGACGAGCTCGTCGGTCGGGAGATCACACGACTTCTCGCCCGCTGATGTAGTAATACACGCGAGGTACTGTCACCTTGGTTATGCTCGGTAGACAGAGTGGTCTGTACTGGCACCCGGACTGCACACCACCGTGGGGAGATTCCTTGGCTATCGACACAGCCGACACGTCGTCGATCACCGTCGCCATCGTCGATGATCACCGGTTGGTGATCGACGGCATCGCCGCTCACATCGCCTCGAAGGATCGGGGGCTGGATGTCGTCATCCGCGCATCGAGCTGGGACGAGCTCCTCGCGAGCCCGCGGTTCCCGGTCGACGTTGCGGTGCTCGACCTCAACCTCGACGACAACATCGCCATCGGCGCGAAGGTCAGGTCGCTGACCTCCGCCGGCACCAACACCATCGTCATGAGCCGTCACGCCGACACGGCGTCGATCCAGGGCGCCATCCGCGCCGGGGCACTCGGATTCGTGCCGAAGACGCAGAGCGCCGACGAGCTGATCCGCGCCATCCGATCGGCCGCGCTGGGGCAGCGCTTCGAGAATCAGCCCTTCGCCGACGCGCTCCGGCTGCTCGAGACCACCGCCGATCCCGGCCTCGGCAAGCAGGAGCATCGCGCGCTGGTGCTCTACGCGTCGGGCCGATCCATCCGGGAGGTCGCCGTGGAGATGGGCACCACCGACGAGACCGTGAAGTCGTACATCAAGCGCGGCCGCCGCAAGTATCGTGCGGTCGGCGTGGACCTGGGAACGAAGCTGCTGCTGCGCCGTTTCGGCATCCGGGAGGGCTGGCTGACCCCCGAGTGACGCTCCGGGGCACGACACGACGGGAGATTTCGCCCGTACCCCCTCTTTAGGTGACAGTCTGTGTGACGATTGCTTACGTGGATCTCATCGCCAAGGAGCGCGATCGTCTTCTGCAGCGCACAGCCCGGGCGATCGGGCTGGGCTCCACAGCGGTCGCCCTGCTCTGCCTCGTCGTGCCCGACGTCGTCGGTCCGACGACTCTTGTGGCGACCCTTCCGCTCTTCGCGATCCTGATCCTCGCGATCGCACGCGTCGGCGCGAGTCATTCGCTCGTCTGGGTGCTGCTCGGCCTCGGCTCGGGGCTCGCGATCATGGTGATCGTGCACCTGCCGATCGACGGCCGCGCGGGCTCGGCGCTCGGCACTGCTCTGGTGCCGCTGGCCGCGGGCGCTCTGGCCTCGTTCTCCATCGTGCTCACCACGAGCGTCGTGAGGATCGTCATCCTCGTCGTCGGCGCCATCGCGTCGATCGCGCTCGTCGAGCAGGTCGTCGACGCGACCACCTTCATCTCGATCGAGGGGGCGACCGTGGCCCTCGGCTGGGTGCTCCTCGGGGTCTTCGGCTACTGGCTGTCGGCGAGCGTGCCACGGGCGGCTCGACGCATCTACAGCATCGGGCGCGCGCACCGGGCCGAGCGGCAGGCCAGCGAGACCGAGGCGCAGCGCCGGCAGGGTGCCCGGCTCCTGCACGACACCGTGCTCGCCACCCTCACCCTGCTCGCCCACTCCGGGGTCGGCGTGTCGGCCGAAGCGCTCCAGCAGCAGGCCGGGGACGACGCCCGCCTGCTGCGACAGCTCCGCCTCGGCGCGACGCCCACTCCGCAGTCGTCGGGGGCGTACAACCTCGAACCCGTCGAGGAGAGCGCGCTGGGCACCACGCTCGAGTCGGTCAAGCAGCGGTTCGGCCGCATGGGCCTCGAGGTCAGCTGGCACGGCACGGGGCAGGTGCTGCTTCCGAGCGACGTGCTCGATGCCTTCCTCCTCGCTCTGGCGGAGTGCCTCGAGAACGTCCGGCGGCACTCCGGGGTCACCGACGCGCACGTCACCATCACCGACGACGACACCACGGTGCGCGCCATGGTGACGGATGCCGGGGTCGGCTTCGACATCCAGGACATCGACGAGGCGCGCCTCGGCTTCAAGGACTCGGTCGTCGGCAGGCTCAAGGAGGTCGGCGGCAACGCCCGTCTGTTCTCCTCCAAGGGCGCGGGCACCACGGTGGTGCTGGAGGTGCCCAAGTGAGCGGCTGGTCGGCTCCCGAGGAGAACACCCTCGGCGTCATCCTGGGTCGCAAGAATCGACGGGGCGTCCCCACCGCGTCGACGGCCGGTCGCGCGATGCGCTCGGCGAGCGCTCGTGGTGCGAGCCTCGGCACGGGGTACCTCGGCGTGGGAGCGAGCGTGCTCGCCGCCATCCAGGGCGTGTACGGAATCGCGCTCTTCTTCAGCCACGGCTCCGCCTACCCGAGCCTGATCCCGGGAGCCGCCGCCTGGTTCCTCTATGCGGCGACGCTGGTCGGCGTCGCCGTGCTCATCGCCACGCGCGGCGAACGGATGCCGAACTGGATGTTCGTCGTCTTCCTCCTGCTGCTCGCCGGCGTCGTCGCCCTCGACCTCGCGGGGACCCTGCCCACCAAGAACGTGGGCGCCTACGCGACGGCCTCGGTCGCCGTCGGGTTCGGGCTGCTGGTCGCGCTGACCCTGCGCCGTGGGCGCGAGGTGCTCGGCGCCGCGCTCGTGCTCGCCGTGGTGATGATCGTGGCCATCGCGTCATCCACTCCGCTGGAGTCGCAGAACATCCCCGCGCAGGTCATCGCCGTGGTCATGTGCGTGGCCCCGACGGCCGTGGGGCTGTTCGTGGTGCGAAGGTTCCGCCGCATCGTTCAGCTGGAACTGGATCGGGTGCTGGTGCAGAGCACCGTCTCGGCACCGCGCTTCGCCGTGGGCATGCTCGCCTCGGAGGAGCTCGCCCGCCTCGACCTCGCCGCCGAGGAGCTGCTCGACTCCGTGGCGACCGGCAAGACGCGTCTTCCACTCGCGCCCAAGGTGGCCTCGACGGCCGCATCTCTCGCCACCGAGTTGCGACTGCACCTCATCGAGGGTCGTCGCGAGACCTGGCTGTACCACGCCATCACCGAGTCGGAGCAGCTGGGAAAGTCGGTGACCCTGGTCGACCGCGGCAGCCTGGCGGGCCTCCTCGACCCCACGCAGCGCGACGGGCTCCTCTCGGCGGTGTGGCTGCTGGTGAGCGACAAGAGCAAGGGCCTGTCGACGGCCGAGCTGACGATCGGGCCGGTGAGCTCGGCGCCCGATCCCGTCTCCAAGACGATCACCGTGCCGATCGTGCTGACGACCACCGATGTGGCACGCAACCGGGTCGACCCCGCGACCTGGGACGCCTTCGGCAAAGTGGGACGATTCGTCGACTCCACCCAGAATTCGAGCCTGCGTGTCGAGATCGACTGCATCGTGGCGAACCCCGCGGACCAATAACATGCTGAACAGCCGGATTCAGCAGAATGGAATGACCAGGTGACGGACTCAGACACACCCATCAGACTCGCTCTCGTCGACGACCACCGCATGCTGCTCGGGGCGCTGACCGAGTGGATCCGCGGCGCCGCCAGCGACATCGACATGGTCGCCGCCGTCTCGACGTGGCCCGACCTGCTGAGCCACCCCGCGTTCCCGGTCGACGTCGTGCTGCTCGACGTGGACCTCAAAGACAACATCCCGATCTCGCTGAAGATCTCCACGCTCAAGACCACGGGCGTGAAGACGGTGCTCATGAGCACCTACTCCGAGCCGAACGTGGTGCGGGAGGCGCTCGGTGCCGGCGCGCTCGGCTACCTGGTGAAGAGCGAGGAGGCCGAGATGATCGTCGAAGCCATCCGTTCCGCCGCCAAGGGCGAGTCCTACATCTCCGCCGAGCTCGACCTCGCCCTCAACGCGGGCGACGTCGGCGGCGCCCCGAAGCTGAGCGCCCAGGAGCGCCGCGTGATGGCCCTCTATGGAGGCGGCGAGCCGGTGAAGGCGGTGGCCTTCCAGCTCGGCATCTCCGAGGAGACCGCGAAGAGCTACCTCAAGCGCATCCGCGAGAAGTACCGCGTCGCGGGCATCGATGTCGGCACCAAGGTGGCGCTGCGCAAGCGTGCCATCCAGGACGGCATCCTCATCTCGACCGACAGCCCGCAGACCTCCTTCTAGGGGCCGTCACTCCGCGCTGAGCGGCACCGCCGCGCCGCGGTGCTCGCCGTCCAGCGTGCCGCCGCGACGGCGCTGCAGGATGACGCTGGCCGAGGCAAGGGCGATGCCCGGCGCGCACAGCGCCAGGCCCACCCACACGGGCGAGAGGTAGCCGAGGCCCGCCGCGATGACGACGCCGCCGAGGTAGGCGCCCAGGCTGTTGCCGATGTTGAGGGCGGAATGGTTGGCGGCCGCGGCGAGCGTCTGGGAGTCGCCGGCGACATCCATGAGCCTCGTCTGGATCGCGGGCGACAGCCCGGCGGCGGCCGCTCCGATGAGGAAGATCCCGACGAACAGCCCGGGCGCCCAATGCGCGGTCAACCCGAGCAGGAGGAGCGCGACGACGAAGGCGCCGAAGAACGCGAAGATCGTCACGACCACGCTGCGGTCGGCCGACCTGCCGCCGACCAGAT
This sequence comes from uncultured Lacisediminihabitans sp., assembly GCA_966212465.1. Lineage (GTDB taxonomy): Bacteria > Actinomycetota > Actinomycetes > Actinomycetales > Microbacteriaceae > Lacisediminihabitans. Next base: position 276,738 of record CBIHRK010000002.1, read on the forward strand.
TGCCCACGGTCATGCCGAGACCGATCACCACCAGCGCGATCGGCACCGCGAAGGCCGGCAGCCCGGTGACCTCCTGCACGAGCGGCGACACGTAGGTGTAGACGGCGAAGAATCCGCCGAACCCGATGGCGCCGGTGAGCAGGGTGAGCCACACCTGCGCTCGGCCGAATGCTTTCAGCTCGCGCCTCATCGTGGCCGCGGGATCCCCCGGCAGATTCGGCACGAACGCCACGATGGCGACCAGGGCGAGAGCGAACACCGCGGCGACCACGAGGTAGGCCACCCGCCAGCTCGTGGCCTGGCCGAGGAACGTGATGGCGGGCACCCCCACCACGTTGGCGATGGTGAGGCCGGAGAGCACGAAGGCGACGCCCGCGCCGCGCTTGCCCGGCCCCATCAGCGAGGCGGCGACGAGCGAGGCGATGCCGAAGTAGGCGCCGTGCGGGAGCCCGGCGAGGAAGCGCGCGGCCAGCACGAGGCCGAACACGGGAAGAACCGCGGAGAGCACGGTGAAGAACGTGAACGCCGCCGCCAGCACCACGAGGAGTCGCTTGCGCGGGAAGCGCGCCGCGAAGGCGGCGATGGTCGGCGCGCCGACCACCACGCCCAGGGCGTAGGCGGAGGCGAGCAGGCCCGCCTGGGCGATGGCGTGCTCGTGCGAGCGCGCATACAGATCCGGCAGCAGGTCGTGCGCGATGTTGGGCAGCAGGCCGAGCGCCACGAACTCGGTGGCTCCGATGCCGAAGCCGCCGAGGGCGAGGGCGAGCAGCGCGAGCCGGATGCGGACCGGGGAGAGAGAGTGCACGTCGAACCGTTCGGGGTCTCGAGGGGAAGGTGGCTCACCGTCGAGCACGCGGCATCCAGCCTATGTCCGTTCGACGCGGCCCGGTCGTCGTGTCACCCGGCGGCAGGATGCCTCGACCCGACCCGCGCGGTCACCCTTCCGACAGCGCGCGCTCCAGCCGCTCCACCTTGCCGCTGAGCTCGCCGGTGTGGCCCGGACGGTAGTCCGCCTTGAGCACGAGCGACACCCGCGGGCCGAACTCGGCGACGGCCAGTGTCGCGCGCTTCACCACGTCGAACACCTCGTCCCACTCGCCCTCGATCTCGGTGAACATCGATGAGGTGCGATTGGGCAGACCGGACTCGCGCACGATCCGCACCGCGGCCGCCACCGCGTCGTGGACGGAGGCATCAGGGTTGTCGCCGCCGCTCGGAGCGACGGAGAAGGCGATCAGCATGCATCGAGCCTACGACCGCGCGGTCGTGCGGGCTACGGACGACCGAACGGCCATACCGCCGGCAGCCACTCGCTCTGCTCTGCCGGCTCCGGAGCGACGGCCCGCGCCGACGCGACGAGGGATGCCACGGCCCACCCCAGGAGCGCGAACAGCAGCACGTCCTTGGCGGTGATCACCACGAGCATGAACGGGTCGGCGGCGAGCAGCATCCAGTAGAGGTAGGGGTAGATCAGCTGGGTCAGCGCCGCGATGACCAGCACGATCACCGCGGGCGTGCGGAACGCCTTGCCGTGCCCGACCGCCTGCGTCGCGAGGCCGAGGATCACGGGAACCGCGAGCCAGCTGATGTACTGCGGCGAGCCCACCTTGTTGAAGGCGATGAGCGCCGTCACGAAGGCGAGGCTCAGAGCCGGGAGCACGTCGGCCACGGGCGCGCGGTTGCGCACGGCGAGCACCCCGAGCACGATGATGGCGAGGACGACGAGTGCCAGCAGGGGCGTCATCACGGCGCTCACGGCATCCACCCCGGCGCCCCGCACCTGGTAGGTGAGGATCGTCGTGTCGTAGTAGACCGTGGTCTTGCCGATCCCGGCGAGCTTGGCCCAGAGCCAGATGGTGCTCACCGGAGCCTCCACCTGGAGGCCGCGCCCGGTCTGCTCGGTGATGAAGCTGAACACGTAGGCGCCGCTGCCGTGGCTCGCCGAGATGACCAGCACCGTCGCGACGATCACCAGGCTCGAGACGGCGGCCGTGGCGGCCACGCGCACCCGGTCGCGCGACGCGATGACGACGGCGGCGAGCACGGCGGCGGGCCACACCTTGATCCAGGTGGCGACGGTGAGCAGCAGGGCGGCGACCTGCGGACGGATGGCGAGCAGCAGCACGCCGACGATCGCGACCGGCACGCTCACCGAGTCGATGCGCCCCAGCGCGATCGGCCCGAGCAGCAGCAGGAAGACCAGCCACCACCAGGCGATCGCCGTGTTTTGCCGGCGCCGCCCCCACCCGATCAGCGCGGCGAAGGCCCCCGCGTCGAGGAGCATGACGAGCGCTAGCCAGGTCGCCGAATAGTGTGCGACGCCGAAGGCGCGGGCCAGGAACATCGGAACGATCGCGAGGATCGGGTACACCCAGCTCGAGTCGACGCCCACCTGGAAGTGCTGCACGACGGCCTGGTCGGTCCAGAACCGGTAGACGTAGTCCACGTCGCCGAGCGGATAGCCCGGTCCGTAGAGGTTGATCAGCCCGAGCACGAGGTGCACGAGGATGAACGCGACCCACAGCGCCACAGGATGGGCGGCGATGTCGCGCCATCCCGTTCTCGTCACGGGGTTCAGCGTATCGCGAGCAGCTCCGCGACTACGTCCGGCACCGCCCGGGCGAGATCGAGGATCGTGAGCGGGCCGCCGCCGCTCGCCCGCTGCGCCGCCAGCCCGTGGAGCACGGATGCCGCGGCCCCGAGCCGCGCGAGCGCGTCCGGCTCCTCCGCCACCAGGTCGGCATGCGTCGCCATGAGGGCCCCGAGGATCCCGCCCAGCGCATCCCCCGCGCCGGCCGTCGCCACCCAGCTCGGCGCGCTCGCCGCGGAGAACCGCGCCCCGCCCGGGCTGCCGACGTATGTCGTGTGGCCTTTCAGCAGAACGGTGACGCCGAGCCTGTCGACCGCGCGATCCAGCGCGGCGGCCGGGTCGGCGGCGATCCGGTCCCGGCTCTCGCCCAGCACGCGCGCCAGCTCGCCGTAGTGCGGGGTGATGATCACCGAGCCCGTCGCGCCCTCCAGCAGATCGAGCGCTCCCGCGTCGATCACGGCCGGCACGCCCTGGGTGAGGGCGAGTTCGAGACGGGCGGCGGTCTCGGGGTCGCGGTCGGCGGCATCCATGCCCGATCCGAGCAGCCAGGCCTGCACGCGGCCGTCGGCGGTCACCACCTCGGGGCGGCGGTGCAGCACGAAGTCCGCCGCGCGCTGGGGCCCGAGGTAGCGCACCATCCCCACGCCGGTGCGCAGCGCCGCCTCGACGCCGAGCACGGCCGCTCCGGGGTAGCGCGCCGAGCCCGTCACGACGCCCAGCACGCCGCGGCTGTACTTGTCGTCGTCGTCGAGCGGGACGGCGATCAGCGCGGCGACATCGTTCGCGCCCCACGCGGTGTAGTCGGTCACGGCTCTGCGGCGTAGTCGGTCATGGCTCTCACGATAGTTTGGTTGGCGGAAAGGTCTACCTGCATGAGCATCAGCATTTCCGGCCGGGTCGTCGTCTTCGACTACGGCGAGGTCATCTCTCGCACGCCCAGCGAGCGCGCCCGCGCCGACCTCGTCGCCGTGGCCGGGGTGCCGGACTCGGCGTTCTGGGGCCCGTACTGGGCGCATCGGGAGGGTCTCGATGAGGGCACGACCAGCATCCGCGAGTACTGGAAGCTGGTGGGCGCCGATCTGGGCGTCACGTTCTCGGAGTCGCGCATCCACGAGCTCTGGGTCGCCGACTACACGGGCTGGCTCAGCGTCGAACCGGCGGTGTTCGACATCCTCGGCGATCTGCACGCCGGCGGCACACGGGTCGCCCTGCTGTCCAACGCCGGGTTCGACTTCGCCAGCCCGTTCCGGTTCTCACCCATGGCCCGCTTCTTCGAGCGGATGTTCGTGAGCGCAGAGCTCGGCCTCCTGAAGCCCGACCCGCGCATCTTCGAGGAAGTGTCGCGCGAGCTGGGAATATCTCCGGCCGAGATGGTCTTCATCGACAACAAGCAGGAGAACGTGGATGGCGCGGCAGCCGTCGGCGCCACGGCACACCTGTTCACGACAGCAGACGAGCTTCGCTCGTTCCTCGAAGCACTCTAGGACACCATGACCGCACCAGCCCTCTTCGCCCCGATCGACATCCGTTCGGTCTCCATCCGCAACCGCATCTGGATCTCGCCGATGTGCCAGTACTCCGTGGAGAAGCGGGACGGCGTGCCCACCGACTGGCACCTCGTGCACCTCGCAGGCTTCGCCGCGGGCGGTGCCGGGCTGATCATCACGGAGGCCACGGCCGTCTCCCCGATCGGGCGCATCTCCCCGTGGGACACGGGCCTGTGGAACGACGAGCAGCGCGACGCGTGGGCTCGCATCGTGAGCGTCCTGCACGATCAGGGCGCTCGGGCCGGCGTGCAGCTTGCGCATGCGGGACGCAAGGCCTCGACCTGGCGGCCCTGGGCCGAACGGCACGGCACGATTCCGTCCGAGGAGGGCGGCTGGGCTCCCGTCGCACCCTCAGCGGTGGCATTCGGCGAGTACTCGGTGCCCGACGCGCTCGACCTCGACGGCATCGCCGACGTGGTCGCCGACTTCAGGGCCGCGGCGCGCCGCGCCGTCGACGCCGGATTCGACGCGATCGAGCTGCACGCGGCGCACGGCTACCTCCTGCACCAGTTCCTCTCCCCGCTCTCCAACCTGCGCTCCGACGAGTACGGCGGCAGCCTGGAGAACCGCGCCCGCCTGCTGCTCGAGGTCGTGACCGCCGTGCGCGCCGAGGTCGGCGACGAGACCGCGCTGCTCGTGCGCTTCTCGGCGACCGATTACGCCGACGGCGGGTTCACGACGGAGCAGACGGCCATCGTGGCCGGCTGGGCGCGGGATGCCGGTGCCGACTTCTTCGACATCTCGACGGGTGGGCTCGTGACCGGGGTGACCATCCCGCTCTCCCCCGGCTACCAGGTGCCGCACGCCGAGTTCGTGCGCGAGCAGGCGGATGTGGAGGTCGGCTCGGTCGGCCTGATCACCGATGCGCGACAGGCCGAGGAGATCGTGGCATCCGGCCGCGCCGACGCGGTTCTGATCGGCCGCGAGGCGCTCCGCGACCCGCACTTCGCCCTCCGCGCCGCCACAGAGCTCGGCTACGACGCGCCCTACTGGCCGGTGCAGTACCTGCGCGCGAAGCCCTGACCTCGCCGTAGTCCGCTAACCGCGGCGAGTGGCGTCCTGCACCTCGCCGACCAGCTCTTCGATGATGTCCTCCAGGAACAGCACGCCGTCGGTGTTGCCCGCCTCGTCGAAGACGCGGGCGAGGTGCACGCCGGAGCGCCGCATCGCGGCGAGCGCGTCCTCCAGGTCGGTGGTCCGGGCGATCGAGATCAGCTGACGGATGCGCTTCGGCGGCACCGGCTCGCCGAACTCCTCCGGGTCTTCCAGGTCGAGCACGTCCTTCAGGTGCAGGTAGCCGGTGGGCTCGTCGGCGTCGTCCACCAGCACGTACCGGGAGAACCCGTGCTGCGCCACGGCGCGCTCCACATCGGCCGGCGTGGCGGCCTCGGAGAGGCTCACCAGGTCGGGCATGGCCACCGCGATGTCGCGCACCTTCTTCACCGAGAACTCGAACGCCGCATTGAGCTGCCCGTAGCTGTCGGTGAGCACGCCCTCCTTCTTCGACTCAGCGACGATGTTGGCCACCTCGTCCACGGTGAAGGCGCTGTTCGCCTCGTTCTTCGGGGTCACCCGGAACAGGCGCAGCACCCCGTTCGCCGTGTGGTTGAGGAAGAGGATGATCGGCCGGAAGATCATCGAGAAGAACACGAGCGGGGGCGCCAGGATCAGCGCGGCCCGATCCGGCACCGAGAACGAGAGGTTCTTCGGCACCATCTCGCCGAACACCACGTGCAGGAACGAGACGAGCACGAGGGCGATCACGAACGATGCCGTGCCGATCGCCGCCTCCGGCCACCGGGTGAGGGCGAGCGGCGCCTCCAGGAGGTGGTGGATCGCCGGCTCGGACACGTTGAGGATCAGCAGTGACGCGACCGTGATGCCGAGCTGGCTGGTGGCCAGCATCATCGTCGCGTGCTCCATCGCATAGAGCGTCGTCTTCGCGGCCCGGCTGCCCGCCTCGGCTCTCGGTTCGATCTGCGAGCGGCGCGCGGAGATGACCGCGAATTCGGCGCCGACGAAGAAGCCGTTCACGATCAGCAGCACGACGAGCCAGAGGATGCCGCCCCAGTCGCTCATCGTTCCTGCTCCGGTTGAGTGGGGGTGAAGCGCACCCGGTCGATGCGACGACCGTCCAGGCGCTCGACGCGGAACTGCCCGCCCTCGACGTCGACGGTGTCCCCCACTACGGGCAGACGCCCCAGCTGACTCATGATGAACCCCGCCACCGTCTCGTAGGGACCGTCCTCGGGCACCGTCACGTCGGCGCGCTCGAGCAGCTCATCGGGGCGCAGGATGCCGGGGAACGTCAGCCACCCGCGCGACCGCACCACCCCGGCGCGCGTGCGGTCGTGCTCGTCGGCGACCTCGCCCACCAGTTCCTCGACCAGATCCTCCAGCGTGGCGACGCCCGCCGTGCCGCCGTACTCGTCCACCACGACCGCCATCTGGTATCCGCGACCGCGCAGCTCGCCGAGTAGCAGGTCGAGCTTCATGGTCTCCGGCACCCGCAGCGCCTCGGACTGCAGCGCCGAGACCGGAACGTCGGCCCGCCGCTCCCGCGGCACCGCGACGGCCTGCTTCACGTGCACGAGCCCGACGACGTCGTCGATGCCGTCGTCGATCACCGGGAAACGGGAGAACCCGGTCTGGCGCGCCAGATCGATCACCGTCTGCGCGCTCTGGGTGCGTTCCACGCTGGTGACCCGCGGCCGCGGAGTCATCACGTCGGAGGCGACGTGCTCGCTGAACACGAGCGTGCGCGAGAGGAGGGTGGCGGTGTCCCGGTCGAGGCTGCCCTCCGAGGCCGATCGGCGCACGAGCGAGCGCAGCTCCTCCGCGGTGCGCGCCGACGAGAGCTCCTCCTTCGGCTCGATGCCGAAGCCCCTCAACGCCAGGTTCGCCGTGCCGTTCAGCAGGGCGACGAACGGGCGGAAGACCGTGGTGAACATCACCTGGAACGGGATCACCAGCTTCGCCGTGCGCAGCGGCAGCGCCAGGGCGAAGTTCTTCGGAACGAGCTCGCCGATGATCATCGAGAGCAGGGTCGCCAGGATCACCGCGACCACGGATGCCACCACCGCCGTCACCCCGGAGGGCAGCCCGAGCGCCGAGAGCGGCGGGGTGAGCAGCGAGCCGATCGCCGGCTCCATCGTGAAACCGGTGAGCAGCGTGGTCAGCGTGATGCCGAGCTGCGCACTGGAAAGATGCGTCGACGTGACCTTCAGCGCGTTGATGGTCATGCCGAGGCCCTTTTCGCCCCGGGCGGTGCGCGACTCGAGGTCGGAGCGGTTCAGGTTGACGAGCGAGAACTCGGAGGCGACGAAGAAGCCGGTTCCGACGGTCAGGAGCAGTCCCACTCCGAGCATGACGAGCTCAAACATGCGGCCAACTAGGGGGGTCGTCCATTATCTGGTCAAGTCTACGGGTCTCTGCGGTCGCGAGGGAGCGGCATCCGGTTCCGGCAGCCGGCTCGGGACCGGCCGGCGCTCGGCGTCACCAGGAGACCGGCAGGGCCTTGCCCTCCTCGTAGCCCGCCGCGGACTGGATGCCCACCAGGGCGTTCTCGTGGAACTCCGCCAGGTTCGCGGCACCCGCGTAGGTGAGGGACGAGCGCACGCCCGACGTGATCATGTCGAGCAGGTCCTCCAGCGACGGCCGCAGCGGGTCGAGGTAGATCTTCGAGGAGGAGATCCCCTCGGCGAACAGCTCCTTGCGCGCGAGCTCGTAGGGGTCGAGCTTCTCGAACCGCTCGTGCACGGCCTTCGACGACGCCATGCCCCAGCTCTCCTTGTAGAGACGACCCTGACCGTCGGTCTGCAGCGTGCCCGGGGCCTCGATGGTGCCGGCGAACCAGGATCCGATCATCACGGATGCCGCCCCCGCCGCGAGTGCGAGCGCGACGTCGCGCGGGTACCGCACCCCGCCATCCGCCCAGACGTGCGCGCCCAGCTCGCGAGCGGTGTCGGCGGTCTCCAGCACCGCGGAGAACTGCGGGCGGCCGACGGCGGTCATCATGCGGGTCGTGCACATCGCGCCGGGGCCGACACCGACCTTCGCGATGGTCGCCCCCGCCGAGACGAGGTCGCGCACGGCGGCGGCCGTGACCACGTTGCCCGCGACGATCGGCAGGTCGAAGCCGAGGCCTGCGACCGTCTCGATGGCCCGCAGCATGCCCGCCTGATGTCCGTGTGCGGTATCGAGCACGAGCACGTCCACACCCGCGTCGACCAGTGCGCGTGCCTTACCCGCGACATCCCCGTTGATGCCGACGGCAGCGGCGACCCGGAGGCGACCCTGCGCGTCGACGGCGGGCTGGTAGAGCGTGGAGCGGAGTGCGCCGGTGCGGCTGAGCGTGCCGACGAGCCGTCCATGACGCAGCACGGGGGCGAAGTCGAGATCGGCGGCGACCATCAGGTCGAACGCGGCGCGTGCGCTGGTCACGTCGTCGGCGTCGATCGATGCGAGCGAGCCGTGCAGCAGGTCGCCGAGACGCGCGTCGGGCAGTGCGGTCGCGAGGCGGGCCGCCGGGATGCAGCCGAGGTAGTCGCCGTCGGCGGAGGTGAGCACGATGCCGTGCCCGCTCACCGCGGGCACGACGCGCAGGGCGTCGGCGACGGTCTGGTCGGGTCGGAGTTCCACGGGGGTGTCGAACTCGACGGGCTGCGATTTTACCCAGCGGATGGCGGCATCCAGGTCCTGCAGGTGAAGGTCCTGCGGCAGAACGCCGAGTCCGCCGCGCCGGGCCAGTGTCGCGGCGAGGCGAGGCCCGGTGACCGAGTTCATGTTGGCCGAGACGATCGGGATGGTGGCTCCCGTGCCGTCCTCGGGGGCGAGCGACACTCCGAGACGGCTTCCCACCTCGGAGTGGCTGGGAACGAGGAACACGTCCGAATAGGTGAGATCGTGGCGGGGCGTGGTCTCGTAAAACTCCATGTTTTTAAAGGTAATCCCTCGGAGAGGGGGTCTGGGCTGGCTCCCGATGCGATTAAGCTTGAAGCGTGTGGCCCGAGGCGGCCACCACCAGCGACAGGGGCCGTGAGTGTCGGTCAACAGCATCAGGAAAGTGGGCGGTCGGCTGTGTCTAGCCAGGTAACCGGAACTGTTCCAGAGGGCGAATCCTCGGGCGAATTCGGAGCGAACGAGTGGCTCGTAGACGAGATGTACGAGCGTTTCCTCGTCGACAAGAACTCGGTGGACCAGTCCTGGTGGCCGATCCTGGAGAGCTACCACCAGACGGCACAGGCCGCGGCCGACGCCGAGGCGCTGCCGGAGGCCACCGTCAGCGGTGAGACCGAGGCGGAGGACGAGACGCCCGCCGAGGCCGCACCCTCCCCGCAGGCGTTCGAGCCGCCCGCGCCCGACTCGAAGCCGTTCGCGGCTCCCGCACCCGCATCCTTCACGCAGCCGATCGCGACGGTGCCCGCACCCGCAGCTCCGGCAGCCGCGGCGCCCGCAGCTCCAGCCCCGGCAGCGCCCGAGGCCGCCGTCGCCGACGCCTCCGTGTCCCCCGCAGCCGAGCCCGCGCCGGTCACCGGCAGCGCGCCCGTCGCCCGCACCACCTCGGTTCAGCCGCGACCTCAGCCCATCCCCGCGGACGCCCCGGCAGCGACGCCGGCGACCGCCCCGATCGACGTCGCCGCCGAACCCCAGAATGTGGTCTCCGTGCTGAAGGGCGCGTCGAAGTCGCTCGCCGCCAACATGGACGCCAGCCTCACGGTGCCCACCGCCACCAGCGTGCGCACCATCCCGGCCAAGCTGATGATCGACAACCGCATCGTCATCAACAACCACCTCAAACGCGCTCGGGGCGGCAAGGTCTCGTTCACGCACATCCTCGCCTGGGCAATCGTGCAGACGCTCAAGGAGTTCCCGAGCCAGTACGTCTACTACGACGAGGTCGACGGCAAGCCGGCGGTCGTCTCCCCCGCCCACATCAACCTCGGCATCGCGATCGACATCCCCAAGCCGGACGGCACCCGCGCGCTCGTGGTGCCCGGGATCAAGAACACCGAGACCATGAACTTCGGCGAGTTCCTCGCCGCCTACGAGGATGTCGTGGCCCGTGGCCGCGCCAACAAGCTCACCGCCGCCGACTACGCCGGCAACACCATCTCGCTCACCAACCCGGGCGGGATCGGCACCGAGCACTCGGTGCCCCGCCTCATGAAGGGTGCGGGCACCATCGTGGGCGCCGGTGCGCTCGAGTACCCGGCCGAGTTCCAGGGCATGTCGCTGACCACCCTCACCGAACTCGGGATCGGCAAGACGATCACCCTCACCAGCACGTACGACCACCGCGTCATCCAGGGCGCCGGCTCGGGCGAGTTCCTCAAGAAGGTGCACGAGCTGCTCATCGGGCAGCGCGACTTCTACGAGGGCATCTTCGCCGACCTGCGGATCCCGTACGACCCGATCCACTGGGCCTCCGACATCCACGTCGATCTCGCCAACCAGGTGGGAAAGACCGCCCGGGTGCAAGAGCTGATCAACTCGTTCCGCGTGCGCGGCCATCTCATGGCCGACATCGACCCGCTGGAGTACAAGCAGCGCTCCCACCCCGATCTCGACATCTCGAGCCACGGGCTCACCTTCTGGGATCTCGACCGCGAGTTCGTCACCGGCGGTTTCGGCGGCAAGCGCTCCGCGCTGCTGCGCGACATCCTCGGCGTGCTGCGGGACTCCTACTGCCGCACCATCGGCATCGAGTACATGCACATCCAGGACCCGGAGCAGCGTCGCTGGATCCAGGACCACGTGGAGAAGCCGTACACGAAGCCCACGAAGGAGGAGCAGCTCCGCATCCTCGGCAAGCTCAACGAGGCCGAGGCCTTCGAGACCTTCCTGCAGACCAAGTACGTCGGCCAGAAGCGGTTCAGCCTGGAGGGCGGCGAGTCCTACATCGCGCTGCTCGACGCACTGCTCCAGGGCGCCGCGGCGGCAGAGCTCGACGAGGCCGTCATCGGCATGGCCCACCGCGGTCGTCTCAACACGCTCACGAACATCGCGGGAAAGACCTACGGCCAGATCTTCCGCGAGTTCGAGGGCACGCAGGACCCGCGCACGGTGCAGGGCTCCGGCGACGTCAAGTACCACCTCGGCACCGAGGGCACCTTCACGGCGCTCGACGGCAGCGAGATCCCCGTCTACCTTGCGGCGAACCCGTCGCACCTCGAGACGGTGGACGGCGTCATGGAGGGCATCGTCCGGGCCAAGCAGGATCGCGGCCCGTTCGGCGCCTTCGGCACGCTCCCGATCATGGTGCACGGCGACGCGGCCATGGCCGGCCAGGGCATCGTGGTCGAGGTGCTGCAGATGTCGCAGCTGCGCGCGTACCGCACCGGCGGCACGGTCCACGTCAACATCAACAACCAGGTGGGATTCACCACGCCTCCCGGCGAAGGCCGCTCGTCGGTCTACTCGACCGACGTGGCCAAGACCATCCAGGCGCCCATCTTCCACGTGAACGGCGACGACCCGGAGGCCGTGGTGCGCGTCGCGGAACTCGCCTTCGCGTATCGCCAGGCCTTCCACCGCGACGTGGTGATCGACCTCATCTGCTACCGCCGACGCGGCCACAACGAGGGCGACGACCCGTCGATGACGCAGCCCCTCATGTACAACCTCATCGAGGCGAAGCGCTCCGTGCGCACGCTCTACGTCGACGCGCTCGTCGGTCGCGGCGACATCTCGCAGGAGGAGTACGACGCGGCGCACGCCGACTTCCAGGACCGCCTCGAGCGCGCCTTCGCGGAGACGCACGCCGCTCAGACCGGCTCCATGCCGATCATCGTGCAGGACGGCAACGCCGTCGCCGACCTCGAACGCCCCGAGTCGCAGCAGGACGACGCGGCCGGCGAGCCCGCCACCACCGCGGTGAGCGAGCAGGTGATCGCCCTCATCGGCGACGCGCACGACAACCCTCCCGCCGGGTTCAGCGTGCACCCCAAGCTGCAGCAGCTGCTGAAGAAGCGCACCGAGATGAGCCGCAGCGGCGGCATCGATTGGGCCTTCGGAGAACTGCTCGCGCTCGGCTCCCTGCTCACCGAGGGCACCCCGGTGCGCATGGTCGGTCAGGACACGCGCCGCGGCACCTTCGTGCAGCGTCACGCCGTGCTCCACGACCGGGTCAACGGTCAGGAGTGGCTGCCGCTGGCGAACCTGACCGATGGCCAGGCTCGCTTCTGGATCTACGACTCGCTGCTCAGCGAGTACGCGGCCATGGGCTTCGAGTACGGCTACTCAGTGGAACGCGCCGACGCGCTCGTGCTCTGGGAGGCCCAGTTCGGCGACTTCGCCGACGGCGCCCAGATCATCGTGGACGAGTTCATCTCGAGCGCCGAGCAGAAGTGGGGCCAGCGCTCCAGCGTGGTGCTGCTGCTTCCGCACGGCTACGAGGGTCAGGGTCCCGACCACTCCTCCGCGAGGATCGAGCGGTACCTGCAGCTGTGCGCCGAGAACAACATGACGGTCGCGCGGCCGTCGACCCCGGCGTCCTACTTCCACCTGTTGCGTCGTCAGGCGTACGCCCGCCCGCGTCGTCCCCTCATCGTCTTCACGCCGAAGGCGATGCTGCGGCTGCGCGGTGCGACCAGCAATGTCTCCGAGTTCACCAGCGGCCGGTTCGAGCCCGTGATCGACGACGCACGCGTCGCCGACAAGGCCGCCGTGAAGCGCGTCGTGCTGGTGGCGGGCAAGGTCTACTACGACCTGCTGGCCGAGGTGGAGAAGCGTCAGCTGACGGATGTCGCGCTGGTCCGCCTCGAGCAGTTCTACCCGCTGCCGATGGCGCAGCTGGAGTCGGTGCTCGACGGCTACCCGAACGCGCAGCTGATGTGGGCGCAGGAGGAGCCGGAGAACATGGGCGCCTGGCCGTTCATCTGCCTCGAGCTGGCCAAGCGACTGCACAACGGTCGCACCATCACGGTGGCCTCGCGCCCGGCATCCGCGTCGCCCGCGACCGGCTCGTCGAAGCGCAGCGCGCAGGAGCTCGCGGACCTCATGGAGACGGCGCTCACGATCTGAGCGCCGCGGCGCCCGGGGCTAGGCGTCGGCGAGGATCGAGAGCACCTTCTCGCGGAGGTCGTCGGGTGCCTTCTCCTGGCACGCCTTCTGCACCTTGGCGGTGAGGGTGAGCCCGATCAGGTGCTCGTCACTGCAGTCCCGGCAGGTGGCGAGGTGATCGGTGACATCCCGGAAATCCTGGTCGCTGAGCTCGCGGTGGAGGTACTCCTCGAGTTCAGCCTTGGCCTTGTCGCATCCGCAGTCGGTCATTTCCTCTTGCTCCCAGTGGTGACGGGTTGGGGCACGCTGATTCCGCGTTCGACCGCGTACTCGGCGAGGAGGTCACGAAGCATCCGCCTGCCTCGATGAAGGCGGCTCATGACTGTCCCAACGGGGGTTTTCATGATGTCGGCGATCTCCTGGTAGGAGAAGCCTTCGACGTCGGCGAAGTACACCGCCATGCGGAAGTCTTCGGGGATCGCCTGGAGCGCGTCCTTGACGGCGCTGTCGGGCAGGTGGTCGATGGCCTCGGCCTCGGCCGACCGGGTCGAGCGACCCTGGGTCACCGACTCCGCGCCGCCGAGCTGCCAGTCCTCGAGGTCGTCGATGGTGCCCTGGTACGGGTCGCGCTGCTTCTTGCGGTAGTTGTTGATGAAGGTGTTGGTGAGGATCCGGTAGAGCCACGCCTTGAGGTTCGTGCCCTGCTGGAACTGTCCGAAGGCGGCGAACGCCTTCGCGTAGGTCTCCTGCACGAGGTCGCCCGCGTCAGACGGGTTGCGGGTCATGCGCAACCCGGCAGCATAGAGCTGATCCATGAACGGGATGGCCTGCTCCTCGAAGAGCGACCGCACATCGACCACCGGGGCCGACGCCTGTTCGGACGTGGTCTGCTGGGGCTGTTCTGGCTCCGACGCCGTGGCGTCGTCCATCGAAATCGTCATCGGCGCCAAGCTTACTTGGAGACGCCCCCGAGCGACCCTGAAGGAGGCGGGCGCCGTGGCCTGCGGTCGTTCGAGGGTGATGGTCACGAGGGAATCCGTTTCGTGGGCTGAAGTGTCGATACTCTTGGTAACCGATGCAGGTATTCAAGTATTCCGGGGCCGAGTTCAACCCCTTCGGCGACGATGTGGCGACGCCGCCCGACACCACCGCGGGCCCGTGGCCCGCTCCCCGGGCGATCCGGCCGCTGGATGCCCGGCTCGCCCTGCCCGGCTCCAAGTCGCTCACCAACCGTGAGCTGGTGCTCTCGGCGCTGGCCGCGTCCCCCTCCCTGCTGCGCCGACCCCTCCACTCCCGCGACACCGAGCTGATGGTGCAGGCACTGCGCTCGCTGGGCACTTCCATCGAGGAGGTGCCGGGCGACGGCGAGTTCGGGCCCGACCTGCTGGTGACGCCGGGCGAGCTGAGCGGGGGCACCCAGATCGACTGCGGTCTCGCCGGGACGGTCATGCGCTTCCTGCCACCGGTCGCCGCGCTCGCTCTCGGACCGGTCGCATTCGACGGGGACGCGTCCGCCCGTCGGCGGCCGATGCGCACCACGATCGAGGCGTTGCGCGCCCTCGGCGTGGACGTGAGCGACGACGGCCGCGGCGCGCTGCCGTTCAGCCTGTACGCGACCGGATCGGTACGCGGCGGCGAGCTGGCGATCGACGCCTCCGGCTCGAGCCAGTTCGTGTCCGGGTTGCTGCTCGCAGCCCCTCGCTTCGAGGAGGGCCTCGTGCTGCGGCACGTGGGCGACTCGCTGCCGAGTGCGGCGCACATCGGGATGACCATCGCAACCCTCGCGCGGCGGGGTGTCAAGGTGGAGCAGCCCGAGGCCGGCGTGTGGGTCGTGCCGCCGCATCCGATCGCCGGGATCGAGGTCGACATCGAGCCCGACCTCTCCAACGCGGGGCCGTTCCTCGGCGCCGCGCTCGTCGCCGGCGGCTCCGTCACCATCACGGGATGGCCGGAGCACACCACGCAGGTGGGCGACGAACTGGCGGTGATCCTCGAGCGCATGGGCGCGGGGGTGCGGCGCGAACGCGGCGAGCTCACCGTGACGGGGAGCGGTGCCATCCACGGGATCACCCTGGACAACGCCAGCGAACTCGCGCCCACCATCGCCGCGATCGCCGCCCTCGCCGACTCGGAGACGGTGCTGACGGGAATCGCGCACCTGCGCGGTCACGAGACCGACCGGCTCGCCGCGCTCGCCACCGAGCTGAACGCGCTCGGCGGGGACGTGACGGAGACGCCCGACGGCCTCGTCATCCGCCCCGCCGCCCTGCACGGCGGCGAGTGGCACAGCTACGAAGACCACCGCATGGCGACCGCGGGGGCGATCGTGGGGCTCGCGGTGGACGGCATCGTGGTCGACGACATCGCGACCACCTCGAAGACTCTCCCCCAGTTCCGCGAGCTGTGGGGGCGGATGCTCGGCGCCCCGGCCCCGGTCGACCCCCTGAACGTCTACTGAGGGGCTGAGACCGACGTGAGCTGGCTCGGCGACGACGAGGACGACGACGACAAGTACGCCGACTACGAGGCACGCAACCGGCCGAACCCGAAGGGCAATCGCGCACGCACCAAGACCCGGCCCGAGCACAGCGACGCGGTCACCGGGCGCGTGCTGACGGTCGATCGTGGGCGGTACACGGTCCTCGTGGATGAGGGCGCGCCGGACGAGCACGAGGGTCTCGCCAGCCGCGCCAGCGAACTGCGCAAGCAGGCCATCGTGACCGGGGACCGCGTCGACCTGGTGGGCGACACCAGCGGTGACGAGGGCACCCTCTCGCGCATCGTGCGCATCCAGCCGCGCACCACCGTGCTGCGGCGGAGTGCGGACGACTCCGACGAGGTGGAGCGCATCATCGTCGCCAACGCCGACCAGATGCTGATCGTGGTCGCCGCGGCGAACCCCGAGCCGAGGCCGCGGCTCGTCGACCGCTACCTGGTCGCGGCGTTCGACGCGGGGATCGCGCCCATCCTCTGCATCACCAAGACCGACCTCGCCGACCCGGGGCCCTTCCTCGCCAACTTCGCGGGCCTGGACGTGCGCACGGTCACCAGCGGGCTCGGCGCCACGCCCACCGAGGAGATCATCGGCCTGCTCTCCGGCCACACCACCGTGGCGGTGGGCCACTCGGGGGTGGGCAAGTCGACGCTGGTCAACGCGCTGGTGCCCGACGCGAACCGTGCGGTCGGCCGGGTGAACACGGTCACGGGGCGCGGCAGGCACACGTCGTCATCCACCATCTCGTACCGGGTCGGCCGCGACGGCTGGATCATCGACACCCCGGGCGTGCGCTCCTTCGGGCTGGGGCATGTCGATCCCGACAACATACTGCGCTCCTTCACCGATCTGGCCGCGATCGCCGCCGACTGCCCGCGCGGCTGCACCCACCTGCCCGACGCTCCGGACTGCGCGCTGAACGAGCGCATCAACGACGAGGGCGAGCTCGGCGACGCCGGCAGGCAGCGGCTGGACTCGTTCCAGCGGATGCTGGCGTCGCTCACCGACAACTCCTCTCGTTAACCCTGGTGCCCTAGCCTGGATCCGTGACGGAACCCACTCTCGCCTCAGATCTCGCGCTCGCCCGATCCCTGGCCGACATGGCCGACGAGATCTCGCTCGATCGCTTCCGCTCGGCCGATCTGGTCGTGACCACCAAGCCGGACATGACCCCGGTGTCGGATGCCGACCGGGCCGTCGAGACGGCCTTGCGCGCCGCCATCCAGGACAGCCGCCCGGGGGACTCGATCCGTGGCGAGGAGTTCGGCGTCGAGGGCGACGCGAGCCGCCAGTGGATCATCGACCCGATCGACGGAACCAAGAACTACGTGCGCGGCGTGCCGATCTGGGCCACCCTGATCTCGCTCGCCGTCGACGGCGAGCCGGTGCTGGGGGTGGTGAGCGCGCCCGCTCTGGGCAAGCGCTGGTGGGCGTCGGTGGGCGGCGGCGCGTACGTGAACGAGCGACTGGGATCGCCGGAGAGCAACGAGGAGCGCCGCATCCATGTCTCCCAGGTCGCGCAGCTGGCGGATGCGTCGGCCAGTCTGAGCGGACTGGCCCGCTGGGACGACGCCGGCCGCCTCTCCCAGGTGGTGGCGCTCTCGCACGCGGTATGGCGCACCCGGGACTACGGCGACATGTGGCCGTACATGATGGTCGCGGAGGGATTGCTGGACGTCTCCGGCGAGTTCGACCTCCAGGTCTACGACATGGCCGCGCTGGTTCCGATCGTGACCGAGGCGGGCGGCAGCTTCACCTCCGTCGACGGGGAGCCCGGTCCGTGGCACGGGTCTGCGCTCGCGACGAACGGCCTGCTGCACGAGCAGGTGCTCGCCGCGCTGCGATAGGCTTCCAGCAGAGATCACCAGCTACTCGAGGAGCAGACGCATGACCCTGTCCGAGCCCGCCCCCACCAACCGGGTGCCGGTCCCCAAGTCGCTCGCCGGTCTCACCTTCGTCATCTTCTGGGCGATCGCTATCGTGCTCTGGTCGATCACGCACCTCTTCGTCGGCCACGCGCTGCAGGGTTTCCTCGTCGATGCGGGCATCGTCTTCGCCTCCGTGGGGCTCGCTGCGCCGTTCCTGCTCTCGATGAAGGGGTACCGCGCCTCGCTCGTGCTCGGCTTCATCGGGATCGTGCTGTTCGCCGTGTTCGGATTCGGCGAGGTGACGGTGCTCGTCTACACCCTGCGATTCCTGGTTCCGCTGCTCGCGCTGCTGACCCCGCTCTACAAGCTCACCAGCTTCCGCATCTTCGCCTGACCGTCGGGGGCCTGCGCCCCGCTACGCCAGCACGACGCAGGCCGGCGTCGGAACGTCGATGCCCGCCACCTCGACGAGGCTCGGGCCCTCCTCGTCGAAGGCCATGAGCACGATGCGATCGTTGGCCTGGCCGGCGACCACGACATTCCTTCCATCGCCGGTGAGCACGAAGTCGCGGGGCCACGCGGCGCCCGACGGCTCGACCAGACGCAGGGCAATGGTGCCGGCATCCGCATCGAAGCCGAATACGGCGATGCTGTCGAGGTCGCCGCGGTTCGAGGTGAGCACGTGCCGGCCCGACGGCGAGACGCGCACCGCGGCTGCCTGGCTGCGGCCCTCGAACCCGGCCGGGAGGGTGGATGCGGCGTGCACCTGCGCGAAGCCGCTCGCATCGCGCCGCAGCACCAGCAGGGTGTTGTCCAGTTCGTTCAGCACAAACAGGTGGCGACCGTCCGGGTGCAGAGCGACGTGGCGGGGTCCGGCCCCCGGCTCGGTGCTGAACCGTTCGTCGACGCGCTCACCGAGGTGGCCGGTCGCATCGAGATCGTAGAAGTACACGGCATCCGCGCCGAGGTCGGTCACGATGACCTGCTCCCCGATGGGGTCGAAGGCGACGTGGTGGGCGTGCGGCGACGACTGACGGGCGGCGTCCGGCCCGGAGCCGTAGTGTTGCACGACGTCGGTGGCGGCCCCGAGAGCCCCGTCGGACAGGATCGGGAAGACGGCCACGGTCCCGGAGCCGTAGTTGGCGACGATCACGAACCGGCCCGTCGGGTCGACGGCGAGATGGGCGGGCTCCGTGCCCCCCGAGGGCTGTGATCCGAGCCGCGTGAGGGCGCCGGTCTCCGGATGGCGCGCGAACGCGACCACGCCGCCCTGCCCGCCCTCGAAATCGACGGCCTCCACGACCGCATAGAGTTCGCGCCCGTCGGGCGACAGGGCGATCCACGACGGATTGCGGGTGGCCGCGAGCACCTCGACACCCGCGAGCGATCCGGTGCCGACCGTCGCTCCGAGCACTCCCTCCCCCGTGCCGCGGACGTGCGGGAGGTGCTCGGTGTAGGTGCCGATGAGGAGGCGCTGAGTCATCCGACAATTCTGGTGCACGCCGTGCGGCGCCGCCGACGAGGGTGGTGCCACGGTAAAGCGTCGCGTGCTGCTAAGACTGGAACATGCTTCTTGTGGGGGAAAGCGCGGGCCTCGTGGTGCTGCTCGCGATCTGGGGGTTCGTCTTCGTGCGACGAGCGGTGTCGTTCACCGCGAACCGCACGATGATCGCGGTCTTCGTGTTTCAGCTCGTGCTGGCGGTCGGGCTTCTGATCTGGACGTCGACCGCCCGCCGCCCTGATCTCGTCACCAGCACCGCGTGGCTGGTGATCGGCCTCACCGCGTTCGTGATCCCGCTCGCGGTAGGTGCGGTGCTCGACGGCGGTGGGGCTCGCTCCCGGAACCGCGTCGTCGCGGGCATCCTGGCGCTGGTAACGGTGGGCGTGGCGGGAGGAGGCCTCGTCACCGCGGTCGCTCCGGCTCTCACTTTCACCACGATCGCCGGGCGCAGCGTGCCGGTGAACGGAACGACCCTCGCTGACGGTTACTCGATGTCTGTGCACATCCCGGCGACATCGTCGGGATTCGCCGCGCGGAATGCGAACCTGTGGGTTCCGCCGGGCTGGATCCTGCATCCGGATGTGCGTCGTCCTGTGGTCCAGATGATGATGGGCCAGCCGGGCAACCCGAGCCTCGGCGCCACCCTCGACGCGCTGCATTCGCTGGGCGCCCGCGCTCTCCGCGAGGCGCCCTTCGTGCTGGTCGTGGACCAGCTGGGCGGTCAGCACCTCAACCCGCCGTGCCGGGACACGTCGGGAGGCAAGGTCGCGACCTACCTGTCGGTCGACGTGCCGCGCTGGATCCGCAACACGCTGCCCGTGCCGCACTCCCGCACATACTGGACCATCGCCGGCTACTCGCACGGCGGCGACTGCGCAGAGTACCTCGAGGCGAAGGCGCCGCAACTGTGGTCGAACGTGCTGCTCGTGTCGCCGCCCGACCAGCCGGGCACGCCCCACGTCGCATCCGCCATCAAGACCTATTGGGGCGGCGACAAGGCCGCCTTCGATGCCGTGCTGACCGCGAACGTGCTGCGTGCCCACGGGCGCTACAGTGACACCGTCGCCACCTTCGCCAGCGGTGCCCTCGACACCAAGTACGGCCCGGGCGTGATCTACGTGGCGAGCGTGGCCGACGAGGTGGGATGGCACGTCTCGACACTCGTCGTGCCTGACTCCACCCATGTCGGGCCGACGCTGAGCAAGGGACTGGTGTTCGGCTACCGGACGCTGTTCGCGAAGCACCGCTTCCCCACGGAAGGGGCGGCACCGGAGCGTTTCCTCTGCAGCGCGGACGCGCTGCCCGCGGACTGCGCCGGCCAGCAGGCGGTCACTCTCGCAGGTTCCCTCGTGCTCATCGACCTCGCGCTCATCATCGTGTTCGGCACGATGCTCTTCGCGAAGTACCTGCGCGCGTCGCGCCGGGCCGAAGCAGCACGCTGACGTCTGACACCGTCGCGCTGCGGTGTGTCACCGTCGCGCTGCGGTGTGTCACCGTCGCGCTGCGGTTCGTCAGCGTCGCGCCCCTACGAACGCCCGCGGCGGTGACAAGGGCGCGCTGAGGAAGGCGGCGAGCAGGCGCGGCGTCAGGCCTTCGCAGTGCGACGCGGGGACCGCTTGCGCACCTCGCACAATACGATCTGCTCGGGACGCACGGTGGAGAGGAAATCGCCGACAGAGAGCGGCAGACGCTCACTGGCCGGCCGCCGGCCCGTCCTCGTCGCGCCGAGTTTCGTCAGCGTCGCGCCCGCACGAACGCCAGCAGCGCTGACAAAGGCGCGCGCCAACGGGGCGGAGACAACAACGCGCGACAGCGACCGACGGTGGAGATGGGGGGAATTGAACCCCCGTCCACTGCTGTGGTCATGTGCCTTCTACGGGCGTAGCAAGTGAAGGCGTTCTGCTCGGCTCCGGAATTTGCCACTTGCATCTAATCCGACGAGCCCAGTTCAAGTTAGAGTCCCGCTGTGTCCTCGAACACTTCACAGCAGCAATCTCTCTGGATTACGCCAGGATCCGGGTAGAGAGCATTCCCGGACTGACGGTCTCTATAAGTTGCTTTGGGTGAACTTACGCCGCGAGGGCGAAGTCAGCCTTGGCAGAGACAGTGCTATTTGAATTGGCACTTATTGTTTGCAGAGATCGTTAACGAGATAACCCTGCATCCTCGACCCGCTTCTCACACTCACGCAGGCAATGTCGAAACCGATCATCCCCATGGGTGCGCTCACCGATGGTGAACGGGTCGCTGTCGCGCGCTGTTGAGTTGTCAATCGCCGCCCGAGGGCAGCCCTCAATCATACGCCAGATCGGGGGCGCGGCGCACTGGCCTCCTAACTGGGGGCGTGCGGCATCCTCCCGCTTCCGCGATACTCGTACCTATCGGCAAGGGAAACCAAACCGTTAGCGATCCCGACGCGAATGTTTAGACACTGCGGCTTTTCATATAAAGGGTCCACCGCATCCAACTGTGGGGGAACGCTATGCGCATGCGGGGGCTTGCGACGAGGTCACTCGGGCTGACGGCGATCATCGCCGTCGCCGCGATGGTGACTTCTGTGGCTATGGTGAGCTGGATGCCTGCATCCCAAGCTTCCGCCGCGACCCCGGTGCCCGGCCCCCTCGCAACGATCGGCGCTGCCACCATCGCCCAACTCCCCCCGGGCGCGGCAGCGATCGAGCGCGGACATGTCCGCGCAGCACTTACTGAAGTGCATGCCGAGAGCGACCCTGCCGGCGCCGAGTGGACCGACCTCGCGTCGGCCGCCACTCCCCCGTCGGCGGGGTCGTTCTCGGTCGGATTCGACGACGGTCACGGGTCGCCCAGCGGCCTCCCCGACTCGTTCGGCACGCGTGCCGCGATCGTGACCGTCGGCGGCAGCGGATACGTCGGCATCGTCATCACCCTCGCCGGCGACACGGTGGTCTGCGACCTGGGAACGCGCATCCATTCCGCCTCGCAGCTCCTGGCCGCGGTATCGACCCTCACCTGCCCATCGCACGCTCCCCGCACAGGCACCCCGGCTATCACCGGCCTGTGGGCGTGGGGCAACTCGGTCGATCCGGCCGTGGACAACCGCGGGCTCGGCCAGCCCGGGATGGCGCCGGCCGCACTCGCCTCGTTCGCGAAGAAGCATCGCATCGCCACCGTCTACCTGTCGGTGCCGTGGGCGTCGAACGAGGGCGCCATCGCCGACTGGCTGGATGCGTCGGTCGACGCCCTGCACGCCAAGGGCGTGAAGGTGGCCGCCCTCGGCGGCGACTCCGCGTGGCTCGCGCAGCCCGAGCTCGCAGCCCGGTGGCTCTCGGATGCCCGCGCCGCCGCCGACTTCGACGCCGTCGAGCTCGACGTCGAACCCTGGGCCGGCAACGCCGAACCCGATTTCGCCGTCATCACCCCTCAGCTGCTCGGAGTCGTGGATGCCGCACGCGGTGCCGCCGGACGTCTCCCGGTGGGCATCGACCTCCCCTGGTGGCTCACGGAGCGCAGCTACGGCAGCGGCTCGGTGTTCGACGCGGTGGTCGAGCGGGTGGATTCGGTGGCGATCGTGGCATTCGCCGATCACGCCGGTGGCGCCGACGGCATCGTCGCGCTGGCCTCGCCCGCCGCGGTATCCGCCCGGGCTGCGGGCGTCGCGTTCTCGATCGGCGTCGAGACCGACACCCCCGCCGTGGCGGGTGGCCCCCAGTTCACCTTCTACGACGAGGGCGCCGACGTACTGGCCGCGGAGAGCGCGACCGCGGCGGCAGCCTTCGCCGGCCAGAAGGGCTTCACGGGCATCAGCGTGGAGCACCTGCTGAGCTGGAAGTCGCTGCTCGCGCGCTGACGTCCGCGCGGCTCAGTCGCCGAGGTTGCGCTGCGTGCCCATCGCCCGCTGGGCCTCGCGCGTGTCCTGACGCTCGCGCAGGGCCTGGCGCTTGTCGTACTCGCGCTTGCCCTTCGCCACCGCGATCTCGACCTTCGCGCGCCCGTCGCTGAAGTAGATCGAGAGCGGCACGATCGTGTAGCCCCCGGCCTTCGTCTTGTTGAGGATCTTCAGGATCTGCGCCTTGTGCAGCAGCAGCTTGCGCTTGCGGCGCGGAGGGTGGTTGTTCCAGGTGCCCTGGTTGTATTCGGGGATGTGCACGGCATCCAACCAGGCCTCGCCGCCGTCCACGAAGGCATAGCCGTCGACGAGGGACGCACGACCGGCCCGCAGCGACTTCACCTCGGTTCCCGTGAGCACCAGTCCGGCCTCATAGGTGTCTTCGATGGTGTAGTCGTGGCGGGCTCTGCGATTGGTGGCCACCACTTTCTGGCCACGTTCCCTGGGCACGATTCACTCCTGATGTCACTCCGCCGGAGCTGGCAGAGCCGTTCAGTCTATCGGCAGATCAGACCTTCAGGTAGCGACTGATGGCGATGCGCGCCGACACGGCGGCCAGCACGGCCCCGATGAGCAGCAGGATGGGAACCACCAGCAGCGCGTCACCGAGTCCGATGAACGGGATGTCCTGCGACTGGGCCGCCAGGTAGCCCTTCACGAAGTTGTTGACGATGAGCACGATCACCCCGCTCGCCAGCACGGAGCCGACGAGGGCGGAGATCACCCCTTCGATCACGAACGGGGTCTGGATGAAGCGGTTCGAGGCCCCCACCAGACGCATGATCCCGAGCTCCCGTCTGCGCGAGAACGCCGAGAGCCGGATGGTGGTGGCGATGAGCAGCACGGCGGCGATGAGCATCAGCGCGGCGATCCCCACCGCCGTGAAGCTGGCAGCGTTGAGGGCGTTGAAGATGGGGTCCAGGTATTTGCGCTGATCCTTGACCTGCTCCACGCCGGCGAGGCCCGAGATCGACTCGACCACGGCATCCGCCTGCGACGGATCCTTGAGGTTGACCCAGAAGGTCTCGGGCAGGAAGGCGGGGGTGACGAAGTCGGAGCCCGTGGTGTCGCCGAACTGCGCCTTGTATTCCGCGTAGACCTGGTTGTGGTTCTCGAATGAGACCGTCTTGACCAGGTTCTGGAGGGCGGGCGATTTGAGCTCGGCCTCCACGGCATCCTTCTGGGCCTTCGTGGCCTCCACGAGGTTGCAGTGGCTCTCTGTGGAGAGGTTCGTGCACATGTAGATGGCCACCTGGGCCCGGTCGTACCAGTACCCCTTCATCTGGCCGATCTGGAACTGCAGGAGGATCGCGGCGCCCACGAAGGTGAGCGAGATGAAGGTGACGAGCACCACCGAGACGACCATGGAGAAGTTGCGGCGGAGGCCGGTTCCGACCTCCGACATGACGAGCGCGAATCTCACGGCGCGACCTCCGCGTGCCCGGCGATGCCGAGATCGCTGCGGCTGGCCGAGGGGAAGGACTGGGTGGGGATCGACTGGGTCTGGTAGCCGCCCTGCCGTTCGTCGCGCACAACCTGCCCTGCAACGAGTTCGATCACTCGGCGCTGCATCTGGTCGACGATCCCGGCGTCGTGGGTGGCCATGAGCACGGTGGTGCCGCTCTGGCTGATCCGCTCGAGCAGGGTCATGATTCCCGCGCTCGTCGAGGGGTCGAGGTTTCCGGTCGGCTCGTCGGCGAGGAGCACCGCGGGCTTGTTGACGATCGCCCGCGCGATGGCCACGCGCTGCTGCTCACCACCGGAGAGCTCGTGCGGCAGGCGGTTGGTCTTGCCCGCCAGACCGACCATCTTGAGCACATCGGGCACGGCCTCCTGGATGAAGCCCTTCGACTTGCCGATCACCTGCAGGGTGAAGGCCACGTTGTCGAACACGCTCTTCTGGGGCAGCAGACGGAAATCCTGGAACACCACGCCGAGGTTGCGGCGGAAGTACGGCACCTTGCGCGAGCTGAGCTGGCCCACGTTCTGACCGAGCACATGGATCTGCCCGCGCGTCGGCACCTCCTCCTTGAGGATGAGCCGCAGGAAGCTCGACTTGCCACTCCCCGACGCTCCGACGAGGAAGACGAATTCGCCTCGCAGGATCTCGAGCGTGACCGAGTTGAGAGCCGGTCGGGCGTTGCCCCGGTAGAGCTTGGTTACCTGGTCGAATCGAATCATGACGTGACGAGCCTAGGTCGACCCCGCTCGGGAGGCGTCAGCGACAGGCCGTCTTACGAGACTCCCAGTTTGGGAGCGCCGGCACCTAGTCCTGGTCGCGTTTGCGCCAGCGGATGCCGGCGTTGATGAACCCGTCGAGGTCGCCGTCGAACACGGCCGACGGGTTGTTCACCTCGTAGTCGGTGCGCAGATCTTTGACCATCTGGTAGGGCGCGAGCACGTAGCTGCGCATCTGGTCGCCCCAGCTCGCCGTGATGTTGCCGGCGAGCTCCTTCTTCGCGGCGGCCTCCTGCTCGCGCTGGAGGATGAGCAGGCGGCTCTGCAGCACGCGCATCGCCGCGGCGCGGTTCTGGATCTGGCTCTTCTCGTTCTGCATGGAGACGACGATGCCCGTGGGAAGGTGGGTGAGGCGCACCGCGGAGTCGGTCGTGTTGACCGACTGGCCGCCCGGGCCGGAGGAGCGGAAGACATCCACCCGCACATCGTTGTCCGGCACCTCGATCGCCCCGGCCTCTTCGATGAGCGGGATCACCTCGACGGCGGCGAAGCTGGTCTGCCGCTTGCCCGCTGAGTTGAACGGGCTCATCCGCACCAGGCGGTGCGTGCCCGCCTCCACGCTCAGCGTGCCGAACGCGTAGGGAGCGTCGACCTCGAAGGTGGTCGACTTGATGCCGGCCTCCTCCGCGTAGCTGGTGTCCATGACGGTGGTCGGGAAGTCGTGCTGCTCGGCCCAGCGCAGGTACATCCGCTGCAGCATCTCCGCGAAGTCGGCGGCATCCACT
Source organism: uncultured Lacisediminihabitans sp. (assembly GCA_966212465.1). Classification (GTDB taxonomy): domain Bacteria; phylum Actinomycetota; class Actinomycetes; order Actinomycetales; family Microbacteriaceae; genus Lacisediminihabitans. The sequence goes on from CBIHRK010000002.1 coordinate 302,569, forward strand.
CCCCCGGCACCGGCGCGGATGGTGATGACCGCCGGGTGCGAGTCCCATTCGCCGTTGAGCAGGGTCTGCACCTCCAGCTCGCCGAGGAGTTTCTGGATGGACTCGAGCTCCGCACGCGCCTCTGCTGCTGCCGCGGCATCCGATTCCTCGTTGGCCAGCTGCACCATGATCTCGAGGTCGTCGAGCCGGTTCTGGATGCTGGTGACCTTGGCCAGGTCGGCCTGCGCGTGGCTGAGCGCGCTCGTGACCTTCTGCGCCTTGTCGGTGTCGTCCCACAGGTCCGGTGCGCCCGCCTGCTCGCTCAGCTCGGCGATGCGGGCTTCCAGCCGGTCGATGCCGATGACCGCCCGGATGTCCGCGAAGGTCGAGCGGAGGGAAGCGATCTGTTCAGAGAAATCGAGCTCGTCCATGTCGCGGACAAGACTACCGTCCGGCGCAGCCGGAGGATTCTTCCGGTGCGAAAGCATCGCCCGGCTCGGGCTAGCATCGACGGTGAGATGACGAACGCGACGCAGGACTTCGACTTCCGATCGATCGTCCTCCCGGCGATCGCACCCACCCTGCTCTTCTCGATCGGCGAGGGCGCCATCATCCCGATCATCCCCGTGGTGGCCGACGGCCTCGGGGCGACGCTCGCGATCTCCGGCCTCATCGCGGCGCTGATCCTGGTGGGCCAGCTCTTCGGCGACATCCCGAGCGGATGGATCGTCTCCCGCATCGGCGAGCGCAACGCCATGATCTACGCGGCCCTGCTCTCGGTGGTGGGCCTCGTCACCGCCCTTCTCGCGCCCAACCCCGTGGTTCTCGGCGTGGGCATCTTCGCGATCGGACTGTCGACGGCCGTCTTCGCCCTCGCGCGCCACGCCTTCATGACGAGTTTCGTGCCGATGCGTTTCCGCGCGCGGTCGCTCTCGACGCTCGGCGGCACCTTCCGCCTCGGGTACTTCATCGGACCCTTCATCAGCGCAGCGGTGATCCACCTCACCGGAAGCACCCAGTCGGTCTTCTGGGTGCACATCATCGGCTGCATCGGGGCCGCCGTGCTGCTGCTCGTGCTCAAGGACCCGACCGAGACGCTGATCGAGAACCGCCAGCCGGCCGGGCGCGAGGGCGAAGTGCTCGTGGCGGCGGAGGCGCACGGGCTGTTCCGCACCATCTGGAACAGCAGGGCCGTGCTGGCCCGGCTCGGGACGGGCGCCGCGCTCATCGGTGCCATGCGCGCGTCGCGCCAGGTGATCCTGCCCCTGTGGGCGGTCAGCATCCACATCCCCTCGGCGGAGACCGCCCTCATCATCGGCGTCGCCGGTGCCATCGATTTCGCCCTGTTCTACGCCAGCGGCGCGATCATGGACCGGTTCGGCCGGCTCTGGAGCGCGCTCCCCTCGATGATCGGACTCGGGGTCGGCCATCTGGTGCTCGCCCTCACGCACGACCTGCCGAGCGCCGTGATCTGGTTCATCGCCGCCGCGTTCTTCATGTCGCTGGCGAACGGGGTGGGCAGCGGCATCCTCATGACGCTGGGGGCCGACCTCGCCGATCGCAGCAATCCCGCGCCGTTCCTGGGCGCCTGGCGGTTCACTGGGGATGCCGGCAGCGCCGTGTCGCCGCTCGCGCTCTCGGTGCTCACCGCACTGGTGTCGATCGCCTTCGCCAGCGGGGTGATGGGCGTGATCGGGCTGATCGGGGCCGGGGTGCTCATCCGCTACGTGCCCCGATACGTGCCCAAGGTCGCCAAGCGCGCCGGACGCACGGGCTGACCGGCCGGGCTCAGCGGCGCAGCACGGCGCGTGCGAGGCGGGCGGCCCGGCCGCCGAAGAGCGCGGCGAGGGTGGTCTCGCCTCGGCACACGCGAATGAAATAGCGCGTGCCCACGAGGGTGAATGCCAGGGCCCGGTGCACCGCCGCCGGGTGCCGCTCGAAGAAGTGGAGCAGTCGCGCGCCCGCCATGATGTCGGGTTCGAGTTCCCGCTGCACACGCGCGGTGTAGCGGGCGAGGTCGCCCGTCGCCGCAGCCTCACCGGCCCAGGTGCCGGAGCGCAGCGCGAACGAGATGCCCTCGCGCGTGAACGGGTCGAGCAGCCCGGCGGCATCGCCCGCCACGAGTACCCGGCCCCTTCGCAACGGAGAGTCGGGCGACCGCCACTGAGCCAGATGGCCGGAGGAGCGGGTCACCGTCGCACCCTCCAGGCCGAGTTGCCGGATGTAGCGGTCGAGGTACGCGCGCGTGGCATCCGGCCGGCCGCGACGCTGGATGACACCGACGGTGAGCGTCTCCGTCTTGGGGAACATCCAGGCGTAGGTGCCGGGCTCGCTCCCCCAGTCCAGGTAGACGCGCTCGTCCCACTCGCGAGGGCGCCCATCGGCGGCGGCCGGCCGCACGATCTCGCTCTCGAGTGCGAGGTCGACGCCGGCAGCGTTCACCCCCACGTAGCGGGCCACGCGACCACCGACCCCATCGGCCCCGACGACCACCGACGCGTGGATGCCGCCCTCGCTCGTCTCCACGTCGACCCCGTCAGCCGTCTCCGCCATCCCGCGCACGGTCACGCCGTCAACGAAACGCACCCCCGCCGCCACCGCGGCATCCACCAGCGCCTGGTCGAACCTCTCGCGCTGCACGAGCGCGAGGAACGGCTCCCGACGGCGATGCGTGCTCGCCGATCGACCGCGGAGCGTGAATCGCACCCGGGTGACGCGCTGCTCGACCACCGCGAGCACCGACTCCGGCACGTGGTCGAGGGAGATGCCGATCAGCCCGCCGCCGCACGTCTTGTAGCGCGGGAATCGCGCCCGGTCGACGAGGAGCACCGAGGCCCCCGCCTCGGCCGCCGCGCGCGCAGCGCTCGACCCGGCGGGACCGGCTCCGACGACCACGAGATCCCAGCGGATTCCGGGCGGAGCGAGCGACGAGGGGACCACCGCTCAAGGCTACTGTCCGGCACCCGTACGAGCGTGCCGCTGCCGCTATGATCGCGGGATGATCCCGCTCCCCAACCTCCTCGGCTTCGCCCTGGCGGCGTGGGGCCTCATCCTCATCCCCGGGCCGAGCATGCTGTTCGTGATCGGCCGCTCGCTCGCCCTCGGCCGGATCGGCGGTCTGCTCAGCGTGGCCGGAAACGCGGCGGGGGCTTTCGTGGTCTCCCTCGCGGTGGCGCTCGGTCTGGGCGTCGTGCTCGAGCAATCGTTCGTGGTGTTCACCGTCGTGAAGATCGCCGGTGCCGTGTATCTGGTCTACCTCGGCATCCAGACCATCCGGCACCGCGCGGACGGCGGCGTTGCGGATGGCACGCCGGTGGCCATGACGAGCCGGCTCCGCACCCTCGGCGAGGGCTTCCTGGTGGGGGTGACGAACCCGAAGATCATCGTCTTCTTCATCGCCGTGCTCCCGCAGTTCGTGGTGCCCTCGGCCGGGTCGGTTCCGGTGCAACTCGCCGTGTTCGGGGCGATCTTCGTGGCGATCGCTCTGCTCAGCGACAGCGTCTGGGCCCTGCTCGCGGGCACGGCGCGCGACTGGTTCGCTCGCTCCCCCCGCCGCATCGCCCGACTGCGCGGCACCGGCGGCGTGATGATGATCGGACTCGGAGTGGCCGTGCTCTTCGTGGGACACGGCAAGGAGTAGCCGGTCGATCCCGACGAGAGGGTGAGGTGGTGCGGGTCCGCTACCCGAAGCGGACCCGACACCTTCACCGCCCGGACGAACCGGGCCGCTGGAGACGTCCCCCGACGATCTCTAGCTATGACGAGTATGCGTTCTCAGGTAATGACAAGAAAGCCCCCAGTTCAGGGGGCGAGGAGGGGCGGGAGGCCCAGTCATGAACGTTCGGGGGTTGTTCGACTGGGCCTCACCGCATGCAGACGTGGCCGGGTAACCGTGTCTGCAATTACATCCGCGAGACGACCGTCATGATGCTCGGGGGGAAGCGACGGGCGTCTTGTTCGGGTATGTCCGCCGCGGTTTCGGGTTCCGCGGCGCATCACTGACGTTACTGGATGTCCGCATAAAAGAGGACATCCGCAGTGACCCCAGAACGGGGGTGTTTTTCTCTTCGATGCTTCGATTTCCCTTCTTTTGCCGTCGGCAGACGATGAAATCCGTCGTCGCTGAGGAAAACTACGCTGAGATCGGCAAGATCAGTCGGAATCGAGCCAGAGCGCCGCGGATCCGAGCCCGCCGAGCACCAGGGCGGCGATCGCCAGCGGCCACCAGACCCCGGTCCCGGAGCGGGCCGACCGCCACCCCGCGATGGCGAGCAGCGCCAGCACGGAGAGCCCTGCCGCCGTCAGCAGGCCGGCCGCGCTGGTCACCGGAACACCGATCGGGCGGTCGCCGTGACCTCGAGCCGCATCCCGCGCGGCACGAACAGAGCCAGCACCGGGGGTCTCCAATAGGCCGAGAGCTCGACCGTCGCACTGTGGCCGTCCAGCGTCGTCGCCCGCTCTATGCGCAGTGACTCGAACTCGTGGCTGTCGGCGGCCGCCACGTAGTCGCGCACCGCGGACGACACGTTCTCCGGCTGGAGTTCGGGCCGTGGGCGGCCCCCGATGAGGCGCACCGAATCGACGTCGAAGGCCTCCGCGCCCACGAGCGCAGCACCGTCGGCGAGGGTGAAGAGCCGCTTCCGTTCGAGGTAGAGGGAGGATGCCGCGGCGGCGAGCAGCACGACGACGAGCGCGAACGCGCCGAAGAAAGCGACCAGCGGCAGGATGGAGCCGGTGTCGTCCGCGGCCGTGCGGCGGATCATCCGTCCCTCCTGAAGGCCGAGACCTGCTCCATCGAGCGTGCCTCCAGCGAGATCGACAGGGGCGCATCGATCGAGAGCGCAGGCGGCGCGAGCGGGAGGGCGACCGCGGAGCGGACGGTCACGGTGACCGACCCGCGGCGGCGCAGGCAGTCGGACGGGATCGGTCTGCACTCGACGTGCACCTCCACGGCCTCCGGCCGCAGACCGTAGTCGGTGAGCGCGAATCGGATGGCGTCCCGCGCCTCCGCCTCGGATTGGGGCACACTCCTCCCCTGCACGAACACGCGAGCTGCCTGACGTGCCGCGGCCTCCACGGCGAACGCGCCGGACTGGATCTGTGCGAGTGCGAGCACCAGGTACACCATCGGCACGAGGAGCAGCAGCCCGGCCGTCACGAACTCGATGGATGCCGAGCCCCCGTCGTCAGCGATCCGGCGTCTCCACCGCGGCATGGCCGGTCACCTCCAACCCGCCCTCGAAGCCGATCAGCCCGATCACGGGCAGCGGGGCTCGCACCGTGACGACGGCGGCCGGATGCCCGAGGTAGCTGCCGTACGAGGCGGTCACGTCGCGCGAATAGGCCTGTCCGATCGCCGCCGCGATCAGTCGCCGGGTGCGCACGACGCCGTCCTGCAGGCGGTTGTCCGCGAGAGCGGCGAACCGCGCTCCCTCCGACGCGGAATCGAGCACCGTGTTGCGCACGTGCAGCGCGAGACCGAGCTGGATGACGGAGAGTGCCAGTGCGGTCAGCAGCGCTCCGACCATGACGAACTCGGCCGGCGCGGACCCGCGGTCCTGCGCGAGCCGCCGGCGCAGCACGCTCAGAATCCGGAGACCTTCGTGATGGCGTCCTCGAACACCCGCGAGAGCGCCGGCCCGGCGAGCGACCAGATCACGACCACGAGCGCCGCTGTCATGAGGGTGATGAGCACCCAGCCGGGCACGTCGCCCCTCTCCTCTCCGGCGCGGTTCAGCAAACGTCTCAGTCGTGTCATGGTGGTGCCCCGTTCTCGTGCTTCCGGTCAGATCCCGAGTCTCAGCACGATGAGACCCGGGAAGATGGCGAAGACGATGGTGATCGGCAGGATCAGAAACACGAGCGGGATGAGCATCGCCACCTCCTTGCGTCCGGCGACCTCGAGCAGGGTGCGCTTCGCCTCGTCGCGAGCATCCTGGGCCTGTGCGCGGAGCACCTCCGCGAGGGGCGTGCCGCGCTCCAGCGCACCCGTGATCTGGTCGACGACCCTGGCGAAGGCGGGCAGCCGGAGGTCTGCCGAGAGCCGCTCGAGCACCTCGGCCAGCGGAGTGCCCGTGTTCACCGCCGCCACGACGCCCGCGAACTCAGCGGCGATCTCCCCGTGGCTTGCGCGCCCCACCCGGCGGACGGCATCCAGGATGCCCTCCCCCGCCGACAGGCTGAGGGTGAGGAACTCGAGCACCGTCGGCAACTCCGCCGTGATTCGCGCGAGCCGTCGCTTCACCGCCCGGGCCAGCAGCCTGTCCTGCACCACGAGCCCCGCCACCCCGGCTGCCAGGGCGATCGCGCCGGTGGCCGCGGGGGTCAGCGGCCTCACCTGCGAGACGAGGATCGCACCCGCGAGGCCGCTCGCGGTGCCCGCGATCGACCACAGCAGCTGACGGGAGCGGAACGCCTGTGCGCTCTCCGATCGGCCGGCGCGTCGCAGGCGCTGCTCGATCCCGGCGCTGCCGCCGAGAGCGCGACCGAGCAGCTCCCGGAGTCGCCCGAACAACGGGCCGAGCAGCGCCCCGACCGCCGGCACCGGCTCGACGCGGCGGCGGGCGACGAACTCGCGCGCCTCCGCCGAGATGTCCACGACGTGCGGTGCCACGCGGGCGATGAGGCGCGGGCGTCCCAGCCGAGGGATGAGCGACACGAGCGTCCAGAGCCCGACTCCGAGAAGCACGCCGCACGCGACGCCCCACGCGGTGCCGGCCGTCACGTGAACCACCGCCGCTCCTCGGGCAGTCGCCCCAGCGCCACCATGAGACGGTACGCGACGACGCTCAGCGCGAGCCCGCAGACGATCACCGCGACCCCCGCCGGGGTGTTGTAGGCGGCGGCGGCCTCGGGGCGGCTCGCCAGAAGGAGGAGCACCACCCACGGGGCGACGGCACCGAGCCGCGCCGCGGCGACGACCCAGGACTGTCGGGCCTCCACCTCGGCGCGGATGGCGGCCTCCTGACGCAGGTACGCCGCGAGACTGCGGAGCACGGTCGTCAACTCACTGCCCCCGACCTCGCGGGCCATCCGAAGGGTTTCGAGAATGCGGTCGGCCACCGGGTCGGCAAGTTGATCCTTGAGCCGATCGATGCACGGTCCGAAGCCGCCGGTTGCCCGGTAGTCGAGCTCGAACTGGCGGAACGCCGGGCGAGTGCTCTCCGGTCCGGCCGTGGCGAGACTCGCGAGGCTGTCCGGCAGGGCAAGACCGGAGCGGACTCCGGACACGAGATGATCGACGATGTCGGGCCACGTGTTCCTCAGCGCCCTGCGCCGAGCGGATGCCCGCAGGCTCACGATCGCGAACGGGGCGACCAGCCCGGACACGCCGGCGGTGAGTGCGAGCGCCGCGACGGGCACCAGCGCGAACACCGCCGCGGCGGACAGCGTGGCGAAGACCGCCGATACCAGCACGAGCGCTCCCACCGAGAGCCGATGGAGCCCGGCCTGCGCTATGCGCTCCGCCACCGGCCTGAACCGCGGCGCCGACGCACGGCGAGCACCCGTCGGCCAGAGCCACGGCGACAGGGCCACGACGATACCGATGCCGAGCAGCAGCCCGGCGACCAGGGTCACCGGCCACCCCCGATGACGATCGCCGGATCGAACCCCGCGGCGGCGAACTTGGCGGTGCGCGCCGGGTGCCCGCCCGTGGGCGCGAGGAGCCCTCCCTGGAGGGAGAAGATCGGGCTGGCCTCGATCACTCCGCCGGTGACGTTCCCACTCGGCGCGAGGATCTCGGTCACCCGCCGCCGGCCGCCGCGCACGAGCTCGCAGTGCACCACGATGTCGATCGACGACGCCACGGTCGGCACCACGAACGAGGAGTCGATGTTGCGCCCGGCGAGCAGGGGCAGCGTGCAGAGCTTGGAGAGCGCGTCCCGCGCCGAGTTGGCGTGGATCGAGCACATCCCGGGCAGCCCCGAGTTCAACGCGATGAGCAGGTCGAGCGACTCGGCCTCGCGGACCTCCCCCACCACCAGCCGGTCGGGTCGCATCCGCAGCGACTCCTTGATGAGACGGCGCAGCCCGATCTCGCCCGTCCCCTCCAGGCTCGGCTGCCTGCACTGCATCGAGACGACGTCGGCGGCCACCAGGTCGAGCTCGAAGGTCTCCTCGACGGTCACGATGCGTTCGGAGGGTCGCACCGCCGAAAGCAGTGCGTTGAGCATCGTCGTCTTCCCGCTCTGCGTGGCACCGGCCACGAGGATGTTCTGCCCGCCTAACATTCAATTAGGCGGTGCGACTATCCCTCTACTGGCTGGAGCTGGCGGCGTCGTCCCCGTTTGCGTCCCAGCGCAGCGACAGCTCACTGGAGGCGATGCGGTCGTAGATCGCGTCCGCAAGCTCGGCCTTCGTGACCTCGGGGCGGTCGGCGGCGTGAAGGTCGCGCAGGATGCCGACGAGGACGTGGTGGTAGCCAAGTTCATCCGTGCCGTGCGCTTCGGCGGCTGAATTTACGAGCGACGCGAGAACTTCGTAACGACTGGTCATGTTGATCCTTTGGGTGGGAATCGGCCTTCGGGAACGGCCTGTCGTCACACTAACTGATGACGGGAGAACGCCCCGCGCTCTCGTGTGTTTCGGGTCCACGCGATTACGGGGCGTTCAGGGTTCAATGAACGAAGACCGGCCAGAGCGCGATAGTGACCGTCGCGAGCAGGGAGCTGATTCCGACCACGAGAGCCCACGCGGCAAACTTGTTGGTCTGTCGGCGATGGCGAGCGTTGTCTTCGCGCTCCAGGCGCGCCTCTTCCTTTGCTGCGGCTGCCTCATCGAGCTCGCGTTGGGTCAGCTCGGCGAGGGAACGAAGGTGCTCCAACATCTCGGGCATTGGGTTCGGCCTCACGACGAGCGCAGCAGGGCTCGACACGGTATACGACTCCTGCAACGGGGGCGTGAGGGGTTTGAACATGGGCTCGACTTTGACTTGGTTGGCGAGCATCCCGTTGATTTGACCGACTAGGTTCTGCATGTTTGAACCGAGTGCCGCGGTGGCGATTTGGTTTATCGGCAAGCTGTCGGAGATGATCTTCGACATTCGAGTTCCCGGACCAAGAGCCGCGGTAGCGATCTTGCTCGCCGTGAAGCCCTCGCCAATGATCTTCGAAAGCTGGGAGCCGGGAGTAATGGCGGCGGCAATGGTGTTTTTCGGCACGCTGTCGGACATTATCTTCGCTATCGCGCCGCTACGGTGCATGGCATCCACGATGCTCAACGCGTCCTGGGATACCGCGCGCACCGCGGGGCTCGTGACGATCGATTCGTTCTCCGGTTCCGGCTCAGAACTGTCTGGGGTGCTGGTCATACTTCCTCCTTGTATTGGCACTCACCAGTTGTGAGTGCCAAGACCAGAGTGCGCCTTACCGGGGACATTCGCAGCACGATGTACGGCGTGTCGCTTTAAGAAATTGGAACCTCTTGGGTACCATCCCAGCGCACCGCCGTCGTGATCGGCACCTCCTGCGTGCCGTCCCAGCGCATGGCTTGCGAGAACGGCACCTCGGCGCTTCCATCCCACCGCTTGCCGCCGATTCCAACGCGCACGCTGGCGATGCCGCTTCTCGGCCCGAAGCCGAGGGCGTTCTGCGCGTAGACGGCCACGTAGTAGAGCTGCCCGGGAGTGAGGCCGGTGATGGTCGCAGCGGGCGTACCGGAGCCGGTGTCGACGTAGCTCGCACCCGCTAGCGCGGGATCAGTGCCGTAGTAGATGCGATGGCTCGTGATGCCCGCTCCCCCGTTGCCGCCGTCCGTCCAGGTGGCGGCGATGGTGCTGGGTGTGGAGGTCAGCGACGGCGTGCTCGGGGCTCCCGGGCCAACCGCGTCGGCGGCCGAGAGCGAGGCGTTGCCGAGGAGGTTGACGCCCGATGCGGACGCCGAGCTGTAGAGCACCGCGCCGTTCGGCACCGCGAACGCGCCCGACGCCACGAGCACCGATGAGGCACTCTGGAGGTTGTAGGCCGGTCCTGCGCCCGAGGCCGTGTTGCCGCCGATGTTGACCGCCCACGAGCCGGTCGGGCTGTTGGTGAACGATCCGGTGCCGGAGTTGCGGACGTAGTAGAGCGCCCACGAGGCCGTCGAGTTGGCCCCGTTGTTGGTGATCGTGACGTTGAGCTGGAGCGCCTGATTGGAGCGCCCGCTAAACGTGCCCTGCGCGCTGCTCACGAGCTACCAGAACCGGAGCGTGCCGACGGCGGTGCCGGTGGTCATGGGCGTGGCGCTCACGATGATCTTCGCCGCGTCGAGCTTGAGGTTGTCAGCCGCCGTGCGAGCGTCCACCTCGTCGGCGATCTTGTCGAGAGCGTAGTTGATGTCGTCGTACCCGGCAGAGTGCGCCTGAGTCGCCGGGAAGGTCGTCCAGCCCTTCGCCGCTGCCTTGTCTCCGTTTGCCATCGTGTCCTCCTAGTTGGTTCCGGTAGCCCCGGCCCACGTGCCGGTCGCTGCCGACCAGGGGCCGACGGCGAACAGCCATGCGTTCGCGGGTGCTGAGGTGAGTCCGCGCGAGGTGACGCGCATGGTGAAGGTGGCCAGGTCCCACGCGACGGCTTGCAGCACGCCGACCTGCGAACCGACGGCATCGGGCACGGTGACGGTGAGGCCCTGCCCGGGTGTGGCGAGGTAGTTCGACACCGCCTCCACGTCCATCACGCGGCCCTTGCCGAGCGCACGGTTGAGCACGTTCTGCGCCGCTCCCGCACCCGGCAACGGCACCGGGTACTCGACCACCAGCCCGGCGAGGTAGGTGCCCGAGCTGGCGATGTCCCACAGGGTGTAGGTGCTGCCGTCGGCGTTCAGGTTGCCCGTGTACGCGATCACCACGTGGTCGTAGTACTCCGAGCTGGAGTCGAGGCCGATGGTGTCCGAGGCGGTCGTGAGACCGGTGCTCGATGCCACGGTCACCACGTCGGTGCTCGACCAGTCTTTCTTCAGCCGCCACACCCGCGACTCATCGCACCAGAGGCGGAGGTTGCCCTGCTGGAGCATCGGCTCCAGCCAGTCACTCGCGCTCTGCCCCGGCTGCCAGACCGTCGAGTCGCTGTTCGGCTGCTCGGTGAGGGTCGAGCTGGAGGCGTTCGGAGTGCCGACCCACGCCGGGACGTAAATGGTCGAGTCACGCCCGAGGCCCGCGTTTCCACCGTCGAAGAACGGGTGAGCCGTGCTGCCCAGCTCGAACATGAACCCGGTGCCGTCGAGGGTCTGACCAGACACCCACGCCGTGGTGCTGTACCAGTAGGGTCCGGCGAACGCGACTCCCGCGGGCGCCGTGCTCGTGAACGACACGTAGGTCCAGACGTTAGCAAGGAGCGTGATAGGCGAGGCCGCGGTCGTAACTTGCCCGGTGTGACCGGAGTTGGTCCATTGCACCGAGGGCGTGATGATCTTGTCGACCGAGGAGCGGAGCCAGCCGCTCGACGTGTACTGCTGCCCCGCCGTGACCGGGATGTAAGGGCCGCTGCCGCCATCGCCCACGTAGTAGAGCCCGCCCGTGACGGCGGACATTGTGCCGCGCACGGCGGTGGTCACGCCGGGGAGCTGCGGGAGGCTAAGCCCGGTGAGCTTCGAGGTTGTGGTGCCGCTTCCGCTCCATGCCGTCAGCGACTGGCCGGTCGGGTTCGGGTGAAGGTTTGTGAGCACCGGATCGAGCGTCTTGGAGGTGAGGTTCGCGTCGTCGTAGTCCGGGGCCAGTGTCGCGCCGATCTTGCCGAGGGCGCGGTCGACGGCTGCCTTGATCGAGAGCCCGTAGGTGCGCTCAGACGCCGACACCGGGTGCCGGTACGCCTGTAGGAGCTGCTCGTCGGAGGCCAGCTCCAGGCTCAGCTCGGCGCGACCCTTGTCGAAGGTGCGCGAGTACAGGAAGAGGTCGAACGTGCGGCTGGTCGCGGCGCGCGCAATCGGGTTCCACTCGGTGCCGGTGCCGAAGCTCTCGGCCAGCGTCACGACCACGCGAAGCCCCGATAGCGGCGTGATCAGCTCCAGCGTCGCGGCGTCCGGCGCGGCGCACGTGATCGAGGCATTGATGTACGGCTCGCGGGTGTCGTCCAGGGTGAGGCTGCCGCTCTTCACGTCGAGCTGGTAGTCGGCGTAGGCGGTGTAGGCGGCGCGCGTGACCGTGATGTCATCGAACAGATACGTGACCGTGGATGCGCCCGTGAACTGATAGCTGATGATCTGCGACGTGGCTATCGCCGTGAACGTGACGGTGCGCTGCGCGTAGGTCGTGGAGGCCGCGGTCGCCGTCGGCAGCGGCGAGATGACAGAGCCAAAGCCGATTGAGCCGGTGCCGGACACGAGGCGCACCCATGCGGAGAAGGTGTAGGTCGCCCCGATGACAAGCCCGGTCACAGTGAACCCGACGCCGTAGCCGTTGCCAGCGGCGGTCATCGAACCGCTGTGAGTGCCGTTGCGCGGCGAGGTGGTCGAGGTCGTGACGGCCGAGCTGGTGATGTTTCCGGAAACCGACTCGAAGTCCCATGAGGCGACGACGGTCGGTCCAGCCGAGTACGGCACCAGCGCCTTGACCACCGCGCCCACGGTGTGGAGCGAGTGAACGGCCATTACGCGATCTCCTGAAAGTCCACAGCTACGGTCCAGTAGCTCCGGTTTTCGTCCTCCAGAGACACGGTGATGGCGCCGCTGGCGACGTGCTTCATGCCGACACCGGGCACGTCCGAGTCGGCCAGAGTCTCGAAGCCGACGGCGGCATAGAGTGCCTCACACGCGAGGGCCTTGGCGTAGGTGTCGAACCAGAACTTGAGCGTGCCTGAGCGGAGGCCCGCGGCGGCGAACGTCACGTCGTAGTCGGGTCGACCGAGAATGTCGTGCAGCACGTTGCCGGTCTGCCGCGTCGACTCGAAGCCATCGAGCGCGATGGGCGTGACGGTGGTGAACCCGGTCTTGGCGATTGTGGTGGTCACAGGATTCGCTTTCCGTTCGGGAGCGAGACGCCGCCGACGGGCACGACGATGTTCCGCGTCGCCGCCGCGATCTTCCCCGCGAGCGCCGAGGTGTCCACGTCCGTCACGATCTTGATGGTCTTCAGATTCGGCAGGGAGTTCACGGCGTCGCCCGCTTTCTTGACCTTCCCCGCTGCGTCGTCCGCGGCAATCCCGTAGTCCTTGATCGCCGCGCCGTAGGCACCGGCGGCCGTCGAGGCGTTGTTGGTCGACTGAATCGTCGCCTCGATGTCGGTCTTGATCCCGTCGAAGACCTTCCGACCAGCGAAGCCGAGCTGGTCGCCGGAATCGATGAGCTGCTGGTTCTTCCCGATGTACTGGTCGGTGCGGTCGAGCACAATTTTCTGAGCGTCGCTGACCCCGGCATACGCCGCTGCGACGGTTGCAAGAGGCAGACCGAGTTGCTTCGAGCGCTCTTGGTTCTTCTTGAGGTTGTCGTCTTCGAGCTGGTCGGAGATGGCCTGCCGAAGAAACTGGTCCGAGAGCTGGCGGCGCCCGGAGGCGATCATGTCGTCGGTCGCGTCGGAGGTGCGCTGCGCCAGCTCGGCGGCCTTGTCTTCGGCGCTCTGGAAGGCCGAGGAAATGAACCCGATGCCGATAGCTCCCGCGGCGCCGGCAGCGGCACCGATCGGTCCGAGGCTCGACACGATGCCACCAAAGGTGCCCTGCACGCCGTCGACAAAGCTCTGAGCGGAACCATCGAACGACGAGAACGTCTCGGAGGCGTTCTGCTTCGCCTCGTCGCCCAGCTCGCGGAACGACTCCCTGCCCTTGCGGCTGGTCTCCTCGAAGTCGTCGGACACCTGCCGGGTCTGCGTTCGCGAGGTGGTGGAGAGCTTCCGAATCTCGTCCTCGCCGTCGCGCACGGCGTCGGTGAAGTTCTTCGTGGCCTTCTGGTTGGCCCTCATGTCCTGCTCGATGCCGTCAAGCGAACGTGCGCCGATCTTGTCGAGGTCAGCCAGAGCGTCGCCGAGCCCCTCGGTCGAGGTGGCGCTGTTTTTCACTCCACGAATGAAGTCCTTCTCGTCGGAGTTGATCGAGATGTTGATGCCGGTCATGGCTACTTACCTCCCTCGAAGGCTTCGTGAAGTGCGCGGACGGTGGTCTGCACCATTGCTGCTGCGATGCGCGGGATGAGCTTCGCGGCGGCGGGATACACCACGTAGCCGGTCCGGCTCGGACCGCGGAACTGGTGCTCGGTGTGACGGTTGTGGATGGTGAAGCTGCGCCCCTTGCGGGAGCGCGACGGGTAGGTCTTCACGGTGTTCTGAGGGGCTCCGAACTCGACCGCCTTGGCGATGTCCTTCGGCTTGACGAGGCTGTTCCCGACGTACTTCCCGACGGTCGCCGACTTCAGGGTGATGTTCTGGTTGGTGACCGCCACGCGGGCGGTATCGCTCAGCACGCGGGTCTCCAGCCGCGTGCTCACTCGGCCCTTTAGCTCGTCTTGCCACTCGTAGGTGGTGAAGGTTTTCAGCACGTTGCGGACCTGCTTCGACAGCTCGGCGGGCATCCCCTTGAGCGCGAGGATGGTGGCCTGCAACTCCTTCGAGCTGAGAACCGAGATTCGGAGCAGGGGCGCGGCCACGAGCGTCCGCCTACGCGGAGATGAGCGTCGGCTGCCCGACCACCTCGAGCGTGACGGTCGCGGTCTGCGCATTGCCGACCTGCCCGCCCAGCTCGCCAGGAACCACCACGACAGAGCACCGGTAGCCGGGGCCGCCGACGACCGGGTAGAGGTCAGCGACGACGGTCTGACCGGCGTTCGTCAGGAGGTAGTTCGACAGGCTCGTCGCCGTGGCGAAGTCCTGCGCGTACTGAAGCTCCAGCGTCCACTCGGGCGTCCCGGCCTGCCGGTAGATGCCCAGCGGCGAGATGCCCTTGAACTTGATGATGTTGACGCTCGGCGTGAGCTTCGCGCTGGAGACGCTCAGCTCGTAGGTGTTCGCCCCGATTTTGAGCGAGGCGTTGCCCATGTCGTAGATGACGGGAGCGATGGCGGTCATGATGTGCCCTTCGTGAAGGAGTAGGTGATGGCGAGGTCGAAGCCCGGGTTCGAGCTGACGAGAGTGACGCGCTCGGCCTTCGTGTAGCGGAGGCCGGGCACGGCGTCGATGGCGAGAATGAGGTCCACAAGCTTGTCTTCCAGCGCGTCATCGGCGACGCCCAGCTCGGTCTTTGGCTCGATGAGGATCAGCGAGTAGGTCACGAGGTGGACGCCGAGAGGCGCTTCCGGGTGCGGCTCGATGGTCTTCAGGCCCAGCATGGCGACCGGCTGCGTGACGCTCAGCGCGTCGGGGTCGGTCTGGTACGCGAGGAGCTTGAAGCTCTTCGGCAGGAGCGGCTTGATGGCTGCGAGAACCGCGTCGCGGTAGCCGCTCGTGATCGTGGTCACCATATCGACGGCACACCCTTCTTGGGTCGGAGGAGCTGCTGCACGTGCCAGTCGAGAGGGCGCGGCGTGATGACGTAGGTGCCGTCGCCCATGTCGCCGGAGGGCGCGACCTTCGCCGCGTTCCAGACGTTGCGCGCCTGCACGAGCTGCGCCTTCCGGTAGTTGACCGGCACGGTTTCGGAAACCGGCGCGAAGGCGATGACGGCACCCTTGGCAACGTCGAGAAGCTCGGCGAGCTGCACGTCGTCGTAGGGCGCGTCGGCCCACTCGTCGCGGGCGCTGGCGAGGTTGTGCCAGCCGTCGATCGCCTGCACCACGAACCGGATCGGCGCGACGGTCTCGCGCTTGCCAGTGCCGATGAGCGTCACCTGCACGCTGTAGACGCCGGGGGTCGTGAAGACGGTGGCGGTCGGCCAGGAGACGACCACGGTCGAGTCCTCGATGGCTGCGCCGAACCCGTCGAGAGCGACACCGGCAGGATCGTGCGCGACCACCGAGGCGCTGGTGAAGTCAGTGAGAGACGCATCGGCGTCGTCGCGCTCCAGGTCGATCTCGATGGCCTCGGTCGGAATGTCCGAGAGCCAGAACGGTCCGATGCTCATGCGCCGTAACCTCCGACTCCGAAGCCGCCCGAGCCGTAGCCGCCCGTGGCGGGCGGCGGCGGGTTGTGCCCGAGGAGCTGCTCCTTGGCCGAGTGGGCCGGGAGCGGCTCCCGGGCAGGACTGTAGGAGGGCAGCGATGCCGTCGTGGTGAGCATGTCGTCCTCCGTTCAGTGGATGAGTTGAGCCGGGCCACGCGAGTCCCCAAGTAGCTCGCGCGGCCCGGGGTCTGTTACGACGTGGCGGCCGTCACGAGCTGGAGGCCCAGCGCGTCGTTGATGCTCACGCCGAGGTAGCCGAACGCGGCCTTGTCGACACCGCCGCGGGCGAGGTCGAGGGCGTCGATGCGGATCGGCGCACCCGGCAGCTCCAGCACGGTCGCGGCGGCCCTCGCTCCAACGAGCACCTTGCCCGCGGTGATCGAAGACGACGGGCGGATGATGAACCCATCCAGGTCGCCGTCGCTCAGGCCGAGGCTGGCGTTGAGGTAGCCGATGACGTTCGACTGGGGCATTTTGGCCATCTGCTTCCAGAGGGCAGGTGCGACCAGCGCGAAGTCGGGCAGCGTGCCCGCGGTGATGAGCGCCGTTGCGCCGTCGATGATGGCCGAGGCAGCGGAGCCGATGGTGCCACCGGTCACACCCGGGAGCGTGGTGAGGGCGTCACCCGCGAGGGTCGTGGCCGCTGCCAGGATCGCAGTGGCCACCTTGGCGTCGGCCCAGCGTGCGTAGTCCTCGGAGACCGCGGCGGCGTAGCCCTCGAAGAATCCGTCGACGTTGAAGTCCACGAACTCGCGAGCGATGTCGTGGCCGATGGCGTAGCGAGCTGCCGTGCCAGGAACCGCGGACACCGTGAGGGTGTTGGAGGGCACGTTGCCCTTGTTGCCCGCGAAGTCACCGCCTGCGGGCTTGGTGCCCCACTTCCAGCCGGTGAAGTTCAGCGAGGTCAGGTCGCCGTGCGAGAACAGCGGGAGGATCTGCTGGCGGTAGTTGGTCGCCTGCCAGACCTGCCCGAGCCACTGGGGGTTCGGGTTCATCACCTGCGAGAGACCGCCGGTGCCGTCGTACTTCACGTCGCTCAGCGCGGCGAACAGCGTTGCGCCGTTCTCGTCGCCGAGCTTCTCGGCGAACTGGCTCTCGCTGATGCGGCCCATCTTGAGCGACGCGTACAGCACGCCGATCTCGTAGGCGGTGATGGCGCGAGGAGCCGCCGGAGCGGCTGCCGCGACCAGGGTGTTTGGAACGGTGGCGACAGTCACGTCATCCTCCTTGGTTGTGTCCGGTGCGGACGTTTCCGACGTGACGGTCGTCACGGTCGAGGTCTTCGAGGAGCCGTCATCGGCGGTCTCCGTGGTGGTCTTCGAGTCGGCTACGCGCTTCCACGTCACGCCGTTCTCGTCCGTGTACTCGTCCTCGGAGTGCGAGCTGGTGTCGCCGCCCACGTCCTCGGCCATGAGGGTCGCCGACGGGAACGCCCCCTTGCCGACCTGCGCGGCTCCGAAGATCGCGCCGGACACGGCCTTGCCCGCTCGGATGACGATGCCCTTGGCTTCGACCGAGAGCTTCGCGAGCTTGCCGCTCGCGTAGTCCGCGAGCGCCTTGTCGCCCTCGGGGGTCTTCGCGAAGGTGAACGCGGCATGGATGCCGTCGGCCTCCTCGGCCAGCATCGTCGCGCGCCCGACCGGCTGCTCGCGATCGTGGCCGATGTTGAGGGTGACGATGCTCGGGTCGGCCGGGATCGTCAGCGCGCCCTTGGGCACCGCGAACTTGCCGAGGTTGGTGTTGCCGACCTCATCGAACGGCACCAGGAGGCCGCTGATGGTGCGGGCGTCCAGGTCGGCGAGGAGCGTGCCGCCCTCGATCAGTACGTCGGTCATGGCTTAGTCCTGTTCGCTTGGCCCGGTGGGGCTCGGTGTGGAGGTGATGAGGTCGCCGAGGTCGAAGGCGATGCGCTGCCCACGCGGCACCACGTCGTCGGCGCTGAGGCGGCCTTCGACGGTGGCAAGCCACGCGCCGAGGCCGTAGTCGATGAACTCGTTGCGCTTGCCCTCGGAGGTCGAGTACGTCAGCGAGGCGGTGGAGACCGAGCCTTCGAGGAGCGAGGCAGGGATGCCAAACAGGTTCGCGATGTCGAGGCGGGCAGCGTTGCGTCCTTCGATGGCGAACCCGGCGTCCGCGTCCGTGCCGTGGGTGACCATCTCAATGCCGAAGGGCATGAACACCGTCGCACCCTCGGGGTCGCGGCGGGCTGCGTTGTACGCAGCTACCAGCGCGCGCTTCTCGTCGGTGCTGATCTCGAAGTCCGAGGTCTGACGAAGCTCCATGACAGGGATCGGCGAGCTGGCCCGGTTCGCGACCGCGGCCTCGACGTTACGGGCGGCGCGGAGCGACTGAGCCCGGTCGAGGAGACCCGACGTGTGGCTCGGGATGTAAAGCACGTCGAGGGCGTTCGCGGCCACGTCGTTGATGTAGATCGCGCCGTCGCGAATCGTCCACCACTCCATCGGCACGCGCCACGCGGAGATGATCGCGCCGTCGGTTCCGCGCACGACCGACCAGAGGCTGTGACCGTAGAACAGCAGGTCGTCCAGGGTCCAGACCATGCGGAGGTACGGCGAGAGGATGTCGTCGGTGCGGTACGTCCACGAGGGCTGGTCGGCGTCGGCCAGGAGAGTGTCGCCGCGAAGGGCGCGGAGCGGCAGCCGGCCGATCATGGTGCAGATCAGATCGCGCGCCCGAGCTACCGCGGGAATGGCCATGAGGGCGGCACGGTCGAGGGGGAACTGCACGTCGGGGAACAGGTCTTGAAAGACCACCGCCGTGAGCTGCGCGTCCGAGAACGGCGAAGTGATGCCGTCGTAGAGGTAGTCAGGGCGCGTCAGACCCAACGCGGTCTTGAGGTTCTGCACCATGCCCATAGGCGCATTAGTGCATAACAATCCCAGCGTCTAAAACGTGAGCGTCACACGCCCGTGATCATCTCGATCTTGCTCGCCGGTCGCTGCTCGTCGTAAGCCCGGAGCGCCAGGGCGAAGGCCGACAGCGCTGTCGCGTCCTCGGTGTCCTCATCGGTCACGCCGAACGTCCAGCGTTTGGAGGCGGTGGTGCCGCGCTTGATGGCGGCCAGCACCGCGGCGTCGAGGTCGGCCTGCGCGTAGTGCTTCACGTTGCCGCTTTCGATCTCGGACAGGAGACCGGCGGCAGCGCTCGACACCTCCGGCCATCCCGCGCCCTCCAGCTTCACGCGCGCCGAGCGGTCGCGGCTCAGGGTTTCCGAAACCACCTGATCGACCGACCGACTCTTGTCGAACGCGACCGGCACGCGGTACTTCACCGCCAGCTCGCGCAGCTTCCGCGCGACCCACGCCGATCCGTCCTCGTGAGCCAGCACCAGCCCGACCGCTTTGCCGTCCTCGTCCCTCCAGGCGGCGACCACGCTCGCCGTGCGACCGGTGAGATGCACGGTGTACGCCAACCGGAACCGAGCCGGAGGAGTAGGCAGAGCGCCCGTGTCGGCCATCGTGTTCCAGTGGGGCACGTTGATGAAGGTCGACTGTCCGACGTGCCCGGCAACGCCGAGATACTCGCGCATGAACGACTCCGCGCCCATGAGGTTGAACGCCGGGCGTATGGCCGAGAGCGGCGTCGGATGGTCGACGGCCGGGTGCATCGTCGGCAGGATCGGCTCGACCTTCTCCCACGTGTCGACATCGCTCAGGGCAGTGTCTTGGTCGATGGCGAACTCCAGAATCGAGTAGCCCGCCTCGCCGTTGCGACCCTTCTCCAGCGCGTCCCAGAGGAGATTCCCGGTGCGGAACTTGGGCGCGGTGCCCGTGATCGTGAGGTGGCTGTCGGGCGCGCGGGTGACCAGCGTCGCCGCCGCGCCGTCCATGATGTCCTCGCCCATCTCGACATCCGCCTGCCCCGCCTCATCGAGGATGATCCAGTCCCACGCGTCCGACCTGAAGCTGTCGCCCTTGGGTGCAAGGAAGGCGAACACGCTGCCGGTGTCGGTCCACTCGATGCGCTCCGATCCGCCCGCCTTGACGATCTTGAACGGGCGCGTTTTCGGATCGGGATACACCTGCTCCAGTGGCTTCACGATGTCATCCCGGAACCGCTGCCGAGCCTTCGTCGCGGTGGTGGTCATCGTGTACGAGACCATGTAGTCCTCCCGCGATGCGATCCTCCCCATCGCCAGAGAGAACAGCGTCGAGGTCTTGAACGACCGCCTCGGTTCGAGGAGGGCGAGCACGTCGTGCGGCACGCCGAGGATGTCGGCAACGAGAACCTGATGCCCCTCGATGGTGGCTCCGCGCACCGCACGAGGGCCGTGGAGACGGAGTAGCTCGGCGCCGCGGAGCAGCTCGGTGCGACCTTGAATCGATCTCGGCGCGGCTGTACCGAACCGAGGCTTGATCACCTTGGATCGCAATGAATCCATGCCGTCTGTGATAAAAAGCGTGCTGCCTACGGGCGGGGGCTTGGAAGCCATGTCAAAAACTCCACGTGTATGTCTTGGTGCCGCGGTCGCAGCGGTGATGTCCCTCGTGCCCGTGCTCTCGCTCGCACGTGAGTCCGTTGGGTGATGGGTTGCGGCAGGGGTTGCGGTCTGCCTGCTCCTGCGCCCGCTTGCGTGCGTGGTACTGAAGCTCGCGGTAGTAGGCGTAAGCCGTGCGCGTCACCATGTCGGCATCCGCCTCGCCTTGGCCTTCGCTGCCATCTGCACCGCACGACCGGCCTTGCCGCCGTCGGATCGATTGCACTTTGCGTGCGCCGGTCCAACGTTGTCGAGGGTGTCGGTACCGCCTGCGCTCGGCGGGACGATGTGCGCCACGTCGAAGCGCTGGTCCGGGTAGACCGTGCCTCCGAGCTGACACCGAGGCTGTACGCATGGGGCTGGCAGCGTGGCCTTGATGATGGGCCGAGCCTTGGCCGTGAAGCGTTGCCACGCACTCGTGCGGTGGTGCTCAGACATCCGATCCACCCCGCCTCGCCAGTTCATCGATCACACGCTGCGCCTCGGCTATGGCAGCGTCCAGGGCTTTCCGACTCCGGTCTGCACGGCGCTTGGCTTCCCGTGCTCGGCGCGTCGCGTTGATCTCGGCGTTGTGCGTTCCGTCGTACAAGGCCATGTCCTCGATGCGCTTCTCGCGATGGGCGGCGTAATACTGATTGGCGCGGTCCCGCGCGTCCGCTGCAAGCTTGTCGAGCCGTTCCTTGCTCAGCCCTTCGCGCCAACGTCGATTGCTCTCAGCCCTCCGCGCACGCCACTCAGGGTCAGCTCTGTGCTTCGTATCCAGCTCTCGTCTCCGAGCCCGTCGCTCCTCCTCGGTCATGGGCGCCTTGCGAACTCGTGCGGCTTGCTCAGCGATGCGCTCCGTGTGACTCGGACCCCGTACTGCCGACCCGGGATGCACCTTGTCCCGATGCTCCGAGAGGGCCTTGCGTGCCGTGCGCTTGTGCTCACTGTCGACGGCGTGCATCCACCACTCGCACTCGTCGCATTTCGCCAGTGTCGATTCGTTCGAGGTGTCGATCACGATGCCCTCCGAGGGTTTCCGAAACCGTCGTTCTCGAAGGGGTAGGCAAACCAAATCTCTGCTCTACGAGTACCTCTACTCCGCTTGGTTACCTTGGTTACCCCCCGCCCGATCCCAATGAATACGGGATTTAAGGTGACCAAATCGAGGGGGTGACCAATTTGGTTACCCCCTGTCACTTGGTTACCCCCTGCGGCCTTCACGCGTTCCGCCTGTACTCGCTCGGGCCGTGTGTCGGCGAGGGCCACTCGGTCACCAGCGACGACGCCTTCAGGTGCGTGCGCACCGTGTTGCGGCTCGCGCCGCTCGATGCGATGAGGTCGTTGACCGTGACCATTACGCCGAGCGGCATGTTGGATCGCACCCACGCGTCGGCCTTCGTGAGCCCCGCCGCGTCGTGGTAGTCGAGATACGCTCCCTCGGCATTGACCAGGACGGCGAGACCGTGAAGCGTCTGGTTCGAGTCGTCCTTCTGCTTGCCCGCGTGAGCCTCGGCGGTGGAGATGGCCAGCCAGTCATCGAACGGCATCCCAGCGACCACGTGGCCCTTGTCGCGGAACATCGTGATCACGGTGTCGACGTTCGAGCTGAGCACCGTCGTGCCACGGAGCTTGGGAGCGGTGGTGCTCTCGGTCTCCGCGTTCGGGTGCGCCAGGATCAGCGTCGCGGCCTCGGGGGCGATCCGCTTGATGCGGTTCAGCACCTCCGCGTTCTCGGCCGCGTCGATCTCGTTCACGACGCCGGAGAGGCTGGAGTAGGTGTCGAACACGACGAGCACCGGGTCGAGCTGGCGCACGGCCTCGGTCATGTCGGCCAGGCTCTGGTCGTTGTTGAGCTTGCCGCCCCGGTAGACGCCCACGAGGTCGCGAAGGTCTTCCCACGGCACGCCGTTGCCGAGCGCCCACGCCTTCAGCCGCTTCATAAAGCCGCGTGAGCCCTCGCCGAGCACGAACAGCACCTTGCCCTGAGTTGTCGGCTGCCCGAGGAAGTCCATGCCGAGGGCGACCGAGAAGCCGAGCGCCAGCGCGAACATCGACTTTCCGAGGTTCCGCTTGGCGACCAGGAAGGCCGTCTCACCCATCGGTATCCAGCCGGGCACCAGCCAACTCAGGGCGGCCATGTCCTCCAGCTCCGACCACGAGAGGAGCCCGCCCAGGCCGTCGTAATTCTTCGCGGCAACCCGGCGACGAGCCTCTTGGTCGATCTCCAGCGACGCCATGCGCTCCAGGACGAGCCGCTCACGCGAGAGACCGTCGTCGGAGGCCTGAAAGTTCAGCCGATCGATTGCGACCTGCTGGCCGTGCTCCCATGCCTCTCGCGTCGAGTAGCGGTTGTCGATGTCTTCTGCCCTCCAGGCCTCCTCTGCGATGCGTTCGGCCTCACGCGCGGCGAGGCGCGGTGCCAGCTCTGCGCGCTTCGCTTCGATCTCCGCGAGAGACAACTGCGGGGCCAGGGCTTCCTGACGCTCGTTGCGCTTGCGTCGTGCGCCCTCGGGGTCAGCCTTGGCGAGCTGCTGAGCGGCGAACTCTGCGACGCGAGCCAACTCGGCCTCGGGCGATGCCTCGTGCTCCGTGAACCAGACTTCCCACTCCTCGGGGTCGGCCCAAACCTGCCATTGGCTAGAGCCGTAGTCGAGCCGGGGGAACAGCTCAGCCACGAAGTCGATGCCGTCGGCGTCGAACAGGTAGAGGCCCGCGTAGCCGTCGCCGAGCGCGGCCCTGTAATGCGCCAGCGCCGCCTCGGCGGCCTCCGCCTCGGTCTTGGACCAGGGCCACCGCATGAGCCCTTCGTAGGTCTCCCACGCTTCGCGAACGCACACGCTCGTGCTCGCTGCCCATCGCGTCGTCGGGCCGACCCAGAGGCTCAAAGCTGCTCACCGCCCGAGGTGCCGAGGTAGACCGGCTGCGGCTCTGCCGTGAGCGTGAGCGACACGACGACGACGGTGCCGACGAACAGGCACGCGAGGGTGATGAGGATGACGACAATGCCGTGCGTTGCGCGGCGGTGGATGTGGTCAAGTGACTTGGGCACGAGATGTCTCCTGTTTGCTTGGGATGGCCGGTACGGATTAGGTAGCGGCTCCCCAAGCGGGAGACGGGTCGTGCGGTAGGTGGTGCTGATCTGACGCTAGCGGACGGCTTTAAGAATCCAAAACGGGTTTCCGAAACCCCTACGCGGCGGCGCGCGCCACGCGCACGTCGCCCTTGGCGAAGTGAAGGTCGCGGAATGAAAGCGTGACGACGCCGAGGAGGTCGCGAATGATCGGCTGGCGCTTGTCCACCGGCAGCGCCTCCCACCTCGGGAGCCACCGCGCGAAGGCCTCCGCGCTGTCGATGAACCCGAAGTCGTTCTGCGCAACGGCCAGCCGCGCCTCGTGCAGCAGGGTCTCGCGTGCGTCCGCTGCGACCGTTTCGGAGAGGCGAGCGTCGAGCGCCTCGATGTCGCGGCCCAGCTCGCGGAGTCGCTTGGCAATGGCGGCGAGGTCGGCCCCGGGCATTTCCGCGAGCTGCTGCTGTACGCCCCGCACGCGAGCTAGCTCGGCGCGTTCCGCGCGGAGCAGTGACGCCTCTCCCGCCTCCGTACTGCGATGCTCCGCGGTGGTGAGTCCCTCGAACACGGCCTCAGCCAACGCCAGCTCTAGGTCGGCTTCGAGCATCGTGGGATGCACCAGCCGGTCGCGCACGGGCTGGTTCTCTCGCGTGCAGATGTAGCGCGGCGCACGTCCTCGCGTCGGGGCGTGGAACCGCATGGCCGATCCGCAGACCGAGCACACGACCACGCCCGAGCCGACGTGCGCAACCTTCGGGCCGCGCTTGGGCTTGCGGTCCGGGTGTTCGAGGATCGAGCGCATGGCCTCCCAGTCCTCCCGTGCGACCAGCGGCGGCAAGGAGTCGTTCACCACGTCGCCCCGATGCACCAGGAGCCCGGCGTTGCGCGGTCGAAGGAGGAGCTGCCGAACTGTCGTGGTGAGCCACGGGCGTCCGGTCGAGGTGAGCACGCCCTCCTCGTTGAACCGCTTCCGCACGCCGTAGACCGAGCCGCCGTCGAGGATCGCCTGCACGCCCCACCGAACCCACGCCGCCTCGGCCTCGCGGATGGTGAGCCGGTCGCTCTCGAAGCCGAACGGGCGCGGGCCGTTGAGGTCGATGCCGTCGCGGATGCGGCGGTCGACCGAGGCCTGTACACGCTCGCGCTTGATCTGGCTCTCGTACTGCGCGATGCCCGCGGTGAGGGTCGACATGAGCGCGCCGCCCGCGGTGGACGGGTCGACCTTGCCGCCGCCGATGGTGTGCCACGTTACGGCGTGCTTGGCGCACTCGACCTGAAACCCGATCTTGTCGGCAGCGTCGCGGGCTAGCCGGTCCTCGGCGACCGCGAGCACCACGTCGAACGCGCCGCTGCGCACGCCGTCGTTCAGCGCCAGCCAGCCCGGCCGGGTGCGACCGGTGAAGGCCGAGATGCCGTCGTCCGAGAACACGGCGACGACGGCGTAGCCCTCGCGGTCGGCCAGCTCGCGGCAGCGGCGCTCCTGATCGGCGATGGCTTCGACCCGCGGGTCGGCTTGGGAGATACGGGCGTAGATGGCGGCGCGCTGCATGTACGTATTCTAATCTTCTGCCCCGACAGCACGCACATCCTCAGGAATTCGGCCGCCACCTGGCTCAGCGACCCGAGCGCGACGAGCCGCTGCAGATCGCGGATGCGCTGGGTGAACTTGCGCACGTTCACCGCCCAGTGCCGCCGGGTCACGTCCGGGATCACAACGTGCAGGCGCGACCCGTCCGGCAGCGAGGCATCCACGAAGGGCGAACTGAGGTCCACCCGGCGACCGGATGAGTGCAGCATCCGCTCCACCAGATCGCGCACCTGCGTGTCGCTGAGCGTCAGCGCCGTGCGCTCCGCCACCCCGTTCCTGGCCACGAAGACACGATCGGGGGCGTTGATCCAGAGCTCCTCGACCTCGGGATCGTCGAGATAGCGCTGCAGCGCGCCGAAGCCCGTGATGGATGCCACGACCTCCCGCTCCACCGCGCGCTCGTCGCCCAGCAGAGGAAGGCTTCCGCCCAGGGCCCGCTCGCTGTACCGCCGCACCTCCTCGCGCACGTAGCGTTCGGCGAGCGCAGCATCCGCCCCCAGATCGACGCCGTCGCGACGCACACGCTCGCGAACCTGCTCGGTGATCTGCACGACGGGATGAGGCACCCGCACATCATGCGCAACTCGCGCCGGCGTCTGCGCCGAATTATCCACAGCCGGGGGCGTGCGGTCCACGCCGACGCGTGTCACACTCGCACCATGGACATCGACGAATGGTGGACCGAGCTCGAGCCGAGCACACGGCAATGGCTCATCGACAACAACGGCGACGAGGTGCCGGCCGAGATCATCCAGGAGATCCTGGACGCCGGCGGCGTGCCGAGCACCGGATGGCTCGGCGACCGCGATCGCGACCGCGCGGGATTCCTCCTCACCGACGACGCCGTCGACTGGATCGAGGCCAAGGCCAACGACGAGGACCCCGAACGCGCCTGACCCCGGTTCACCCCGAATTCGCGCAACGGACACCTCCGCGCCCTCCCGGCTCGAGCGGGCCGCGAAGTAGCGTTGCCGCTGTCACGACCGGAAGGGTGAGGCCATGTCTCGAGACACGATGAACGACCCGTTCGACGACGAGGACATCGAGTGGGACGAAACGGAGCCGAACGGTGCCGAGCCGGACGACGGTTCCGAGGGCGACCTCTCGCCGATCGAGGGCATGGTGCACGACGGCATGAACGTGGTCGAGTTCGATTTCGGGGACGACGACGAGGTCGACGATGACGACGACCTCGTCTCCCCGCTCAACCGCTGACCCGATTCCGCTGTGAGCAGACAGCGTCCCACGCCGTGGTGGCGGTGGCCCGGCGCGGCCTAGTCTGGCGTCATGCTGCTGCGCCACGCGATCGGCTCCACCATCCGCCGCCTCCGACTGGAACGTGCCAAGACACTCCGTGAGCTCGCCCGCGAATCGACGGTATCGCTGCCCTACCTCTCCGAGATCGAGCGCGGCCGCAAGGAGGCGTCGTCCGAGATCCTCGCAACCCTCGCCCGCTCCCTCGACGTGACGCTGGAGTCGATCGTGCATGAGGCGAGCGAGCGCCTCGAGCTCACTGAGCTCGGCACGGTCACCGACCTGCAGGGCCGCGGCATCCGGGCCGACGACGCCGTGCTGCTCGCGGCGTGACGGTCTAGCGCACCAGCTCCGGCTGCTCGACGAGCACGTCCTCGTCGACGGGGCGGCGGCGGAACCTGCGACGGATGCGGCGGCTGAGCAGCAGCATCCGCAACGCCGGCAGACCCACGATGAGGGCGACCGTGCCGATGCGGGACCGGTCGTACTCCCCCAGAGCGCGCTTGCGGTCCCACGCACGGCGCAGCGCTCCCCCGGCCAACCCCGCGAGCTGCGGCTTGAGGGCGAACTCGCCCGTCGCGCGCTCGGCGAGCAGCTCGCAGATCTGAGAGGCCCAGTCGTCGCTCGACGGGTGATGGAAGTAGTTCTCGTCGAGCCACGTCGCGTCGGGGTGCATGAATCGCCCCGCGATGAGGTCCTCAGAACTGCCGAGGAGGCCGCTGTCGATGAAGACGGTGTTGATCAGACGCGCACCGACCCCGAAATCGTCGAGCGCGAGCACGGGGCGACCGAGGGCGATCGCCTCGATCGCCGCGGTGGAGCTCACCGTCACGAGCCCCGACGCGCCGGCCAGGTGCGCGGCCATCGCGCCGCCCTCGATCACGAGGTTCGGCGGCGGAGGCGGGGTGAGCACCGCCATGAGCTGCGCGTAGTCGTGCGCCTCGGCGTGCGTCTGCTGTTCGCCGTGCGTCGCGCGCACCTTGACGACCACGCGGCGCATCGGATGCCGGCGCGCCGACTCGGCCAGCCAGCCGAGCAGGGCGAGCCTGTCCTCCCGCGTGCGCGGCACCTTGGCCTGCGCGGCGAAGATCACGTCGCCGCTGAGCGTGGTCGGTCCGGCGGGCGGCGGGAGGAAGGGGAGCGTGGCGAGGCCGAAGCGCATCGGCACCGACATCCGCGCGGCCAGCTCGGTGAACTCGCGCACCTCCCGCTTGGAGTGCACCACGAAGAGGTCGGCCTGCGCCCGCAGCGCGACGGCCTTGCGGGTCGCCGGCACGGAGATGCCGGGGAGGCCGCTCACGATCACCGGCCGGCGGCCACCGGATCGGGTGATCGCGCGGATGACCACCTTCACGAGCGGGCCGCGCAGCGAGAGGAGCACCACGTCGGGCTGCAGCTTCGCCACCCGCGCGCACAGCTCCTCGAGGCCCACGACCGCGGGCCGGCCGATGCTCCTGCCCGCGCTGGCCAGCGCCGCAGCGAGCTGATCCGAGCTCGGCAGCACCGGGTTCTCGAGCACCACGAGGCGGCGATCCCACTCGCTGGGCGCGCGCGAGAGCAGCGCAGCACCCCATTTGACGTAGGAGTCGGAATCCGCGATCGCGAGCACGCGAACCTGGTCGGTCATGCATCCACCCGGCGGAGCTTCGCCAGGGGCGCGAGCTCACCGGGGAAGATCCTCTTCTCGCCGTCGCCCATGGCCTCGCCGATCACGCGGATGTCGCGCACCAGGTGCTCGAAACCCTGCGGTTCGAGCGACGCGGCGTGGTCGCTGCCCCACATCGTGCGGTCGAGGGTGATGTGCCGCTCGACCGCCACGGCGCCCAGGGCGACGGCGGCGAGCGAGATCTGCAGGCCGCGCTCATGGCCGGAGTAGCCGATCGGGATCCCCGGGTAGCGCGCCTGCAGCGTGGTGATCATGCGCAGGTTCGCCTCCTCGGGCGGAAGCGGATAGGTGGAGGTGGCGTGGAGGATCACGAGCGAGCGCGGGTCGAACACGGCGACCGCGCGGTCGATCTGCTCCAGCGTGGACATGCCGGTGGAGAGGATGATCGGCTTGCCGGTCGCGGCGAGCGCCCGCAGCATCCCCAGGTCGGTCACCGACGCCGACGCCACCTTGTGGGCGACCACGTTGAGGTCTTCGAGGAAGTCCACGGAGGGCTCGTCCCACGGCGAGGCGAACCAGTCGAGTCCGCGCAGGGTCGCGTAGTCGCCGATCTCGACGTACTGCTCGCGGCTGAACTCCACGCGGTAGCGGTAGTCGAGGTAGGTCATGGTGCCCCACGGCGTCTCACGCAGGGTGTTCTTCATGTGCTCCGGCGTCGAGATGTCGGGAGTGCGCTTCTGGAACTTCACGGCCTGAGCGCCGGATTCCGCCGCCACGTCGATGAGCTGCATCGCGAGGTCGACGTCACCGTTGTGGTTCAGCCCGATCTCGGCGATGACGTAGACCGGCTCCCCCGCGCCTACCGTGTTGCTGCCGATGGATACAGCCATGGTTCCCACTTCCTGTTCGAGCGTTGCTGTGTCGAGCGCTGCCGTTCCGAGCGCCGTTCGTCTGTGGCGGCCGCATCCGACCGCAGGATGAGGTCGGCGAGCTCCCGCACCGCGCCGTAGCCGCCCGGCGTGCCGAGCACGATCCGCGCGGCGGAGATCACCTGCGGTGCCGAGCCGGGCACCGCGATCGGCCAGCCGACGAGGTCGAGGCAGCCCAGGTCGTTCACGTCGTTGCCGAGGTAGGCGATGCGGGCCAGCGGGATGCCGCGGCTCACCGCCCACGCGTGCAGGGCCGCGGCCTTGTCGCCGACCCCCTGCTGCACCTCGACGCCGAGTTTCGCGGCTCGCGCCGCGACCACCGGATTCGCCTCGGTGGAGAGCACGAGCACGGGGTAGCCGGCTTCGCGCAGCATCCGCACCCCTAGGCCGTCCGACCGGTTGGCGGTCACGAACTCGCTGCCGTCGGCGGCGACGAGCACGCGGTCGTCGGTGTGAACGCCGTCGAAGTCGGTGACGACTGCATCCACGTCGATGTCGTGCCCGAAGAGCTCGGCGTCGACGCCGGCGGCGATCGCGTTCGCCAGGTCGAGTTCCTCCACCGTGTCGATCTCGATCGAGGTGGCCTCGTCGACGACGGCCACCCCCACCCGGCCGAAGAACCGGAACGAGGCTTCGCGGAAGCCGTCGGTGCGCATGACGTAGAACGCGCCGGTCTCGCGGAAGTGCGGCTCGCGCTCCTGGCGGCGCGGACGACGGCGATGGTCGTGGTTCACGCCGACGGCGCCGGATTCGGTGAGTCGCCAGAGGAATTCGAAGGTCTCGACGGCGGAGAACACGACATCCTCGTCGCCGCTCTCGACCCGTGCGACGGCGTCGTCGAGGTCGGCGGGCCGGATGAAGGGCGATGTGGCCTGGATGAACACCACGACCTCGGGCTCCTCCTCGAGCTCCGCGAGAGCGTGCAGCAGGGCGGACTCCGAGCTGGCGGTGTCGCCCGCGATCGCCGCGGGCCGGTCGATGATCTCCGCCCCGGCGGCGCGGGCGGCGTCGGCGATCGCCGGGTCGTCGGTGGTGACGATCACCCGGTCGATGGCGAGGCTGGAGCGGGCGGCGATGACGGCCCGAACGACGAGCGGGACCCCGCCGACGCGCCTGAGGTTCTTGCCGGGCACGCCCTTCGAGCCGCCGCGGGCGGGAATGATCGCGACAACGCCCATCGTTCCCCCTTCCCTCGCGAAGCTGTTCCAGTGAGGCTAGGAAGCGCGATGGGCGGGGTGCTGGCCCCGGAGTGAACGTCGAGTGACGCCGGGACTACTTTTGGGTGCCGCCCGTGCGGATGGCGAGTCCGCGGGCACGCAGACCGGGATGCTCGCGCGCCAGGTAGTCGATGAGCCGCTCGTTGGTGTGCACGATGTGGGCTTCCACGAGCCGAGCGGCCGATTCCGCGTCGCGCCCGGCGAGGGCTTCGGCAACTGCCCGGTGCTCCTCCCACGCTCTGGCACGGGTCTCCGGGCTGCGCACGTCGAGCCAGCGGGTGCGCTCGATCCGGGTGAGCGCTCCGCGCACCGTCTCGACGATCAGCGGGTTGCCGGAGAGCTCCGCGAGCCGCTCGTGGAAGGCTCCGTTGCCTCCCACCCCGTCCGCCTGCTGCTCGCCGACCATCGCGACGAGTCCTGCGAGCTCCGCGTCGGTCGCGCGCGCGACCGCGAGCCGTACCGCCTGCGGCTCGACCGCGGCGCGCAGCTCGGCCACCCAGCCGATCTCGGCGAGGTCGATCGGCGCGACGGCGAAGCCGCGTTCCCCGCGCTGCACCAGACCCTCGGTCTCGAGCCGGAGCAGCGCCGCACGCACCGGGGTTCTGGATGCCGCGAGCTCCGCCTCGAGACCGCGCTCCGTGAGTCGCTCGCCCGGCACCAGCTCGAGGGAGAGGATGGCGCGGCGCAGCCGGTCGTAGATCTGCGCTGTCTGGCTCGTGTTCATCGCGTTCCCCATTTTGGTATACCGTTTTGGTATACCAATTCTAGGGCCCGAGGAGTGCCATGACCGCCCCCGACACGATGTCCCCCGCCGTGCGCTCGCGCCGTGCCTGGACCGCACTCGGGCTCGGCGTGCTCGCCCAGACCTTCGGAACCGTGTTCGTGGCCACGCCCGCGTTCCTCATCCCACTCCTCACCACCGAGCGCGGCCTCACCCTCGCGCAGGCCGGACTGCTCGCTGCGATGCCGACCATCGGGCTGGTGCTCACCCTCGTTCTGTGGGGCGCGCTCACCGACCGGATCGGTGAGAAGTGGGTGATCGCCGGCGGTCTCGGGTTGACGGCTCTCGCCGCGCTCGGGGCGGTGCTCGCCGTGGGGTACGTGCAACTGGCGATCTTCCTGCTGCTCGGGGGCGCGGCATCCGCGAGCACCAACTCGGCGAGCGGCAAGGTCGTGGTCGGCTGGTTCGCCAAGGAGCGGCGCGGGCTGGCCATGGGCATCCGCCAGATCTGCCAGCCCCTCGGCGTGACCATCGCCGCGCTGACGGTGCCCGCCGTGGCCGCCTCGCATGGCATCGCGGCCGCGTTCGTGCTGCCGCTCGCCGCCACCGCCATCACGGCGGTGCTCTGCGCGCTCTTCCTGGTGCCCCCGCCCCGGGCGCCCCGCACCGAGCGGAAGGAGGCCGCGGTCAACCCGTATCGGGCGAACGGATTCCTGTGGCGCATCCACCTCGTCTCGATCCTGCTCGTCGTGCCCCAGTTCACCCTCTCCACGTTCGGGCTCGTCTGGCTCGTCACCGACCTGCACTGGAACACGCTCGCCGCCGGTGTGGTCGTGGGCGCCGCACAGTTCGTCGGGGCGCTGGGACGGGTCGCCGTCGGCATCCTGAGCGATCGCGTCGGCAGCCGGGTGCGTCCGCTGCGCTGGGTCGCGTTCTCCGCGGTCGCCGTGATGCTCGCCCTCGGTGCCGTCGGCGCGACCGGCTGGAGCGCAGGCGCGATCGTGCTCGTTATCGCCATGACGGTCACGGTGGCCGACAACGGGCTCGCCTTCACCTCGGTGGCCGAGGTGGCCGGCAGCGCCTGGTCCGGTCGTGCGCTGGGCGTGCAGAACACGGGGCAGTTCCTCGCGGCATCCGCGGTCGGTCCCCTCGTGGGCGCCCTCATCGGGGCGATCGGGTTCCCGCTCGCCTTCGTGGCCGTCGCCGCCTTCCCCGCCGCAGCCTCCGCCCTCGTGCCGGCGCGGCATCTCGAGCACGACCGGCTCTGACCTCCGCGGTTAGGATCGTTGGGCACCCGCGGGAGTGGTGAAATCGGTATACACGCAGGATTTAGGTTCCTGTGCCGCAAGGCGTGAGGGTTCGAGTCCCTTCTCCCGCACCCTTGGCACTTTCTGAGGAACCTGCCGGTACCCTGTTGAGAACAGACGACTGGAGTACCTCGCCTTGATTTCCACCGGCCTCATCCCCTGGCTCGACCCCAACACCCTCATCGAAGGTGCGGGCCCCTGGGCGCTCCTGCTGGTGTGCGCGATCATCTTCGCCGAGACCGGCCTCCTCATCGGGTTCGTCTTCCCCGGCGACACCCTGCTGCTGATCACCGGGCTCCTCACCTTCCGTCACGTCATCCACATCGACATCTGGTGGGTCGCGCTGGCCATCGGGCTGGCCGCGTTCATCGGAGGCGAGGCGGGCTACTTCATCGGCAAGAAGAGCGGCCCCGCGATCTTCGAGCGCAAGGAGACGGGTCTGATCAGCATGGACAGCGTGCGGCGCACGAACGCGTTCTTCACGAAGTACGGGGCGGCCGCGGTCATCCTCGCCCGCTTCGTGCCGGTGGTGCGCACCTTCGCCCCGATCGCCGCAGGCGTGGGCAAGATGAGCTACCGCAAGTACTCGCTCTACAACGCGGTCGGCGCGTTCATCTGGGGTGCGGGCGTCACGTTCATCGGGTTCCTGCTCGGCAACATCGTTCCGGTCGCCGACTTCGTGGTGAAGTACATCGACGTGATCCTCATCGGAGTCGTGGTGCTCACGCTCATCCCCACCCTGTTCCACTACTTCCGCACGCGCATCCGCGCCCGTCGCGCCGCGGAGCGCCAGGGCGAGTCCGCCCTCTAACGGGTCGCGTCGAGCGCCTCCCGCACGGCCCGGCGCACATCCTTCTCGGGATCGCGCAGCAGGGGCGTGAGACGTTCGCGCGCCTCCTCGTGGGTCGCGAGGGCGCGGGCGGCTGCGGCGCGAACGCGCGGCTGGGAGTCGAGCAGCAGCGGGGCGAGGTCGTCGACGGAGCCGATCCCCCTGGCCAGGCAGACGCGGGCGCACATCTCGCGCACACGCCACGCTCGGTCGTGCAGGCCCGCAACGACCACGGATGCCGCGGACTCGTCCCACGCGTAGAGAAGCGCGCGAGCGCCCCACACCTCGGGCCAGTAGAGGGGCGGCGCGCCATCCAGCACGCCCTGGGCGTGGCGACCGCCCACCCACAGCAGGAACTCCTCGCCCTCGTTCGCCCCGGCGAGCAGGGACGCCGACCTGCGGGCCACCGTCTGCTCGCCGAATGCGGCGATCGCGGCGGCGATCCGGTCGGCCGGGGAATCGTCGATGGGGACTGTGTCGTTGCTCATAGCCCGCCCAACGCTACCGCTAGTGCACCACCGTGAGCGCGATGAGGGCCAGGTTGAGCGAGACCACGATCACCACGACCAGGCGGAGCGCCCAGCGCACGAGGGGGCGGTTCACCTGCTCGCCCATCAGGTCGCGATCGTTCGTCAACCGGAGCAGCGGGATCAGGGCGAAAGGGATGCCGAAGCTCAGGAACACCTGGCTGACGACCAGGGCCCACGTCGGGTCCACGCCGAGCGCGAGGATCACGAGCGCGGGCACCAGCGTGACGACCCGTCGCACCACCACGGGGATGCGGCGTTTCAGCAGGCCCGCCATGATGGTCGCTCCCGCGTAGCTCCCGACCGACGTGGAGGCGAGCCCGGAGGCGAGCAGGCCGATCGCGAAGGCGAGCGCGACGCCCGGGCCGAGGGCGGAGAGGATGGCGGAATGCGCCCCCTCGATCGTGTCTGTCGCATCGACGCCGCGAAGGTTGACGGCGGCGAGCAGCAGCATTCCGAGGTTCACGACCCCGGCGATCGCGAGAGCGATCCCCACGTCCCAGCGCGTGACGCGCAGCAGCCTCCGCCGCTCCGGCTCCCCTGCCGCCCTGCCGTGGCGGTCGCGTGCGAGGGCGGAGTGCACGTAGATCGCGTGCGGCATCACCGTCGCGCCCAGCATGCTGGCCGCCAGCAGCACGGATTCGGCGCCGTCGAACCGTGGCAACAGGCCGCCGGCCACCTGGAGCGCGTCGGGCGGGTTCACCACGAGGCCCGCGAGGAAGCCGATGGCGATGATGGCGAGCAGCCCGACGATCACCGTCTCGAAGGGGCGCTGACCGAACCTGCTCTGCAGCCCCAGCAGACCGAGGGAGACCGCACCCACGATCGCTCCCCCCACGAGAAGCGGTAGACCGAAGAGCAGCTTCAGCGCGATGGCGCCCCCGATGATCTCCGCGAGGTCGGTGGCGGCGGCCACGAGTTCAGCCTGGCCCCAGAACGCCAGGCGGGCGGGACGCCGCATCCGCTCGCCCAGCAGCTCGGGGAGCGAGCGCCCGGTCACGATCCCGAGCTTCGCCGACTGGTACTGCACCAGTGCGGCCATGAGGTTCGCCAGAACGATCACCCAGACGAGCAGATAGCCGTAGCGGGATCCGCCGGTCAGGTTCGCCGCCACGTTGCCGGGGTCGACGTAGGCGATTGCGGCCACGAACGCCGGGCCGAGCAGCAGCACGGCCCGGGTGGGCCGCGCTGTGCGGGACGTGGTGGTCACCCGAGCAACCGACCCCGAACCAGCGGCATGATGGCGCGGAACGCCCGGCCGCGGTGGCTGACCGCGTTCTTCTCGTCCGCCGTCAGCTCCGCGGAGGAGACGTTGTAGCCCGCCGGCTTGAAGATCGGGTCGTAGCCGAATCCGCCCGCGCCCACCGGCTCCTCTAGCACGCTTCCCGGCCAGACGCCGAGCTCGAAGTGCTCGAAGCCGTCCGGGAGCACGAGCGCCGCGGCGCACATGAAGTCCGCGTGCCGATCCTCCACTCCCGCGAGGTTCGCCAGCAGCAGCCTCAGGTTGTCCCCGTCGTCCCGCGTGCCGGCGTACCGCGCCGAATGGATGCCCGGGGCGCCACCCAGCGCCCGCACCGAGATCCCGGAGTCGTCGGCGATCGAGGGGAGCCCGGTGTGGGCGACCGCGGCGCGCGCCTTGATGAAGGCATTCGCCTGGAAGGTCTCACCGTCCTCGACCGGCTCCGGACCGTCGTAGCCGATCAGGTCGATCCCGTCGAGCTGGTCGCCGAGGATTCTGCGCAGCTCGACCACCTTGTGGGCGTTGTGGGTGGCGAGTACCAGCTGCGTCGTCATGATCCGAGGCTAGCGGCCGAGCGCTTCCGCCTGCAGCCTCGCGAGGTCGGTCGTGCCGCCCAGCGCGAGGTCGAGCAGGCTGTCCAGCTCACGACGGTCGAACGGCGCGCCCTCCGCCGTGCCCTGCACCTCGACGAACAGCCCTCGCCCGGTCACCACCACGTTCATGTCCGTCTCCGCACGCACATCCTCCGTGTATGCCAGATCGAGCATGGGCGAGCCGTCGATGATGCCGACCGAGATCGCCGAGACGCTGTCGATGAGCGGCTTCGCGTTCTGGCCGATGAACTTCTTCGACCTGCCCCACTCGAGCGCGTCCGCCAGGGCGACGTATGCGCCGGTGATCGCGGCCGTGCGCGTGCCGCCGTCGGCCTGCAGCACGTCGCAGTCGATCACGATGGTGTTCTCGCCGAGCGACTTCATGTCGACGACCGCGCGCAGCGAACGCCCGATGAGCCGGGAGATCTCGTGGGTGCGACCGCCGATGCGGCCCTTCACCGACTCGCGGTCCATCCGGTCGTTGGTGGAGCGCGGCAGCATGGCGTACTCGGCGGTCACCCAACCCTTGCCCTTGCCGGTCATCCAGCGCGGCACCCCGTTGGTGAAGGATGCCGTGCAGAGCACCCGGGTGCGGCCGAACGAGATGAGCGCCGAACCCTCGGCCTGCTCGCTCCAGCCCCGTTCGATGGTCACGGGCCGGAGCTGGTCGAGGGCGCGGCCGTCGATGCGGGTGTCAGTCATGTGTCTCTTCCGTCGGTGGGGGTCGTGATCGTTGGCAGGTGGAGGGTGCCGGTCTCGACGAGCTCGACGGTGTTCACCTCGGGCCCGAGGAACCGCCGGGCGAGCCGCAGGAAGTCGGCCTTGCTGTCGCCGGTCGCCTCGAAGTGGTGGTCGGGGGCCGAGGCGCCGGTGCGCTGCAAACCGTGCTTGACCAGCATCCGGTAGACGTCCGAGGCGGTCTCCTGCGCGCTGGAGACGAGGGTTACCCCCTCCCCCATCACGTACTGGATCGCCGCCGACATCAGCGGGTAGTGGGTGCAGCCGAGTACGAGCGTGTCGATGTCGGCCTGCCGCAGCGGCGCGAGGTAGCTTTCGGCGTCGGCGAACAGCTCCGGCCCGCTCGTCACCCCGGCTTCGACGAAGTCGACGAAGGAGGGGCAGGCCTGGGTGAAGATCTCCAGATCGGGCGCGGCCGCGAAGGCGTCGAGATAGGCGTTCGACGCGATGGTGCCCACGGTGCCGATCACGCCGACCCGCCCGTTGCGCGTCTGGCGCACGGCCGCGCGCACGGCGGGCTGGATCACCTCGACCACCGGAAGGCCGAGGCGCTGGGTGTAGCGCTCCCGGGCGTCGCGCAGCATCGCCGATGACGCGGTGTTGCAGGCGATCACGAGCATCTTCACGCCCTGCTCCACCATCGTGTCGAGCACCTCGAGCGTGTAGCGGCGCACGTCGGCGATGGGCTTGGGGCCGTACGGCGAATGCGCCGTGTCGCCCACGTAGAGCACGCTCTCGTTCGGCAGCTGGTCGATGATCGCCCTGGCCACCGTGAGCCCGCCGACGCCGGAGTCGAAGATGCCGATCGGTGCGTCGCTCACACCAAGCGAGTTTACGCGAGCCCCCGACACCACGGGCGCGCGCCCGGGATCGCTAGGCTTGCCGGGTGACGAGCTCGCTCCTGACCGACCGCTACGAACTCACGATGCTCGACGCGGCGATCCGCTCGGGCACCTACGACCGCGAGTGCGTGTTCGAGGTGTTCGCGCGACAGCTGCCCGGCGGACGGCGGTACGGAGTCGTTGCCGGCACCGGTCGTCTGCTCGACCTCATCGCCGACTTCCGTTTCGGCGACGCCGAGCTCACCTGGCTCCGCGACGCGAAGGTGGTGGATGCCGCGGCTCTCGACTGGCTGGCCGACTACCGTTTCACCGGCACCGTCTGGGGCTACCAGGAGGGCGAGCTCTACTTCCCCGGCTCCCCGATCCTCGTGGTGGAGGGCACCTTCGCCGAGGCCGTGATCCTCGAGACGCTCGTGCTCAGCGTGCTCAACTACGACAGCGCCGTCGCCAGCGCCGCCTCGCGGATGGTCTCCGCGGCGAGCGGCCGTCCCCTCGCCGAGATGGGGTCGCGCCGCGTCGGCGAGCGCAGTGCCGTCGCGGCCGCCCGGGCCGCCTACATCGCCGGATTCGGGGCCACCAGCAACCTCGAGGCCGGCCGCGACTGGGGCATCCCCACCATGGGCACTGCGGCGCACTCGTTCACGCTCCTGCACGACAGCGAGGCGGAGGCGTTCCAGGCCCAGGTCGATGCGCTCGGCCCCGGCACGACGCTGCTGGTCGACACCTACGACGTGCCCACGGCCGTGGAGCTGGCCGTGAAGATCGCCGGTCCGGAGCTCGGCGCCGTGCGCATCGACAGCGGCGACCTCCCCGAGCAGGTCGCCGCGGTGCGCAAGCAGCTCGACTCGCTCGGCGCGACGAAGACGCGCATCACGGTCACGAACGACCTCGACGAGTACACGATCGCGGCGCTGCGCGCGGCACCGGTGGACTCCTACGGGGTCGGCACCTCGGTGGTGACGGGCTCGGGTTCGCCCGCGGCCGGCATGGTCTACAAGCTCGTCGCCCGCCGCGACGGCGACGGAGACTGGGTCTCGGTCGCCAAGCGGTCGCCGCACAAGGCCACCGTGGGGGGTCGCAAGTTCCCTGTGCGGGAGCTCTCCGATCGCGGGGTGGCCACCGCCGAGGTCATCCACGTCGGCGAGCCGGACCGCGGCACGGATTCGCACCGCAGCCTGCTGGTGCCGCTCATCGAGAACGGCGTCGCACGCGACGAGTACCTGGGTGCCGCCGGCACCGAGCTCGCGCGGGCCCACCGCGAGGCTGCTATCGCCGAGCTGCCGCCGGACGCCTTCCGCCTGGGCCGCGGCGACCCGGTGATCCCCACCCGCTACGCCGATCCCGCTCGCTGACTCCGGTCGCTGAGCCCGTCGAAGCGCCCACCCCGACCCCCGGTCGCTGAGCCCGTCGAAGCGCCCGCCCCGACCCGTCAGTCCTTCAGCGACTCGTAGATCTCCTTGCACTCCGGGCACACCGGGAACTTCTCGGGATCCCGCCCCGGCGTCCACACCTTGCCGCAGAGCGCGATCACCGGCTCCCCGCTGAGCGCGGACTCCAGGATCTTCTCCTTCTGCACGTAGTGCGAGAAGAGATCGTGATCCCCGGCCTCCACCGCCTCCTTCTCCAGGAGCTCCTCGAGCTCACGGTCCAGGGTGTCGGTTCCGCCGCCGGGCTGGGTGTCAGTCATGCTCCCGATTTTACGCCCGGATCGCCCCGCCGCGGCCGGGATGCCGGTCCCGCTCTCAGTTCCTGAGTGTGAACGCGAGCAGCTCAGGAGCGCGCCGCGAGAAGATCGTGGCGCCCAGCCGCACGCCGAGGTAGAGTCCCGCGCCCCCCACGACCAGACCGGCGACGAGAGACGCCCACATCCACCAGCCGCCGTAGAGGAAGCCGAGGGCGGCGAGCGCGGCGGCCGGTACGGCGGCCACGAGTGTGGCGAAGAAGGAGAGCGACTGGATGAGGCCCGCGGCGCTGCCGGCCGCCTGCGGCTGAGCGAACGGACTGTCGCCGGGCCGCACCGCCGGGTACGGGAAGCGCGCCGAGATGACGCTCGCCAGGCCGAGACCGGCGAAGAGGATGCACGCGCTCACGCCGACGATCGCCGGCAGCACCGTGTAGTCGCCGAAGAAGGTCGCGCTGAGCGGCGAGCCCACCACGATCACCGGGATTCCCACGAGCAGCGCAGGCACGATGCGCCCGATCCGATCGGCCCAGCCGGAGGTGTTCGAGGCGACGTGCAGCCAGAGCGCGGTGTTGTCGTAGGCGATGTCGTTGTGCACCGACCAGGAGAGGAAGAGGCAGATCGCCGGCACTGGGATGAGGGCGAGGATGTGCCACGGCACGCCCGCGATCCCGAGAACGATCATGAAGACGAGCGGTGCGACCGGGATCGCCAGCAGCGACGTGTGGTAGCGCGCATCCCGCAGCCAGTAGGTGATGCTGCGAGCGGCGACGGCACCGGCGGGGGTGTCGGGGGTGCGGGCGAACCAGCCGAGTCCGCTGTAGTTCTTCTCCCGCGACATCCGCTGCGGCGTCACGAGCATGCGCGCAACGAGGGCGCGCCAGCCGACGGCGAGCACCAGCAGGAAGCCGATCGCGATCGCGAGCTTGGCGAGCGCCGCGCCCGGATGCCCCGCCGCGGCTTCAGCGGGAGCCGACCACACCGCGCCGAGCGGTGTCCAGCCTGCGACCTTCGCGATGGAGGCCATGATGGCCAGGCCGTTCTTCGCCCAGTCCACCGTGAAGAGCACCGCAACGAGCGGCGAGAGGGAGACCACGACGAGCAGCGCGAGGAGAGCCGACACCTCGCGCGCCCTGCGGGTGGCGAGCAGGAACGCCGCGATCGACGTGCTGACCCGGGAGCCGAGAGCGCAGGTCAGCACGATGAGCGGCACCCCGATCACGGCGAGCGCGGCGGAGAGCGGCGAGCGGGTC
The DNA here is from genome assembly GCA_966212465.1 of uncultured Lacisediminihabitans sp. Taxonomy (GTDB): domain Bacteria; phylum Actinomycetota; class Actinomycetes; order Actinomycetales; family Microbacteriaceae; genus Lacisediminihabitans. The sequence goes on from CBIHRK010000002.1 coordinate 342,414, forward strand.
CAGGTGATCACCTGGGCCACGGAGACGATCGCGATCGCGAGGGCGGGCACCCCGATCAGCGCGGTGAGTGCGAGCCCCAGCGCCAGCCGGGTGTTCGGAATGCCGAACAAGGAGAACGCGCGGGGGTCGAGCGTGTCGTCCACCCCGAAGGCGAGCGGCACGAGGAGGAAGCAGAGCACGACGAGCGATCCGCCGACCACCACGACGGTGGAGGCGAGCGGCACCGGCGCGAAACGCAGCGCGACGAGCGCGAGCACCGCGGCCATCGCGATGCCCAGCCCGTAGACGAGCGCCACGACGATCCCGAACACCTGCCACGGACTGCGCCGGAACGTGTTGGCGAGAAGCCTCAGCTTCAGTCGGAGAAACTGTGCAACCACTCCATGCCCTCCGCCGTCTTGCGCCCGCCGGCGAGCTCCACGAAGCGGTCCTCCAGCGAGTTGGCGCCGCGCACCTCGTCGGTGGTGCCCGAGACGAGCACCTTGCCCGCGACCACGATCGCCACCGAGTCGCAGATTCGCTGGATGAGGTCCATGCTGTGGCTGGAGAGAACGACGGTGCCGCCCGCCGCCACGTACTTCTGAAGGATCTCGGTAACGTTGGCCGCCGAGACCGGGTCGACCGACTCGAAGGGCTCGTCGAGCACGAGCAGGCGCGGCGAATGGATCATCGCGCAGGCCAGGGCGATCTTCTTGGTCATGCCGGCCGAGTAGTCGGCGACCATGCGATTGAGCGCCTCCTCCAGCCCGAAGGCCGCGGCGAGGTCGGCCGAGCGGGCATGGACGGTCTTGCGGTCGAGCCCGCGGAGGGTGCCCGCATAGAAGAGGAGCTGCGAGCCGGTCAGCCGGTCGAACAGCCTCAGCCTGTCGGGCAGAACGCCCATGTTGCGCTTCGCCACCACCGGATCGCTCCACACGTCCGCGCCGTGCACCGCGATGCGACCGGAGTCGGGTCGCAGCAGCCCCGTGACCATCGAGAGCGTGGTGGTCTTCCCCGCACCGTTGGGCCCCACGATTCCGAAGATCGTGCCGGCCGGCACATCCAGGCTGATGTGATCGACGGCGTGCGTCTCGCCGAACTGCTTGGTGAGATCGGTGATGCGCAGCACGATCTCGCGCGGCTTCGGCGGAGCGACGGGGGCGGGCGCTGCCGCGGGAGCGGATGCCGCGGGCGCCGCCTTGCGCGTGCGCGGGGTCGCCGGCTTCCGGGCGGTGGGCCGCGCGGGGGCCGCAGCCGCCGCATCCGTGTCCGTGTCGCTTCCGCCGGCCGCGGTCTTGGCGGCCGGGCTGGTGGTGGCCGCCGTCGAGGCGCTCGTGGCAGTGCGCGCGCGCGGCTTCGCGGGGGTGCGGGCGGGAGGTTTCGCCGTGGTGCGGGGTGCGGGAGCGGGAGCGGTCGCGTCGGCCGCGGCATCCGTCGGCGAGGCCGCCGGGGTGGCGCGCGGTCGCGGTGCCCTCGGGGTTCGGGGGGTCGTTCCGGCGGTTCGCGCAGAGCCCGCCGTGGACGCCTTCGCGGGGGCTTTCGCCGCGCCCGCCTGTGCCGGCTTTCGGGTTGTCGGCCTGCGCTCGTCAGCGGGCTTTTCCTCGGATTCGTCGGTCACCCCACAACAGTAACAATGCCTGTTGCGAGACCTGTGCGAAGACTGGGCGTTCTGTCACGAAACGACAACATCGACGCGACCCCCTGTGCCTGTGAGGGGCCTCCGGGTAGTCTGTAAATGCACAACGAGGTGTCCAGATTCATGTCTGGGGATTAACAGTCGGTAAATGAACTGCCCGTCGCACCCGCGATCGCCGACCTCGCCCCACATCGACCACACCCATCAAGGAGCCCCACTGTGACCATCAGAAGCGCGAGCACCAAGAACACCCAGGCCGCGAGCACCCAGATCGTCATCCTCGCCGCCGGAATGGGCAGCCGTCTCGGTCGCTCGCTGCCGAAGCCGCTCACCGAGCTGGGCGATGGCCGCACCATCATGGGGCAGCAGTTCGATAACATCCACCACGCCTTCGGCCCGAAGGCGAACGTGTCGATCGTCGTCGGCTACAAGCTCGAGCACATCATCGAGGCCTTCCCCGACGCATCCTTCGTCTACAACGAGCAGTACGACGAGACCAACACCTCGAAGTCCCTGCTCCGCGCCCTGCGCGCCTCCAAGGACGGCGGCGTGCTGTGGATGAACGGCGACGTGGTCTTCGACCCCGAGGCTCTCGTCCGCGCGGCCTCGATGGTCGCCCGCGAGCAGTCGTTCGTCTCCGTCAACACCGCGAAGGTCTCCGACGAAGAGGTCAAGTACACGGTCGACGCCGAGGGCTTCATCGACAAGCTCTCGAAGACGGTCGCAGGCGGTCTCGGCGAGGCGGTCGGCATCAACTACGTCTCGCGCAACGACAAGGCGGCCCTCATCCGCCACCTCACGCGCGTCGGCGACCAGGACTACTTCGAGCGGGGCATTGAGCTGGCCATCGAGCAGGACAAGCTACGATTTGAGCCGGTAGACATCTCCGACCTCTACGCCGTGGAGATCGACTTCGCCGAAGACCTGGAGCGGGCAAACCTCTTCGTCTGACGCTGGCCTCGGGGGTGCTGACGTAAGGACCCCCGCATCGTGAGTGCAACAGCGCAGCCGCGTGCGACGCCGGTCGCGCAGCGTTCGACGGTGGCGCGCTACCGTCACTCGCTCTGGCTCCTCACCAAGCGCGACCTGAAGGTGCGCTACTCCACCTCCTTCCTCGGCTACTTCTGGTCGATCCTCGACCCGCTGGTCATGGCCGGAATCTACTGGGTGGTGTTCACCCAGATCTTCCATCGCGGCAAGGTCGGCGAAGAGCCGTACATCGTCTTCCTGCTGTGCGCGCTGCTGCCGTGGACCTGGATCAACGGCGCCATCTCGGATGCCACGCGCGCGTTCACCAAAGAGGCGAAGCTCATCCGCTCCACCAAGATCCCCCGCACCATCTGGGTCTCGCGGCTGGTGCTCTCCAAGGGCATCGAATTCCTGGTGAGCATCCCGGTGATCGTGGTGTTCGCGCTCATCAGCCTCGGCACCGCCGACCCGGCGAGGCTGCACTGGCAGGTCGTGCTCGTCCCCCTCGCCATCGTCATGGAGGCCGCCCTCGCATTCGGGGTCGCGCTCATCGTCGCCCCCCTCGTGGTCTTCTTCCGCGACCTCGAACGCGCCGTCAAGCTCGGGCTCCGTTTCCTCTTCTACGCGTCGCCGATCGTCTACGGGCTCGAGGCTGTGCCCGAGCACCTCAAGCCGTTCGTCGCCATCAACCCGCTCTCCGGCATCCTCTCGCTCTACCGGTCGGCGTTCTTCCCGAAGGAGCTCAACTGGGTGGATGTCGGCACGAGCGCCCTGATCACGGCGGTGCTCCTGGTGATCGGGGTGCTGGTCTTCCGGCGCACGGTTCCGACAGTGCTGAAGGAGATCTGATGGCCGAACCCATCATCGTGGTCGAGAACGCCGGCATCCGTTTCAAGCGCAACCGCCGGTCGCGGCGCAACTTCAAGGATCTGTTCGCCGGGCGGGGGCGCCGGGCGCGCCCCGACGAGTTCTGGGCCCTGCGCGACGTCACCTTCACCGTGCATCAGGGCGAGGCGATCGGCGTGGTCGGACGCAACGGCCAGGGCAAGTCGACCCTGCTCAAGCTCGTGGCCGAGGTCGTGTTCCCCGACGAGGGCAGGGTCGAGGTCCGCGAAGGGGTGGCGCCCCTGATCGAGATCACCGGTGGATTCGTGGACGACCTCAGCGTGCGCGACAACGTGTATCTCACCGCCGGCCTGCACGGCATGCGGCGTTCGGAGATCGACGCCCAGTTCGACGACATCATCGCCTTCTCCGAGATCGGCGACTTCCTCGACACCCCGTACAAGCACCTCTCCAGCGGGATGAAGGTGCGGATCGCCTTCGCGGTGATCTCCCGCCTCGAGGAGCCGATCATCCTCGTCGACGAGGTGCTCGCGGTGGGCGACAAGGCATTCCGTGAGAAGTGCTACGCCCGCATCGAGGAGCTTCTGGCGGGAGGTCGCACCCTGTTCTTCGTCTCCCACAGCGAGCGCGACCTGCGCCGTTTCTGCACCCGCGGGCTCTACCTCGACAAGGGATCGCTCGTCATGGATGCTCCCATCGGGGAGGTTCTCGATCGCTACAACGCCGAGTACGGTGTGAAGGCGTGACCATAACGCCCGCTGCACATCCCGCATCCGCCCAGGCGGAGAAGGCCGTCGAGAGGCTGCTCTCCGTGCAGCGACCGGTCGTGCTCGCGCACATCCGGAGCATCCGCCGCAGAAGCCCGAACGCCACCCCGGCGCAGGTGATCTCGATCCTCGAGACGCGCTACCTCACCGCCGTCACGACCGGCGGCGCGGCGGTCGGCGCGAGCGCCGTCATCCCGGCGGTCGGCGTCGGAATCTCACTGGCGCTCTCCGCGGTGGAGACGGCAGGTTTCCTGGAGGCGAGCGCGTTGTTCGCGCAGTCGGTGACCGAGGTGCACGGCATCGCCGTCGACGACCCGGAGCGGGCGCGCACACTCGTGATGACGATGATGCTCGGGAGCGCCGGCTCCGACCTGGTGAAGCAGTTCGCCGGTCAGGTCACCGGCGGCAAGACCCGCGGCACCTTCTGGGGCGAGCTGGTCACCAAGAGCCTTCCCGAGGTGGCGGTGAGCCAGATCGGCGGGCGCGTGAAGCAGCTGTTCATCCGGAGGTTCGCGGCAAGTCAGGGCGCGAGCGTGCTCGGACGCGCCCTGCCCTTCGGGGTCGGCGCCGTGGTCGGCGGAGCAGGCAATCACCTGCTCGGCCGCAAGGTCGTCTCCAGTGCGCGAGACGCGTTCGGACCGGCGCCCGCCGCCTTCCCCACCGAACTCGACCCCGTCGTCCGCCTGTCGGGTGCGCGTCCCGCGCTCCCCCGGTTGGCGTCGAGGGTGGGCACGAGCCTCGGATCGGGTGTCGTCGCGGGAGTCCGTTCCTCGTCCGGCGCGGTGCGCCGGGGCAGAGACGCCGTGGTTCGACGGATGCGCCGCGGCTCCGACGACGAAAGCACCGACGAGGACTAGACCTCTCCTCCTCCCCAGAGAGGTCTTCGACGCAGTCATCCACCGCGGGCGATCGACGGGGCGTTGCGGGGGTCGGCGGGGTCGGGCGCCTGCTCTAGCTTGAGCGCATGACCGGCCCCCGTTCACCCCAGTCCCAGCATCCCTACGCCGTTCCCTTCCGCGTCGACCGCGACGCCGGCCCCCGGCGATACCTGCTCACCAACACGAGCAGCGAGCGCCTCGAGGGCGTCGCCCTGAGCCTCCTCGGTCAGGGGGTCATGCCCGCAAGCCCTCCACGAACCCTCGAGCCGGGCGAGACCCTCGAGGTGCTCATCTCCGGGCGCGACCTCGCGCGAACGACCGTGCTGATCGTGCGGTGGTTCCGCCCGACCGGCGAGGAGTTCCTGTGGCGCGTCAGCTTCTAGCCGCGGTGCGCGGCGCGCTCGCGGATGTAGTCGACGGCCGAGTAGACCGTCTTGCGCTTCGGCAGCGACTGTCCGCCGATGCCTTTGACCAGCTCGGCCGGGTCGATGTTCAGCACCGACGCGATGAGCACGAGCGTGTGGAAGTTGGGGTTCCCGAGGCCACGCTCGATCTTGCCGTAGTTCGAGACGTTCATCCCCGCGAGGTGCGCGATCTCTTCCTGGCTGCACGCCAGTTCGATGCGGCGGAGGCGAATGCGCTCTCCGAGTTGGCGGGCTGCGTCGGAGATCGGTTCAGGCACAATACATTGATAGGTGCCCCACTGCGGCGGAGCCAGAGCATGCGACACTGGGCGGGCAATCGTCCAGTGCTGAAAGCCCTAGGCTTCTTCGTCCTCCTCGAAGGGATCCGTCTCGTGCTCCTCGCGCTCGCCCGCGTGGATGAGCGCGTGGCGATCCCACTCGTGCATGAGCTCCTCCACCGCGGCGCGGAACCGTGCGGTGGACGCGCCGGGAGTGGTGTCGCCGAAGTGGCGCTCGACCCAGTACCCGAGCCGCGCGAGCGCCTCCTCGTCGTGCAGCGCTCGGTCCACGACCACGTCGGCGCTGGCGGCGTCGTCCACGGTGAGCCATTCGGCCTGGCCGAGATAGCCGTCGTGATCGATCTCGGCGGACTCGGCCGCGGGCCTCGTCACGACGAGAGGTTTGCCCGTGGCGAGGCGGTCGTAGACCATCGCCGAGACGTCGGTGATCGCCACATCCGCCGCAGCGAGCTGCCAGCCCAGAGCCGGACCGTCGTCGTAGACGTGCTGTGCGCGGGGGTCGGCGGCGTTGGCGGCCGCGATCAGGGCGATGATGCGGTCGTTCGCCACGCGGGTGGACTGGTCGATCACGCCGGTGCGCGGATGCGGACGGTAGATCACGCGATGGCGCCCGGTCGCGAGCAGTGCGGAGACGAGGGCCACACCATGGGTCGCTACAGAGCCGTAGGCGGCTGCTCCCCGATCGCCCTCCCAGGTGGGCGAGTAGAGCACGACCGTGCGGTCGTCGGGCACATACGGCAGCTCGCCGGCGAGATGATCGGTCTGCGGACGACCGATGGAGCGGGTCCGTGCGTCCAGATCGAAACCCCAGAGCTTGCGGGCGAGGCGATCGCGCGCCGCGTCGCCGGCGATGAAGCTGAAGTCGTAGGCCTTGAACTGGTTGGTCGTCATGTACATCTTGTCGCTCTCGCCGTGATTGACGAACACGTGCCACATGCGGCCGTACCGGAACATCTGGAAGTTCTTCGCGTTCTGGTTGACGTAGAACACGATGCGGATGTCCTGCTGCTCGACGAACTCCTCCAGCTCGACCACCGTGCGCAGGTACGCCACCGGCACCGGGGACTCCTCGACCATCACCAGGGCGGCGCTCGGAGAGCGGCTGATGATGGCCACCGGCCACGTCTTCGCGAGGTCGGCCATCGGGGCGTACCACTGACGCACCTGGTACATGTTCACCCGGGTGTCGGCGAAGTAGACGGCGATCTTGATGCTCTTGGGGGCCAGCCTCGGCTGCGATTGCGCCCGGCGGGCCATCTCCCGGCGGTTGGATCGGGAGGTGAGCATCGAGCGCCCGACCCTGACGGCGGTCCTGAGATCCTGGATGAGTGGCACCTGACGATTAAACCAGTGCATCCTATGAAGCCGCCGAGCCGCAAGCCGGGCCGCTGCTAGGCTGCCGAGATGCCCGGGTTCGACTTCGCACGGGGCAACGCGCGCAAGCTGCTCTCGCTGCCCCTCTACGCCGTCGGGGGCGTCGCGGCGGCCGTGGTTCCGCGACAGTCGCACCGGTGGGTCTTCGGCAGCGGGCCCGGGGTGGGCGAGGGCGCGCTCGAGCTGGCGCGGTTCGTGCGCCGCGAGCATCCGCAGATCTCGTTCACCTGGCTGGCGAAGGATGCCGCCGATGCTGCGGCCGCGCGCGCCGAGGGGTTCGACGCCGTCGAGAAGGGCGGCGCCTCCGGGCTGTGGCGCACGCTGCGAGCAGGCGTGGTGGTGGTCACGCACGGCTTCGGCGACGTCAACCGCTTCGGCACCCGCGGTGCATTCGTGGTGCAGCTGTGGCACGGCGTGCCGCTCAAGCTCATCCAGCTGGACTCCCCCGCTACCACCGCACTGCGGGTGCCGGGCGGATGGCGGCTGCGCGGGCTCCTGCGCCGGTTCTACCGTCGCGGTCTGCGCGGTCTCGGGCTGGTGCCCGCCTCCTCCGAACTGGTCGCCTCACGGCTCCGCACCGCCTTCGGTCTCGGAACCGCCGTCGCCGTCACCGGCGACCCCCGCGACGACGTGCTCTCGCGGGGCACCGCGCAATCCCGTCGCTCCGCCGCCCGAGCCGACGTGCTCAGCCTCCTCGACCTGAACGAGGGGCCGGGGCAGCTTCTGCTCTTCGCCCCGACGTGGCGCGACGGCGCGCCCGACCCCGGGCTTCCCGACGCCGACGCGTGGCGTGCGATCGCCGCCCATCTCGAACGCGTGGACGGCGTGCTCGTCGTGCGCCCGCATCCGCTCGGCGTCGGCGACTATGCGGGCGGCGCCGACCACTCGCCCCGGATCCGTCTGCTCGGGTCGGAGCTCGCCACCTCGATAACCCCGCTGCTTCCGGCATTCGACCGGCTCGTGACCGACTACTCGTCCGTCGCCTTCGACTACTCGCTCACCGGCGGACCGATGTTCTACCTCGCACCCGATGAGGACTCGTACGCGTCGAGCCGTGGACTCTACGAGCCCTACCGCGAGTTCAGCGGCGGGCGGGAGCAACGGGATTGGCCGGGGGTGCTGGCACAGCTGCAGCGATTCGAGTCAGACCCGGCGTGGGCCTCCGAGGTCCTGGCCCACACGGCGGCCGTCGCCTCGCGGTTCTTCGCCTTCACGGATGGCAGGAACACTGAGAGGGTGTATTCCGAGATCATGAGCAGACTGGATGCCCGCCGATGAGCCCAGCAGCCAGCGCCGCCCCGGCGCGTCCCACTCTGGACCGGGTCACGGTGGATGCCGCGTCCCCCGCCCTCGTGCTCGGCGGCGAGCTCGACGCAGAGGCCCGCGCTCCCATGGTCACGCTCGCCGGGACGCGGCAGGAACTGCGCGGGGAGGCGACGGTCGCCGACGGGCGCTGGTCGGCGACCGTGCCCCTGCTGCACTCGCAGTGGAACGGGCCGGCCCTGCCGCCACGTTCCGGGCGGTACGTGCTCGCCGGCATCGACGTCGTCGCCCCCCTGCCTGCCGCCCAGCTGATCGTCGGCGTCACCCGTGCCACCTTCGCGACGACCGATCAGGGTCTCGCCATCGACTTCGCCGCGCCGCTCGCCGACCGCGAGCGCGGCGCGGCCCAGCAGGCGGCCCTGGAGGCCGACTACCGCGCCACGGACTATCCGCCGGAGAACGCGGTGTTCTTCGAGAGCTTCTACGGCCGCAACGCCTCCTGCAACCCGCTCGCCATCGACCGCGTGCTGGCGAGGGAGCGGCCCGACATCCGACGCTACTGGAGCGTCGCCGACGCCTCCGTGCAGGTGCCCGAGGGCGGGATCGCGATCATCGACGGCAGCGCCGAATGGTGGAGGGCGCGCGGCTCCGCTCGCCTGCTCGTCGTCAACGACTGGTTGCGCAAGCGCTTCCGCAAGCGGCCCCACCAGACCGTGCTGCAGACCTGGCACGGAACCATGCTCAAACGGCTCGCCCTCAGCCGCTCGAACGTGAGTCTTCGCACACGGATCGCGACGCTCCGGGAGAGCAGGCGCTGGGACATCCTGCTGGCCCAGAACGAGTACAGCCGCGGGGTGTTCCGCCGCGCCTACGGCTACCTGGGGCCGGTCTGGGAGGAGGGCTATCCGCGCGACGACGTGCTCGCCTGGGGCGATCCGCGCCCGGTGCGCGAGCGTCTCGGCATCGCGGAGGGCACCCGGGTCGTGCTCTACGCCCCCACCTGGCGCGACGACGATCCCGATCACGTGGACCACCTGGATGTCGCCCGCTTCGCCGCCGAGCTCGGCGACGGCTATGTCACGCTCATCCGCGGTCACTCCCGCACGCTCCTCCCCGGTGAGGACGTGCACGCCGCCGGCGTCATCGACGTGACGGGGTACCCCGACATCTCCGAACTGTTCCTCGTCGCAGACGTGCTCGTCACCGACTACTCGTCGGTGATGTTCGACTTCACGGTCACGGGCAAGCCCGTGTTCTTCTTCACCCCCGACCTCGACCACTACCGTGAGCGCCTGCGCGGCTTCTACTTCGACCTGTTGCCGGTCGCTCCGGGGCCCATCGTGCAGGGGCTCCACGAACTGGTGCGGCTCGTCAGCGACTCGGATGCCGTGGCCGCCGACTTCACGGACCGCTACGCCGCCTGGCAGCGCCGCTTCAATCCGCGCGACGACGGCCGCGCGGCCGAGCGCGTGGTCTCCAGGCTGCTGGCGGAGGGACGCCTCGGCTAGATTCCCGTGCGGGAGGTGTCGACGGCATCCTTCGCGCCCCGCAGCAGCCCGACGAGGAAGCCGGCTCCCCAGCTAACATGCATGGTGGGGAGCACGTAGAAGAATCTCCAGCGATCACGCCATGCCCGGCCGCCTTCGGCCGTGGCGCTGATGACGACGAGCAGCACCAGGTAGGCGATCGGGGCGAGGTACACGAGGACCAGCAGGGTGCCGAGGCCGGTGAGCACGCCGGCGATCTGGAGCACGGCGACGATGACGCTTGCCGCGAGGGCGAGCACGAGAAGCGGCGGCACGAAGAACCGCCACGGGTTCCTGCCCCGGTACCGTCGCACCAGCTCTCCCCGCCAGATCCCGGTGGCGCAGAACTGCCTCACCAGTTTGGTCCAGCTTTCGCGCGGCCAGTAGGTGACTTCGAGCGTCGGGTCGAACCACACCACGTGCCCTGCCGCGCGGATGCGGAGGTTCAGCTCCCAGTCCTCGCCGCGGCGGATCGACTCGTCGTACATTCCCACCTCGTCTAGCACGTCGCGACGGAAGACGCCGAGGTAGGCCGACTCGGCCGGACCTTCGGCTCCGCCGCTGTGATAGCTGCCGCCGCCGAGTCCGAACCTGCTGTTGTATGCGCGGGCCACCGCGGACTGGAACGGTGTCTTCCCGCGGGCGCGCATCACCCCGCCGACGTTGACGGCTCCGGTGCGGTCGAGGTCGGCGATCGCGCGCCGCGTGTAGTCCGGCTCGAGTTCCGAGTGGGCGTCGACCCGCACCACGATGGGGTGGGTGGTGGCACGGATGGCGAGGTTGAGCCCGACCGGGATGTCGGTCTCCGGGTTCCGCACCACGACGATCCGCGGGTCAGCCGCGGCGAGGCGCGCGACGATCCGGTCGGTGTCGTCCGTGGAGGGGCCGAGCGCGAGCACCAGTTCCTTCGGCCCGTCGTAGTCCTGGGCGAGCACGGTGGTGACCGCGTTCTCGATGTAGGCCGCCTCGTTGAGGACAGGGATGACATAGGACACACCCGGGCGGGGCTGTGCCGTCGATGCCATGGTGTCCTGTCGTGCGGTGCTGTGGGTCGGTTGAGCCTACCAGCCGACATGCGACGGGCACCGGCGCGCATCGCGCCGGTGCCCGTCGTGGAAGGTGCTGGCTACTTCAGCGTGCCGAGCGTCACGTCGACCGTGGTGGTCTTGCCGTCGCGTACGTAGCTGAGCGTGGTGTCCGCTCCCGCGGCGAGGAAGCGCACCTGGGCGGTGAGGTCGGTCGCCCCGGCGATCGGCACCCCGTTGAAGCTCGTGACCACGTCGCCGGCCTTGAGCCCGGCCTTGTCCGCCGCTCCCCCCGAGACGACCGTCTTGAGCAGTGCACCCACGGTCGAACCCGAGGCCGAGGTCGCGTCTTCGACGCTGGCACCGAGCAGACCGTGGGTGGCCTTGCCGGACTTGATGATCTCGTTGGCCACGCGCTGCGCCAGGTTGGACGGCACGGCGAAGCCGACGCCGATGCTGCCGGACTGACCGGAGCTGGAAGACGAGTTGCCCGCGCTGGCGATGGCCACGTTGATGCCGATCACCTTCGCGTTCTCGTCGAGGAGCGCGCCACCCGAGTTACCGGGGTTGATCGCGGCATCCGTCTGGATCACGGGGAGGGAGATGGTGGCGGTCGCCGACTGGCTCTGCGACTGCGAACCCTGGCCGTTGTCGAAGTTCCAGAAGTCGAACGGGCCGTTCTGACCGTTTCCGTTGCTGTTCGACTGGTCGCCGGAGCTGCTGTCCGGGACTGCCGAGGAGGCGATCGTGATGCTGCGGTTGAGCGAGCTCACGATGCCGGTGGTGACGGTGTTCGACAGGCCGAGCGGCGCGCCGATGGCGACCGCGGTCTGGCCGACGTTGAGCTTGCTGGAGTTGGCGAACGTGGCCGGCTGCAGACCGCTCGCGTTCTTGAGCTTGATGACGGCGAGGTCCACGATCGGGTCGGTGCCCACGAGGGTGGCGTCGTAGATGTGGCCGTCGGACGTGGTGACCTGGATCTTGCCGGTGGAGGATGCCCCGTCGAGCGTGACCACGTGGGTGTTGGTGAGCACGTAGCCGTCGGAGGAGAGGATGACGCCCGATCCGGTGCCCGCCTCGGAGCTGGCGGTGACCGAGATGGTGACCACGGAGGGCTCGGCCTTCGCGGCGACCGCGGTGACGACGTTGACGTTGGAGGTGTCGTTGACGGTGACGTTCTGCACCTTCGGTGCGGCCGTCGTGGTCGAGCCGTTCGTGTTGGCGGAGACGGCCCACGCGGCGACGCCTGCGCCGGAGACTCCACCCACGAGTGCGCCGACGGCGAGAGCGGCGACGATGCCGACCTTCGCCGAGCGCGCCTTGGTGGGTGCGGCGGCGGATGCCGCGTACTCGGGCTCCTCGGCCGTCGGCCGGCCGTCGATGAGGGGCTGGGTGTCGCTCTCGGCCGCGGGCGGGGTGAGGTCGTTGCTGCGCTCGTCGGGGGTCGACGCGGACTCTGATCCGGAAATGTTGTCCTGCGGGCTGTCGGTCATGGGGTGCTCCTTCCAAGCGCTGCCAGCTTTCCCTGCCAACCTGAGCATTCTATTTGGACGCCCTGTGAGCGCGCCGACGCTCCGCCCAGAGCTTGCCCGCCGCCTCAGCAACCCGGGCCGTGGGGGTCCTGAACGCAATCGTGTTCGACCAGCACCGTCTTCGCGGTGCCCACGGTGGTGGTCAATCGGTTGGCGGGCACCGCGATGGTTCCGGCGATTCCCACCCAGTCGGCGGTGTAGCGGTATTCGGCGCCGAACTCGATGGTGAGGTCGATGGCATAGGTGCCCGCCGTCGCGTAGCGATGACTCGTGGGCGTGGGGTCGAAGGATGCCAGCCCGAGCGCCTTCCACGAGGCTCCGCCCGTATCCGTCGTGACGGCGGACCCGTCGCCGTAGGTCCAGTGGAAGGACTTCGCCGTGAACCTCACCGATGCCGGTCGTCCGAGCAGCATTCCCGTCTGCACGTCGCGGTCGGCGGTCACGAAGAAGTTGGTGTCCAGCCCCACGACCGACCAGCCTCGCGGCTCCATGTGGTCGACGCCGGGCTTCGGTGTGAAGCCGATGAGATCGGTGAGGCGCACCGGACCCGTCACGGTGAAGCCGTCGCGCTGTCCGATTGCGGGGTTCGTGGGCTTGGCGGGAAAGTTCTTGCACTTGGTGCGCAGCGTGCCGCAGGGGCGCGTCGCGGTGGAGGCACCGCGGGGCGCCTCGGTCGACGCACCCGGTCGCTGCCGCGGCTTGGCACCCTCTCCCGAACGGCCCCCCGACCCGGGACGGGTCTCACTCCCCTGCAGCGTGACGGAGCGCCCGTCGCTCGTTGCGCACGCGCCGGCCGCCTGGCTGACGGAAGTACACGTACCCTGTGAGGCCGCCGCTGATTGCGGCGAAATTAGAACGACGGCTATGAGGATCATCGTGAGCGTTCTCAACAGTTGTCCCTCAGCGCTGATTTGTTGGACGGGAGAAGAGACCCCTCAGCCGTGGCCCGAAAACTCACTTCCATAAGCTGAGAAGTTGGTCTTGATGGATTAACGACTGATGCGCCTGAGCCGTTAACGAGGCCTAACTGCGATACGTCTTCACACACGTAGATGACTACTGCCGCCTCGGCGTCAGCTGGGATACTTTGCAGCACGAAATCGCGACGGAGAATAGCGCCGGTAGATCGAAGGCCCTTCGTCTTCATATCCGCAAAGTCATCCAGGTTTTCCTTGAGAAGCGGGCCAGTCGCCACGGCCTTCAAGCGATCCGGGTCGGCACCGCCTTCGTGCAGGATCGCGTCAGCGACCTCGTTGAAACGCTGGTACGCCGCCTCCGCCGCCTTCAGCGCCTCCTCCTCCGACGCGAACAGGGGCGTGCTGGTGGGCGATGGGGCGGGGGTCACGGGATGGTCGGACCCGACGCATCCGGTGAGGGCGAGAACTGAGAGAAACACGACGGCGGTACGCATGCCGGTACGTTAGGGGAATCCGCGGTGCGGCCCCCGAACTTCTCCACAGGGATCAGGCGGGAACGGTCTTCCGGGGCAGTGGGAGGGAGAGGCTGAACGCTGTGCCCACGCCTTCCTCGCTCTCCACATCGAGCTCGCCCTCGTGAGCCGTGACGATCGCCTTGGTAATTGTGAGTCCGAGCCCCACGCCGGGTACGGCATTTCGCGTCGCCGTCGACGCGCGGAAGAACCGCGCATAGAGCTGATCGAGCTCTGACGCCGGAATGCCGAGGCCGGTGTCGCGAACGGTGATCACGGCATCCTCCCCCGACAGCCCGAGGGTCACGGTGACCTTGCCGCCGCGCGGCGTGAACTTCACGGCATTGGAGATGAGGTTGTCGCAGGCCTGCCCCAGACGCAGGGCATCGCCCCGCACCGCGACGGGCACGCCCGGCAGCTCCAACACCAACTCGACCCCGGCCGCGGATGCCGCGGGCCGGGCCGTCTCGAACGACGCCGTCACCACATCCGGCAGCGACACCAGGCTGAGGTCGAGGGGGAACTTGCCCGACGACACCTGCGCCGTGAAGAGCAGGTCGCCGACCAACCGGAGCAGGCGATGCGCGTTGCGCTCGGCCACGGAGAGGTACTGCAACTGCTCCTCGGAGAGGGGCGCCTCGTCGTCGTCGCGGAGCAGCTCGAGGTAGCCGAGGATGGAGCTGAGCGGGGTGCGGAGCTCGTGCGAGATGAGTCCCACGAACTCGTCCTTGAGGCGCGAGACCTCCTTGGCCTGGGTGACGTCGGTGCCCACGAAGATGTAGCCGACGGTGGTGCCCTCCTCGTCTACACGCGGAGTGACGGCCACCGAGACGGAGAGCGTGGAGCCGTCGTGCCGCACGTAGGTCCAGTCGCGTACCTCGGCGCGTCCGAGTCGTGCCGATTCGACGAGGGCGGAGAACCCCGGGTTGAGCACGGTCGCGCCGGGCGGGTAGTTGAGTTCCTTGGCCCGCTCCTCCAGCTCCTCCTCCACATGGAACTCGAAGACGAAGTGCTTGCCCTGGGTCTCGTCCGGCGCGAGACCGAGCATGACGCTGGCGCCCGGGTTCCACACATCGATGAGTCCAGTCAGGTCGGTGCCGATGATGGACTGCTCGGTGACGGCATCCAGCACACTCCGGGTGAGACGATCCGCCGCGCGCAGGCGTTCCTCGTTCTCGCCCAGGGCGGCTGTGGCGGCCATCGCCTCGTCGAGCAGACCCTCGCGCTGCCGGGCCAGCTCGCGCACCGCGACGAACTGGTTGCGGCCCTGCCTCGACATCTCGTTGATGATGGTGGAGGCGATGCCGAAGACGAACGGGCTGAAGATGCCGCGGATCCACTCGGACGGGGTGTGCGGCGCCTCCCAGGTGACGACGTAGGGCAGCATCAGCGTCGCGGAGGCGCCGAAGATGGAGACGAAGATCCAGCGGCGCCCTCGTTCGGCAGAGATCCAGACGATGGGCAGGATGATCAGGGCGCTGAACAGGGTGATCGAGCTGCCCGTGCCGACCCGCAGCAGCGCGATGGCCAGCAGCGACAGCCCCGGGATGACCAGCGCCCACCATCGGTTGTAGTGCCCCACCTGCGTGTAGTAGACGGCCACGATCGTGGCGACCAGCATCACCGCGACGGAGAGCAGGACCGCCGCCATGTTGGTGCGGATGTCGGGCAGGAGGATGGCGAGCACCACCGCGATGCCGAACGCCACCGAGGTCGGCAGCTGCTTGAGAGCCGGGGTCGGCTTGTCGACGAAGAGGAGCTTCGTGACCCGATCGACCACCCGTTTCGCGAATGCGATCATTTGAGCACGGTCACGATGAAGGCCAGCCTCGCGGCGAGATCCTTCGGGCTGAACGGCTTGGCGAGGTACTCGAGGGCGCCCGCCTCGATGCCGGCGTTGCGTGAGGCCTCGTCGACGGCGGCCGAGAGCAGCACGATCGTGGTGCCGGCGAGCGTGGGATCCGCGCGCACCAGGCGGGAGACCTCCAGTCCGGTCTTGCCGGGCATGGACACGTCGAGCACGGCCAGGTCGGGATGGTGCTCCTGGATGTCCTCCCAGGCGGTGTCGCCATCCCAGGCCACCGACACGAGGTCGAGCCCCGCCTTGTGCACGGCGATTCCGACGAGGGCGCGGATGTCGGCATCGTCGTCGGCGATGACCACGCGGGTCTTCACGGGTTCGGTCATTCTGGGCTCCATCCGGGGACGTGGTCGCGGAGCACGCGACGCACCTGGGCGCCCGTGAACGGCTTCGGCAGCACGGCCTCGGCGTTCGGCGGGTAGTCGGTCGTATCGAGCACCGAACTTATCGCGATAGTGCAGTCGGGGCGCTCTGATTTGAGCCGTGCCGCGAGCTCCCAACCGCTGAGTCCGGGAAGCACGAGGTCGATGACCGCGAGATCGGGCACGGAGTCGGCGAATGCGAGCAGCGCGTCTTCGCCGCTGGCGACCGCGATCACCGAGCATCCGGCGCGCTGGAAATAGCGCGCGAGAAGTTCGCGCTGGTCGTCGCTGTCGTCGACGATGAGCACCGTGACCGCAGTCCTGGTCTCGAGCGTCGCATTCATGAGAAGTACACCTGTCTGATTATGACGAGCACCACCACGACGCCGATGGCGAGGAGCGCCTTGGGCACCAACCATCGTTCGTGGCGACGGTTCTCGTCGATTTCCTGCTGCAGGTAACTGTCGCCCGGATCGCGCAGGTCGTTAGGTGCGCCGGGCGCGGGTTTGCCCGTCTCTCGAGGTTCGTGGGCGGTGGTCATCCGACGACCCTCCCGACCTTCTCGGTCTTGTCCCACTTCTGCTCCACGCCCCGGGCCTCCTTCACGTAGGAGTCCACGGTGACCGCACAGAGCAGCGGGCCGTAGCCCACGAGATAGATGAGCGCGGGAGCGAGGATGCGGCCCACCTTCGTCTTCTCGATCCCGCGCGCCAGCACGGCGCCCAGCATGGAGATCGAGATCCAGGCGTAGACGAACAGCGTCCACCACTGGGAGAACACGGCGTCGGTGTGGATGCCGACGAGCGCGGGCAGGCGCCTCTCGACCAGTCCGGGGAAGAACGCGGTCATCATCACGACGATGGAGACCAGCCCCGGAAAGAGGATCGCCTCCCGCCAGCTCCTCAGCCCTGTGCGTCGGTCGAGCTGCACGGCGAGGCCGATCGTGTACACGTACACGCACGCCGCGAGGATCCATGTCGCCCGGAAGACCACGCTCGCCAGCTCGCTCTGCAAGAAGAACAGCCCGAGCAGACCGAACGACGACAGCACCATGAACACCGGGAGCAGCAGCACGCTGAACCAGAAGATGCCGAACGAGATGCTGCCGAGGCGGTGCGTGCGACTCGGGCGGAACCAGAGCCGGCGGTAGCGCGAGCTGACCTGCACGTTGCCGCGGGCCCAGCGCAGGCGCTGCTTCCACAGGGCGTCGATGCCGCGCGGCTCCTCAGCGAGCACGAGGGCGTACGGTTCGAAGACCACCTTGCGCCCGCGAAGCTGGGTCTCGAAGGTGGTGATGGTGTCCTCGGCCAGTGACGACGTGTCGATCTGCCCGCCGAGGGCGACGAGGTTCTCGCGGGAGTGCAACTGCGCTCCCCCGGCCAGGCAGGCGAGCGCACCCAGCACGTTCTGTGCGCGACGCGAGGCGATCTGGGCCAGCACGTACTCCATCGCGATGAAGCGGGTCAGGTAGTTGCGGTCGCTGCTGCCCTCGCTGATGTACGCGGTCACCGCACCCACCCGTTCGTCGGCCAGGTGGCGGGTCATGCGGCGCAGCGATGTGGGCTGATAGATCACGTCGGCGTCCATGATGAGGAGCGCCTGCATCCAATCGTCTTTGAGGATCTCGCGCAGGCCGTGGTTGAGGGTGTGAGCCTTGCCCTCGCCGCCCTTCTCGCGCCTCAGGTGAAAGACCGAGCCCGGATACTCCAGCGCCTTCGCCTGGATCACCTGGGGCGTGTCGTCGGTGCTCGCGTCGTCCACGACGTAGATGCGCAGCCGGTCGAGCGGGTATTCGAGCCGCATCAGGCGGTCGATGGATGCCGCGATCACGAGCCCCTCGTTCCAGGCCGGCACCACGACCGCTACCCGCGGCAGGTAGGGCGCCGCCCGCTTGTAGTGGTTCTTCACCGAGTGGAACGGGATCGCGAGGAACTGGTACGCCGTGGCGAGGATCGGCACGACGCCGGTCGCCACGAAGATCAGGAGCACGATCACGAGCACCTGACGCACCACCTCCCAGCCGTTCATCGGCCGCCCGCGCCCCTCACGACTGCTCCAGCAGAGCGGCCACGCGCTCGTAGCGCCCGACATCGGTGGCGACGTGCGCGTCGGTGGATGCCACAAGCTCGACCCCCGCGGAGATCGCGGCGCGCAGGGCGCGCGGCCCCGGGCACCCCCACTTCTCGTTCACCTCGACCAGCGTTCGCGTGCCCGCCGCGGCGGACGCCCACGCGGCGAGCTGTTCGTCGCTGAGATCCTCCTCGGCGAGGCCGACCTTCGGAAGGATGGAGAAGCAGTGCGCCAGCTGTCCGCGGCCCACTCCGGGCATCGCGGCGACGCCGTCCATCGCGCCGATCAGGCCGCTGATCAGCAGTTCCAACGCGTCCGGCACCGAGAGGCCGCTCTGCAGGCGCTCGCGGGTCTCGCGGGGAGACCACGGCTCGCCGACTCCGGGGAACTGGTGGTCGGCGATGAGCACGGCGTCGACCCCGGTGAGGTCGGCCGGGACATCCACGGTGCCGGTGCTGTCGAGGATCTTGGCCTCGACGCCGGTGAGCACGGTGAGCCCCGCGGGCACGGGTTCGGCGGCGACCGCCGCGACGAACTCCGGAACCCAGGCGGTGTCGCGGCGCACGTGGTCGACGAGGCGGAGCTCGAGCAGACCGACCTCGGCCGCCGCGGCGATGTTCTCCGCGAGGGTGCTGACCGCGTCGTCCGAGAAAGTCGAGTGCACGTGGAAGTCACCGCGCAGCAGCGACGACATCACTCGTCCTCTTCGGCGTGGGCGGCGTTCTCCGAGTAGAGGATCTCCGCGGGGTCCACGAACACGTCCTCGAGGTAGCGGACGTTCGCGAGCTCACGGAACTCGACGCGTTCGGGCACGTCGAGACCTAGGGCGAGATCGAGGGTGAGCGACGGCATGTCGACGCCCGCCGCGATGGTGAGGGGCATCGCGCCCGGGAAACGCGGGTTCACCTCGAGCAGCGCCGGTACGCCGTTCACGTCGTAGCGAAGCTGCACGTTGGCGGTGCCGGTGAGGCCGATCGCCTTCGCGACATCCGCCGCCGTCTGCTCGAGTTCGGCGTTGCGCACGGTGCGGCCGGCGATGGAGACGCCGGAGTCGACGCGGGTGCGCGTGCGGGGCACGGCCGCGACTATGCCGCCGGCGGCGTCGGCGAAGACGTCGACCGAGAACTCGTCTCCGGGGAGAAGCTCCTGCGCGATGAGGGTGGGGTCGTCGCCGAGCACGTCGAGCGAGTTGCGGTCGGGCACCAGGCGCACCCCGCGGGAGCCGGCACCGCGCCGTGGCTTGACGATGATGGGAAACGTCCAGTCCTCGGCCATCGCCGAGGGACCGACGAGGCGGGTGACCGGCACGCGGGCGAACGCGTCGACGCGCTCGGCCAGCGCGAACTTGTCGAGCGTGACCTCCAGCGTCTCGAGCGACGGCGCGGCCAGCACGGCCGGCGCGAGCTCGTCGCGACGCGCCGCCAGGGAGGGCAGCTCGAAGTCGACCGTCGAGAACAGCACGTCGATGCCATCGGCCGCGCACAGGGCCACGACGGTGTCGACGAACTCGGGAGCGAGTCCGCGGGGAACGATCCTGCGCCGCTCGGCGGGCACTAGGTAGAGACCGCTGGCCCAGCCATCCATGTCGGCGGCGAAGACCTCGACGTCGGCGCGGCGCAGCAGCGATCGGATCACGGCCACGCCGGCCGGTCCGCCCGCGCCCGTGACGAGCACGCGGGTCACAGTGCGTCCTCCTCGCGCGCCTGGCGCATCCGCTCGGCCCGAACCGCCGCAGCGATGTCGGATCGGGTCACCGAGACGTCCGCCGATTCGCGCACGATCTCCAGCGGCTCGCAGCTCGTGCCGCCGCCGTAGCGCGACCAGTAGCGCGCCGTGGCGAGCACGAAGTCGGGCTCGAGGTAGCCGCGGATCTCGGACTGCGAACGGAAGCTGGCGATGAGGGCGAGCTTGGCATCCGTGAACCCGTCGATCGAGACGAAGCGGTTAGGACGGTAGTCGACGGTGGCCGAGGGGCTCTGGTAGCACGCCACCGTGCGCACCGCGCGGGTGGCGACGAGGGTCGCCTCGTGCACGGCGCGGTGATCCTGGTGCCGGTCGTGGTTGCTGTGCGTGTAGACGATGGTGGGGTTCACCTCGGCGACGACGCGCTCGATGATGCCTACGGCGGGGTCGGAGTTGCCGATGTGGGTGTCTTCGAGGTCCTCCATGAAGAGGCGCGCGCCGAGCAGCTCGGCGGCCGCGAGCGACTCCGACTGGCGGTCATCCGCCTCCCCGCCGCGCGCCCCGCGCGACATGGTGAGGATGGTGACGGTGTCGCCGGCCGCGCGGTGGGCGGCCAGGATGCCCCCGACACCGATCTCCACGTCGTCCGGGTGGGCGCCGATGGCGAGCACGGACTCCTTCGGGGGCGTGGCTGCCTGTGCGCGGCGGTACTCCTCGGAGAGCCGGGTGACCACAGAGATGAGGTCGGATGATGAGACCGGTTTGGTGAGGAACTCGTCCGCCTGACTGCGCAGTGCTGCGACCGCGTAGTCGACGGAGACGTGCGCCGTCATGACCACGACGGGGGTTCCCGGTCGCTCCGCGCGGATCTGGTCGATGAGGTCGAGCCCGGTCAGACCCGGCATCTCGATGTCGGTGATGACCACGTCGGGCTGGAACGCCGCGATGGTCGCTCGCGCGAGAAAGGGGTCGCTGACGGTCTCCACGACGCACCCGCGTTTCTCCAGCACGGTCTTCGTGAAAAATGCCACGTCGAGGTCGTCCTCGACGACGACGACGCGGTAAGCCTGATCTACCACCTATTGCTCCCCCGAACTATGGTTCCCCCATCCTAAAGGGGGCCGGGAGGTTTAGTACGGCTGAACGCGGAAGCGGCGTAGCCCCAATGCGGGGTTCACGGCACGCACCTGAGCGACCCGATTCGACGAGATCCAGGCCACGGCGACGCCCCTCCCCTCTCCGATCGTGACCAGCTCGACGCCCATGGGGTCCACCACCATGCTGTTGCCCGCGCCGATCGGTGGCGCCTGGTCGGCCGCGGCGACGTACACGGTGTTCTCGATGGCACGAGCGGTCACCAGGGTGCGCCAGTGGTGCTCCTTGAGGGGGCCGCGCACCCACTCGCTCGGCAGCAGCACGAGTTCCGCCCCGGCATCCACCAGCCGGCGGGTCACCTCCGGGAACCGCACGTCGTAGCAGGTCTGCATGCCGACCCGGAGCCCGTCGACCTCGAAGATCTCCGGTTCGTCGATGTCGCCCGGCAGCACCCAGTCGCTCTCGCGCTGTCCGAACGCGTCGTAGAGGTGCAGTTTGCGGTAGAGGGCGACGAGCGCACCGTGCTCGTCGAGAGCCACGAGCGTGTTGGAGAGGCGGCCCGGGTCGTCGGTCGTCTCGGTCATGCCGACGACGATGTGGATGCCGAGCACCTTCGCGATCGCGGAGACGCCCGCCACGAAGGGACCGTTCAGCGGTTGCGCGGCGGCGACGGAGTGAGCGCCGAGCTCCGGCGTGAACGACGACGAGTACTCGGGGAAGACGGCGAGCCTGGCGCCCTTCTCGGCGGCTTCGGTGGCGAGATCCCGGATGCTCTCCAGGTTCGCCTCGTAGTCGTCACCGGGCGCGAACTGCGCGACCGCGACCCCGATCTCTCCCCGTGATTCGCTGCCGGCCACCATGCGGCTAGCCTAGAGCGCCGAGGACACCGGCGGGCGGAATGTGGTGTGCCCGATCAGGCGGGACTACCCTCGCCTCATGGCCGTCAGCCTCGTCGCCTATCTCAGCTACGCCGACGCGCCCGCCGCCATCGCGTGGCTCCAGGCGATCGGCTTCGGCGTGGTTACCAGGCTCGACGACGGAACGACGGTGCAACACTCGGAACTGAGGTTGGGCGATGCGGTGATCATGGTCGCGAGCGACGATCGGGACTATGTTCCGCCGGCCCTGCTCGGGGTCTCGACGGGGGTCGGCCTCTATCTCGTGGTCGACGATGTCGACACGACTTTCGGCGCCGCCATCGCGGCGGGAGCCACCAGCGTCATCCCGCCCGAGGACACTGAGTGGGGCTCTCGGCGAGCCCGCGTGCTCGACCCGGGCGGCCGGGAGTGGTCGTTCGGCTCTTACGCGCCCGGCACCGCCTGGTAGGCGATTCCCCGTCTACGCCCCGAGCACAGCGAGGCCGTGATACACCACGTATGCCGGCCAGACGATGGCTTTGAGCAGCCCCAGGATTACGGCCCAGAAGCTGCCGTCCGAATGGGACACGAAGTAGATCGCGGCCCCGATGTAGGCGAGCAGGAAGAAGAACCCCACCGCCCCGTTGCGCTGCACGAACCGTGTGCGTTCAGCCATGTTCTTCCTCCTCATGTCGAATCCGGGCGAGGACCCGGTGAATGCTTCGCCCCGTGGCCCGTGGGTCCAGCGAACATGCTGAGTGTTCGCTCGCGGGTGACGAAGGTCCCGTCGGGTTTCCGCTCATTCGGGCGTCGCGTCGCTGACATCCCCCCACGCGGCGATGTCGACACCGTGATTGTCGGGGGAGGCGAGCGTCCACCAGTCGGGAGCGTGCGAGTCATCGGCGAGCCTTCCGCCGGCGGCTCGCACCGCGGCGACGCGGCGCTCGGCCGCACCGGTCGGAACGGCCACATCGACGTGCGTGCGGCCACGGCCTGGCTCGCGGATCTCATCGAACCACAGGCGCGGGCCTCGGCGCAGCGGGTCCACGATGAGGCCGCCGGATGACTCGTAGCCGAGTGCTGCGAGCCAGAAGTCTCGCGTGGACACGCCGTCGGCCTCCGCCACCGCGATCTGGATGGTGCTGAGCTCGGAGCCGTCGGGCTCGAGCCCGAGCTCGCGTGCTGCGGACGACACCCGGCGCGCGAGCTCGGCATCCACCCGGTCGAGACGACTGGCGGTTGCGGCGGTGCGCACCACCACCGCCTCGGGTCGAAGGTCGATATCCGGCTCGCGGTTGAGCTCGGCGGCGATCAGGGCGATGCGACGAACCAGTTCGACCCCGGTGGCGAACGATCCGGTGCGGAACACCGTCTGGGCGCCGCCGTAGAGCACGTGCCATCCGCCGGTGCCCGCGGACTCGTGGAACGTCTTCGCGCTGATCCACTCGCTCATACCCGAGTACCCCTCTCGCTGATCCGTGTGAGCGAGAGATTAGGGTGAGCGACCGACATCGGGCAGGCCGGCGCCTCCTGCGGACGCCGTCAGTCGTCCGCGCGGACCGCACTCACGATGCGCTCCCGCCCCCCGCCGATCAGCCGACCGCGAAGCCAGCCGAGCGCCTCATCCAGGTTGGTGTAGATGCCGAGGTCGCCGGCATCCGGGTCTTTCAGCGCGAAGCCGTACCCCGTGCGAATCGCCGTCCCCGCCAGCTCGCCGTCGCGGCGCAGGATGACCCAGCGGCCCTCGCCCGCGTCCACGAGTCGAAAGAACTCCGTGATTGCGCTCATCTCATCCTCCACACCATTGAGTTCTCCACCTCACCGCAGGGGAACCGGGACCGCGCTGGGGCGCGACCACTCCAGTTCGAGCCGGCGGCCGCCCAGCGATTCGGGAACGGCGGCCGAGATCTCGTCGGTCACCGCAGCCTGGACCCGCTGCGCCTGCGCCTCGTCTCGCACGATGGCCTGGAAGCGGATTCCCGCACCCACCCGATCGACCAGGAGCGAGCCGACGCCCGGCATGTGCACGATCGACTGCTCCTGCGTCAGCGTGACGGTGTCGAATCGACCGATCCGATGCATCACCATCTCCATCCACAGGGAGGAGTCGATGGGCCGGACGTCCAGCGCGAGTGCGATCATGCGGTCAGTGTGCGCCCCGGGGGTAACCCGCCGGTGAACAGCGGCTGCGCGACACCTGGGAATGCAGAAGGCCCGGTCGTGAGACCGGGCCTTCGTGTGGTTGCGGGACCAGGATTTGAACCTGGGACCTCTGGGTTATGAGCCCAGCGAGCTACCGAACTGCTCCACCCCGCGTTACGAGTACTAACTTACCACGGGTTGGAGGGGTGCGGCGCCGGCGAGCTACTTCTCCGCGGCGAACAGGTTGTTGAGGGCGGTCACGAGCGCGGCGTCCGCGGTCGCGTAGGCCGACAGGTCGCCCGACTTGAGGGCGGCCGCCCGGTCGTTGAGCGCGTTCTGCACAGCCGTGAGCGCGGCCTTCACCGAGGCGCTCGTCTGGCCTCCGTCGGAGGGCGTGGTCGGGTTTGTGGTGTCGGAGGGCACCGTGGGGATGCCGCCGTCGCCCGCCACCGCGCCCGAGTCACCGCCGAACAGCGAATCCAGCGCCGCGTTCAAGGTGTCCTCGAACGCGATCTTGTCGCCGAACGACACGAGGATCTTCCGCAGCACCGGGAACGACGTCTCCGCGGTCGACCGCACATATACGGGCTGCACGTAGAGCAGACCGCCGCCGACGGGCACGGTGAGGAGGTTGCCCTTCTTCACCTCGGTGTCACCCTTGGTGAGCAGTGCGAGCTGGTTGGCCACCGCCGTATCCGTGGTGAACGTGGTCTCCACGCGCCCCGGGCCGGGCACCGAGGTCTGCTTCGGCAGAGTGAGCAACGTCAGCTTCCCGTAGTCGGATGACTTCACCCCCGCCTGCTTGCCGGCATCCGAGTTGGCGGCGAGGTAGCCGGTGAGCACGCTCCGCGTGCCACTCCCCTGCGACTTCGGTATGTACGTCGTGTACAGCGTGAAGGCCGACGACTTGTCCGCAGGCAGCTTCATCGTCAGGTAATACGGCGGCTGCAGCTTGGCCGTCGACGCCGGCGACACCGGGTCGTTCGGCGTGACCCAGGCATCCGTCGCCGAGTAGAAGGTGTCGGAATCGGTGACGTGGTAGGCCCCGAGGATCTCGCGCTGCACCTTGAACAGGTCTGCCGGGTAGCGCACGTGCTGGATCAGCTGGGCGCTCATGTCCTTGATCGGCTTGACGGTGGAGGGGAAGATCTTCTCCCACGTCTTGAGGATCGGGTCCTTGTCGTCCCACGCGTAGAGCGTCACCTTGCCGCTGTACGCGTCGACGGTGGCCTTCACCGAGTTGCGGATGTAGTTGATGTTGTCCAGCGCCAGCTGCGGCGTGGGCGTATAGGTGTCGCTGATCGCGTTGCTCAGCTGCAGCACCGACGAGTACGGGTACTGGTCGCTCGTGGTGTAGCCGTCGACGATCCACTGCACCTTGCCGTTCACGACCGCGGGATACGGGTCGCTGTCGAGCGTGAGGTAGGGCGCCACCTTCTCGATGCGCTTCACCGGGTCGCGGTTGTAAAGGATCTGCGAGTCGTCGGTCACCGCATCCGAGAGCAGCACCTGCTCCGACTGGAACTTGATGGCGTAGATGAGCTTCTTGAAGACGTTGTCGAGCTTCGGCCCGCCGTTGCCCGCGAAGGTGGTCGTCGCGTTCGTGTCCTTGCTGGAGCTGGAGTCGCCGGCGGGATAGTCGAGCTCGATGTTGCTGCCCTTCTTGCCGCCCACGATCGAGTACGTCGGCGAGTTCTCGCCGAAGTAGATGCGGGGCTGGAACGTGCCCAGCTTGCCGGTGTCGGGGATGCCGGACTCCAGGAACACGGGCAGGCCGTCGCTGGAGCGCTGGTTTCCGTACGCCGCCACGACCCCGTAGCCGTGCGTGTAGACGAGGGTGTTGTTGTACCAGGTCTGCGATGCGCCGGTGTTGGCCTGGTTGAGCTCGCGCACCGCGATCACCGTGTCCTGCGACTTGCCGTTGATCGTGTAGCGGTCAACGTCGAGGTACTTGTTGAACTGGTAGTACTGCTTGATCTGCTCGAGCTGGGCGAACGAGTCAGAGACCAGCGCCGGGTCGATGATGCGGATGTTCGCGGTCGTCTCGGCGTCGTTGCGCAGCGCCCCCGGCTCGGCGTTCGTCGTCGCGGAGTAGGGCTGCTCCTTCACGTTCGAGACGCCGTACGCGTCCCGGGTGGCCTTGATATTGCGATCGATGTAGGGGGCTTCCAGCGAGCGCTGGCTCGGCTCGACCTGGAACTTCTCGATGATCCACGGGTAGACAGAGCCGATCAGGAGACCGCTGATGAGCAGCAGGGCCGTGCCGATGATCGGCAGGCGCCAGCGCCCCACGATGGCGGTGATGACGAACAGCACGGCGACGATGACGGCCGCGCCGGCCAGGATCTGGCGACCCGGGATGACGGCGTTCACGTCGGCGTAGGAGGCCCCGATGAAGGGGTTGAGGTTGCTGTTCGACTTGCTCGCCAGAGTGGAGTACTGGTCGAGCCAGATGCTCACCGCCTGGAGGGCGAGATAGACGGCACCGGTGACCGCGAGCTGCACGCGTGCGGTGCGCGAGATGCGCACCTCGCGACCGCTGAAACGGAGCCCGCCGTAGAGGTAGCTCGTCGCGAGGGCCGCGATGGCGCAGATCAGCACGACTGCGGAGGCGAAGGCGGCGACCGACTGCAGGAACGGCAGCGTGAACAGGTAGAAGGAGATGTCGAGGTGGAACTGCGGATCGACCTTGCCCGACGGGACCCCGTTCATCCATTCGAGCGCCAGCTGCCACTTCGAGGCGGAGGCCACCCCGGCGAAGATGCCGATGACGGCCGGGAGGCCCCACATCGCCAGCCTGCGGAGCGGTTCGATGACCTGCTGATAGCGGTCGAGCTGCGCGTTGAGCTTGGCGTACACGGGCCTGCGCCGGAAGGCGATCTCGATGCTCACGAAGACCGGTACCGCCATGGCGAAGAACCCGATGAAGAACATCACCAGCGAGGCGACCCACTGCGTGGTGAGCACGTTGAGGTAGCCCAGCTGGTCGAACCAGAGCCAGTCGGTGTAGAGGCTGGCGAAGATGAAGAAGAGCACCACCAGCACGGCGACCACGGCGACCGTGATCAGCAGAGCCGCACGCGATCGCGAGGCGGGTCGGCGGCGGGTCTCTTCGGCAGGTGCTGAAGTCAAGAGGCTGCTCCTGGCTCGAAATGGATGTGGTGCTGGTTCATCTTAAGTGCTGGTCCCTGCAAGTCGGCCGCGTGCTACGCCGAGGTGCAGGTGGGGAGGGACGAGATGCCCGAGCCGGACTTGATCGCCGAGAGGGCCGCGAGCGAGTCCTTCAGTGTCTTCACCGCGAAGACGGTGAGACCTTTCGGCACGTGGCCGACGACCTCGTCGCAGTTGCTCGCCGGCGCCAGGAAGTAGGTCGCGCCCTTGCCGACCGCTCCGTACATCTTCTGGCGGATGCCGCCGATCGCGCCGATGTTGCCGGCCTTGTCGATCGTGCCGGTGCCCGCCACCTCTGCGCCGCCGTTGAGCGCGCCGGGGGTGAGCTTGTCGATGATTCCGAGCGCGAGCATCTGCCCTGCGCTGGGCCCACCCACGTTCTGCAGCTGGATCTTCACGCGGAACGGGAAGGAGTAGGCCGTGGAGGGCACGACCCCGATGTACGGCGCCGGGTCCGCTCCGGTGCTCAGCTTCGGCGTGATCGACACGGTCTGCTCCGCACCGCCTCGACGGATCACCAGCTGGACCGGCTTCGACACTCCGTTCTTCACGATCGCGCGATGCAGCTTCGCGAGGGTGTCGACGGGCGTCCCGTTCGCACTCACGATGGCGTCCGAACCCTTGAGCACTCCCGCCGCCGGGGAGCCCTTGACCACCTGACCGGCTCTGAGGGTCGAGGCCACCGGGTACCCAAGCTGGGTCAGGGCGGCGGCCACCGCATCCTGCTGCGAATCGCTCATCTGCGTCTGCGACTGCTCGGTCGACTGCTGCACCGTCGTGCCGGGCGGGTAGACGGAGTCCATCGGCACGAGCGCCTTGCTCGGGTCGAGCCACGCCTGCGCCACCTGCAGCCAGCTGGGCGAACCGTCGGGGCTGCCGAGCAGATCGACGGTGAGCATGTCGAGCGAGCCGGAGGTGGGATACGTCTTCTTGGCAGGGATCTCGATCAGCGGCACCGTCTTCGCCCCGATCTGCACGTCGCCGATCGTGTTGAAGACCGGGCCGGGCTCCTCGATCACATAGGGGGCAGGCACGAAGGTGAATCCGAGGGTGCCGAGGATGACGAGCACGATGAGCGCCAGACCGATCCGGCGGCCTCGCGAGCGCGGGCGCGCGGCGCCGCGGTCGTCGGGGAAGAGAGCCACCGGCATCCTTTCGGGTTGTTCGCCACGGGCGCATCCCCTCTTAGGGCCCGGCGGGTCAAATCCCAGCCTCGCACTCGTCGCGGGGGCTAGCGTAGTTGTCATGCCTGAAGATTCGGCGCAGGACCCGGAGGACGAGTTCCGCGAGCTGTTGAGCCAGTTCCTCTCCGGCAATTCGGAGATCGACCCGGCACGGCTCGCGAGCGCCGCCGGTCTGCCCAACGACCCCGAGATGATCAAGAACCTGATGGGTCAGCTGCAGAGCGCCCTCAACTCGAGCGGCGACGGCATCAACTGGAAGCTCGCCCTCGACCAGGCCCGGCAGATCGCCGCGACCGATGTGCGGTCGATCACGCCCGCCGAGCGCTCCTCGATCGAGCAGTCCTTCCACGTCGCCGCCCTCTGGCTCGACGAGGTCACCGAGATCTCGGAGCTCACCACCACCCCGAAGCTGATGTCGCGCACCGAGTGGATCACGGCCACCATGCCGTTCTGGTCGCAGCTGGCCGAGCCGGTGGCCATGAGCATCGCGAACTCGCTCACCGCAGTGCTGCGCGAGCAGGCCGACGAGGAGATGTCGGGAATGATCGCAGGCGCAGAGAAGCTGATGCGCAACGTGGGCGGCACGCTCTTCGCCATCCAGCTCGGGCAGGTGGTCGGCCAGCTCTCCAGTGAGGTCGTCTCCGGGGGCGACATCGGCATCCCGCTGCTCGGCACCGGCGAAGGCGACCGCCAGGCGGCGATCCTGCCGCAGAATCTGGCGGAATTCGGATCGGGTCTCGACGTGGACCCCGACCAGGTGCAGCTCTACATGGCGGTGCGCGAACTCGCGCACGCCCGCCTCTTCCGCCACGCCAAGTGGCTCGGCCTTCAGCTGACCAGTTCGATCACCGAGTTCGCCAAGGGCATCCGCATCGACACCGCCCGCCTGGAGGAGCTCGCTGCCGACTTCGACCCCTCCAACCCCGAGGAACTGCGCGACGCCATGATGAGCGGCGCGCTGATCCCGCCGAAGTCGGAGGCGCAGCTCGTGGCCCTCGGCCGCCTGGAGACCACGCTCGCCCTCATCGAGGGCTGGGTCGACGTGGTCACCGCTCAGGCGACGACCCGACTCCCCAAGTCCGACGCGATCGCCGAGACCGTGCGCCGCCGCCGCGCCGCGGGTGGTCCGGCCGAGTCCGCGTTCTCCACACTCGTCGGCCTCGAACTGCGCCCCCGCAGACTCCGTGAGGCGGCCGCCATGTGGCAGACGGTCACGGATGCCGTGGGCTCCGACGCGCGCGATTCCCTCTGGTCGCACCCGGACCTCGTTCCCACCTCGGCCGACATCGACGACCCGCAGGCCCTCGTCGCCCGCATGACCGGCGCCGCGCCGGAACGCGACGCCGTCGACCAGGCGATCGAAGACCTGCTGAACGATGTGAGCGACGACCGCCCGCACGAGGGCGACGACGGATCCGCGGAGGAACCGCCCCGCTGAGCCGTCGCCCGGCGACGCCCCTGTGGATGGTTGCCGACGCCTCCTGCGGCGTCGTCGCATGATCGTGCGATGGTCCTCCGGCTCGATCCTCGCTTCCCGATCCTCTGGCGCAACCCGCGCGGCCTGCAGATCGGCGTGGACGCACCGCGGATCGTGCTGGACCCCATCGACGACGCGGAGGAGCACGTGCTCGCCGCCCTGGTCGCCGGGGTCTCCCCGGGCGGGCTCGACCAGATCGCCGCACGGCACCGGCTCTCCCCGGGCGTGCTCCGGGCCCTCGTCGATCGGCTCACCCCCGCACTGCTCCCCCGGCAACCGCGCGCCGAGGCGGTGGTGGCGGTGCACGGCGGTCGGGTCGCCGGGCGCGTCGCGGTCCAGCTCCGGGAGGCGGGTGTGAGCGTCGACCCGGATGCCGCATCCCCCGCCCTCGCCGTCCTGGCGGCCGACTACGTGGTCGCCCCCGACCTCCTCGCCCACTGGCTCCGGCGAGACGTGCCGCACCTCGCCGTGATCGTCTCCGATCGCACCGCGCGGATCGGCCCGCTGGTGGTGCCTGGGAGAACAGCCTGCCTGCAGTGCAGCGAGCTCGTCGCGCGCGATTCGGACCCGGCGCGCTCCGCGCTCGCGGCTCAGCTCTGGGGGTCCACCGCCTCCGGCACGACCGCGCTCGTCACCGACGAGGTCGCCGCCCTCACCACGCGCATGGCCCTGAGGTGGCTCGCCGAGGGAGGCACGCCCGCGGGGGTGGAGGTGGATGTGGCGACCGGTGCCACCCGCGGGATCGGGCGGCCGCGGCATCCGGAGTGTCTGTGCGCCGGCCTCAGGACAGTTCCGACAGGAACCGCGACGGCGAGCGTTCCTGCCCGCGCCCCGATCCCGTTCTCGCCCACGAGAGCGCGAGACGACGCCGAGCCCTGGTGATGCCCACATAGAGCAGGCGACGCTCCTCCTCGATGGCGGCCTCCGTGGTCGCATAGGTGATCGGGAGGTATCCCTCCGACAGTCCCACGATGAAGACGGCGTCCCACTCGAGCCCTTTCGCCGAGTGCAGGGTGGCCAGCGTCACCGACGCCATGGTGGGCTCGTGCTGGGACGCGGAACGCTCGAACAGCTCGTCCACGAACTCGCGCAGCGTCGTCCCCGGTCCGCTCGCCTCGGCGAGCCCCATGATCGCGTTGAGAGACTCCCACCGGTCGCGCACCGCGCCGCGGGCCTCGGGCGGGTCCTGGGTCCAGCCCAGCGATCGCAGCACGTCGCTGACCGTCTTGAAGAGGGGCTCCGGAGTCGCACCGACGAGCGCCCCTTTGAGCATCATGAGCGCCTGCTTGACCTCCTGGAGGTCGAAGAAGCGGCCGGAACCCTTGACCTGCGCGCTGATCCCGGCGTCGCGGAGCGCCGATTCGATCGCGGCGGACTGGGCGTTCACGCGGTAGAGCACGGCCACGTCCTGCGGCCTCGTTCCGCCCGCGATCAGCTCGCCGATCCGCTGGGCCACCGCCCGCGCCTCCGCGGAGTCGCTCGCGTACGAGTCGACGGTGGGCGCCGCAGCGTTCGGCTGGTCCACGGCCGAGTGCAGGGTGAGCGCCCCCGGCCGCGATCGCATCAGCCGGTTCGCCGAGTGCACGATGTGCGCGCCGGAGCGGTAGTTCTGCTCCAGGCGCACCACGGTCGCATCCTGGTAACGCCCGGGGAAGCCGAGCAGGTAGTCGGCGGATGCTCCCGCGAAGGAGTAGATCGTCTGGCTCGCGTCGCCGACCACGCAGACGTCCTGCCGGTCACCCAGCCAGAGGTCGAGCAGGGACTGCTGGAGCGGCGAGACGTCCTGGTATTCGTCGACCACGAAGAAGCGGTACTGCTCACGCACCTGCTGGGCGACCCGCGGCTCCGCCTCGATCATCCCCGCGGTGGCGAGCAGCACGTCCTCGAAATCGATCTGGCGGCGTTCGTCCTTGATCGCCTCGTAGGCGCTGTGGAGCGCGAGCAGCCGTTCGGCATCCAGCCCCACCGGGATGGAGCGTGAGTCGAGCACGCGCGCGTACTGATCGATGCTCAGCCCCGAGGTCTTGCGCCACTCGATCTCGGCCGCCAGATCCCGGAGCGCCGCCGTGTCGAGTCGCAGTCGGAGCGATTCCGCCGCGTGGCCGAGCAGCCGCCCCTTGCTGTCGAGGATGCGGGGCATCGTGCCGCCCACCACCTGCGGCCAGAAGAACCCCAGCTGCGCGAGAGCGGTCGCGTGGAAGGTGCGCGCCGAGACGCCGGCAGCCCCGAGCTGGCGCAGTCGCGTGCGCAGCTCCGCCGCCGAACGCGAGGTGAAGGTGAGGGCCATCACGCGCCCGGGCGTGTAGACGCCGGTGGCCACGCCGTAGGCGATGCGGTGCGTGATCGCGCGCGTCTTGCCCGTGCCCGCGCCCGCCAGCATCACCACCGGGCCGAGCAGCGCCTGTGCCGCGACCCGCTGCTGCTCATCGAGTCCGTCGAGCAGCGACTCCGCCGTGCCCATCGTCACCAGTCGATGTGATCGTCGATCGGCCCGCCGTACCAGTGCTCCAGGATGGCCCGGGCGATCGAGGTGTAGCCGGGAAGCACGATCTCGCCGAGAGCCGCGGTCAGCTCGTCGCGGGAGAACCAGCGCAGGTCGAGGATCTCCTCGCCGTCCGGCGTGACGACCGTTCCGGATCCCGGCTCCACCCTCGCGGTGAACCCGAGCATGAGGCTCGCCGGGAACGGCCACGGCTGTGAGCCGAGGTACACCGGGTCGGTGACCCGGATGCCGGACTCCTCGAACACCTCGCGAACGACCGCCGCCTCGAGCGACTCCCCCGGCTCAACGAAACCGGCGAGAAGCGAGTAGCGGTTGTTCGCCCAGAGGGCGTTCGAGCCGAGCAGGATTCGATCGTCGTCGTCGATGATGCCGACGATGATGGCCGGATCGGTGCGCGGGAAGATCTCGGAGCCGTCCGGATCGCGCCGCACCCAGCCGCCCAGGTCGGCGGTGGTCGCGCTGCCGTTCCGCGGGGAGAAGCCGTGCGAGGCGTGCCAGTTGGCGAGCCCGAGCGCGGTGGTGAAGAGGCCGGCATCCAGATCGCTCAGCCTGCTGCCGAGCGAGCGCAGATTGCCCCACCGTTCCGGATCCGGCTCGAGGGCGGTGGCCTGCTCGTCGTCGAGCACGGCCGCCGCGACGCGTGTGCCGAGCACGGGCTCGGCGAGCGCGCGGCCAAGGTAGAGCCGCTCCCTCGCCGCCGGCACGCGCTGCGGCGGCAGCAGAAGGAGTGCGCCGTCGGAGTCGAGCAGCGCGTTCCCGCGATTGAGCACGAGAACGCGAGTGGCGGGATCCGACCAGAGCTCGTCGACGATCCCCGGAACGCTGCGGGTGAGGTGGTCGCGATCCAGTGCGTGGCGCGACAACGGAAGCAACGAGAGGAACTCTGAGGGCACTGGACGACCTATCGACGAATGGCGCGGGACCAGCGTGGCGTTCGAGCCGCCGACGGCAGGGGTCTTACCCTGTGGGGTATGGCCAGATCCCATCTCACTCTAGCCGCGCTCGCGACCTCGGCAGTCGCCGGGCTCGACCTCGTGGGGGCGAACCGCTACGGGTCGCGCGGTGACGGGGACTTCGACTCCGCGATCGTCACCGGCCGCGACGGGCGGCACTGGATCATCCGCGTGCCCACCTCGCAGCAGGCCGAGTCGGAGCAGTCCGCCGACCTCGTCGCACTGCGCGCGCTGAGCACGGGTGTGCGCACCCGCCTGCCGTTCGACGTTCCGCTGTTCGCCGGCCAGACGCCCATCGACGGCACCCGCGCGGTGGTCTACGAATTCGTCTACGGGAGCAAGGTGCCGCTGGGCGCGCTGCGCATTGATGACGGGCTCCCGGACTCGATCGGGCGGGCCACCGCCGCCATCCACTCGCTCCCGTCGAGCTTCGTCGCGGATGCCGGGCTCCCGGTGCTCGCGCCCACCGAGATCCTCCGCGGCCTGATCACCGTCATGGACAGGGCGGCCGCCACCAACCTCGTGCCTGCGGCGCTGCTCGGACGCTGGGAGAGCGCCACCGAGGATTCCGCCCTCTGGCAGTTCGCCCCCACTGTGGTGAACGGCTCGCTCAGCGCCGACTCCTTCCTCAGCGCGAACGGCGAGGTGACCGGCGTGCTCGGCTGGCACAACCTGAGCGTCGGCGACCCTGCCCGCGACCTGTACTGGCTCCTCGGCGCACCGACCGAAGCGGTCGTCGATGCGGCGTTCGACGCGTACACGCAGGCGCGAGGCGCAACCGACCGCCAGATCCGCCAGCGCGCGCGGCTCTACTCCGAGCTCGAGATCGCGAAGTGGCTGCTGCACGGCACGCAGGAGCGCAGCACCGAGATCGTGGATGACGCGGTCGAGATGCTCGGCGGCCTCGTCGACAGCGTTCAAGGCGACATGAATTCGGCGATCAGTCACAACACCATGCCGGTGATGGCGGTCTCCGAGGTTCAGGCGATGCTGGACACCCGGCACACCTACTAGCGAAAGCGGGGCCTAGGCCCGACGCGCGGCCGGGCGGCGCACGATGCGCACCCCGGGCCGCTTGAGCGCGATCCGGAGCGAGAGCCGGCCGGAGCGCGCCAGGATGAGGGCGATCACCACGGCGGCCAGGAACGGCACGACGCCCGCCGTCACCATGCCCACACGCACGCCCCAGGTCTGCGCGATCCACCCGATCAGCGGTCCGCCGAGGGCCTGACCGCCGAGCATGACCATGCCGTAGATGGACATCACCCGGCCGCGGATGGAGCGGTTGGTGGAGAGCTGCACGATGGATTCGGCCCCCGTCGCGAACATCAGCCGGGTGATGCCGATGAGGGCGAGGCAGACGAGGAACAGGCCCGCGACGGGCGACAGGCCGGAGGCGATGAGCGCGAGCCCGAAGAGTCCGGCGAAGAGCATGATCGATCGCAGCCGCACGGTCATCCGCCGCGTCGAGAGGAGAGCGCCCATGAGCGCACCGACGGCGGCCGCGGAGCTGTACAGCCCGTACCCGGCTGCACCGGTCTTGAACACCTCGTCGGCGAACGAGACGAGCAGCACCGGCAGCGTCATCCCGAAGGTCGAGACGAAGGCGAGCACGACCATGGGCCACAGGATCGTGGGCTTGGAGAGCACGTAGGTGAGGCCCTCGCGGATCTGACCCTTCGAGCGCTGAACGCGCGGGGAGGGATGCAGCTCGTGCACCCGCATCCGCGACAGCGTGAAGACCACCACCGCGGCGGCCACGGCGTTGACCGCGATCGACCAGCCCGCGCCCACGACAGCGACGAGGATGCCGCTGATCGCCGGCCCCACGAGGCCTCCGAGGTGGAAGATCGACGCGTTGAGGCTGATGGCGTTGCGCAGGCGGGCGTGCCCCACCATCTCGTTCACGAACGCCGAGCGTGCGGGGCTCTCCACCACGGCCGCGCAGCCGAGCAGGAACGCCACGAGGTAGACCTGCCAGACGTGCACCAGCCCCACGATGGTCAGAGCGCCGAGCGCGCCGCACAGCACGAACGCCGACGACTGGGTGAGCATCATGAGCTTGCGCTTGTCGAACCGGTCGGCGATGACGCCGCCCCAGACTCCGAACACCAGCACCGGTGCGAACTGGAGGAAGACGGTGAACCCCACCGCGGTCACGCTGTGGGTGAGCTGGAACACGAGCCAGTCGATGGCGATGCGCTGCATCCAGGCGGAGGTGTTGGCGATCACCTGCGAGACGACGTAGAGGCGGTAGTTGAAGACCCGGAGTGCATCGAAGGTGTCTCGCCACTTGGGGCGTTCGAGCAGAACCGGGATGGGTTCGGTGGGCGGACTGATGGCGGTGGTTTCCGTGGTCACGTGGAGAATTCCGAACTGGGGTTTCGTGGCGAGTCAGTGGGCGTGCCTAAAACGTTACGGGAGCGGTAGCTATTGCCGAATAGAATCGAGGCTATAAGTCTCATTACGTTTGCCAATGAGGGGTGCGCGTGTTCGATCCGGTGCTACTGAAGACGTTCGTGACCGTGGCCGAGACCCTCAGCTTCACCGGAGCCGCCCAGCTCCTCGGCCTCAGCCAGCCCACGGTGAGCCAGCACATCCGGCGGCTAGAGGCGCAAGCCGGCCGCAACCTGGTGCAGCGCGACACCCGCGAGGTGCGACTCACCGACAACGGCGACGCGATGCTCGGATTCGCCCGCAGCATCCTCGCCGCCCACGACCAGGCGGCCAGCTACTTCACCGGCTCCGCCATGCGGGGTCGGCTGCGGTTCGGCTCCGCCGACGACCTCGCCCTCACGCAGCTGCCGCAGATCCTGCGCGACTTCCGCCAGCTCTACCCGCACATCAATCTGGAGCTCACCGTCAACCAGAGCGGCGTGCTCACCCGGCGGCTCGCCGCGGGGCAGCTCGACCTCGTCTTCATCCGGCAGGCGACCGACGCCCCTGCGGGCCGACTCGTGCGCCGCGACCGCCTCGTCTGGGTCGGCCACCGCGCACTCACCCTCGAACCCGAGCAGGCGATCCCCCTGATCGTCTACCAGGCGCCCAGCCTCAGCCGCACCCTCATGATCGACGGGCTGGAGCAGCTCGGGCGCACCTGGCGCATCACCTGCAACGTGCGGGAGATCAACGGCGTGCTGGCCGCCACCCGGGCCGGAATCGGCGTCGCCGCCTTCCCGCAGAGCCTGATCCCGCCCGACCTGGTGCAGCTCCCCGCCTCGAACGGACTGCCCGACCTGGGCGAGATCGACTTCAGTCTGCTCGACAACCCCGCCTCACCACGGGAGCCGATCGAAGCGCTGGTCTCCGCGATCGCCGCCCGGCAGAACTCCGTGGTCGCCTGACCCGGCGGCTCACTCCGACGCGGGGGCGGTGACGGCACGCCACCGGGCGACGAGCTCCTCGCGGCTGTAGATGTGGTCGGGTCGGATGATCGCGTCATCCGTCACGTAGTAGAAGACGGCGTCGATCTGCTCGGGGTCGATCCCCTTCCACTCCGCGAACGCCAGCCGGTACAGGGCGAGCTGGAACTGCTTCGCCTCCAGGTCGTCGGCGTCCTTGGGCGCCTTTCCGGTCTTCCAGTCCACGATGCGATAGCGGCCGTCGACGCGGAACACGGCGTCGAGTTTGCAGACGATCACCTCGCCGTCGAGCACGAGGTGGATCTCGATCTCGACCTCCTCCGGTGCGAGGCGCGCGAACTCGGACGCCTCGAACGTGCGCTGCAGCTCTGCCAGGCCCTCCGGCTGCAGGTCGCCGTCGTCCAGTCCGTCCAGCTCGGTCGGCAGTGCGTCGAGCTCCTCCGCACCGCCGTGCACGCCGAAGCGCTCCTCGACCCACGAATGGAACAGCGTGCCCAGCCGGGTGGCGCGATAGGGGCGCTCCGGCATCGGCCGTCGCAACGACTCGGCAACCCTGGCGGGCTGCTCCACGAAATCCTTGAACCGGGAGGCCGGCACGCGCGCGGGCAGCTCCACGACCTCGGTCGCGCCGATGCGCCGCCTGCGTTCCTCCAGCAGCAGATCGAGCTGCTGCTCCCACTCCCCCGCATTGCCTGGCGACGCCGCGGCGACCAGCTCGGCGGCCCGCTCCACGACCGCGCGGCGACCGCCCAGCGGATCCATCGGCCAGGTGAACAGGGCGACCTCCTCGCCCTGGGGGTTCTCGGCGTGCTCGCTCGCTGCGGGCAGTTCGCCGATCACCCCGGATGCCTCCAGCTCCCGCAGGAACAGGCTCGGCCTTCGCGGGCTCGACTGGGTGGCCCAGAACGATCCGCTGAGCAGCAGGGAATGCCTCGCGCGGGTGACGGCCACATAGGCCAGACGACGCTCCTCCAGGTCGTGGCGCTCACGAACCCGCGCCTTGAAGACCTTCAGCTCGTCGAGCAGCTCCTTGCGCGTGGTGGCGGCTTCCCACCCGAACTCCGGGAGGTCGGCCGCATCCCCGCGGAAACGCCAGGGCAGCTGGCCGAAGGAGAGCCATCCGTTCGAGCCCTCGCGCGGCGCGCCCGGCAGTTCGCCGTCCACGAGCCTGGGCACCACCACCACGTCCCATTCGAGACCCTTGGCGCCGTGAATGGTGAGAAGCTGCACCGTTCCGGGCTCCGGGTCCTCGGGTCGCGGCGCGAGCCCGTCGCGCCACTCCGCCTCGCGCAGCCAGCCGAGGAAGCCGCCGAGATTCGCGGAGTCGTCGACGGCGAGGTACCCGCTCAGCGCGTCGAAGAACGCCTCCATCGTGGCTTGACCGAGCGATCGGGTCTCGTTCGCGGCCACCTCGATGTCGAGCATCAGCTCCTGCTCCACCACCGTCACGAAGTCGAGCAGGTCCAGTCCCACCCGCGATCGCAGGCGCGCGAACAGACGACCGGCGTCGCGCAGGCGCGCCAGACCCGCCGGGCTGAACCGCTCGAGCGCGGTGTGGCCCTCGCGCGCGGTCGCGAGGAAGTCGAGCGCGTCGACGATCGAGCCGCCCTCGCCCTCGGCGACCGACGCCCGCATCCGTTCCCGCACCTCGGAGTCGATCGGCTGCTGCGCGTAGTCCCGATCGCGCAGCCAGGAGGCGAGCCGACCGAGCACGAACAGGTCCTTCGCCCCGATGCGCCAGCGCGAGCCGGCGAGCAGCCGCACCAGCTCCGCACCCGCGGTCGGGTCGTTCACCACGGTGAGCGCCGAGACGAGGTCCGCGATCTCGGGTTCGGCCATCAGGCCCCCGATGCCGAGCACGTGGTACGGGATGCCGTGCCGGCGCAGAGCTTCGATGAACACCCCCTGGGTCTTCCGGGCGCGGAACAGCATCGCCGCCGTGGTGTCCGGCGTGCTCTTCGCCTCGCCGAGACGTGCCTTCAACCACAGCGCGGCGCCCTCGGCCTCCTCGGCCAGGGTCTCCTCG
Source organism: uncultured Lacisediminihabitans sp. (assembly GCA_966212465.1). Taxonomy (GTDB): domain Bacteria; phylum Actinomycetota; class Actinomycetes; order Actinomycetales; family Microbacteriaceae; genus Lacisediminihabitans. The sequence goes on from CBIHRK010000002.1 coordinate 381,087, forward strand.
AACACGACGTCCACAGGGAACGCGGATGCCGCGGGCCCGGCCTCGAGCGCGCGCACGCGCCCCGCCGCCATGAACGGCTCCACGACCCCGTTCGCGACCGCGAGGATGTCGTGGCCGTTGCGCCAGCTCCTCGTTAGTGAGAAGCGTCGATCGCCGCCGAACTGCCGGCCGAAGCCCTCGAGGTTGCTCGCGCTCGCCCCGCGCCAGCCGTAGATCGACTGATTGGGGTCGCCCACGGCCATCACCGGGAGTCCGGCGAAGAGCTCCGCGAGCAGCCAGGTCTGCGACACGCTCGTGTCCTGGTACTCGTCGAGCAGGATCACCCGGTGCTGGCCGCGCAGCTCCTCGGCCACGCGCGGCACCTCGCGCACGATGCGCAGTGCCAGGGCCACCTGGTCGGAGTACTCGACGAACCCGCGACGGGCCTTGGCGGCCGCGAACTGCTGCGCCAGGTCGAGGAGCACGGGAAGGCCGCCGATCGTGCGGGCGAGCGCCGCCGCATCCTCGTAGGCACCCCGGCCGCCGGGCGGCAGGTCCTCCAGACGGGCGAAGCGCAGCGCGTAGTCGGCCACCTCGGCCGGGTCGGCCAGGTTCTCCTCGACCGCGTGCGCCACCGAGAGCACGGCGCGGGTGACCGCATCGATGTTCTTGTCGAGGGCGGGCAGGCGCTCATCGGTGCTCGCGATCACGATCGACCGGGCCAGCTGCCAGCTGGACGCCTCCCCGAGCACGGCCCCGTCGCTCTCGCGCCCGAGCAGGATCGCGTTGTCGCGATAGATCCGATTGGAGAAGGAGTTGTAAGTGGCCACCACGGGAGGGTCGAACTCGTCGACCTCCGCCGCGAGCAGTCCGGCGCGCCCGAGCTCCGCGATCCGCTCGCGGATGCGAGCGGCCAGTTCGCCCGCGGCCTTGCGCGTGAACGTGAGGCCGAGGATCTCGCTCGGCTGCACGTGACCGTTGGCGAGCAGCCAGAGCACCCGATTGGCCATCGTCTCGGTCTTGCCGCTGCCCGCCCCGGCGACCACGAGCGCCGGCTCGAGGGGCGACTCGATCACCTCGCGCTGCTGATCGGTCGGGCGGGGGCGGCCGAGCGCGTCCGCGATGTCGTCGGCACCCACGCCCGCCCCGCGCAACCCGCCCAGCTCGATCGCCTGCGCGCTAGTCACTCGACACCGCCCGAACCCGCTGCAACCGCTTGCTCGACACGTCGAACGATCCCCAGGCATCCAGGTCGAGCACGCCCTCGAAGGATGCGGCGGCCATGCCGATCGCCGCCTGCCTGATCCGCGTGCGGAAGCCCTCCAGCTCGTCCTCGTCGAGCGCGGCCTGCCTGCCCTCGCGGTACAGCTTGCCGTCTTTGCCCCGCTTCACGAAGAGCAGCTTCGCCCCGCCCGCATGGTGCTCGCCCAGCTCGTCGAGGAACTCATCGAGCACCCCCTGCACGTAGGCGAGCTGGTACGACCCGAGCTGCGGATGGGCGTCGATGTGCGGCTGGGGAACGATCGGGTTGCCGGTCTTGAGGTCGACGATCACCACCGATCCGTCCGCGTCGCGTTCGACGCGGTCGATGGAGCCGTTGACGGTCGCCCGATCGATCTCGAGCTGGAAGCGCTTCTCCGCCCCCACGAGGGTCTTGCCGTCGCGCTCGAAGTCGGCGAGGTACTCGGCCACACCCGCGGCGAGCACGCGGGCGGCACGACGCTGCTGCTCGGCCAGCCACGGCGACTCGAAGGCGAGCTCGTTCCACCTGCTCTCGATCGCCGCCCAGACGGCGTCGAGGCTCGGATCGACCGCGGTCTCCATGGCCCAGTGCACGATCGTGCCGAGCCCCATCGCCGTCGAGGTCTGGGTGCCGAAGACGCTGTCCACGAACCAGTCGACGGGCGACTCCTCGAAGGCCTGCAGCCGCGACGGCGACACCGGCACGCGCTCCTCCTCCGCGTAGACCGGTTCCGTGGTGGACACGTCGATGAGGCCGTGCCAGTCCTTCGGGTCCGCGCCGGGCACCCGCTCGGCGGCGAGACGCGCCAGGGCGGATGCCGCCGCCGCTCGCTCGGCACCGCTCCGACCCGGGCGGGCGAGCTCGCGGCGGAGCCGCCCGGTGATGGCGCGCAGCGAGAGGGGGCGGAGTGCCGCGACATCCACGGTGCGGGCGCTGCCCGGAGCAAGGGCGAACAGCACGCTGGCCGCCTCGTCCTCGTTGTCGACGGCGGCGAGGATGACGCGGCTCCTGGCCCGCGACACGGCGAGCGCGAACATCCGCAGCTCGTCATCGCGCACCTCGCGGCGCTCGTCGAGCTCGACGTCGCCGAGACCGGTCTTCTCCCGCACCAGCTGCTGCGGGAACAGCAGCGACCCGCGCAGTCGCAGGTTGGGCCACACTCCCTCCTGGAGCGCGGCGACGACGACCGTGTCGAATTCGAGCCCGACTGCCCCGGAGGGGGTCGTGACGAGCACGGAGTCGCCCGCCGGCTGCGCGGAGAGGGTGTCCTCCGGCACCTCGGCATCGAGCAGGCGATCGAGGAAGACCGTCGCGGCGACTCCCGGCTCGCGCTCCACGAACCGTTTCGCCGCGGTGAACAGGGCGACCACGCCGTCGAGGTTGCGATTCGCCTCGTCGGCGGCGATTCCGGCGCTCACCGCCTGGGCGAACCAGTCCTTCGCCAGCCTGCTGCGCTCCCATGCCAGCCAGAGCAGTTCTTCGATGGTCGCCTCGGTCGCGGCGCGCAGCTCGGCCAGCGTCACCGCCAGCCGGTCCGCGTTGCGCCCGATGCGGTGGTCGATCGTGGCGAACCTGCCGGGTGCGCCGAGGGCGTCGACCAGGAGCTCGTCGCTTGTCCGGGAGCCGCCGCCCGCGAGCTCCTCCGCCCGCAGTGCGAGCCGCAGCCGCCGGAGGGCGAGGGCGTCGAGGCCGCCGAACGGGCCGGTCAGCAGCGCGGAGGCGAGCTCCGCATCGAGCGCCGTGCGCCCGACGCCGACATCCACCAGCGTCAGCAGGCTCCGCGCGGCGTGATCGTCGCGCAGTGCGCGACCGCTGAGCGAGGTGCGGGTGGGCACCTCCGCCAGCGCGAGAGCCCTGGCGATCACGGGGACCTGCGCCCCGCTCCGGGCGATGACCACCATGTCGCGCCACGCCACGCCGTCGAGCAGGTGCCGCTCGCGCAGCTGCCGCGCGATCGCGGCCCACTCGCGTGCCGGGCTCTCGGCGAGCACGCGCAGCACGGGGTCGGGCTGGTCGGTGCCGACGGCTGCGGCCTCGCGTTGTCCGAACACGCCCGCCGTGCCGATCCGGTCGGTGACGGCACGCACGAACCCGCGCAACTCCGGGCCGCCGCGGTGCACGGTGGCGAGCCGGAGCGTGCGCAGATCGGGAACGCCGAGGAGCGCGGGAAGGCGGGCGAGCGAGTCGGGCTCGCCGCCGCGGAAGGCGTTGGCCGCGACATCCGGGTCACCGAAGGCGACGATCGAGACACCCCGCGCGGCGAGCGCCGCCAGCAGTGCCAGGGTCGACCTGGTCGCCTCCTGTAGATCGTCGACCACGACGAGCCGGAGCCTCTCGACGGAATCCCCGCCCTCGCCGCGAGCGAGCGCGGCGACCGCGAACTGCACGAGCTCGGTCGAATCGAGCTGACTCTCGCGCGCACTGCTCACCACCCGGAGGTAGTCGTCGATGAACTCGGCGGCAGCCACCCACTCCGGCCGGTCGCGCGAGCGGCCGAGTGTGCCGAGCTCTTCGGGCGTCACGCCGTATTCCGTCGCCCGCCCCATCAGCTCGCGGAGCTCGGTGCGGAATCCGCGCAGCGCTCGCACCTCCGGACCGAGATGCGCGGGCCAGCTCGGCCCGGCCGCGTCTTCGAGGTGGCCCTCGAGCAGCTGCGCAATGTCGCCGTCCTGTTCGCCGCCGGTCACGAGCCGGGGCGCGGGCACACCCGCCGAGCGGGCGGCAGCCCCCACGATCTCGAAGGCGAGGGAGTTGACGGTGCGGGCGAGCGGACCGTTCGTCGGCACGCCGAGTCGCAGGGCGAGCACGTCTCGAAGGGCGGTCGCGGTCACGCGGCTCGAGGTGAGGGCCACCACGGACTCGGGCGCGTCGCCGGCGCCCACCCGGTGAGCGAGCAGCTCCACGAGCGTGGTCGTCTTGCCCGTTCCGGGGGCGCCCAGCACGAGAGCCGAGGCCCCGGCGGGCAGGGCGAGCACGGCGGCCTGCGACGGGTCGAGAGCGGGAGGCGCGGATGCCGCGGCCCTCGCACCGCGCACGAATCCGGTAATCGCCATGCTGCAACGCTATCGGCGCCCACCCACATTCGCGGATGCGTCGGGCCGGGCGATTTCTGCCGGAAGAGAACGCGTCCGGATGTCGGCGCCGCCGTGTCGTAATCTGGCTTCGTGGACATACGCATCGGCATCACCAACAGCCCCCGTGAGATCAGCTTCGAGTCGTCGCAGAGCGCGTCCGAGGTGGAGAAGGTCATCTCGACCGCCCTCGAGAGCGGCGCGAAGTTCTTCAAGCTCGTCGACAACCGCGGAACGATCTTCATCGTCCCGACCGAGCAGTTCGGCTACATCGAGGTCGGCTCGGAGGAGTCGCGCCGCGTCGGATTCGTCGCGTAACGGCCCGCACCATGGAGCTGCTCTTCGTCACCCTCGGCGGCGCCGTCCTCGGGCTCGGTCTGCGCTACGCGCTGCCGGGCCGCGAGCGGTACGGGGTGCTGCTGCTGCCCGGGGTGGGTGCCGTCGTGGCATCCGTCGTCTGGGCGGCCCTCACCTGGGCGGGCTGGAAGTTCGACGGCGGCTGGATCTGGGTCGTCAGTCTCGCCGCCGCCGCCATCGTGTCGGTGATCGTGGCCCTTCAGGTCTCCAGGGTGCGCCGCATCGGCGACGCGGACCTGCTGCAGCGGCTCAGCCGCGCCTGAACAGCGCCGGCGGCGATCAGGCCGTGAGGCCGAGCACGTCCATGCGGCGGGTGTGCGCCGCGATCAGCTCGGTGAACACCGGCTCGAGACGAGCCTCGTCGGTGTGGCCGCTCTTGGGGATGGCGAGCGCCGAGCGCGCGATGAGCAGGGTGTCGCCCACGAGTCGCCGCCCCCAGAGGGCCAGCTTCGACGCGATCACCGGATCGGCGTCGATCTCCCGGCGGATCTCGTCCACCAGGATGTCGTGCCCTTCGCCGTTGCCGAACACGGCGACGATCCGCCGCTCGGACTCCTCGGGCAGTCCCCCGGCCAGCCGGCGGTAGAAGTCGTCGAGGAGTCCGGCGATCACGTAGGCCGCCAGCATCGTCTCGTGCCAATCCGTCGTCGCTGTCCTGCGCGTGAAGGCGTCGATCCGCGCGGAATAGGCGTCCATCGCCGCTCCGGGATCCTCGCCCTTCCGCGCCAGTTCGGCGACGAGCCCGTGCTGCTTGGCCAGGGAGAGCGCCGCGACCCGGCTCAGCGCCTCCTTCGACCGGGGAGTGGGGGCGTCCTCGACCGCCCGCGACAGCCGCTCGAAGGTCGTCAGCTGGAGGTATGCGGCGTGCGCGAGGAACGGGATGAGCTCCGGGGTGAGCTCGGTGAGGTCGACCTTGCTGACGTTGAGGGCCGCCTCGCCGCGAGAGTGCAGGCGCGGAACGACGACGCGCTTCTTCCGACGGCGGAACCAGTTGACCACGCGCATAGCCTAGCCGGGGCGCGCCGCGACAGGCCGCTGCGAGCGAACGCACCGCTGTTCCCAGGGCCTTCCCGCTAAACTGTGGGCAACGCCTCCCATTTCTGGTGGAGGCTCGCAGCGCCCCAGGTCAAAACGGGCGCCGTCACCGTCATGACAAGGGCATCATCATCTCTACTTTCTCCGATCTCAACATCGACCAGGACATGGTCGACGCACTGGCCACCAAGGGCATCATCGAGCCCTTCCCGATCCAGACCCAGACCATCCCGCTCGGCCTCGACAAGCAGGACATCATCGGTCAGGCCAAGACCGGAACGGGCAAGACGCTCGGTTTCGGCCTTCCCCTGCTGCAGGCGCTCGGCACCGACCCGGCCCCGGGCGTGAAGGCGCTCGTGGTGGTGCCCACGCGCGAGCTGTGCGTGCAGGTCGCCGAAGACCTCGTGCTCGCGGCATCCAATCGCAACACCAAGATCGCGGCGATCTACGGCGGTAAGGCCTACGAGGGTCAGGTCGAGGAGCTGAAGGCCGGCGCCCAGGTGGTTGTCGGCACCCCCGGCCGCCTGCTCGACCTCGCGTCGCAGCGCTTGCTCAGCCTCAAAGACGTGCAGGTCATGGTGCTCGACGAGGCCGACAAGATGCTCGACCTCGGCTTCCTCAGCGACATCGAGAAGCTCTTCGCGCAGACCTCCCCGACCCGCCACACCATGCTCTTCTCGGCCACCATGCCGGGGCCGATCGTCGCGCTGGCCCGTCGGTTCATGAACCGCCCGATCCACATCCGCGCCACGGATCCCGACGAGGGCCTGACCCAGGCCAACATCAAGCACGTCGTCTACCGCGCGCACTCGCTCGACAAGGACGAGGTCATCGCCCGCATCCTGCAGGCCGAGGGCCGCGGCAAGACCGTCGTCTTCACCCGCACCAAGCGCGCCGCGGCCAAGCTGGTCGAGGAGCTCAACGATCGTGGGTTCAATGCGGCCGCCGTGCACGGCGACCTCAACCAGGAGCAGCGCGAGCGCGCCATGGCCGCGTTCAAGGCGGGCAAGAAGGACATCCTCATCGCCACGGATGTCGCGGCTCGCGGCATCGACGTGAACGACGTCACCCACGTGATCAACCACACCGTGCCCGACGACCACGACACCTACCTGCACCGCGCGGGCCGCACCGGTCGTGCCGGCAAGACCGGCATCGCCGTGACCTTCGTCGACTGGGACGACCTCCACAAGTGGGCGCTCATCAACCGCGCTCTGGAGATGAACCAGCCGGAGCCGGTCGAGACGTATTCCTCGTCGCCGCACCTCTACAGCGACCTCGACATCCCCGCGGGCACCAAGGGTCGTCTGCCTGGCGCCGGACCGGTACGGGCGCGTGAGCCCCGCCCGGTCGAGGGCGATCGCGGCGGACGCTCCGGCGGGGGCCGCTCCGGCGGCGACCGCTCCGGCTCGCGACCCTCCGGTTCCGGCGGCTCGGGCACCGGAGGCAACTCCGGCCGCCCGCCGCGTGAGCGCAGCCACGGTTCGACCGACGCCGTGCGCGAGAGCGCCGAGGGCGGCGGAACCCACGACGGCACCGCGCCCACGCGTCGTCGGCGCACCCGCTCCCGTCGCGGCGGCGCCGGAACCCCCGGCAACACCCCGCCCGCGGCCTAGACCCCTCGGCTCACCCCTGGAAGGGGAGCGTGCCGGAGGTCGCGTCGACGATCCGTCGCAGCGCCTCCGGTGAGGTCGTGTTCTCCCCCAGCCGGTTCGGCTTGCCCTCTCCGTGGTAGTCGCTCGAACCGGTGACCACCAGGTCGTACTTCGCGGCCAGCTCATGCAAGCGGCCGCGGCCGTCCTCGGTGTTGTCCCGGTGGTAGATCTCGAGCCCCACTAGTCCGGCATCGACCAGCTCGGCCACGGCGCGCTCCTCGATCACCCGGTACCGGCCGTGCGTCGCGGGGTGCGCGAGCACCGGCGCGCCGCCCGCGGCGACGATCATCCGCACGCCCTCTAGGGGCGACGGCGCGTAGTACTTCTCGTAGTAGGGCCCGCGCCAGTTCAGGATGCTCTCGAACGCCTCTTCCCGGCTGCCGACGAATCCGCGGGCCACCAGCGCATCCGCGATGTGCGGGCGCCCCAGCGTGCCCCCGTCGGTGGACTGCTCCAGCACGTCGGCCCAGGCGAGGTCGTAGTCCTCGCCGATCCGTTCCACGATCCGTTCGGCGCGGTGCAGCCTGCCGTCCCGGATCCGTGCGGTCTCCGCGATGATGGTGCCGTCGAGCGGATCGAACAGGTAGGCGAGCATGTGCACGCTCGCGGGGCCGTAGTTCGTGCTCAGCTCCATCCCGGGCACGACGGTGAGACCCGTGCCCTTCGCCGCCTCGAAGGCCTCGGTCCACCCCGCCGTGCTGTCGTGGTCGGTGAGTGCCATGGTGCCGAGGCCCGCTTCGACGGCCGCCTCCACGAGCTCCCGCGGCGACTCGGTGCCGTCCGAGACGCTGCTGTGGGTGTGCAGGTCGATGGCTCCGGGCATCCTGTAACTCTAAACGCCGCGCGCACCGGAACGCCCAGACGGTTGCGGTTACGCTGGAGGGCCATGTTCAGCCGAGTCATCGCCGCCGTCGTTCTGCTCGCCGTGGCGGCGCTGCTGCTGGTGGCCACCTGGCCCCAGCTGTTCGGTCTGGAGCGCACCCAGCTGATCGCCCAGTTCATCTCGTTCCGCGGCCTCACCGCCGCGATCGCCATCGGCGGCGCGGCCGTGCTGCTGCTCGTGGCCGCCGCGAGTCGCCGGGGGCGGCGGTTCGCGCTCTCCCTCGTCGCCATGCTGCTCGTCTTCGGCCTGGCCGGCGTGGCCATCATGTCGGCCCGCGGGCTCGGCTCTCCGACGTTCGCCGCGAAGAAGCCGGGCGACGTGACCGTCGTCGAGTGGAACACCCTCGGCGGTGCCGCGGGCGCCCCCGCGATCGCGAAGCTCGCCATCGACAGCGGAGCCGACATCGTGAGCCTGCCGGAGACCAACCAGGAGGTCGCGGATGCCGTGGCCGCCGTCATGACGAGCTCCGGCCACCCCGTCTCGGTGAACACCCTCGCGTTCAATCACATCGCGCAGGCGAAGTCCACCTCGGTTCTCGTCTCCACGAAGCTCGGTCACTACCATCAGGACACGGCCATCGGTTCGACCTCGACCGTGCCGACCGTGGTGCTCCGCCCGGACTCCGGCGTGGGCCCGGTCATCGTCGGGGTGCACGCCGTCGCCCCGCAGCCCGCCGACCTGGCCGACTGGAGCGCCGATCTGGAGTTCCTCAAGCTGACCTGCACCGATCCGAACGTGATCATGGCCGGCGACTTCAACGCGACGCTCGATCACCTCGCGGGGTTGGGCAACCGCCCCGGCACCGTCGTGGGCAATTGCAGCGACGCCGGGCAGGCCTCGAGGAACGCGGGGGTCGGCACCTGGCCGTCGGGCCTGGCGGCGCTCGCCGGCGCGCCCATCGACCACGTGATGTCGACCGACGGATGGCGCGTCACGGGCATGCGGGTCGTGCGCACTCTCGACGCCGCGGGCAGCGACCACCGACCGATCGTGGTGCAGCTCTCCCCCAAGGGTTAGAGAATGGAGGCATGGCTGACGACGCAAAGACCCCCCGTGCAACCGAGAACCGTTCGACGGTGCCCGTAGGCAGCGACTTCCGGGAGTTCATCTCGGCGAACTGGGCCGACCGCGCGGAGCAGACGCCGTCCCCTCGCGAGCAGGCTCCGTTCGCGGCCGCGCGTCGCGAGCGCATCTCGGAGCTGTGGTCGGGCAAGCGCCTCATCGTTCCAGCGGGCGCCGCGAAGGTCCGCTCGAACGACACCGACTACGCCTACCGCGCGCATTCGGCCTTCGCGCACCTCACCGGCTGGGGCAGCGACTCGGTGCCCGACAGCGTGCTGGTGCTCGAACCGTCGCTCGAGGGGCACACGGCCACCCTCTACTTCCGCGGGCCGGCCGGCCGCGGGTCGGACGAGTTCTACGCCAACCCCGAGATCGGCGAGTTCTGGATCGGGCCACGACCCTCGCTCGCCCACGTCGCCCGCGACCTGGGGCTCGAGACGGCCGAACTCGCCGATCTCGACGCGGTGCTCGACGCCACGGACGCCGACACGGTGATCGTTCGTGAGGCGGATCGCGAGCTCACCGACCGGGTCGACGGCCGACGACTGCTCGCCGCGGACTCGCTCTCGCTGGAGCACGACCACGATCACGAGCTGGCCCGAGACCTCTCCGAGCTGAGGCTCGTCAAGGACGCCCACGAGATCGAGCAGCTCCGGCGCGCGGTGGCCGCCACCAAGCTGGGCTTCGACGACGTGATCGCCGACCGCGCCGAGATCACGGCGCACCATCGCGGCGAGCGCCTCGTCGAGGGCACCTTCAACCGTCGCGCCAGGGCCGAGGGCAACGCCGTGGGCTACGACACCATCGCGGCGAGCGGCGACCACGCCTGCATCCTGCACTGGACCCGCAACGACGGACCGGTCGTCGCGGGCGACCTCATCCTCATCGACGCGGGGATCGAGCTCGACAGCTACTACACGGCCGACATCACCCGCACCCTGCCCGTCTCCGGCACCTTCACCGAGGTGCAGCGCCGCGTGTACGAGACCGTGCGCGAGGCGGCGGATGCCGCGTTCGCCGTGGTCCGCCCCGGAATCCGCTTCCGCGAGATCCACGCCACCGCGATGGGCGTCATCGCCCGCCGCACGGCGGAGTGGGGTCTCCTGCCGGTGAGCGCCGAGGTCTCGCTCGAACCCGAGCACCAGTACCACCGCCGCTACATGGTGCACGGCACCTCCCACCACCTCGGCCTCGACGTGCACGACTGCGCGCAGGCCCGGCGCGACCTCTACCTCGACGGCGTGCTCGAGCCCGGCATGGTGTTCACGATCGAGCCCGGACTCTACTTCCAGCCCGACGACCTGACCGTGCCCGAGGAACTGCGCGGGATCGGGGTGCGCATCGAAGACAACATCCTGGTCACCGAGTCCGGCGCCGAGAACCTCTCGATCGGCATCCCGCGCACCGCGGACGACGTGGAGGCCTGGCTCGCCGACTGAGCAGGATCGGAGAAGCGCCGCCGTGCCCGCCCTTCGTAGCATGGTGACCACGAACGACGAAGCGACACCGAAGGAGCGAACACATGGCCCAGGCCGCCAAGTACGAGGGTTTCAGCGCGGAGGAGAAGGCCGCGATGAAGCAGCGCGCGAAGGAGCTGAAGGACGAGGCGAAGCGCGCCGACGGCCTCACGGCGCTGAAGGAGGCGATCGCGGCGATGGACGGCGACGACAGAGTCGCCGCGACGCGCATCCACGAGATCGTCACCGAGGTCGCCCCGGAGCTCTCCCCCAAGACGTGGTACGGCTTCCCGTCCTACGCGAAGGACGACAAGATCGTGGTGTTCTTCCAGCCCGCGAGCAAGTTCAAGACCCGCTACGCCACCCTGGGCTTCCAGGATGTCGCCCAGCTCGACGACGGCTCGATGTGGCCCACCTCGTGGGCGATCACGACCCTGAGCGAGGACGACGAGAAGCTGATCGCTCAGCTGGTGCGGCGCGCCGCGGGCTAGGCCTCGGCGTCGGGCCGGGCCAGCGCCTCCTGCGCCGCCAGCGTGATGGTGGGCGAGACGATCACCTCGTACTTGCTCGCCAGCACCTGGTGGGTGGAGGTGAAATCGCGCGTGCGGCGCGTGATGGCATACGAGATCAGTCCGAAGATGATGCCGAAGCCCGCGCCGATGCCGATCGCGGCGAAGGTGATGGCGATGAAGTTGGTCGTCACGCTGAAGAACGTGATCAGGAGCCCAAAGAACAGGCCGAACCACGCGCCGCTCGCGGCTCCCGCGCCGGCGACCCGTCCCCAGGTCAGCCGACCGGTGACCCGTTCGACGGTCTTGAGGTCGCTGCCGACGATCGAGACGAGGCTGACATCCAGCTGCGCGTGGGCGAGCTTGTCGACCGCCTGCTGGGCTTCGGGATAGGTGTCGAAGGAGCCGACGACGTCCCCCTTGGGAATCGACGGCTGGAGGCGGGGGCGGGTACCGAAAGCGGAGGGGTTCGTCATGGGCGCCATTATCCTCCGCCCAGCCGCCAAGGGCTAAGTTAGAGGGTGTGAGCGCCACGAGAGTCTTCGTCGCCCGACTGGCCGGGTGCTCCGTTTTCGACCCCGCAGGCGACAAGGTCGGCAAGGTGCGCGACGTTCTCGTCGTGTACCGCCAGAAGCTGTCGCCGCGCGTCGTCGGCCTGGTGGTCGAGGTCTCCGGCAAGCGCCGCGTCTTCGTCTCGATCGGCAGGGTCACCAGCATCGGCTCCGGGCAGATCATCACGACCGGTCTGATCAACCTGCGCCGCTTCGAGCAGCGCGGCGGCGAGGTCCGGGTCATCGCCGAGGTGCTGGGCCGCGAGGTGACGCTCGCCGACCGTTCCGGCACGGCCACCATCGAGGATGTCGCGATCGAGGAGCAGGGTCCCGGCGAGTGGTCGGTGAGCGAGCTGTTCCTGCGCCGCCCCCGCACCGGATCCTCCCCCTTCTCCAAGGGCCAGACCATGTTCGCCAAGTGGGCCGACGTGCGCGAGCGCAGCACCGGGGAGGCACAGTCCGCCTCCCAGCTCCTCGCCACCTACGAAGACCTTCTCCCCGCCGACCTCGCCAACGCCCTGCTCGACCTGCCGGAACAGCGCATGCTCGAGGTCGCCGAGGAGATGAGCGACGAACGCCTGGCCGACGTGCTCGAGGAGATGCCGGAGAGCGAGCAGGTCGACATCCTGAACCAGCTCGATGACGACCGCGCCGCCGACGTGCTCGACCAGATGCAGCCGGATGACGCGGCCGACCTCATCGCGCAGCTCTCCGACGAACGCGGCGAGGCGCTCCTCGAGCTCATGCAGCCCGAGGAGGCGGACGACGTGCGCATGCTCCTCGCCTACGCCCCGGACACCGCCGGCGGACTCATGACCACGGAGCCGATCATCGTCTCGGCAGACGCGACGGTGGCGGAGGGCCTCGCCCTCATCCGCCGGCACGAGCTGGCGCCCGCGCTGGGCGCGGCGGTCTGCGTCACCCTGCCGCCCTACGAGCCGCCCACCGGGCGCTTCCTCGGCATGGTGCACTTCCAGCGGATGCTGCGCTACCCGCCCAACGAGCGCCTCGGCACGCTGCTCGATCAGAAGCTCGAGCCGGTGAAGGCCAGCTCCTCCGCGGCAGAGGTCGCGCGCAACCTGGCCAGCTACAACCTCGTCTCCCTGCCGGTTGTCGACGACAACCACCGACTGGTCGGGGTGGTGACCATTGACGATGTTCTCGACTATCTGCTGCCCGACGACTGGCGAAGTCACGACGAAGACGACCCTGTCTCGCCCACCAGAAGCAGTACCGACACGAGCACCATCCCCGTAGTAGCAGCCGGAAGGAGGACCGCCAATGGCACGTCGCACTGATCAGCAGGGGCTCGACTCGCCCAAGGGCCTCCGCACGTCGATCGTGCCGCGACTCGGCGGTCGCGACCGCGTGGGCCGCTTCTCCGAGGGCTTCGCGCGCGCGATGGGCACCTCCTACTTCCTGATGGGGATGACGGTCATCGTGGTCGTCTGGCTCACCTACAACTCCGTCGCGCCCGCTCCCCTGCAGTTCGACCCGAAGGCCCAGAACTTCACGCTGCTGACGCTGATCCTGTCGCTGCAGGCCTCGTACGCCGCTCCCCTCATCCTGCTCGCGCAGAACCGGCAGGACGACCGCGACCGCGTGCAGTTCGAGCAGGACCGTCAGCGCGCCGAACGCAACCTGAACGACACGGAGTACCTGGCCCGCGAGGTGGTGTCGCTCCGGCTGGCGGTGCGCGATCTGGCGAGCAAGGACTTCATCCGCGCCGAGCTGCGCTCCCTCCTCGAGGAGTTGGAGAAGGACAGGGAGAAAGACGCCCCGTGAGCGATGCAGCCGCGCGCATCGAGCGCGCGCTCGCCGCGGTGATCGATCCGGAGATCCGCAGGCCGATCACGGAGCTCGGCATGGTCGGCTCCGTGCGGGTGGAGGGCGACCACGCCACGGTCGGCCTCAAGCTCACGATCGTCGGGTGCCCGGCCGCCGACCGGATCGAACGCGACGTGCGCGCGGCCGCGGCATCCGTGGTCCCGCTCGTGGATGTCGAGGTCTCGGTCATGACGAAGCAGGAGCGCGACGCCCTCACCGAGCACCTGCGCGGAGGCCGGCCGAAGGAGTCCCAGTTCGGCCCCGACTCGCTCACGCGCATCTATGCGATCACGAGCGGCAAGGGCGGGGTGGGCAAGTCGACGGTGACGGCGAACCTGGCGGTGTCGCTCGCCGCGCGAGGGCTGCGGGTGGGGGTGGTGGACGCCGACGTGTTCGGCTACTCCATCCCCGGCATCCTGGGCATCCCCGAGGCGAAGCCCACCCAGGTGGGCGGCATGATCCTCCCTCCGGTCGCGCACGACGTGAAGGTGATCTCGATCGGCATGTTCGTTGACCCGTCGAGCCCAGGCGGCGGCGCGGTCTCGTGGCGCGGACCGATGCTCCACCGCACCATGCAGCAGTTCCTCACCGACGTCTTCTTCGGCGATCTCGACGTGCTGCTGCTCGACCTCCCGCCCGGCACGGGAGACATCGCCATCTCGCTCGGGCAGCTGCTGCCGCAGGCGGAGGTGATCGTCGTGACCACCCCGCAGGCCGCCGCGGCCGAGGTCGCGGAACGCAGCGCCCTCGTTGCGCGCCAGACCGGTCAGCGAGTGCTCGGCGTGGTCGAGACGATGGCCGGGTTCGCGCAGCCCGATGGCAGCGTGATCGATCTCTTCGGCGCCGGCGGCGGGGCTGCGCTCGCGGCCCGCCTCGACGTGCCGCTGCTCGGTCAGGTGCCGATCAGCGTCGCTCTGCGAGAGGGCGGCGATGCCGGGCTCCCCGTGGTGCTAGGACACCCGGAGGATGCCGCGGCCCGCGCCATCGCATCGGTGGCCGACGGCCTCGCGGTCTCGCCGCGCGGTCTGGCGGGACGCACGCTCCCGTTCGTCGTGCGCTGAGCGCCCTCGCGACTAGTGGCGGGTGGGCACGCGGCGGTAGCCGTCGCGGATGGTCGTGCGCACGGTGGCGGCGGTGCTCGCCACGGCGACGACGGAAAGGGTGATGAGAAGGGCGATTGCGGTCATGATGTGCCTCGGTCTGGGTAGTTGTAAGACAATTCCACCGCGAGAATCACTTAAGCACAATCAAATCCTTCTTGGGCGATTGTGTAGTCTGACTTAATGGATGTCCACCGCCTCGAACTGCTGCGCGAGCTCGCCGACCGGGGCAGCATCACCGCTGTCGCCGAGGCCACGAACCGCACGGCCTCCGCGGTCTCGCAGCAGCTGAAGGTGCTGGAGCGGGAGGCCGGGGTGCCGCTCACCGAGAGGAGCGGGCGGGGCATCATCCTCACCGGTGCCGGGAGGATGCTCGCGCAGACCGCCACCGACGTGGCGATCGCGCTCGAGCGCGCCGACGCCGTCTGGCAGGAGTTCGTGCAGCAGCCCCGCGGCGAGGTCACGCTCACGATCTTTCCCACGGGCGGGCAGATGCTGCTGCCCGGCCTGCTCAGCGCGATCGACGGCATGCCGGGGCTCACCCTCGTCGCGAGCGACCAGGACCCGCTGCTCCCCGACTTCGCCGACCTCACTCCCGACTTCGACATCGTGATCGCCGACTCCCCCGGCGTGCTCCCCACCTGGATCGAGCGCGGCCTGGCCGTGGTGAAGCTGTTCGACGAGCCGCTGGATGTCGCGCTTCCCGAGAATCACCGCCTGGCGGGCCGCAGCAGCCTCTCCCCGCGTGACCTCGTCGGCGAGACCTGGATCGGGGTGCCCCCGGGCTTCCCCTTCGACCGGATCCTGCGACAGGTGGAGGCGGTCACCGGAGTCTCGGCTACGGTGGCGCAGCGCTTCGTCGACAACGGCATCGTCGAGTCGCTGGTCGCCGCCGGGCACGGCATCGCGATCCTCCCGCGCTTCACCACCCGCGACCACGAGAACGGGCTGATCACGCGCCCGCTCACCGGCATCCGTTCGTCCCGCCAGATCTCGGCCCTGATGCGCCCCGACCGCGCCGAGCGCCCCTCGGTGCGCCGGGTGGTGGACGCCCTCCTCAACGTCTCCGCCACCCTCTCCGCCCACCCCTGAAGCCCCCTCACCCCGCCCAATGTTCCGTTTCGGGACGAGCGGGCCCGCGCGCGCAGGGCCCCCCGTCCCAAAACGGAACTGGGAGGGGACGCACCTACAATGAGCGCATGCCCGGAGCCCCGCTGACCCGACCCGACATCGACGACCTGAGCCGCGACCTCACCGCTACCAGCCGCGCGACGGCCGAGGTGTTCGCCCCGTTCACCGGCGAGAAGATCCACGACCTCCCCCTGAGCGACGCCTCCGATGCGACGGATGCCGCGGCACGAGCCAGAGCGGCCCAGCGCGCCTGGGTTGCCGCCGGCTTCGCTCACCGGCGGAGCGTCCTGCTGCGCGCCCACGACCTGCTGCTCGAACGCCGCGAACTGCTGATGGACGCCCTGCAGACCGAGACCGGCAAGACCCGGGGGCAGGCGTTCGAGGAGGTCTTCGTCGGGGCGAGCACCACGCGCTACTACGCGGTGACCGCGCGAGACGTGCTGCGCACGAGGAGCAGGCGGGGCGGCATCCCCGTGGTCATCAGCACGCGGGTGGGCTACAAACCCAAGGGTCTGATCGGCGTGATCACCCCGTGGAACTACCCGCTCAGCCTCTCCCTCTTCGACGTGGTGCCTGCTCTCGCCGCGGGCAATGCGGTGATCCAGAAAGCCGACAACCAGGGCGCGCTCAGCATCCTCGCCTCGCGCCGCGCGTTCATCGACGCGGGCGTGCCCGCGGACCTCTGGGCGGTGGTCGCCGGCGACGGCACCGAGATCGGCGGCGCGGTGATCGACGCCGCCGACTACGTGTGCTTCACCGGCTCGACCGCGACCGGCCGCACCGTGGCGGCCCGCGCGGCGGGCAACCTCATCGGCGCCTCGCTCGAACTCGGCGGCAAGAACCCGATGATCGTGCTCGACGACGTGGATCCCGTGCAGGCCGCTCGCGACGCCGTCTACGCGTGCTTCGCCTCCATGGGCCAGCTCTGCGTCTCCATCGAGCGCATCTACGTGCACCGCGCGGTCGCCGACGCCTTCACGGCGGAGTTCGCGGCGCGCACCCGCGCGCTCGCCCAGGGCCCGCGCTTCGACTACACGACGGATGTCGGCTCCCTCACCCTCCCCGGCCAGCTCACGCGAGTGCAGCAGCACGTCGACGACGCGGTGGCGAAGGGCGCGACGGTGCTGGCGGGAGGCCGGCCGCGGCCAGACCTCGGCCCGCTCTTCTATGAGCCGACCGTGCTCAGCGGGGTCACCGACGCGATGGAGTGCTCGCGGGCCGAGACCTTCGGGCCGGTCGTGGCCATCACCGTCGTCGACAGTGTCGAGGATGCCGTCGCTCGCGCCAACGACAGCGAGTACGGGCTCAACGCGTCCGTCTTCAGCGGCTCGGTCGCGCGCGGCAGGCAGGTCGCGGAGCTCATCGACGCCGGGAGCGTGAACGTCAACGAGGGCTACCGCGCCACGTTCTCCTCCGTCGACGCGCCGATGGGCGGCATGAAGCACTCCGGGCTGGGGCGGCGGAACGGTCGGGAGGGGCTGCTGCGCTATGTGGAGTCGCGAACCATCGCGGCATCCACCGGCTTCATGACGCTCCCGCGCACTGGGCAGGAGTTCGCGAAGATGAGCGGGCTCATGGTCACCCTGCTCACCACGCTGAAGGCGCTGCGGCTGCGCTAGGTTGCCTCGGAGTCGAAGGGGGCGGCCGCGCCATCCGATCGCGTGCGCTTCTCGAACGCCGACTCCTCGCCCGCCGGCCGCGCGAGGGTGACCGAGACCGGTTTCACCACGGGTGGCCCGTCGTCGAGGAGCGCCTCGCGGATGATGCGCCTCGGGTCGTACTGGCGCGGGTCGAGGCGCTTCCAGTCGACCTCGTCGAACTCGGGGCCCATCTCGTCCCGGAGGCGGTCCTTCGCACCGTCCGCCATCGTGCGCAGCGACCTCACGAGCTGACCGAGTCTGGCCGCGTATCGCGGCAGTCGCTCCGGCCCGAGCAGGAAGACGGCGATGAGCGCCAGAACCGCCAGCTTCTCGAAGTCGAACACCCGCTCAGGATAACCCGTCCTGCCGTGACCCTCCCCTACTCTGGAGGGGAGCAAGGAGTCCCACGTGTCAGACAAGGTGTCGAGCTGGAAGTTCGCAGAAGAGTTCGTCGTCGAGCGCCCCGAGATCGTGGAGGCCAGGCAGCACTCCATCGAACTCGGCATCGAGGCGGTGAGCCCGGCGACCGGAGCCCAGCTCGCCGTGATCGCGGCCGCGGCGTCGGCGTCATCCATCATCGAGATCGGCACGGGAGTGGGCGTCAGCGCCCTCTGGATGCTGACGGGCGCGCCCAACGCCACCATCACGTCCATCGACTTCGAGACGGACTACCAGGATTCCGCGCGCAAGGCACTGCTCGAGGCCGGGGTCGCCGCGAACCGCATCCGGCTCATCACGGGTCGCGCGCTCGACGTGCTCCCCCGGATGAACGAGGGCTCGTACGACCTGGTGCTCGTCGACGCAGACCCCGGTTCGGTGATCGAATACGTCGAGCACGCCCTCCGGCTCGCTCGGAGCGGGGGCACGGTGCTCGTGCCCCACGCGCTGTGGCACGACCGGGTGTCCGACCCCGCGCAGCGCGGGGATGCCGTCACCGGCTTCCGTACGCTGCTGCGCGAGATCGCGGCATCCGACGCGGTGATCAGCGCCCTGTCACCCGTGGGCGATGGGTTGCTTCAGATCACGAAGAGCTGACGCGCTACGCGCCCGCTCCCACCACGCCGACGAGGGCGTCGCGGAGTTCCGCGGCCTCGGCATCGTTGACGGAGACGACCAGACGGCCGCCTCCTTCGAGCGGAACGCGCACGATGATGAGGCGACCCTCCTTAACAGCCTCCATTGGCCCGTCTCCGGTCCTCGGCTTCATGGCTGCCATGATGGATCCCCTTTCGTGGAATTACTTCCATTATCCCGTACCTGAGCGCAGTCCCAAAAACGTGGGCCGGACGAGAGGTGTCACGGGGGTGTCCAGTCGTACCCGTCGATCCACCAGCAGATGTACAACCAGCCGAACTGGCCGGCGATCATGAGCACCACGAGACCCACCCGATAGAGCGGTGACCGGGGCTGAGCCGCCGCCCCCAGCAGCGGGAACATGGGCATCAGAAGGCGGAAGGTGCTCGACTGCGGGAAGAAGACGGCGAGCAGGTACACGGCGTAGCTCGCGAGCCAGATCCGCAGGTCCGCGCCCAGACGTCGCACCGGCGGCACGAACAGCAGAACGAAGAATCCTGCCACCACCACGGCCAGCAGCACGTACGCCCAGCCTCCGATGCCCCACTGGCCGGCCCAGAAACCGGCGGCCTGCACCCACGGCGTGAAGGGGAACAGGCTCCCCCAGCCGATGTAGTCGGAGCGCCAGGCTAGCTCGGTGTCGGTATACGCCGTCGGGCTCCCCGTGACCGCCCAGGCGATCGCGGGCCAGGCGAAACCCATGACGAGGCTCACCGCCGTGACCCCCGCCGCCGCCGCGAACTGCTCCGGAGGGAACGGATCGCGCTGACGCGTCCAGAACCGGTGCACGATGTGGAGCCCCAGGGCCAGCGCCAGGGCGAGACCGCTGGGACGGGTGAGGCTGGCCAGGGCGATCACCGGCACCATCAGCGCATAGCGACGCTGCAGCAGCAGGTACAGGATCACCGTGAGCAGGAACAGGTGCATGGATTCCGCGTAGGAGACCTGCAGGATCGGCGAAAGCGGGGCGACGCAGAAGAGCACGACCGCGAAGAGCGCCGTCGATGACGGCAGCCTGAGGCGCATCAGCCGATAGAAGACGAGGGCCGCCGCGAGCGAGAACGCGACGGACACGGCCACCGACACCACGTCCCAGGGCAGGAACGTGACGGTCATGATCGCCCGAACGAGCACGGGATAACCGGGAAGGAAGGCCCACGCGTTCTGCTGCACGTGACCCGCGGCGTCGTGCGGCAGCACCGCGGGGTATCCGGAGACCGCGACGATGTTGTACCAGGTGCTGTCCCACAGCTGCGCGAAGGCGAGATAGGACGGATGCGGCCCGGTCCAGGGGTTGCGCGGCTGCCAGGCGGCGAAGAGCTCCAGCAGCGCGGTCGTGACGAGGCGTGAGAGGCCCCACACGGCCACGACCCGCACCCACCACGGCGTCAACCGGTACCGCACCCGCAGAGCCGTCAGGCGACGACCTCGCGCCGGGCGCGCCGGTGTCAGGAGGTCAGCCACGCCCTCAGCCCGGCGGCGCAGGCCAGGATCTGATCCACCGGCACGCGCTCGTCGTCGGCGTGGGCCAGGAGCGGGTCACCGGGGCCGTAGTTCACCGCGGGGATTCCGAGGGCGCTGAAGCGCGCGACATCCGTCCACCCGTACTTCGGCTTCGCCTCGCCCCCGACGGCGGCGAGGAAGCTTCGGGCGAGCGGGGCGGTGAGGCCGGGGCGTGCGCCCTCGGCCGCGTCCGTGATCGCGAGCTCGATGCCGGGAAAGGTCTGTCGCAGGTGCGCCTCCGCCTCCGCGGCTGAGCGGCTCGGGGCGAAGCGGTAGTTCACGGTGACCACGCACTCGTCGGGGATCACGTTGCCCGCGACGCCGCCCTCGATGGCCACCGCGTTGAGCCCCTCGCGGAAGACGAGCCCGTCGACCTCCACCTGCCGCGGCTCGTAGGCGGCCAGGATGTCGAGGATCGGTGCCGCCGCATGGATCGCGTTGCTCCCCACCCACGCCCGGGCCGAGTGGGCGCGGACGCCGTGCGTGCGGAGCTCAGCCCGCATCGTGCCGTTGCAGCCGCCCTCCACCTGCGCCGCCGTCGGCTCGCCGAGGATGGCGAAGTCGCCCGCCAGCAGCTCGGGACTGTGCGCGGCGACACGCCCCAGCCCGTTCAACTCGGAGGCGACCTCCTCCTGGTCGTACCAGATCCAGGTCAGGTCGACGGGGGGCGAGACCAGCTCGGCGGCGAGCGCCAGCTGCACGGCGACGCCGGCCTTCATGTCCACGGTGCCGCGTCCCCAGATCACGCCGTCCACCTCGCGGGTGGGCAGGTTGTCGTTGATCGGCACGGTGTCGAGGTGGCCGGCGATCACCACCCGCCTGTCGCGTCCGAGGGCGGTGCGGGCGATCACCGTGTCGCCGTCGCGGGTCACCCGCAGGTGGGTGTGTGGGTCCAGGGCGGCCTCCACGGCATCCGCGATCGTGCGCTCGTCGCCGGAGACCGACTCGATGTCGCACAGCTGGCGGGTGAGCGCCACGGGGCCGGCGGAGAGGTCGAGGGCGGGGCGCGGCATCCGGCCAGTTTATCGACCGCGTCTCGGTAATCTTGGGAGCATGACAGAACGCACGGCTTGGGGCTACGGGCTCGCGACCATCTCGAGCGACGGCACGGTGCTCGACACCTGGTTCCCGACCCCGCGGCTCGGCACCATACCGGCCGGGCGCGACCCGCACATCGCCCCGGCCGAGCTGGAGGACTTGCTCGGTGCGGACCCGCGCCGTGCCGTCACCGTCGACTTCGTCACCGTCGCCATCGACCTGGATGCCGCGCCCGCGAGCACCCCGGACGCGTACCTGCGCCTCCACCTCCTCAGCCACCTGCTCGTGGCGCCGAACACCGTGAACCTCGACGGCATCTTCGGGCACCTGCCGATCGTCGTCTGGACGAACGCCGGCCCCGTGCACCCCGCCGACTTCGAGCGGCTGCGGCCGCAGCTGCAGCGCGCGGGGATCGCGGCCCACGGCATCGACAAGTTCCCTCGTCTGCTCGACTACGTCTCACCCGACCGGGTGCGCATCGCCGACGCGTCGCGCGTGCGGCTCGGCGCGTACCTCTCGCCCGGGACCACGGTCATGCACGAGGGATTCGTCAACTTCAACGCCGGAACGCTCGGCACCTCGATGGTCGAGGGGCGCATCTCGCAGGGCGTGGTCGTGGGAGACGGCGCGGACGTGGGGGGCGGGGCATCCATCATGGGAACCCTCTCCGGCGGCGGTACGCAGCGCGTCGAGATCGGCGCTCGCGCGCTGCTCGGCGCCAACTCGGGGGTGGGCATCTCGATCGGCGATGACTCGATCGTGGAGGCGGGGCTCTACGTCACCGCCGGCACCAAGGTGCTCGTGCTGCGCCCGGATGCCGAACCGGTGTCGGTGAAGGCGGTCACGCTGTCGGGCGTGCCCGGCCTCCTCTTCCGCCGCAACTCGGTCACGGGCGCGGTGGAGGCCCTCCCCCGCTCGGGCTCGGGCGTGCAGCTCAACGCGGCCCTCCACGCCTGACGCCCAACCCCACTCCGCCCTCCCCACCTCCCAAATGAAGGCATCGGCGGCACTCCCGACAGTCGTGCGTTGTGAGCTGGTCTGACGGGATCGCTCTACTCCTTCATTTGGCATGGGAGGACAAGTAATCCACAGATCGGGGGTTTGAGGCCGTCCGGCGGCTCGAAAATCTCGATGCTCTC
This sequence comes from uncultured Lacisediminihabitans sp., assembly GCA_966212465.1. GTDB lineage: Bacteria > Actinomycetota > Actinomycetes > Actinomycetales > Microbacteriaceae > Lacisediminihabitans. Next base: position 403,341 of record CBIHRK010000002.1, read on the forward strand.
GGGATGGATATCGAACGACACGTTGCCCAACTGGGTGGGTTCGCCGCCACCCACGAGCTCTATGCGCTGGGGTGGACGCGCTGGACGCTCCGAGCCGCGGTCGCCTCCGAGAGGGTGATCCGCGTCAGACAGGGCTGGTACTGCAGCCCGAGCGCCGATCCTGATGTCGTGGCAGCCTTCCGTGTAGGAGGTCGGCTCGGGTGCGTTTCGGCCGCGTTCGCGCACGGACTCGCGGTGTGGCGGCCGGGTACCGTGCACGTGGAGGTTCCGGAGAATTCGTGCCGCCACCGCAGCCCCGCGGATCGGCGACGGCGACTGCGTGAGTCACCCGGCGCGGCCGTGCTCCACTGGTCCCCGGGGTGGGGCCGACCGACCGGCTGCGCCTCGGTACTCGAATGCCTCCGCGCGATGGCGTTCTGCCAGAGCCCCGAGCGCGTAGTCGCCGCCGTCGATTCGGCGCTTCGACTCGGTCTTCTGTCTCTCCACGAATGGCTGGCGCTCATCGAGGACCTGCCGCGACGACTTCGCCGACTGCTTGCGCAGGTGGACGCCCGATCCGGTTCCATCACGGAGTCGCTGGTCAGATTCCGGCTCGCCCAGCTCGGTGTCGAGGTGAGATCTCAGGTGCGTTTCACCGGAGTGGGCCTCGTCGATTTCGTGATCGGCACACGGCTGGTGCTGGAGATCGACGGCTTCGCCTACCACTCGGATCCGGAGCAATTCGAGCGGGACAGGCGACGGGATGCCCGACTCTCGGCGCGCGGATACCGCGTCCTCCGTTTCAGCTACCGCCAGGTGACGAGCCGCTGGTCGGAGGTGAAGGCCGCAGTCTTCGGGGCGATCGCCCGCGGCGACCACCTCTGACCCCCGGCGCCGCCCCAAGTCCACCCTCTGCGCATGCCAAATGAAGGCAATGACGCCCGGGTCGCACATCGAACTCCCGAGGAGACGGGGACCGCGATCACCAGTGCCTTCATTTGGCAGGTGCGGAGCTCGGCGGCCGGAGCGGGGAGGGCGGGGGCGGGCTAGCGGGCGGGCCAGTCGCGGCGGGGCGCGCCGATGTAGAGCTGCTGGGGTCGGCCGATCTTGGTCGACGGGTCCTCGTTCATCTCGCGCCAGTGCGCAATCCATCCCGGGAGACGGCCGATGGCGAACAGCACCGTGAACATGCGGGCCGGGAATCCCATGGCCTTGTAGATCACGCCGGTGTAGAAGTCCACGTTGGGATAGAGCTTGCGTTCGATGAAGTACTCGTCGGCCAGCGCGACGGCCTCGAGCTCCTTGGCGATGTCGAGCAGGTCGTCCTGCACACCGAGGGCGGCGAGCACCTCGTCCGCGCTCTCCTTCACGAGGCGGGCGCGCGGGTCGAAGTTCTTGTACACCCGGTGGCCGAAGCCCATCAGGCGCACGCCGTCTTCCTTGTTCTTGACGCGCTCGACGAACTTCTCGACCGACTCGCCCGACTCCTTGATCTCGCGGAGCATCGTGAGCACCGCCTCATTGGCGCCGCCGTGCGCCGGGCCGTACAGCGCGTTGATCCCCGCCGAGATGGACGCGAACATGTTCGCCTGGGTCGAACCGACGAGCCTCACCGTGGAGGTCGAGGCGTTCTGCTCGTGGTCCTCGTGGAGGATCAGGAGACGTTCGAGCGCCCGCGACACCACCGGGTTGACCTCGTACGGCTCCGCCATGGTGCCGAAGTTGAGCCGCAGGAAGTTGTCGGTGAAGCTCAGCGAGTTGTCCGGATACAGGAACGCCTGCCCGAGGCTCTTCTTGTGCGCATAGGCGGCGATCACCGGCAGCTTCGCGAGCAGCCGGATCGTCGACAGCTCGACCTGCTCCGGGTCGTGGATGCTGAGCGAGTCCTCGTAGAACGTCGACAGCGCCGAGACCGCGCTCGACAGCACCGACATGGGGTGCGCCGTGTGCGGCAGCGCGTCGAAGAAGCGCCGCAGATCCTCGTGCAGGAGCGTGTGACGTCGCACCCGCTCCTCGAAGTCGGCGAGCTCGCTCGGCGACGGGAGCTCGCCGTGGATCAGCAGCCAGGCCACCTCGAGATAGGTGGAGTTGGCCGCGACATCCTCGATGGCGTACCCGCGGTAGCGCAGGATGCCCTTGTCGCCGTCGATGTAGGTGATGGCGCTCTTGGTCGCTGCGGTGTTCACGAAGCCCTGGTCGAGCGTCGAATGCCCGGTCTGCTTCATGAGTGTCGAGATGTCGAAGCTCGAGGCGCCGTCGACCGACTTCAGGATCGGGAACTCGGCCGAGCCGCCCGGGAACTGAAGGGTCGCGCGCGCGGCGTCGTTGGAGGAGGCGTCGTTCACGGCTACAGCCTAATTGGCCCCGAGGTCGACAGTCGCATCCGCCAAAAGGTGGGTCGATGGGTTGGAGAGTGTCGCCAACCGCTCGACCGCGTCCACGACGGCCGCATCGCTGGCGGTGAGCGCGATCCGCACGTGGGTCGCATCGGGCTCGCCGTAGTACGTGCCCGGGGCGACGAGGATGCCCAGGTCGGCCAGCCGGGACACGGTCTGCCACGCGTCCGAGCCGTCGGTCGCCCAGAGGTAGAGTCCGCCCTGGCTGTCGTCCACCCGGAAGCCGGCGCGCTCCACCGCGAACAGCAGCAGGTCGCGGCGGGTGGCGTACTTGACGCGCTGGGCGGCGACGTGCGCGTCGTCCCCGAGGGCTGCGACCATCGCGGCCTGCACGGGCGCGGGCAGCATCGCGCCGAGGTTCTTGCGCACGCCGAGCACTTCGGCGATGAGGTCGCTGCACCCGGCGACGAACCCGGCGCGGTAGCCGGCGAGGTTCGACTGCTTGCTCAGCGAGTAGACGGCCAGCACGTGGTCGCGCGAGTCGCCGATGACGTCGCGGTGCAGGATGCTCGGGGTCGCGGCATCCGCGTATCCCTCGCCCCACGCCAGCTCCGCGTAGCACTCGTCGGAGACGATCACGGCGCCGAGCTCACGGGCTCGGTGCACGGCGGCGCGGAGAGCCTCGACTCCGAGGATGCGCCCGTCCGGGTTCGCCGGGCTGTTCAGCCAGATGAGCCTGGTGTTCTCGGGCCACTCGGCGGGGTCGTCGCTCGCCAGCACCTGCGCTCCCGCGAGCGCCGCGCCCACCGCATAGGTCGGGTAGGCGAGCGTGGGCTGGACCACCACGTCGCCCGGGCCCAGCCCCAGCCACAGGGCGAGGCCGGCGATGAACTCCTTCGAGCCGATGGTGGGCAGCACGTTCTCGACGCCGAGCTCCACCTCGCGGCGCCGCGCGTACCAGTCGACGATCGCTTCACGCAGCGGCACCGAACCCATGGTCTGCGGGTAGGCGTGCGCGTCGGTCGCCTCGCACAGCGCGGTGCGGATGACCTCGGGCGTCGCGTCGACTGGGGAGCCGACCGAGAGGTCGATCATGCCCGCAGGATGCTGACGCGCCCGCTCGGCGTAGGGCGCCAGCGAGTCCCAGGGGAAGTCGGGCAGGGAGAGAGCCACTAGGCGGCCGGCCCCTGTGGGGGAAGGGCGGCCACGATCGGGTGGTCGTAGTGCACGACACCCACCTTCGCCGCGCCGCCGGGCGACCCGATCTCCTGGAAGAACTCGACGTTCGCCTTGTAGTAGTCGGCCCACTGCTCGGGCACGTCGTCTTCGTAGTAGATCGCCTCGACGGGGCACACGGGTTCGCAGGCGCCGCAGTCGACGCACTCATCCGGGTGGATGTAGAGCATGCGATCGCCCTCGTAGATGCAGTCGACGGGACATTCGTCGATGCATGCTCGGTCTTTGACGTCTACGCATGGAAGCGCGATGACATAGGTCACGGGGAGGGCTTTCCCTTCGGTTCAACAGTGCCTCCCAGCTTATCGCGGTGGAAGGTGCCCGCATTCGGCCACGCGAGGGCGACGAGAACGATCAGCACCGGACCGTAGGTGAGCGCGTAACCCAGGGGGCCGGCCGGCACCAGGATCGAACCGCCGCCGCTCTCGGTCGACAGCAGTCCGATGGTCACGAGGAGCCCGGCCGCGCCGAAGACCGCGACCTGCCGACCGGGGAAGAGCAGGCGGCATCCGGCCAGGAACGCGGCGATGAGCGCCAGGCCCACGATGAGCCCCAGCGGCACGACTCCCACCGCGAACTGATGGTTGACGACGGTGACGCCACCCAGGCTGAGCCCGAACACCAGAGCGAGCAGCGAGAACAGCAGGTGCACGCCGAAGCCCTGCTCCTTCCAGCCGACGCGCTGCGGGCCCGGCTCGACGAGGCCGAAGCTCTCCACGGTGGGGATGCCGCGGCTCCCCCCGCTCGAGAGCGCATACTCGTCGCCGCTCACCGTCACCTGACTCCTGTGCGCCGCGAGCGCAGCGCGCTTCCGGTCGAAGACGGCGGTCACGTCCACCGCGACACCCGATCCGCCGATCTCGTAGAACGGCACGTCCATGACCTCCGCGGCCCGTTGCGCCGCCTGTCGCGCGCGGATGTGATCCGGGTGGCCGTAGCCGCCCGCGCTGTCGTAGCTCACCACCGCCGTGGCCCGGGTGGAATCGATGACGGTGGCGATGTCGGCCGCGACGTCGCCGAACTCGGCCGCGCACAACGAGTCGCCGGCGATGTCCGGGAGGGGCTCGGCTCGGCCTGAGGGCGCCCACCGCATGCCGGAGTCGGTGTAGCGACGCGGTTCCTTGTCGGTCCAGCGCGCGCCCGGGTCGCCGAGGAAGCGGTGGTCGTCGACGCCGAGGACGGCGAGTGCGGCCGCCAGCTCGCTCTCGCGGAGCGGCGCCATCGCCGCGGTGCCCTCGATGCCGGCCAGGTCGGCCGGGATCACCTCCCCGAGTTCGCCCCGGGTGCAGGTCAGCACGGTCACGATCGCACCGCGGTCGACGAGCGTCGCGATCGTGCCGCCGGTGTCGATGCTCTCGTCGTCCGGATGGGCGTGCACGAAGAGCACGCGCTCCACCGGGTCTCGGGTGGGAATGTCCTCAGCAGTCGCATCCACAGTGGACAGGATATGTCGGGCGGGATATGGTCGACTGAGTAAGGATAGCCTTACCAATCTTCTCCACCTCTCGACTCCGAAACGATCCCGTGCTCGCAAACTTCCTGATCGGCCTCCGCGAAGGCCTCGAAGCCGCCCTGGTCGTCGGCATCCTCATCGCCTACGTGGTGAAGGTCAAGCGCCGCGACGTGCTGCCACGCCTCTGGTACGGGATCGCCATCGCGGTGGCCGTCTCACTCGGCGTCGGCGCGATCCTCACCTGGGGCCCGTACGCGCTGTCGTTCCAGGCGCAGGAGGCCATCGGCGGCGGGCTCTCCATCCTGGCCGTGGGGTTCGTGACCTGGATGATCTTCTGGATGGCGCGCACGGCTCGCGACCTCAAGCACAACCTCGAGACGCGCATGGATCTCGCGCTCATGGGCGCGGGCTGGGGCATCGTCGTGCTCGCCTTCCTCTCGGTCGGTCGGGAGGGAATCGAGACCGCCCTATTCGTCTGGGCGAGTGTCGCGGCGAGCGGCGGCACCTGGATCCCAGCGCTGGGGGCCCTGCTCGGCATCCTCACCGCCGTCGTGATCGAGGTGCTCATCTTCCGGGGCTTCGTACGGATCAATCTCGGCAAGTTCTTCACGTGGACGGGCGGATTCCTGATCATCGTCGCGGCCGGGGTGTTCGCCTACGGCATCGGCGATCTGCAGGAGGCGGGCGTGGTGCCCGGTGACCTGAGCAAGGCGTGGGACGTGAGCGCCGCCATCCCCGCGAGCAGCTGGTACGGCACGGTCCTGCAGGGCGTGGTCAACTTCAACCCGAACCCCAGCTGGCTGCAGGTGGTCGGCTGGTTCGCCTACCTCGCCGCCACCGTTCCTGCGTTCATCATTCAGCATCGCCGCCCGCGCACCGTCGCGCCCCGGGCAACCGCGCCACTCGCCCCCGCCCGACGGTCACACGGAGAACACGCATGAAGAAGCACAACTGGCTCGTCGCAGCAGCAGCGGCGAGCGCGATCGCGGTCGCGCTCACCGGCTGCGTGCCGAACGGAACGCAGACCACCGCAGACACCGCAGGATCGACCAACGCGGTCTCCGTCGCGGCCGACGCGAACGCCTGCGCGGTCTCGAAGAGCGAGGTCGAGAGCGGCCCGGTGACCTTCACGATCAAGAACAACGGTCAGGACGTCACGGAGTTCGAGATCCTCGCCGGCGACAGGCTGCGCATCGTGGGCGAGAAGGAGAACATCGGCCCCGGCACCTCCCCCACCTACGTCGCCCAGCTCGAGCCGGGCACGTACTACACGAGCTGCAAGCCCGGCATGGTGGGCGCAGGGGTCGGCGAGGCGAAGCTCACGGTCACGAACTCGGGCAAGGTGGTGGTCGAGGCCAGCGTGAAGAAGCGCGTCGCCACGGCGGTCAGCCAGTACGTCTCCTACGCCAAGGATCAGGTGGGCGAGCTCCTGACCGACACCCAGACCTTCGTCGCCGCCTACGAGAAGGGCGACGTCGCCACGGCGAGGCAGCTCTACCCGGCGGCCCGCTCGCACTACGAGCGCATCGAGCCGCTGGCCGAGAAGTTCCCCGAGCTCGACGCCTCCCTCGATCTGCGCGAGGCGGACCTCGAGTCGGGCGGCAGCTGGACCGGATGGCACCGCATCGAGAAAGACCTCTGGCCGCCGGCATCCGGCTACACCGCGCTCACCGCGGGCGAGCGCGCGACCCTCGGCGACCGGCTGAACAGCGACACGAAGAAGCTCTACGACCTGCTCTACGCGCCCTCGTTCACCATCTCGCTGGGAGACGTGAGCAACGGTGCGATCGGGCTCATGGACGAGGTCGCCACCGGCAAGATCACCGGCGAGGAGGAGACCTGGTCGCACACCGACCTCTGGGACTTCCAGGCGAACATCGAGGGCGCCAAGGTCTCGTTCGAGAACGTGCGCGACATCGCCAACAGCAAGGGGGCGGCCGGCAAGGCGCTCGTGAAGCGGATCGACGCCGACTTCGCCACGCTCGCGACGACGCTCGGTCAGTACGGCTCGCTGAACGCCGGCTACACGTATTACAACGACCTGACGACCGCGCAGGTGAAGGAACTCTCCGACCAGGTGAACGCCCTCGCCGAGCCGCTCTCGAAGCTCACCGCCGTGGTGCTCAAGTAACGGTGGAGGACCAGGTCACGACCGGCGGAACCCCATCGTCTTCGGGCGACGGGGTTCCGCCGCGTCAGGGAATCACGCGCCAGGGAATCAGTCGGCGCGGGCTGCTCGGTCTCGCCGGCGCGGGCGTCGTGGGCGCCGGGGTCGGCTTCGGCGTCGATCGGCTCGCCGTCGCGCAGCAGCCCACCGGTCAGTCGGGCGCCTCCGCGGTGTATCCGTTCTACGGCGAGCACCAGTCGGGCATCACCACGGCGGCCCAGGATCGCCTGCACTTCGCGAGCTTCGACGTCGCCGACATCTCGCGCTCGGAGCTGGTCGAGCTGCTTCAGGACTGGTCGGCCGCCGCCGCGCGCATGACCGCGGGCAAGACGGTCGGCGACGGCGCCGTCGGCGGCTCGCAGGATGCCCCGGCCGACGACACCGGCGAAGCGCTCGACCTTCCTCCCGCGGGACTGACCATCACCTTCGGTTTCGGGCCGAGCCTCTTCGACCACCGATTCGGCCTCGCGGGCAAGCGCCCGGAAGCGCTCATCGACCTGCCGCGATTCGCGGGCGACACCCTCGACCCGGCCCTCACGGGAGGCGACCTCTGCATCCAGGCCTGCAGCGACGACCCCCAGGTGGCGGTGCACGCCATCCGCAACCTCTCGCGGATCGCGTTCGGGCGCGCATCCATCCGCTGGTCGCAGCTCGGTTTCGGCCGCACGTCGTCGACCTCGCGCGCGCAGGTGACCCCGCGCAACCTGTTCGGCTTCAAGGACGGCACCGCCAATGTGAAGTCCGAAGACACCAAGGTGGTCGACGAGCACATCTGGGTGCCAAAGGGCGACGGCGCCGAGTGGATGACCGGCGGCTCCTACCTCGTCGCCCGCAAGATCCGCATGATCATCGAGACCTGGGATCGCTCGGCACTGGGCGAGCAGCAGCGCGTCATCGGTCGCGACAAGGGGGAGGGAGCCCCGCTGAGCGGCGGCACCGAGTTCACCGCACCCGACTTCCACAAGAAAGCTCTCGGCACCACGCTCATCGATCAGGCAGCGCACGTGCGTCTGGCACATCCTGACCAGAACAACGGCGCCGTGCTGCTGCGCCGCGGCTACAACTTCGTGGACGGCAACGACGAGCTCGGTCGACTCAACGCGGGCCTCTTCTTCATCGCCTTCCAGCGCGACCCGCGCACCCAGTTCGTGCGGGTGCAGCGCAGTCTCGCCGGGCACGATGCCATGAACGAGTACATCCGCCACGTCGGGTCGGGCATCTTCGCGGTGCCGCCCGGCGCGTCCCGCGGCGGCCACATCGGCGAAACCCTCTTCGCCTGACTGTTCCGTTTCGGGACGGCCGGTGGCGCGCGCGCGGCCCCCCCGGTGCCGCAAAGGAACAAAGGGGGGGGGGTTCTGGGTGGGGTCGTGGGGGCCCTGGGGGGACTCCAGGGGGAAGGGGGCTGCGGGGGGGGGGCGGCGCGGCTCATCCGAGCGCCAGGTGGAGGATGTCCTCCGGGCTGGTCACGGCCGGATCGACCTCGCCGACCACCCGGCCCGCGCGCATCACGATCAGGCGGTCGCTGATCGCCATGACCTCCGGCAGGTACGACGACACCAGCACGAAGCCCACCAGCGCCCCGCGGCTGGCCAGCC